>JBDKLM010000037.1:0-47944 GCA_039806005.1 Pseudomonadota bacterium
CATCCCATGCCGGCACCTATGAATACGACAGCAGCCCGACCGCGCTTTCGCAAGAGATTGTATGGCTGGCTGCTGGATGAAAATTCCGATGCTGGTGCACGCGAGTCTATCAATCGCTTTATCTTCTTTCTGATCCTGCTGAATTTGCTGGCGTTGGTCTTTGAATCTGCGCCTGCAATCGAGGCCGAATATCGGCAGTGGTTTCATTGGTTTGATGTTTTTTCGGTGGCGGTCTTTTCTATCGAGTATGTGTTACGGCTTTACCTCGCACCAGAAGATCCGGAATACGCATCGTTCACACGACCGAGGCTGCGGTATGCAAGCAGTTTTCTCGGACTGATTGATCTGCTGGCGATACTGCCTTTCATCCTTGGATGGTTCCTGGCGATTGATACGCGTGCGTTGCGGATTATTCGGGCGCTACGGATTCTGAAAATCACCCAGATGGTCTGGGAAGGCTTGCATGAATTCATTGCTTTGAACCGTGGGCGCACAGCCCGTCAAAAAGTACACGCCTTGTTGTTTCCCGGTGAGTTTGGAGGGCAGCT
Organism: Pseudomonadota bacterium; assembly: GCA_039806005.1. Taxonomy (GTDB): domain Bacteria; phylum Pseudomonadota; class Gammaproteobacteria; order Burkholderiales; family Burkholderiaceae_D; genus Pernthalerella. The sequence goes on from JBDKLM010000037.1 coordinate 549, forward strand.
GAGCCAGGCCCTGGAGCTTTTTCTTATTTTCTGGATTGTGGTGTCTGTACTGTCCATCGTGCTGGAGTCAGTCAGCAGCATCAACGTTCATTTTTCTGGCCATTTTGCGTGGTTGGATAAAGCGTCATTTGTCGTTTTTACACTCGAGTACGTATTACGTGTCTACGCGAGCCCCGAAGAGGACCGATCGACCAGTCCCTTGTTGCAGCGTGTGCGTTTCATCAAGTCGCCTGCTGGATTGCTGGATCTGGTGGCCATTCTGCCTTTCATGATCGAACTGGTCGTGGGCGGCACGCTGGATCTGCGCTTTTTGCGGATCATTCGCATGGTGCGTTTGCTAAAGCTCGGCCGCTATTCAACTGCCAGCGACACCATGTTCGCTGTCATACGAAAAGAGATACCTGTCCTGATGGCGGCCTTGTTCATGATTACCTTGCTGGTATTTATGATGGCCGCCTTCGGCTATTTGCTGGAACGCGATGCCCAGCCAGATAAGTTTGAAAATATTCCACAGTCGATTTACTGGGCTGTCATCACGCTGGCCTCGGTAGGTTATGGCGATATATCACCAGTTACTCCCGGTGGGCGATTGATTACGGTGGTGCTCGCCCTGGTGGGAATTGGTCTGTTCGCGATCCCCGCAGCGGTAATGGCGTCTGGTTTTACCGATCAGCTGCGCATGAACCGAGAAAAACTCAAGCAAGACTTGCTTGCAGAGGCGCGCTTATCCGTCTTTGATGGTGCGGCTCGCGAAGCATTTATCATTCATGCAAAGCATCACCACCTGACCATGATGGAAATAAACCAGCTGCTCGCTGAAATCGAGAAGGGTGACGACAGTATTGAAACTTCCAAGGGTGAATTTGAATCACTCGCGCTGGCTGCCAAAAACCCCGAATTCGCTTTGGCGCAATATCACACCCTGGTCTCCCGTCTGCGCGAATTGGCGGCGGTAGCTGACGATGCTTACATTCGGGCGCACCTCGATCAACCGGGGCGGGCGACTGATCTGGATCGTGCAATATGGCGGCAGATCGATCAATCCCGATCAGGCAAGAAGTAATGGAGCTAATTTAAATGAAAAAATTCGACTTGTGCGTCATTGGCGGTGGACCCTCAGGATTTGCAGCCACCATGCGCGGCCTGGATTTTGGTAAAAAGGTTGCGCTGATTGAAAAAAACAAAGTGGGTGGGGCCGGTATTTTCAATGGAGCCTTGTCGTCCAAAACGCTCTGGGAGCTTTCAGAAAGCTACAAGAGTACGCGCCATACCGATTATGGCTATACCGTGCATGATTGCGAGCTTAGCTACTCGGCGGTGATCAATGAAATGCATAGAGCGGTGAGCAACAAATATAACCAGTTGCGTGAGCAAATCAATTATTTCAAGCGCAAGGAATTGCTGACCGAGTTTCAGGGGCACGGCAAACTCAGAAATAAAAACGAAATTGAAATCACCCGCGCTGACGGCAGTGTCGAAGTCATCTGGGCCGAAAACATCATTCTTGCCATTGGCAGCCGTCCCCGCTATTTGCCCAATATTCCCATTGATGAAAAAACCATCCTGACCAGCGATGGCATCGCCTCGCTGCCCGATTTCCCAAAAAGTATCGTGATTCTCGGTGCCGGCGTGATTGGCTGTGAATTTGCCACGATCTTTTCCAATTACGGGCGTACCAAGGTCTTCCTGATTGACAAGGAGGATCGCATCCTGCCTTTCGAAGATGAAGATATCTCTGCAGCGCTGGCCAGTAATCTGGAAAAGAATGGCGTGGTCATTCACCGTGGATCGTCACTGGAATCGATGAAAATCGTCAATGGCAAGGTCGAATATGTCCTGAACTACAAAGATGGTCGACACGAAATTTATACCGTCGACAATGCCCTGATTTCCGTCGGTCGAGTCGCCAATACGGAAAATCTCGGTCTGGAGGCTGCTGGTGTGCAGCTCAATGAGCTGGGTTATTGCGTTGATGATGCGACCCAAACCACGGTACCCAATATCTATGCAGTCGGTGATTTTACGGCCGATATCTCACTCGTCAATGTCGGTGAGCTGGAGGGGCGTTACGCGGTCGAGCGTATATTCGGAAAACCGCCGAAGGATCTGATTTACGAGAACATTTCCACCATCATGTTCTTGAATCCCGAGGTCGCTGCTGTCGGGTTGAACGAGACACAAGCCAAGAAGCGAAAAATTCCTTACCGCATGGCGGTGATGGATTATCGCTACATCAATCGGGCGATTGCCATGGGCAAGACCGGTGGCTTCTTCAAGATTCTTGTGTCTGATGACGACGAGATGAAAATCCTCGGCTTGCGTGTGATGGGCAATCACGCCTCCAGCACCAGTCAGGCGATTGCATTGATGATTGCGTTGAATGCGGGCGTTGATCAGCTGGCGGAATTGATTTTCCCTCACCCCTCAGTGCCGGAAGGTATTCAGGAGTGCGCTCGCATGTTGCGCGGTAAATCCATCGTGAAGCCTGAAGTTTTCAATCTCGACCTTCGTTGTTATCGAGTCGATGCCGAGGGTCGAGTCGAAAATCTGTATCACTGAGAACGCGGCTGGCCCAAAAATCAAGCGATTTTTCTTTATCCGGCGATATAACTCTGCAGCTGATCGATCAGCCGTTTTTGCTCTGCGATCATCACCAGCAATACATCGCCGATGGAGACCATGCCAAGCAGCTGGCCCTCTTTCATTACCGGAAGGTGACGTATGCGCTTATCCGTCATGATTTGCATGCACTCATCCATTTGCTGTTCTGGGCTGATGGTGATGAACTCGGCCGTCATTACCTCTTGTACCTGAGTCTCGCGGGTCAGCCGGCCTTTAAGCTCCACGCGTCGGGCGTAGTCCCGCTCGGAGAAGATCCCCACCATCTGCGATCCCTGCATGACCACCAGTGCGCCGATGTTATTGTCAGCAAGCACTTTCAGAGCCTCCCACACCGTCTGTTCCGGGCTGACCGAAAAGACTTCTCTGGGTGCTCTTTCCAAAAAGGCTTTGATCGTCTGCATGGCGTGCCTCCAGTATCAGGGGTGGTCGGGATTCCGGGCGGGTGGGACCAATGGCCCGAAGCGTCAATTTCTACTTTGGCGGGTCAGCTGTCAAGTTTTTGATCATTCCGCAATGCTGCGGGGTGCAGCATCTCTGGGACGCCATACCACACGGATTTTTGCAGCGACCTGATGTATCACTATTCAACCAAATCCAATTTCTTTGACCACCAGGGCGTAAACGCTGGCAACAGGGTCAGAGTCCAAACCACGATCCAGGCGGTCAAGGGCATGACAAGCTTCAGATCGGGGAACTGCGATGCGGTCACGACAGCCAGAACCACAGGAATCACGCCGGTTTCTCGTACCGAACACATGAAGAGTTTTTCGCGCAGAGTGATATTGGTGGGCAGTAGCGACACCATCACTGCGACCGGGCGTGCAATGAAGATGAAGAGCATGGCGGCAACAAAGCCGAGTAATGCAGTATCGGCGAGATCGCTCAACGAAACGAAAGGCCCTACCATCATGAAAATGATGGGCTTGGCCACGGACTCGATCTGCGTTTCGAGATTATGTAACTGACCGTGAAAATAGGGCGCAGAGCTGTTGAAGTTGGCCATGAGGCCCGCAACAAAGGCAGCAAGAAAGCCGTTTCCGTGGAGATCCTGAGCAAGCAGGAAAGTGATCAGGGGTATCGCGAGGACAATCGCAAAATCATACTTGGCCTCCTCAGCACCGCTTGTATAAAGTTTTGATTTGTATTTCTCGTAGCTGTACATGGCTATACAGCCAAGCAGTCCGGCGATTGTGCCAAACAGAATCTGCTTTGCCAGATCTACCAGATTATCACTGCTGAAAAGACTGCCAGACAGGTCGGTCAAATTATCAACATGACCGCCTGCGAGCAGGATGGCGGCGACCGAGGCGGTGAAAATCGCGCCCACCGCATCGTTGAGTGCGCTCTCTGCCACGGCCAGGCTCGTGATTCGCTTGAACTGTGCCTTGAATACCAGACGCTTGAGTGTGGGAATAACCGCTGCCGGGTCGGTTGATCCAATGATGGCGGAAAGAAGCGCTGCCGTTTTACCATCCAGTCCCAGTGCCATCAGAATGCCGCACATCACAAAGAAGGTCACCAGAAAACCGACGACCGCGATCATGATGGTGGGAAACGCGATTTTGAGGAACTCGCGCCGATCGATCTCATCTCCGCCCGATTTCAGGATGATAGCTGCCAGCGCAGTGCAGACCACGACTGCCAGAACCACTTGAGTCGTCAACGGTGCCAGCGCGTCATGCAAGACGATGCCCATCAGGAGTTGCAGGGTAAAGCTGGGAAAAAGGGTGTTCTCGGAGAGCCGGCTGCAGGACCATCCAAAAAGGAAAAACAGACTCAGGCACCACAGGGTTGCGCCGATTGCAGACTCGGCGCCGACCAGATGCCCCATATAGCCGAGTAAGGTCGGCGCCATGGCATTGACCCCGAATGCCAGTACGAACAGGCCGAAAATCTTTAGATACCGAGACATGGATTTATCCTTCAATGGCGGCATTACCGGCAAAAGCCACAGGCGGTGTTCAAACCTTTGCCAGGCGCAGACGAGCGTAAAAAAAGGCAGTCTCTGAGGCAGGTTGGCAGGCAGCCTTCCTTGTACAAGCGCTACCAGTTCATCGTTCACACGATACGGGAGTGTAGCTGCTGATGAATCAAGGAGAAAGGCTTGGCGTGATGTGATTACCTTAAAACTACAAATCGGGCATTGACTCGGCCATTTTTACCGCCGGTGAATGAATATGTATTCAGGGCGGACGCAAGTGCCGTGCCCACCCGTCAAGGTCCCTATGGGGTCGCCAGACTAGTTGCCAGCGTTTTCTTTGCGCGCCTCATCCATCATGGCTTGTACTTGCTGCTCTGTCAGGCGGTATTGGCGACGCAAGCGATCCAGGGTTTCCTGTTCGGCTTCTGTCACTACACCGTCAGCCAGCGCCTGTCTCAGCTGCTGACCGAAAGCGGCTTTTTTGCGGGAGAGTTGATTAGCGAATGCCGAGGCCACAATACCGGTCATGATCGCCGCCATACACACGCCCAGAAAACCAGTCACCAGCGCAATGATTTCACCTGCGAGTGTGAGGTCTTCAACGTTACCGTAACCCGAGGTGATCGTGATAATTGACCAGTAAATACAGGTCGGTATAGAACCAAAATGCTCGGGCTGGTGATGGCCTTCAGCAAAATACATCAGTGATGCCGACACAATGGTGGCGATCACCAGAAGAAAGAGGGCGGAGGTAAATGCCTTCTTTTCCGAGGCCACTGCGTGAAATAGATCCTGCAATGCCGTGTTGTACTTGGAAAGTTTGAGTATTCGCAGCAATCTCAATACCCGCAGCACGCGAAGATCGAGATAAGGAAAAAGAAAGTGCAGGTAGAAAGGTGCCGTGGCGAAAAAATCGACCAGTCCAAAAAAGCTGAACATGTATTCTTTCCGGCCCCGCCATGCGCCGCCTTCTTCGGCCGAATAGCGGGCGCCATAAGACCAGGACCGCAGCACATATTCCGAGGTGAAGAACATCACGCTCCAGAACTCGAATTCATGAAAAAATTCTTTATAAGCCTCGTGGATTTCATGCACTGAATCCAGTACAACGGCGGCACAATTGGTTAACACAACAATCGTGATAACCCATTCAAAAATTTTGCTTGCAGTGTCATTTGATGATCCGTCAAGGATCTCCATTAAGCGTTTTTTCATGAAATACTGATAATAATGAGGAGGCTGTAAAGATTGAATGTTGGTGACGCAGACGCAGATGTCAGGCGAGGGCCGTATCGGTCCGGGAAAGAATAAATTACTTGTATTATAGTATTTATTGTTCCGCTAATTTTCCTTGGGGAAACATATGAAAATCGTCCTGATACAGACGCTCATGCAGTCATCGCGTCGACTGAGACAGCGCCTCAGATTTGATCTGAGCGCGCCCTCAACCGACCCGGCGCCCAGGAGAAAAGATAAAACCAGCCTTATCCTTTTCCTGTTCGCCTTTGCATTGCTTATTGCAGTGATTGCTTTGTCCTGAACTCACCTTTAACGCGCGCCAGACGGATTGATTTGTCGCCAGATAGCGCGCTCCTCGTCGGTTGCCCGTCCTGGCGTTTCAAACAGCTGCTTGAGTTTTTCCTGATCGCTCGCTGCTGCGATCTGCCGTAAATTGGAGATCGCCATCCGGAATTGTTCGAATGCGACTTCCGGCATTTCTTTGATTGCAGCCATAGGTAGCAGATGGGCCGTCGCATCCGCCCGTTCCCGCTTGGCCTGTTCAATCAAGAGATCAACTTCATCTTTGGTGATGTGCAGTTGGTCTGCTTCCTTGAGTAGTTTTTGGTATTCCTCGTCGTCAATGACGCCATCGTGCATATAGCGCATGAGTTCTGCGTGCATCGCCTCACGATCTTTGTGCAGCTGATCATTGAATGCTGTCGACAGGATCGCCGCAGGAACCGCGAAGATGCCAATACCGACCAGCGCCATGATGATGGTCATTAACCGACCTATAGGCGTGACAGGGGAGATGTCACCATAACCCACGGATGCCAGTGTCACTACCGCCCAGTAAATCGCCTGCGGGATGTTTTCAAATTTATCGGGCTGTGCCTCGTGTTCGAACAAATAACCCAGGCTGGCGGTCAAAATCACGAGCAACAACATGATGAAAGTTGATGCTGCAATCACGGGCCATTCACGCTTGAGGGCTTTGAGCAGTGTGCCGGTTGATGTTGTGTAGCGAGTCAGCTTCAGCAGTCGCATCAAGCGGAAAACCCGCAAGAATCGCAGATCAAACAGATGATGCAGCAGGCTCTCAAGGAAGAAGGGAACGATGGCCAGCAAATCGATGACCACAATCGGTGAGCGTGCGTAGCTGAATCTACCCGCAATAGCACCCTGGAATTTGGGGTTTTCCGGTATTGAATACAGCCTGAAAATATATTCCATCGAGAATATGAAAACTGCTACTGCATCAATCACGATGAACTGCAAATTCAGGACGTAGTGAATGGCTGCGACTGACTCCAGAATCACCGCCATCACGGAAATAAAGACCCACCAGACGATAAAGGTGTCGATGATTTCTTGCAGCTTGCCGCTGGTCTCAGTTGGATTCAGCAAGGCATACACTTGTTGGCGGAACGTGCGTCCCTTGTTGGCTGCGCGGAATTCCTGAACCGCCGGCATGACGAATCGGAAGAGCTTAAGCAGTCGCAATATTCGCAGGGCTCGCAAAACGCGCAGATCCAGCTGCGTAAATGACGCCAGATAGAAGGGCAGGATGGCTACCGCATCAATCAGTGCATAAGGACTGCGAATGTATTTGAGGCGGGGCAGTCGCGAACCTGAAAAATCCGGATCTTCTGGCGCTGCATAGAGACGAAGGAGATATTCAACGGTAAATATCCACAGCGAGATCTTTTCAAACCAGGAGAAAAATACGACGTTGGGTTCGTACAGCGCGGGGATGTGTTCCACCACGATGCTCAGGACATTGGCAAGGATCAGCCAAATGATCCAGCTATCAAGCTGCTTTTGATAGTTGTTGGGATTATTTTGATCGAAGAGCCAGGCATGGACGAAGCCTCTCAGAGTCATCTTCGGCTTGGCGGCGATTTCTTGGGTCATTGGTGTGCTCATAGGTATCTCACAGCGTGAGTTCAGCGATATTGATTACCGAAAAGCCTCGGCCGCATATGGACACGCGTAGCGGCGTGGCTTTGGACAATTCAGTCGTGTCTTCGATCGGCGCGTACTGCAGAGAAGCTCCATCGGGTGGCTTGGGTGTTCCCAGCTCCAGTAAAATCGCGCCGTGGGTATTGGTCTGGTGTCTGTCGCACGTATAAGCGAAGACCTGATTGGCTTTGTCGAATTCGTTTTTGAGATGGCTCATCGGACCGCCCTGAGCCACCAGCGCTTCACGACAGCTGGCCCAGGTGGCCTCGGCGCCAGTGCAAGGCGCGAAGCTCTTGTCGCTATCGCGGGCTGCGCCTTGCTCGGTCAGCCATTTCGCAAAATTTTCACCATTCGCTTTGACCATCTCAGTGGCGTACCCATCTTGGTAGGTCACGTAACCCAGTCTTGCCACCAGAACAGCCACGATGATGGCGGCGACAACGAAAATCATGTCCCCTGCACTGAAATAAGCTGGGGCCGCTGTCCCCGCATTCTCTTGTTGTTGCATTGGATGGATCTCCCCCTTTTGTTTGTTTGTCTGACCCGCCGAGAGTTTGTCTTCTTGTTCTCGCACTCGGGTAATCATCACAGCTTGCTGTGTCTGATTAATTTGCTAAGCGGGGGAAGTTTGCATCGAATCTTGCAATTTATCCATAGGGCAAAAAATATTTTCGAATTAAATTGCCTTAACGATAATGCCTGAGTAGCTTTCGAATAATTTATTTCGCTTTAGATAACGATAATTTTGGCAATGTTATTGAAAAATTAATGTTATGAGGATGCCGAATCGAGTCAGCTCTTATGACGACTCAGCGCGACTCTTTTGCTTGCTCAACCCTGATCTCTGGGCGGTCAAACTAAAGAGTAGCGTGGTTCATTACCATAGCTTCGGCTGAGGTCAATGTCGCAAGCCGCGTGATAAGCTTGTCAACAAAGAAGGCGCTTCCTGCGCCTCATTCCTCAGGAGACCCTTGCTCATGAATTTTCGATACGGCCTGCTTGCTCTGATTTTTGTTGGCGCTGTGGCTCAAGCGGCTTGTCCCGATGATGCTGCGGTGGCTGCGTATGTCGGTGATTTCAGCAAGCGCAAAATCAGCAAGGGTTTTGGCAACGACATCAATTTGGAAGACGCCGAGTGCGCCAAGCGCAAGCTCGGCAAACAACTAAAGACGGCCTTGGGTGCATTGGTAGGTTACAAGGCGGCATTCACCAATCCCGCGTTGCAAGAACGTTTTGGCGTGAGTGGCCCCAAGTGGGGTTATATGTATGACCGCAACATGATCGATATCATTGCGGTGCTGCCTGCAGATTTCGGTGCTCGTCCTTTGTATGAAGCCGACTTTATCGTTGAGGTAAAAGATCCGCGATTGGCTGATGCGAAAACGCCGCTGGAGGCACTGTCTTATCTGGATGGCATAGTGCCCTTCATCGAATTGCCTGATTTGATGCTCGAGGGGCAGTTCAGTGGTAATGCGATGATCGCGACCAATGTCGCGTTTCGCGGTGGCGTGTTGGGTATGGAAATCCCGGTGGTGAAAAGTCAGGCGTTTCTCGATGCACTCGCCAACATGACAGTCATACTGACGGATGAAAATGCAGGTGGCAAAGAATTGGGACGCGCACAGGGCAGCGCACTGATGGGTAATCCGATTAACGCTGCCATTTGGCTGGCACGTGAACTGAAAAAAGATGGCATCACCCTCAAGAAAGGCGATTTGCTCAGCCTCGGTGGTTTCATTCCCCCGCAGCCCACCAAGCCGGGCATGAAGGTCAAGTTGCAGTATGTGGGCTTGCCGGGAGATCCTGCGGTGGATGTGGAATTTAATTGATGGGGATCCAGTGGCGTTCGTCGCATACCTTAAATTTTTTTGCCCCTGACAATCTCCCGCGAAACGAGTATTGCGCCCAACTCTCATTTCTCAGTTCTCAGTCACTGAATCACACCACAAGCCATACGCGCACCGCCACCGCCGAGCGGTGCGGGATGATCGGCATGATTGTCTCCACCCGCATGAATCATCAGTGAACGGCCCTTCAGATCAGCCAGTTTCAGACGGGGTGCCAGCACGGGGTTGACGGCATTGCCATTGGCAGACACGGCAAGCGCGGGCAAGTCACCCAGATGACCATCACCCCAGGGTGTGCCATGCTTCTTGCTGCCTGCTGGGTCAAAGTGAGGACCGGCGCCGAGCGCGGGTACCATCTTGCCATCTTTTTCAGCCGGGGCACACGAGGGCTTTTCATGTACATGGAACCCATAAACGCCGGGTTGCAGACCCGATAGTTCGGGCGTGAACACGACGCCGTAGCGGGACTCGGAAATGACGATGCTGCCGATTGCGCGGCCACTGCCTTGTTCATCGGCCAGTTGCATCGTTACGGTATGATCAGCCTGTGCGTGCGCTGCGAGAAAACTGGCAGCCAACGGCAGCAGAGTAAAAATTCGTTTCATGTCATCTCCTTGGATGGGATAGTGTGAGCCGCAAGTCAGGAATCTACGGAAGCGCTGATTAAATCAATGCAGAAACTTTTGTGGCAAGATCAATGGAGCCAAGACCTTGATTTTATTGATCCCCGCGTCGCACAGCTGCGCCGGCTCGCCATAAAACGCAGATTTATTCAGCGTCTCCCTACCAAAATTAAAACATAAAAGCTCAGGAGACATCGCATGTCTGAACATTCGCGCTTTTTGCCTTGGGTGCTGTCAGGTTTTGGGATCATTGTATTCCTGCCATTCTCCTGGTTGTTATCGGTGATTTGCCTAGGGCTGTTCATCCTGGGCTGGCATGACTACCGGCAGGACAAGCACGCCATCCTGCGCAATTACCCGGTATCGGGTCATTTGCGTTTCATGCTCGAATACATACGCCCCGAGATCCGGCAGTATTTTCTGGAGAGTGACGAAGAAAAGCTTCCGTTCTCGCGCAACCAGCGTGCGATGGTTTACTCGCGTGCGAAAAAAATGAACGACAAGCGCGGTTTCGGCACCATCAAGGCCGTGTATGAGCCCAGCAGCGAATGGATAGGGCATTCGTCTGCGCCTCGTCACGCGGACCCGAAAACCTTCCGTGTGCGTATTGGGGGCCCTCAGTGCACGCAAGCCTATGAGTCATCGATATTCAATATCTCTGCCATGAGCTTTGGCGCGCTCTCGCCGAATGCGATTCGTGCACTGAATCACGGCGCGCAGATGGGCGGCTTTGCGCATGACACGGGCGAGGGGTCGATCTCTGCGTATCACCGGGAACATGGGGGTGACCTGATCTGGGAGATTGGTTCGGGTTATTTTGGCTGCCGCACGCCGACCGGACGTTTTGATGCCGACAAGTTTGCAGAGCAGGCACAATCGCCTCAGGTGAAGATGATCGAAATCAAACTCTCGCAAGGCGCAAAGCCCGGCCATGGCGGCGTGCTGCCTGCTGCAAAAGTGACGCCTGAAATCGCGGCGACGCGTGGTGTGCCGCTGGGTGAGGATTGCGTGTCACCCGCAGCACATAGCGAGTTTTCCACGCCGCTGGAGCTCATGGGTTTCATGCAGCATTTGCGCGAACGTTCCGGTGGCAAACCGGTGGGGTTCAAGTTGTGTATCGGTCAGCCCTGGGAGTGGTTCGCAATGGTCAAGGCTATGCTGGAGACTGATATCTATCCCGATTTCATCGTGGTCGATGGCAGCGAGGGTGGGACTGGTGCGGCGCCGGTTGAATTTTCCGACCATGTGGGTATGCCCATGCGCGAAGGTTTGCGACTCGTGCACAACACGCTGGTGGGGGTAGGCAAGCGAGATCAGGTGCGCATCGGTGTGGCAGGCAAAATCATCTCGGCTTTCGATATCGCGCGCGCCATCGCATTGGGTGCGGACTGGTGCAATTCAGCGCGGGGTTTCATGTTTGCGCTTGGCTGCATTCAGTCGCGCAGCTGCCACACCGATCATTGCCCCACGGGCGTAGCGACACAGGATCCGAATCGCCAGCGCGCACTGGTGGTGACCGACAAGGCAGAGCGCGTAAAAAATTTCCACGCGCTGACGGTCGAGGCTCTGGCCGAACTGGTGGGTGCGGCAGGTCTGGAGCGTCCAGGTGACATTACGGCGGATCATCTGATGGTGCGCAATGCTGCGGGCGTCGCAGTGCCGCTTTCTGCAGTTTTACCGACAGTGCCCGAGGGTGCCTTGATGGATGAAACGAAGCTTGCTTTGCTGCCTGAGCCGTTTTGCAGTTATTGGAAGTCGGCGGCTGCGGGGAGTTTTGAGCGATGCGCTGGTTAAGATGACTATTTCGCAGGGGATGGTTGAGGATTATTAGCCTATAGGTTTATCGATGGATCCCAGCTTTCGCTGGGATGACGTGTCAAAATTCGCTGGGATCCACCAGCTTCAGAGACATCGTCGAGCCATTATTGCCGACGTAGTGCTTCCGCTAGCGTGCTCAGTTTTTCCGACAACTGCACTCTTTCGTTCTCGTCCAGCGTCGTGGGATCGATATCAATCGACACACCCGCCGGGTGGTCATATGAAAATACCAGCGATTCTCCCGCCGACTTGCGACCTTTGACCGCATAGGTTTTGACGTCGCGCGCAATACCCTTCATCTGAATTGCGCCGCGCTCTTCCACATCGACCATGTCCTGCACATGGGCCCAGGTTTCGTAGCTCATCAAAATGCCACCGGGATCAGCGTTCGACTCAAGGCGTTGCGCAAGATTGACCTCACCGCCGATGATGGTGTAGGACAGTCGTTGTTCACTACCGAAATTACCGACATTGCAGAAGCCCGTGTTGATGCCGATACGGACTTCGAAGGGTTGATCAAAGCCGCTGGCGCGCCAGCGTTTGTGCAGAATTTTCAGTTTCTCGTGCATCTGCAGCGCCATTTCAAGGCAAGCACGTGCATCGTCACGCACCCCGCGAGTCTCGGGATCACCGAAGAAAACCATCATCGCATCACCCATGTATTTGTCGATGGTGGCGCCGTGATCGATGGCGATTTGCGTCATCTCTGAAAAATATTCATTCAGATATTCGGTCAGTGCTTCAGGCTGCAGGCTCTCCGAGGTCTGCGTGAAGCCTTTGATGTCACTAAAAAACACAGTGAGTTTCTTGCGCTGTGTGGTGATGCGAGTGTCGTGCTTGCCCTCGAACAGAGCTTCATGAATTTGCGGCGGCAGGTACTTGGACAACTGCCGTGACAAGGCCTCGAGTGCGGTCTTGCGTTCATCGAGTTCACGCGTCTGGGTTTTCAGGTTCTGGTTCAGTTTGACCAGACGCTGTTCCTGGCGGTCGGAGTGACGCGTGAGATCTTCGTTTTCCCGGACGACTTTGGCGAAGCGTTCGAAAAGTCGGTGCGCAAAAGAGCGAATGGCCTCGTCATCGCCGGAGGCCAGCAGCTCGGGCCCTTCGGCCAGCAAGCGCTTTTCGCGGTCGTACAGGTCAAATAGCGGGTCGTCCATCAAGAAGGCCGGAGCTTAGCTTGCCTGTACTTCGATGGGCAAATCGGGGAAACGATCTTTGAAGTCTTCACCCAGCTCTTGCATGATGTCGTCATCGTCTTGAAAGTGCCAGGTAATGGTGAGTGGATGACCGTGTTTGCGTACGTTTTCCAGCCCTTCGAAAATTCGGAACATGGCCTTGATGCTCGAACTGTTGATGTACACCATGGCGACATCCACCTTGAGCGGGCCCTTGATTGTGTTGGCCAATTCATCAATGGCCATGATGACTTGCCCATAAAACGCAGCGACATCTTCAGGAAACGACTCGCCGCGCATGCTGAAAATACCCTCGGCGGCGGAAAGCTGTATTTCAGGTGTGCGATCGGTTGCCGCGATATGTAGGTCACTCATTACTGCTTCTCCTTAAATCCGCGCGGCCAGAAAAAAATCAACATGCAGCTCGTCAAGATCCATGAAGGCAAACGAAATCGGATGCGACGCACGGCGGGCGATTTCGAGCAGACCCAGACCAGCGCCTGGACCTTCGTGCTCATTGGATCGAGACATGCCTTCGCGATAGAGCTGACGTATGGTGTCTTTGTCGGCGGCCTGCAGTTGCTCCAGGGTTTCCTTGAGCTTCACCGAGTCTGAACGATTGATGCGATTGCCGCAGACGATAGTGATCTCACCCTCGTGCTGGGAGATGCAGACCATGCCATTTGCGTTCTGGGTCGTGCGGCCGTGCCAGATCAGATTTTGCATGCCCTCCATGAACACGGAGAACACCGTACGAGAGCGTTTCGCGTCATCGAGGCCTTCCATGCGGGACTTGAGGATGTCAGCCAGTGTGACCATGAGATCATCGGACACCGAGCCGTTGTAGGCCATGATGACACCCGATGTCTGCATCACGCTGCGGATGTCGATGGCGGTTGATATTTCCATGTGATTCCCCTGATGGTTTTCTTTTGGGTGGAAATCGTGAGGCGATTTTGCCAGCGCCTGAATTGGCAGTATTTTTTCTTTTTTGAAGTTTCTGTTGTGCCGCTATCTTATTACACCTTGGCCCTGAAGTTAAGGAGACGCTGAATAAATCTGCGTTTTATGGCGAGCCAGCGCAGCTGTGCGACGCGGGGATCAATAAAATCAATGTCTTGGCTCCATTGATCTTGCCACCAAAGTTTCTGCATTGATTTAACCAGCGCTTCCATAACAGGGATAAACCGTTTGAGGAAATTTGGTTCTCAATTTGAAAACACTTTTCTCGTGTGAATGAAGGGGCCTGACAGTCGGGTCTGACGAGTTCTATAATGCGGTTAAGGTGAGTACATCATGGGGGCGCTGCTGTATTCGAAGCCAGATGGAATTGCGGTTCATCTGGCGTCCCCGATAAAAACAGGACCACAACATAATGACCACCAATTCGCAGGGAGAGGTTTTCCGATTTGCGCTGGATGTCCAGCGCTTCAAGGCTCTGGGTATTACCGATCCCAAATCACGCGAGGCGCACGACGCCTACGACCATCATGAATTCTCCAGCGCAGAGCGTTTGTTTTTCAAGCTCTGGGGAAGCGATTTGCTCAATTCAGGATTGTTCAACCCCGGCCAGAAAATTGCCGAGCGCGGCGAGCATCCAGTGTTTGCTCATGTGATCATTTCCGGTGAGGTCTTGGCTACGGGCGAGAAGGGGAGTCATCTGTTTGGTCCCGGCAGCGTGTTTGGTCTGGCTGAAGGACTGGTCGATGGCGTTTACCAGTGGGATGCGGTGGCCAAAACAGTGGTCACAACCAAGGTCATTCCGATTGATCGTGCGCTGCGTGAGGTGCGGCGTCTGAACGCGGGTCTGAAAGGTATTTGCCGCTTCACCACCATGCGCATTCTCGATCTTGCTTCGCCGCCGGAGAGTTTGTCATGAGCGGATTCAATGCCGTCAATTATGCGGATGGCCAGGTGCTCTTCGAACCGGGTGACGTCGCGAAAAATTTTTATGTGATTCAGTCGGGTCAGGTCGCCATCATTGATCGCAAGCGCGACCATCAGATTGCGCTGCTCTCTGCTGGTGCCTCATTCGGCGAGCAGGCTTTGCTTGCCGGCGGCGTGCGCAGTGCGGCGGCCAAGGCTGTTGGTGCCACGACCTGCATGGAGATTACGGCGCAGGGTCTGCGTGATCTGCTGGCCAAAGAGGGTGGTATCGCGACGCCCGTGCTTGAGGCCTTGCTGTTGCAGCTTTACATGCACAACGCGATGAAGGCTTGAATGTACTGCTGTGGCAGTGACCCTGCCGCATCAACCGAACTGATATACCTCGCCCGGTTGCGGCAATCGCAAATCGCGGCCTGTCAGCGCCTTGGATAACTCTTCAGCGATGGCGTCTTCAAAACCTGGCTTGCGGTGAATGACCACGCCGACCACCTTGGCTGGCAATTCGCCCAGCCTTTGCGCCAGTGCGCCTGCATGCATATGCATCGATAAATCTGCCAACGTGGCCATCGTCGATGGATAAGAACATTCCACGATCACGGCCGTGATGGCAGTATCTTCAATCACCGCTTCCCAGAACGCGACACAGTCGCTGGTGTCACCGGAAAATGCGAGGGTGACGTTGCCCCGGCTGACCCGATAGCCACAAGCAGGTATGCCATGCAGCGCCGGCAAGGGCGTGAAATGCAGCCCGCCGATATCAAGGCCGTCGGTGGGCAAAGGCTTGAGTTGCATGAATGGATGCACGGCATCAGGAATGACGGTGAAGTCAGGCCAGATATGATTATTGAAGATATGTGCGCGCAGGATGGCGATGACCTCGGGCAGCGCCCATACCTGAAGCGGCGCGCTGCGCATACCTGCAACCGAATCCACCAGCAGCGGCAGGCAGGCTATGTGATCCAGGTGAGCGTGCGTGAGCACCACGTGGTCAATCCCCGCCATTGCTTCGAGAGATAGCGTGCCCAGACCCGTGCCGGCATCGATCAGCACGCTGTCGTTGAGTAGATAGCAGGTGGTTTGGCGTTCGCTGCCGCCGATACCGCCGCTGCAGCCAGCCAGCTGCAGGCGGATCATGCGCCGCACTCCCGGGTTGTCATTGCTGCACTCCCATTTGACTCATCAGCGCGATCATAGCGCAGACAGATACGGATGCGGCACACGCCCTGACAGTGGCCAACGCGCCGAGACGTCCTCAGCTTCTATTTGCTCAGCGCTTACTTAGCTGCCGGCTTTCTCCACGGGTGGTTCGAACCAACGGTAGAGCACGGGGAGCACCACCAGCGTGAGCAGGGTTGATGTAATCAGTCCACCGATCACAACGATCGCCAGTGGCCTTTGCACCTCGGATCCGGGTCCAGTGGCAAACAGGAAGGGCACGAGGCCCAGCAGTGCCACAGTCGCGGTCATCATCACGGGTCTGAAACGCTGCGTGCAACCTTCGCGTACGGCTTCTGCCAGTGCCATGCCTTGTTCGCGCAGCTGCCGTATGAAGTTGACCAGCACGACACCGTTCAAGACTGCAATACCCCAGAGCGCAATGAATCCAACCGATGCCGGTACCGACAGGTATTCGCCTGTCAGTGCAAGTCCGAAAATCCCGCCGATGGAGGCAAAAGGCAGTACTGTGATAATCAATCCGGCGAGCCGCACGGAATTGAACATCAGGAACAGCAGGAAATAGATGGCGGCAATGGTGAGTGGCACGATCACCATGAGTGTGGCCATGGCGCGTTGCATGTTCTCGAACTGACCACCCCAGGAAAAGTAATAACCTTCAGGCAGTTTGACCTTCTGTTCCACGCGTTGCTGTACCTCGGCGACAAAACCACCCAGATCGCGGCCTGCCACGTTGGCACCCACCACCACCCGCCGTTTGCCGGACTCCCGGTTGACGGTCGGCGGACTATCCACCAGTCGAATGGTAGCGACGTTGTCGAGCGGGATCATGACATTTTCAGTCGTGCGCAGCATGGTCTCGCGTATGACTTCCACCGTGTTGCGGTAAGACTCGGGATAACGCAGCAGGATGCCGTAGCGACGCTCACCTTCGTACAACTGGCTGACTTCACTGCCGCCAATCGCAGTTTCGATGATGCTGTGAATATCGGCGACATTGATGCCGTAGCGCGCAATGGCGCGTCGGTCGATATCGATGGTCAGAGTTTGTTGTCCCGACAAACGATCGACACGGATATCCCTCGCGCCGGGTACTTCTTTCACGACGCGGGCAACTTCTTCAGAAATTCGCTTCAGCTCGGCCAGATCATCACCAAAGATCTTGATCGCCAGTTGCGAGCGTACGCCGGTCAGCATTTCATCGACGCGCTGCGAGATGGGCTGGTTCATCACAATCTGCACGCCCGGCATGCCAGAGAGAGCTTTGCGAATATCGTCTTCGATTTCGACCTGCGTGCGGTCGGATTCCGGATCGATAGAGACGATGGGATCCGATTCATTCGGACCAGAGGGATCTGCAGGGGATTCGCCGCGGCCCAATTTGGAGACGGCCATGCGCACACCGGGTATCTCGCTAATGATTTGCATCGCTTGCATATCGATCTTGATCGATTCATCCAGCGAAATACTCGGCATGCGAATGATGGATGGTGTGATCGATCCTTCTTTCATGATCGGTATGAAGCTCTTGCCAAGCAAAGGCACGATCATGATCGATGCGATCAGCAGACCAACCGCAGCAGCGACGGTTTTCTTTTCTGCGCCGAGGGCTAGATTGAGGAGACGAAGATAATGGCGCTTCATCCATGCAATAGGCTTTGTGTCATGGTCTGCGCCACCCCGCAGTATGTAGAAGCACAGCGCTGGCGACAGCAACAGGGAAATAGCCAGCGAAACTGCGAGTGCGATCGCGATCGTCAGCGCCAGTGGTCCGAACATTTTGCCTTCCATGCCGGTCAGCGTCATCAATGGCAGGAACACCAGAATGATGATGGAGATGCCATAAATCGTGGGTTTGGCGACATCCAGTGTTGCCTCGCGCACGATGGCGAGGCGCTGCTCGGGTGGGGCGTGACCCAGCCGGTGGAATACATTTTCAACCACCACAACGGTGCCATCGACCATGAGACCAATGGCGATCGCCAGTCCGCCGAGTGACATGAGATTGGCTGACAGGCCGATCTTGTTCATGATCATGAAGGTGATCAGTGGCGTGAGAATCAGTGTGGCCACCACCACCAGACTGGAGCGTATGTCGCCAAGGAAGATCAAGAGTACGATCACGACCAGAATCACGCCCTCAATCAGTACTTTGCCCACCATCCATAGCGAGGCATCTACCAGCTCAGTGCGGTCGTAAAAAGGCACTATCTGCAGCCCGTTGGGCAGCATGCCTTTGCTGTTGATTTCGTGGACACGTTCCTTGATGCGGGTGACGATTTCCTTGGCATTGCCTGCGCGCAGCATCATGACAATGCCACCCGCTGATTCAGTAACACCATTTTTAACCAGAGCCCCTTGTCGTACTGCGGGCCCGATTTTGACTTGACCCACATCCCTAACGAAGACGGGTATGCCGCGCTCCTCCTGCAGGACGATATTGCCAATGTCCTCGACGGTACGGGTCAGTCCAACACCACGGATCAGGTATTGCTCTGCACCTTGAGGCAGAATGCCACCGCCGGAATTGGCATTGTTCTTGGCAATCGCATTGCGCACATCTTCGAGTGACAGATGATAGTGACGCAGGCGATCAGGATTAACCAGTACCTGATATTGCCGCTCCAGCCCACCCATTGAGTTGATTTCAGCCACGCCCGGTATCGATCGCAGCATGGGTCGAACTACCCAGTCCTGAACTGAGCGGCGCTCCATCAGTTCCGCGTCAGACAGTTTTCGTTTGCCGTCACTTGGGTGGTCGATGGTGTACTGGAACACTTCACCAAGGCCAGTGGAGACCGGGCCGAGTACTGGCGTGATGCCATCGGGCAGACGCGGGTTGACTTCGATCAGGCGCTCCATCACCAGCTGTCGGGCGAAGTACACATTGGTACTGTCGGTGAACACCAGCGTGATGATGGACAAGCCGCTACGGTTGAGAGAGCGCATGTCGGTCAGTCCAGGCAGACCAGTCATGCCGATTTCAAGAGGCACCGTCACAAATCGTTCGACTTCCTCCGGCGAGCGACCGGGTGCTTCGGTGGCGATCTGCACCTGCACATTGGTCACGTCGGGAAAAGCATCCACCGACAGATGCATGGTGGACCGCACGCCAAAGGCCACGAGTGCCAGTGCCAGCACAACCATGATCAGGCGGGCGCTCAGCGCCTCGCGAATCAAACCATTGATCATGGCCTTACTCCAGCTCGGCGCGCTTGCGCTGACTGTTCAGGTGGAAGCTGCCATCCACCACCACCGGAGTGCCAACCTCAATACCTTTTCGCACGGGGCGTAACTCGCCCGCGGGTGGATCCAAGTCCACTTCAGTGAGCCGGAAACGGTTCTCTCCGATTTTGACGAAGACATAATCTTTATCGTTTTCTCTCACCACCGCGGAGGCAGGAACTGCAAGCTGGTCAACGTGCAGGCCATTGAGGCGCAATGTCGCCAGCATTTGTGGTTTGAGTTCGGATTTCGGATTGTCGACTTCGGTGCGGATAGGTACGGTACGCGTATCCACTTGAACGGTATCGCTGATATAAACGATTTTCCCTTTCATGACCTGCTGCCCCAAAGCGGCGACTTCGACTTCAACACGTTGATTCAATTTGACCGAGTTGGCGTCTTGTTCAGGCAGGGCACCGACCACCCACACATTCGACAGATCGGCCACCGTGAACAAAGGATCACCCGGTTGAGCGACCTGGCCCTGACTGACTTTTCGCTCAATCACGATGCCCGTTCGTGTTGCCGTGATCGGTACTTCGGAAGCGAGAGCGCCGGTTTCACGCAATTTTTCGATGGCAGAGGGTGACATGCCGATCAGGCGCAACTGGTCGCTCGCTGCGCGCAACTCGGCGCGTGCGACCGAGAGTTCTACCTCCCGACGCTGCAATTCAGCGTTACCGATCACATCGGCGAGTACCAGTTGTTGCGCTCGTTCCACCGAGCGCTCGGCCAGCTTGGTGCTGGACACTGCGCGCAGGAAGGCGAGCTGTGCATTCGTCAGTTCCGGACTGGCCAGACGCGCCAGTGCCTGCCCCGCTTTGACTCGGTCACCAACCTCAGCCATCACCTGAATCACCCGACCCGATACAGAAGCGCCGATACGGGTCGTGCGATGCTCATTGGCTTCAATGCGCCCCGCGATTTTTTGCGTGATGGAGATACTTGCCATCTGAGCCGCCTCGATGCGGAATTGCTTGGTCATCTCGGGACTAAGCTCGACCACCAATGGGTCCGATTTTTTCTGAACAGCGGGCGCGGCAGGCTTCTTGGCTGCATCATCTTTGCCGCAGCCAGCGAGCAAGAGGACGAGACAGCTGAGGGTGAGCGCTGCAATGCGGCGGGGGTAAGTAGCGGTCATGATGGCGTTGTTGGAATGTAAGGTTGGTTCTTGATTTACTGGTTCGGGCTGGCGTAGCGGCCGGCGAGCGTATCGAGCTCTATCAGGGATGCCTGTAATTGGTAGCGCGCGAGCAGCAGGTCTTGACGTACGGAGCGCAACACGCGTTGGGCATCCAGTACTTCAAGAATGCCGCGCTCGCCAAAGCGATATGCGGCTTGTGCGACGCGCAGCGCGGCTTCTGCATCACGCATCGCGCCTTCGGAGAGTGCCTTGATGCGCACGCGGGCGATTTCTACGGATTTCCACGACAACTCCAGCTGTTGCATCAATTCGGCACGGCGACCTTCCAGCCTCGCGGTGGTGCGTTCGCGCTCTGCGATGGCTTCTGCGCGGGGACCACGGCGCTGGTCGAACAAGGGAACCTGGATGGAGACACCCAGCACGTCCTGCCTGACATCGGGCTCGCGTATTTGCGACAGTCGCAATTCGAGGCCGGGCAGACGGCTCGCAGTAGCTTCGGCGATGCGCGATTGATTTCGCTCGTATTCTGATTCGAGCACGCGTAATTCAGGATTGGATTGCAAGGCCGATTTTTTGAGTGCCTCAAGCTCGGGTAGGGCAATAACTTCATTGAGCTGCGCATCCAGATCCCAGACCGGCGGCAGCTGGCCTGCTGCGAGGCGGTTTAGCAATATTGCCGCCTGCTGAATTTGCAGCCGCGCAGTTTGCTCGCGCTGCTGGGCATTGATGATTTCTGCGTCGGACTTGATCAATTCATACTTGCCCGCTTCACCGGTTTCGACGCGGACTTTCACGCGTTCCCGAATTTGCTGCAGCAGGGCCAGTGCATCCGCCGCTGCCAGGGCTTCTTCCTTTCGCAGCAGATATTCATAGGCGCGCAATTTGACCTGACCAACCAGCTCATTACGGATTTGCGACAGCGATTGCAAGCTGGTTTGTTCGGCATACAGCGCTGTGTTGACGCGTGCACTACGCAGTTCGGGATTTTCGATGAATTGCGATACGCCGATACCGACGATGGTGCCCGCCTGCGAAGAGGTTGTGGGTGTACTGTTGCGCCCGGTATTGACCTCGATGCGTGGATTCGGAATCGCGCCAGCTGTCGTGACACCCGCAGTGGCGATATCGATGCTGCGCTGACCCGCACGAAGTGCCGGGTTGTGCTGCAAGACCAGCATGACCAGATCGTCGATGCTGATCATGTGGGCGGCTGATGTGCCAGGCTCTGCTGCACGTGCCGGCAACGCAGTCAGACAGACCAATAACAGGCATGCTGGCAAACGCGAAATGACGCGGACGGCGCTTGAAATCCTGGAACGGTAATAACGACTTGTTTTGGCTCCAGTGCTACTCGGCATAGATCGACTTTCAGTAAAAATTACGGACATGCTGAGAACTCCGCGTTTAAAGGCGAGTTCGCGGCGCTTGAAGCTGCGAGCACCAGAAGACTAAACGAGGTGCGGGCAGTCCTGCGCCCACAAAAAACATCCAGGTTGATTGCATCCTTGTTTCATTGACAGCAAAACAATAGAAAAGTATTAATTTAGAAACATCCGTCAGCTATTTGTCAGCTTCCAAGTCGAATTATGTCAGGAAAATAAAATATTTTCAGGCCGGCATGGTTTGGCGTGTTTAGGCTTTCGGCAATAAAAAACCCGGCAGCTTTGGGCTGCCGGGTTCGGATGAGGCCTGACTGCGGGTCGCGCAGGGATCAGTAGTTGCGCTGATAGTGTACGCGCCAGCTGTCGCGGTCTTCTGTGCCACTGTTGGCAAAGCTGCTCGCATAACGCAGGCCCACAGTGTTGTGCTGATCGAAGTCGTACAGGAACATCGCATGGTAGCGATTGCTGCGATAGTTCTGACTTGAGTCGAATGCATTGCGATAACGATAACCGACATCCAGAGCCAGACCGGTCGAAAGCGGTATCTTTGCGCCCGCATCGACGGCGTAATGCGTGAAGTGTGTTGTGTTGTAGTTCAGCTTTTCACCCAGACGCAAGCCTACGTAGGGGATGAAGAACATGCCAACATCGTATGATTTCTTGATCTTCAGCTCGACGTTGTTGCTGATGGTGTCGCTGCTGCTGGTGTTTTTCAAGCTGACGCCAGCCTTCACCGAATATTCCACCTTCTCTGGTCCTTTAACGCCGATTGTGACGTTGGCGCCGATGTACTCATTGGCGAGCGAATCTTTTTCAGTACTCGAGTCCAGTGCCACGAATGGCTTGTAGTCCCCCGCCAAAGCGGTACCGGACAGCACCAGCAGGCCCCCAATAATGATTTTTTTCATTTTGCTATCTCCAGAGATGAACTTTACGCAAACCCGAGTATAAACAAAGTGCTGACTTTGCTTAATTCACCGGCGGTAATCTGGGGTGTCGGCAGCAGGCCGGAAAACTTGAGGACGCCGCCGAACAATTTCGCCTGTCTCAGACGGGTTTGAAGATCACGGCGGTCACATCATCCCGGCGCATTTGCTCCCCTTGCCATTGTTGCAAGTCGTCGCGCATGGCCTCCGCAATCTCCGTGGCACTCTGGTGGTGGAGGCGCGCTACCAGTTCATGCAATCGCCGGTAACCATAGGCGCGCGGCGGTCCGCCATCGCGCGCACCGATTTGATCGGTCAGGCCATCGGACACGATGACGAAGGTATCGCCTTGGGCATAGCGAAGCTGATGCAACTGAGGTGTTTCGTGGGGTGGTTCCCGATAACCCAGCGACAAGCGGGCGGGTTGTATCCGCTCCAGCGAGCCGTCGGCGCGTACATGCAGCAAGCCCAGCTTCGCGCCGGCGAATTCAATCAGACCCCTTGCAGGATCAATTCGAACAATCGCTGCATCGCAGCCATCATCGCTCTCGGCATGGTCGCTGTCCTGATTCAGACCCGTGCGCAATGCGGCATCGAGCGACATCAGTGCACGGGATGGATCGAGCGAAGGGTCGCTTGCAAACATGCGTTCCAGCGAGGTGCTGATGAGCACTGACAGCATGGCACCAGGGACACCATGTCCGGTGCTGTCTGCCACGGCGACGACGATCCGACCTTCATCATCAGGAAGTGATGCCCACCAGACGTCACCACCGATGGTGTCGCGTGGCTCCCAGATGGCATGAAATGAGGAAAAGTATTTTTCTATTCTCTGCAAGCGAGGAAGCTGAGCACGCTGCAGCCGACTCGCATAACGGATCGAATCAACGACAACCTCATGCTGCTTTTCCAGCTCGGCTTTACTTTCCACCAGTTCGCGAGTGCGTTCGGCTACGGTCGATTCAAGTACCTGATTTTGATTTTCAACCAGCTCCTTTTGTGCCTGGATTTTTTGACTCAACTCCTGCTGCAGCCAGCGCGTCTTGCTGATGACCGCCATCGCCATGATCAATGCCTCAGCACAAACTCCCATGGCTTGCGCCGTATTCGAATTTTGCAGGAAAAGACCGATGCCGTATTTATCGAGATAGCTGAAGGGCGATGGTACGTTGAGAATGCCAAGGAAAAAAATCACTCGGAAGAAGAAATAGGGCACCATCGCGAACATGAAAAATTTTGCGATCTGCAAGCCCTGACGATAGCGAACGAAGGCACAACTGAAGATGGTTACCAGCACCAGCAAGAATGTAACGAACAGGGGTGACCATAGCCATGTCTGTGGTATCGAGTGCGGAACGAAAGCGACCAGATACAAATGCCCCAGTGTCAGAACAAGGTAGACATTCGTTGCCAGATGCACCCGGGGCATATGGGTTTTCAGCTCAAGGAAATTGCGCGCGAAGATCACGTAGCACATCGCCTGAAAATAGGCGAGGATATTCATAATGACCGCAGCAGTCATCACATGGCCTGTGCGCCTGCCTTCGATATCCACATAAAACTCGAACAAGCGGCTGCCATCATGCACGCGCAGCGAAGTCGCGGATAACAGCGCAAAGAGGATCCAGACACCATAAGCGAGGCTGGTACGGTCGCGGTTCTGAAATACGGAGAACCATCCGAAGATGCCCAATGCCAGCAAGATACCCGCCTGCATGCCTTCAAGATGCAGGCCGAATCGGCGCAACTCCAGCATGCGGCTATGGTCGGAGAAAGAGGGGATGAAACCACTGGGAATGAAATTGGCGCTGGCACGCACCCGAGTCAGTAGCGTGACGGATTCGCCCCGGCGCAGTGTAAAGACAGCAAACTGGCTGGGCACAGCGTCGATTCCAACGACGTAGGGATTGGCATCGCCCAGCTTGGAATAATTGCCCCAGAAATTTCCGGTGGACTGTAATTGCTGTGTCCTCCCATCTTCGAAAATCACCCAGGGATGCATGCCTTCCCACATCGGCAGCTCGATGCGGATTTCCTTGTCTGTGTCGAGTCGGCTTTGCAGATGACTGAGCACCCAGTAGTACTGGCGCGGCTGAATGCGGCTTATGGATTCGGGTGGCTGGAAGTCGTTGAGGCGTTCGCGGGCTTGTTCCGGGCTGAGTTCGTGATCCGTCTCAGCCAGCACTTTGGTTCCGGCCTTGTCACTGAACACCATGGGCACGGCGTTCGTTATCTCGAAGATGCTCTGGGAGTGCGCTGCCGATACCTGCATCAGAACCAGGCACAGCCAAAGAAAAAAGCCTCGTTTCATCATGTCCCTGTCATCAACGAATGAATGTGCTCGGCCGGCTTTGGGCGTCCGCACAGTTTCTCTTCGGAAACAGGACTAATTTAGCATCAATTGCCGCGCGCTCGGTTCACGGCGGCCAAGCGGGACAGGGCTTAGGTTCGGCCCCAGTACACCTGGTTAAACGCCAGCACCTCAGCGGTGGTGACGGATCGAGTGGGAGGCAGGAGATTTTTGGTGACGCGGTCCTGTGTCTGCGGGGCCAGTACCATTTTGGTGACCGGATTGGGGGTCCCATATGTACGGATCTTGCTGGCATTGGTCGGCGCGAACAGCCGGGCAAAATTATCTTTGCCACTGGTGACAGGTGCTGGCCGTGGCAGATCGAAGGGCTGCGGCGTGGTTTTAACCAGTGCGAGTGCATCGGTCGCTTTGGGTTCTTTCCCCTTGAGTGCGCTCATGCCTTTGAATGGCTCAAGGCTCTGGTAACCCATCATGCCCAGCTGACGTGCTGCGTTGGCTTGCTCCGAGACCGTGCGAAATTTGGCGACCAGGGCGGCACGCTGTGCGGTCTCCGAGGGGAGCGGTGCCATCTGATTGATGGTCTTGGGCAGGTTGATGGTGATCGCTAGTTTGTCGAGTGCCGACTGATCGGGGTTGGCAAAAACACTGTCATCAGCGCCCATCATGGTCAGCATTTGTTCCGCCTTGGGGGCGAGCATGTCTCTGGCTTGCACCACCGTGGTCCCGCTGGGGAAGTTTTGCAGCGAGGTGATGCCGATCGCGGAGAGGCTTGAAAAAGCCTGTTTGTATTCGAGATATTTGTCGCGCGATACGACCCCGGGATTTTGTGCGTCCTCGACGAGTTTGAAGGCATCGAAGGCGCGCGTACCGGGCGGGAAATCGCGTAAATCATAAATGCCGGCTCGGGACATGGCAGAGGCAAGAAAGCCATTCGAGGCAGTACCGTAAAGCTTGTCGATCGCATTTTGTACAGAGGTGCCGCGCGGAAAGCGAGCGAGGTCAGTGTAGCCCAGCTTGGCCAATGTTTTTGTGCCGTTCACGGCGCCGGTCAGTCGATCGACAAGGATGCCGAATTTGGGTTGCGCATCCTCGCTGTCCCGGTGCCACGCGGTGACCATCTTGTAGGCGTCCGTCCAACTCACTCCCTTGGGGAAACCCTTTGGCGCGACATCGGTCGCACTCGCCTCAGGCACGAGTTTTTGCAGCTCCGGCAGGAGCAGGGCCTTGGCTTCAGCCTGACTGGGTGATGTACCCAGCGACACAGGAATGAAAGCGCTTGTGCCGTCGATTTGCATGGTTTGCGAGCCCACCGCCTGCTGGCTTTGGGCGAGATAGTGACAATGCGCTCGGTGTTCGCAAAAAACATGCCACTACTGCGGTGCGGTGGGAGGCACAGGTTCCTGTGCCCGAAGCGGCAAGGCTTTGCCACTTCGGTAGGTGGAGGGGAAGATCTTTGCCGCTGAGGCCGTGGGCTGACCTCGACGAGACAAACGGTGATTAATCGTCTGCGACGCGCATGCTCAGATGCGCCAGCGCCTCTTCCACCTGATCGACCAGTATCAGACACTGGTCACCGGGATTGAGCAAGGATAAGCCGCGATCGATGGCGATGAATTCGCCGCGTATTTCTTCAACATGGCTGGCGCGCTCAGCGCCTTGCAAACCTTCACGCAGCAGACCCAGAACTTCGCCATCGGCGCGACCACGCTGACAGGCATCTTCGAAGAGGACGACGTTGTCGAAGGCAGCACCGAGTACGCGCGTGAGTTCACGCAGATCTTCGTCGCGGCGATCACCGGCACCGCTGATGACGACGGTGCGTTTCATGCCGTGATTTGCGGGTAGTGCATCAAAGGCAGCGACCAGTGCACGCATCGCATGCGGGTTGTGTCCGTAATCAGCGACCACGGTGGCATCGCGATAGCGCATGAGGTTGAAACGACCCGGAGCATTCTTGCTGTCATTGTGAAAGCTGTTGATGCCACTGACGATGTGCTGCCAGTCCATGTCGAGTCCCCAGCAGGCGCCGACTGCGGCCAGCGTGTTCTCGATCTGAAATCCAAGCAGTCCGCCACGCGTGAGTGGCACATCGGCCAAAGGCATGCGATGCTGCATCGCGCCTTCGGTCACGACGATGTCGCCGTTCTCGACAAACACCACACGATTGCCGCGTGCGCGGTGAGTAACGAGTACGGGATGATGGGCATTCTGTGCAAAGAAGATGACTTTGCCAGGGCAATGTGGTGCCATGCCGGCCACCAGAGGATCGGCAGCATTGAGTACGGCATAGCCGTTGGGTGCAACGTTTTGTACGATGATTTGCTTGACGCGTGCAACGTCTTCGGGCGTGTGCACGTGATTCATGCCGAGATGGTCACCTTCGCCAACATTGGTAACGACGGCGACGGCGCATTTGTCGAAACCCAGGCCCTCGCGCAGTACACCACCGCGCGCTGTTTCGAGCACTGCTGCCTGCACGTGCGGATGCGAGAGCACGTTACGAGCACTCTTGGGCCCGCTGCAGTCACCGCTGTCAGTCTGTCGGCCATCGACAAACACGCCATCGGTATTAGTCATGCCCACGCATAAACCACTTGCAGCGAGGACGTGCGTGATCAGGCGTGTGGTGGTAGTTTTGCCATTGACGCCGGTTACTGCGATCACCGGGATTCTGCCGTCATCACCCGGCTCGAACATCAGTTGCATGACAGCTTCACCGATATTGCGGCCTTTGCCGTAAGACGGCGAGAGATGCATGCGCAGTCCGGGCGCTGCATTGACTTCGACCACGCCGCCATTCTGTTCTTCGAGAGAACGCATGATGCTCTCGCAAACGATGTCGACACCACACACATGCAGTCCTACCATCGCAGCAGCGTCAATCGCGCGAGCGGCAACATCGGGATGGACATCATCGGTGACATCGGTGGCCGTGCCGCCGGTGCTCAGGTTGGCGTTATTGCGCAAGATCACGCGCCGACCTTTTTCGGGAACGGAATCCGGATGCAGGTCTTGCGCTGACAGGCAGGCGATAGCGATGTCGTCGAAGCGTATCTTGGTCAGTGAGGTCGCATGACCGTCACTGCGACGCGGGTCGGCATTGACGATGTCGACCAACTGCCTTACCGAGTTCTCGCCATCACCCGTTACCAGTGGCGGATCGCGCCGCGCCGCTGCTACCAGCTTGTTGCCAACGACGAGCAGGCGGTAATCACTACCGGGGAAAAATTTTTCAACCAGCACGGGGCTTTTGCCGGTCGCAGCATGAAAGGCTTTTTCGATTTGTTCGCGCGTCTGAATATTGACCGTGACGCCTTTGCCCTGGCTGCCATTTTGCGGCTTGACCACGACAGGCAAGCCTATGCGTTGCGCCACTTCCCAGGCTTCGTCAACGGACTTCACGGGTGCGCCCACCGGGACAGGCACACCGGCGGCATGCAGCAAGTGCTTGGTGAGATCCTTGTCCTGTGCAATGGATTCTGCTACCGCGCTGGTGGAATCCACTTCAGCTGCCTGAATACGACGCTGTCGGTGGCCCCAGCCTATCTGTACCAGTGAGCCGCTGGTCATGCGCCTGAAAGGTATGCCACGTGCGACGGCCGCCATCACAATGGAGCCAGTGCTTGGCCCGAGCCGATTGTCTTCATCAAGCTCGCGAAGTTCGGCGAGCATGGCTGGCACGTCGGGAGCGTTCGTCTGCGCAGCAATCTGCCCCGTCGATAATTTCAAGGCATGCGCAACGATCTGTTGCGCCATCTTGAGAGCGAGACGGCCCACGTCTTCTTCGCTGTATTCCACCACGACTTGAAACACACCGGGTACCGGTGTCAGGGAAGTCAGACTGAAGCTTACCGGGCAGCCTGCCTGTGCCTGCAGCGCGAGCAGGGTGGCTTCGAGTACGTGTGCGAGGGTCAGCGGCCCGGTATAGCCCAGAGCGCGCAGTTCGCCGATGCCGGGGAAAAGACTGCGCAGTGTTTCTTCAAAACCCGGTATTTGTTCAAGACCGAGTTCAGCCGCCGCACAGCGCACTTCAATTTCGAGAGCGGTATAACGGCTCCACAGATTGGGCCCGCGCAGGGCTCTCGTTTGCAGTATTTCCATGCTCAGGCAATCACCAGTTTTTGGGTCTCATCGGTTGCAAAGGTCTCCAGACCCGTGCGTATGGTGGCGTCGTTCAGGCCCAGCGCCCAGGCCGCAGCGATGGCGGGCAAAAGAACTTCAGCAGGCAGCGCGCGTGCGGCAGGGCCGATGTCGGTTTGCATATCGAAGCCATGCGTCACTGCGCCACCGCTTGCGCATTCAATATGACCCTCGCGAACGAACACGACGCGTTTGCCAGCCTCGCGGTGAGCCAGCAGCGCCGGATGCTGCCCATCGGCGGCGTACAGAATCACATCTCCATCGCATAGCTCGCTCATGGACAGCACAGTCTCATCAGTGGCATTGAGCACGGCGACACCGGTTTCGACCACCACATCGACTTGGGTCCGCAAAATTTTGTAGCGGTGCTCTGGCTCCGTCATCAGCTGCTCATCCAGCCCGGCCACCGGCTCGCTGTCAGTAACGACGCCGACCCAGCAGCGGTCATAGGCGACTCCCTCGGTGAGGAGCGTCATGGGGTCATGCTCGAACACGGCGGCTTCGACATTACGATTGATCAACAGGCGCTGGCCTGACTCCCAGTGCGCAGCATCGCCATGCTCGAGGCGCCGCGGACCAACGAACAATCCATCACGACAGGCAAGGCCAACTTGCGCACCAGAGAGCTGCATCAGCCACGCGACCAATCGTGCAATGGGGGTGGTCACAATGCTGCCAGAGATGCCAACGATGGGTATGCGTCCACGCTGACCTTCGGGAAACAGGTGGCCGACAATGGCATTGCCAACCGGTTGAGGTACGCCTTCGGCCGGACGCAAATGCATCAGCAAACTTGGGCCGGCATTCACTTCGACCACGGCGCCACCCTGAGATTCCAGCGGCTGGCTGATGTCGGCACACACGAGGTCGATGCCTGCGATGTCAAGCCCCACCACGCGGGCGGCGAGGGTACAGAGATGAGCCACGTCGGGATGGATGCGATCGGTGCATTCAATCGCGTGATTGCCATTGGCCGCAATCAGCACGCGACGGCCTGCCTCAGGGACATCATCTGGCATGAGTCCCTGCCGTTGCAGAT
The DNA here is from genome assembly GCA_039806005.1 of Pseudomonadota bacterium. Taxonomy (GTDB): domain Bacteria; phylum Pseudomonadota; class Gammaproteobacteria; order Burkholderiales; family Burkholderiaceae_D; genus Pernthalerella. The sequence goes on from JBDKLM010000037.1 coordinate 30,968, forward strand.
TGGCTTGAATCACGCTATTGGTTTTTGGATGCAGGGTTTCGAGCGGATGGATATCGGCATTGCCGCGGCGGGGATCGCTATTGATTTGCGCGTCGACCAGCTGCTCGATGGTTGATCGTCCATCGGCGGTCACCCAGGCGCTTTCGCCGCGTGCCACGGCCACGACCTGTCCACCAACGACGAGCACGCGATGCTCGTGACCGACGATGTAGCGCTCGACGATGACGTCGATGTCTTCCGCCAGCGCGACTGCATAGGCTGCCTCGATTTCTTCTTGGGTAGAGAGATTGAGCATCACGCCGCGGCCACGGTTGCCGTCGCGGGGTTTGACCACAACGGGCATGCCAATATCTTGCGCAGCCTCCCAGGCTTCTTCGGCACTGTGAACGACATCGCCCTCGGGAATGGGAATGCCACAGCTTTTCAGCAGCGACTTGGTCATGTGCTTGTTGCCGGCAATACCTTCGGCGATGGCGCTCGTGAGGTCAGTCTCTGCGGTCCAGATGCGCTTTTGCAGCGCGCCGTAACCCAGTTGAACGAGACTGCCTTTGTTGAGCCTGATGTGCGGAATCTTGCGCTGATTGGCGCTGGCCACGATGTGCGCCGTGCTCGGGCCAAGATAGTGCTCATCAATCGCTTTTCGGATCTTGGCCAGCTCGGGCTCGATGTCGAATGGCTGATGGTTGATGACCGCATGCAGCAAGGCCAGACCGGAATCGAGTGCCGTCCGGCCTACGGTTTCTTCGGGGACGCGAAACACCATCCGGTAGGTGCCGGACTTGGTGGTCTCGCGTGTCTGGCCGAAACCGGCTTCCATGCCTGAGAGCTCAAGCAATTCGATGATGATGTGTTCAAGGATGTGACCCATCCAGGTGCCTTCGCGCAGCCGCTGCTCGAAACCATAGGCCACGCCGGGGCTGCAGTGGTGAGCCGCCACTTGAGGGAGTACCGTCAGCAGACGGTCGATGAAGCCGGGTTGCTTGTTGCTGGGCCAGTTTTCCAGCTCACCGAGATCCAGCCAGGCTTCCAGAACCGAGCGGTAGGTCCACATATTGGGCCCGCGCAGGTAGGTCACACGGAGCACATTGATTTCCAGCGGACCTTCAGGCATGGGGGCTGGAGCGGCAGGTTGGGTCATGTCAGATCAAAACGGCGTAAAAGGGTAATATGTGGCCCACGTTGGACGAGTGCTGCGGATTGCGCGACAATCCGCGCTGATCGCCGCAGGGTTGTGCGGCGTCACCCATAGAGACTTAAAATAAACATAGATCGCATCGCAGAACCAACGCTCCCATTCATGTCTTCCAGTGTATCGTCACCCGCCGTGAAAGGCGCCCAGGCGCAGGACGGCCCAACGGCTTCCCTTCACAGATCCTTGCCACCCTTGCAGTCTGGGGAGCAGGTGCTGGCCACGCTGGAGCCCGACCTTGATGCGGCGTTGCGGTTCTCGGCGAGCCGAGTTTTGCTCACAACGGATCGAATAATAAGCGATTCGGATGGGCACGGGTGGGTCAGCTGGCCGCTCAACAGCGAATTGAGCCTGCATCATACGGACCACGCTGGCGTGGCCACGCTGGCTCTGCATAACGCGCAGTCTTGCCTTGCGCGCTGGCGTTTCACGCTGGAGCAGGAAGTGGGCGCAATACGACTGATGCAGCAATTCGAGCGTGCGCAGATGACCCGTGCAGGCCAGACCTTGACCACTGATGAGGCAGCGGCTCGCTGCCCCAGTTGTCAGTCTGCGTTGCCTGAAGAGAGCGAGGAATGTCCAGTTTGTCATCGTGAGCTTTTGCAGCCTGTCTCGACTTGGGTACTGTTTCGGCTCTGGCGTTTTGCCAAACCCTATCGATTGCAGCTGCTTCTGGGTTTTTTCCTGACGCTTGCCGCTACTGCCGCGACGCTGGTGCCACCCTATCTGTCCATGCCACTGATGGACGAGATCCTGATTCCGACCCACACGGGTACAGAGATCGATACCCATGACGTCATATTCTATTTATCCGGGCTGCTCGTTGCTGCATTGACGGCGTGGGTGCTGGGCTGGTGGCGCACCTATCTGCTCGCACTGGTGTCCGAGCGCATTGGTGCGCATTTGCGAACGGCCACCTTCGATCATCTGATGACCCTTTCGCTCGAATACTTTGGCGCCAAGCGCACGGGTGATCTGATTGCGCGTATTGGCAACGAATCCGACCGTATCTGTGTTTTCCTGTCGCTGCACGCACTAGATTTCGCCACGGACGTGCTGCTGCTGCTCATGACAGCGGTGATTCTTTTCACAATTAATCCCTGGCTGACGGTGGTGACCCTGCTGCCGCTGCCTCTGATCGTATGGATGATTCATTCGGTTCGCGACCGCTTGCGCACTGGTTTTGAAAAAATCGACCGTATCTGGGGCGATGTTACGAACGTGCTGGCCGATACGATTCCCGGTATTCGCGTGGTCAAAGCCTTTGCTCAGGAAGCGCGCGAGTCGCAGCGGTTTCGCGATGCGAACATGCACAACCTCGCGGTGAATGACAAACTCAACCGTACATGGAGCTTGTTCGCTCCCACAGTCACCATGCTGACCGAAGTTGGCTTGCTGGTGGTCTGGGGTTTTGGCATTTGGCTGGTGATGCATCACGGGGTGACCGTGGGTGTGCTGGTGGCGTTCATTGCCTACATAGGTCGTTTTTACGGCAGGCTGGATTCCATGAGTCGCATCGTGTCGCATACCCAAAAAGCTGCGGCCGGTGCCAAACGGATTTTCGATATTCTGGATCACAAATCCAGTGTGCCCGAGCCCACCAATCCTCTGCCGGTGCCAGCGAAACAGGGCGTGATTTCGCTGCGTGAAGTCGGCTTCAGGCATGGCAGTCGCCGCATTCTCAAGGGTGTGAATTTCGACATTCGTCCGGGTGAAATGATTGGACTGGTCGGTCACAGCGGCTCTGGCAAGAGCACACTGATGAATCTGATCTGTCGGTTCTATGATGTCTCCGATGGTGCCATCATGATGGATGGCACCGACATCCGGCGCCACTCGGTAGCAGATTATCGGCAGCACATAGGTCTGGTACTGCAGGAGCCTTTTCTGTTTCATGGAACGATTGCCGAGAACATTGCTTATGGCAAGCCCAATGCGACGCGGTCTGACATCGTGGCAGCGGCGCGCGCGGCGCACGCACATGAATTCATTCTTCGCCTTCGCCACGGCTATGACTCCATCGTCGGTGAACGGGGTCAGGGCTTGTCGGGCGGCGAACGTCAGCGTATCTCCATCGCACGCGCGTTGCTCATCAATCCACGCATTCTGATGCTGGATGAGGCGACGTCTAGCGTGGACACGGAAACCGAAAAAGAAATTCAAAAGGCGTTGGATAATCTGGTGCAGGGACGCACGACGATTGCGATCGCGCACCGTCTGTCCACACTGCGTCGCGCTGATCGACTGGTCGTGCTGGAACGTGGCGAGGTGGTCGAGCTGGGCTCGCATGAAGAACTGATGGCAGCGCGAGGTTCGTACTGGCGGCTCTATGAAGCACAGGCGCGCAATGTCGATACCGAAGACCAGGAGCCGGCGCGTGTTCACATGCCATTGGCACGGGTGGTGTCATGAACGAGGCCGGCGGCGTGATCGAAGAGAGCGTAGGCAAACAGTTTCAGCCCTCGCAGCACCGGCTCTGGCGTGATGCATTCGGACGTCTGGTGTTTACCGACGAGCGCGGTGAGTCGCATGAGGGTATCGTGCCTGCGCAGCCTTTCCCTATTGAAGCGCCGGGTGAAAATGTGTCGCTCCTCGACAGCGAAGGTCATGAGCTGGTTTTCGTGGCCCGCATTTCGGAGCTCGATGCCGACAGCCGCAAGCTTTTGATGGAGGAGATCGCGCAGCGAGATTTCATTCCGGTCATCGATAAACTGATTGCCGTGTCGACCTTCTCAACCCCCAGCACCTGGCAAGTGCGTACTGATCGTGGTCTCACCAGTTTTGTTCTGAAAGGCGAGGAAGATATTCGCCGTTTGCGGGGCACTGGGCTGCTGATCACGGACAGCCACGGGGTGACGTATCGCATCGAAGATATGCGAGTGATGGATCGTCACTCGCGTCGCTTGCTGGATCGTTTTCTCTGATTAATGGGTTGCGGGTTCATCTGAACCCAAAAATCGCAGCCACAAAAATCCAAGTGCCCCCGCCATTAAAGATGCGGCAAATACCGACATTTTTGCAGCGTTGATCAGTTCCGGCTGATCGGCAAAGGCGAGGTTGGTGATGAAGATTGACATCGTGAAGCCTATGCCGCCCAGCATCCCGGCCCCCACCAAGTGACGCCATCGCAGATCGGGCGGCAGACTGCAAATACCGAGCATGACGGCGACGAACGACAGCAGCACGATCCCTAGCGGTTTGCCGATGACCAAACCACCGATGACACCCATGGCATTCGGTCCGCTCAAATCTGCCCACCAAGTGGTTCCTATGAGAATCCCGGTATTGGCCAGCGCAAACATCGGCAGTACCAGAAATGCGACCGGCTTGTGCAGGCTATTCTCCAGTTGATGCGAGGGTGAATGCTCGGCGTCCTCTGTTTTCCAGAAGGGTATGGCGAAGGCCAGCATCACACCGGCGATGGTCGCGTGAATTCCCGATTTGAGCATTAGCGCCCACATCAATACGCCGCCAGCCAGATATATCGGTAGTGATGCGACTCGGAAGAATCGGTTCATCGCCAGCAATACAACCCAGATGCCCAGACTGCCCGCGAGATAGCCGAGTGATACGGTATCGGTGTAAAACAGCGCGATCATCACGATGGCGCCCAAATCGTCAATCACGGCAAAGGCTACGACAAAGACCTTCAGTGATGCCGGAACGCGTGCGCCAAGCAGCGCCAGCGCACCTAGCGCAAAGGCGATATCGGTTGCCATGGGTATGCCCACGCCCGACTGCGTCGGTAAACCTGAATTGAAAAGGTAGTGCAGCATGGCAGGCACGACCATGCCCCCCAGTGCAGCAAAAATGGGGAGGAGCGCGTTCCGCAGAATCGATAGTTCGCCTACATACAGCTCGCGTTCAAGCTCCAGCCCGATCATCAGAAAAAAAATCGCCATCAGTGCATCGTTGACCCAATGCTCGAGCGTCAAACCTGCGAAGCTCAATTGCCAGAAACCGAGATATTGCGGGCCAAATACTGAGTTGGTCAGCGCCACACTGATGATTGTCGCGATCAGGAGCAGCAGACCGCCGGCTTTTTCGGATTCGAAAAAGCGGTTGAAGGTCGCCGTGAGCAAGCGTGTGGGCATGATGCGCTTTAGTGGGGATGATCGCTTCCGTCAGCAATCGCATTCTCGGGATTCATGAAGATTGGGCGACCGTCTGGCGTATTCAGAGGGATAAGTACCTCCTTGCCGCCGTCATCACGCAACAGTGCGCAGAGCGTGTGACTGGAGCGAAGCTCACCTTCGAGTTGCACTTCAAGGTCAGCGATCACGAGTTCGACACCGGATAGAATTTGTTTGACTTTCATGGATTCTCCTCAGAATGACAGCGTGGGATGGAAGCGGGAAGCAGTGTAGTCATTTTTACAGTGGTCTGCATGACGCGAATATAATCCACGCGTGCCAAATATCTCGATTTCATTGCTGCGCTGGCCCTTGCCCGCCTTGATGGCCTGGGCGGGTAGTTGGCTTGTGTACGGATTTCTGCAAAAGGCGGGCGTTTCTCTCTGGCTCGCTTTGAGTGCTGCGACGGCCTTGGGTGCGCTGCTCAGTGTACTGGCGGGCACGTTCTGGCGGCGTGTCGCGGTGGCAGCAGGTTTCCCGCTGTCGTTGCTGTTGTCTGGCGCCGTTAGCTTGCCCGCCTGGGCCTGGCTGCTGCCGCTGGTTATCGTGGCGCTGGTGTATCCGATGAATGCATGGCGCGATGCGCCTTTGTTTCCCACACCCGCCGAGGCCCTGACAGGCATGGCGACTTCTGCGCCGCTGCCCTCGGGTGCGTCCATTCTTGATGCCGGCTGTGGCCTGGGTCATGGTTTGCGCGCATTGCGATCCGTGTACCCGCAGGTCAGGCTGTATGGGGTTGAATGGAGCTGGCCATTGCGTGCATTGACTGCCGTGATTTGCCCTTGGGCGCAAATACGACAAGGTGACATGTGGGCCGCAGATTGGTCCGCACATGACATGGTGTATCTGTTCCAGCGACCTGAAACCATGCCGCGTGCGGTAGAAAAAGCAGCGGCTGAACTACGCCCCGGCGCATGGCTGGCCAGTCTCGAATTTCCTGCAGAAGAATTAAAGGCAACTGCCGTGCTGCGCTCCGTGGAAGGCAAACCGGTGTGGCTGTATCGCGCGCCGTTTCAGCAAATCCGCTAGAGCCGTCACATCAGAGGGCCGGTGCCGGATCCCGGTCTGCGCGGAGATGATCGTCATTAAATACCTGCCAGGTTTTTACGGCAGCGGGCGGGTGACCACAACCGCGCCTCGCAGCTGGCCTACGCTGTAGCCCGTCGCCTGATCATTCGGATATTCGATACGCAGTTTTTCGGCGAGTGGAGCGGCAATATCTTGTGCAGGTCCGTGGCAGCTGAGGCATTGCGGTTGAATCGCAATCGCTTTTGCGTAGCGCAGTTCATTCTTGCCATGACCATTGTCGGCCACTTGCCAGTATTCGATATCGGAGGCTTTTTCGCCTTGCGACAGGCGGGCTTCGAATTGCGTCAGTGCTTCTTTTTGCCACGCATTGGGTGCGCCCATTTTTTGATTGCGCACGCGCGTGCCTACGCGAGTGACTTTGGCATCGTTGGCGGCGGAGAGCTGGTGTGCAATCGCGGGTGCGGCTTCCTTGCAGACGCTGACTGCGGCGACCGGACCATCGGAGGACATGGCGGCTTTCAGTTTCTGTCCCAGCTGGCCCATCAGTTCGCCGGCAATACCGCGTGTCGATTGCACCATGGCGGCATCAATCGTCGAGGGTGGCGTGCTTTGTGCTACTGCCATGCCGGTGACAGCGAACAAGAGGACGCCGACGATACGGCTATCGATAAATTTTTGAAAAACATTCATGGGGCTCTCCAGTCAGGTTCGTGATTATAGTCCTCCGAGAGGCCCTAGCCTTTGCCTGCGCTCGAGCGGTTGACGGGGTGTAATTCATCCTTCAGCAAATCCAAATTGTCCGGTGGCTAAGGCTGTTGGACAATAGCGTATTCCCGGTTTTTGACAGGCTCTCGTCATGTCCAACAACGTCCCCGATATCGAACACCTTGGCCAATGGGTTGGTCGCACTGAAACGCGTTCTGATCTCATTGACGTGGGCAAGGCAAGCGCCTTGGCCGCGACGCTGGAATTGCCATCCTCGCCGGCGCAAGGCAGCGCGTTACCGCCGTTATGGCACTGGATGTATTTCTGGTCTGTGAGCCCGGCCTCGCTGATAGGGCCGGACGGCCACCCTCAGCGTGGCGGCTTCCTGCCGCCGGTGACGCTGCCCCGCCGAATGTGGGCGGGCAGCCGCGTGATTTTTCGCGCTGGCTTGCCTGTCGGTGCTATGGCTGAGCGGACCTCGGTGATCAAGTCGGTGAACGTCAAGCAGGGCAAATCGGGCCCGCTGGTCTTTGTCACGGTAGCGCATGAGATCGCTGTCAATGGCGAGCCGACCATTCTGGAAGAGCACGACATTGTGTATCGCGAGCCGCCGCAAGCCGGCGATGCGCCTGCCACACCCAAGGCCGCTCCGACAAATGCGCAATGGTCGCAGCAGATCGTGCCGGATCCGGTGCTACTGTTTCGCTATTCCGCACTGACCTTCAATGGTCACAGGATTCATTACGATCGCAGTTACGTGACCGAGGTCGAAGGCTATCCCGGCCTGATCGTGCATGGGCCCTTGATCGCCACGCTGCTCATCGGGCTCGCCGAGCGCGAATTGCCCGGCCGCGAAATCAGCTCGTTTGCGTTTCGTGCAGTCAGCCCCTTGTTTGATATCGAGCCATTCAGCGTGCACGGGCGTTTGGAGGACGACGGCCGCAGCGTGACGCTGTGGGCGGCGAATGCGCGTGGCGAGCTGGCCATGCAGGCCGAGGCAAGTCTGGCATGATTCACGTTTGGCCACGGCCTGAACGCGGCATCGGACGCATTGCCCAACATCCGGCCTTCGTATGAAGCTCGACGAACCAAGATTTGAATAACAACGAATACCCGCAAAGGAGAGACCATGCGTCCGTTGGACGGAATTACCGTCGTCACACTCGAACATGCAATTGCCGCCCCATTTTGCACGCGCCAGCTGGCCGATCTGGGGGCGCGCGTGATCAAGATCGAGCGTCCCGGTGTGGGCGATTTTGCGCGTGCTTACGATGATCGCGTCAAAGGCATGTCATCGCATTTCGTGTGGGTGAACCGCTCCAAGGAGAGCCTGTCGCTGGATGTGAAGCACCCTGAGGCGAGCGTCATTCTTGATCGTCTGCTGGCCAAGGCAGATGTGCTGGTACAAAACCTGGCTCCGGGTGCGGCCGCGCGTTTGGGTCTGTCGTTCGAGGCGCTGTCGCCACGTTTCCCCGGACTGATCGTGTGCGACATTTCAGGTTATGGTGCCGATGGTCCTTATCGCGATAAAAAAGCCTACGACTTGCTGATTCAGAGTGAATCCGGTTTTCTGTCTGTCACGGGCACCGAGGACACGCCCGCAAAAGCCGGTGCTTCGATTGCCGACATTGCCGCTGGCATGTATGCCTACACGAATATCCTAGCCGCCCTGATTCAGCGCGGTCGCACCGGCAAAGGCTGTCGTATCGATGTCTCCATGCTCGAGAGCATGACCGAGTGGATGAGCTTCCCCTTGTACTACGCCTATGAAGGCGCGCCGCCACCGGTGCGGGCCGGTGCTGCTCACGCGACGATTTATCCCTACGGGCCTTTTCCAGCGGGCGACGGCAAGATTGTAATGCTCGGTTTGCAGAACGAGCGCGAGTGGGTGCTGTTCTGCGAGAAGGTACTGCTTCAGCCAGAGTTGGCGAGCGATGCGCGCTTTGATTCAAGCAGCAAGCGAAGCGCTGCGCGCAAGGCGCTCTACGAGATCATTTGCAGTCGTTTTGCGTCACTCACTGCGGAGCAGATCATCGAACGTCTGGACAACGCGCCGATTGCCTGCGCCCGTCTGAACGACATGCATGAGCTCTGGGATCATGCGCAGCTGCGCGCCCGTGATCGCTGGGCCAGCGTGGCAAGCCCGGTGGGCGTGCTGAAAGCCCCGCTGCCGCCTGGTGTCAGCAATGCATGGAAAGCGCGCATGGATGCCATTCCCGCGCTGGGTGAGCACACGCGCGCAATTCTGAGCGAGCTGGGCTACACAGCCGATGCCGTCGATGCGTTGGCAAAAGAAAAGGCAATCTGAATGTCAGCCGTCTCGGAAACCTCTGCCGTGCCGGTGTCCTACCTGTTTGTCCCCGGCAGTCGCCCCGAACGCTTCGACAAGGCGATGGCGGCCGGCGCAGATGTGGTGATCATCGATCTCGAAGATGCGGTGTCGCCGCAAGACAAAGACAAGGCTCGGGCTGCTGTTGCGGCCTGGCTGTCGGCGGACAAGCCAATCTGCCTGCGCATCAACAGCCCTGACACGGCATGGTTTGTATCCGATCTGGCGCTGTGCGCGCATGCCGGCGTGGCGGCGGTGATGCTGCCCAAGGCGGCCCAGGTTGCGGATATCGAACGTCTTCGCACAGCGGGCGCGCGCCGGGTGCTGCCGCTGATCGAAAGTGCACAGGGTTTCGCGAATCTCTCCGCGCTCGCAGCCGCAGAGGGCGTCGATCGGCTTGCTTTCGGCAGCATTGATTTTGCGGTCGACCTTGGCATTGAGGGCGATGAACGGGAGCTGGATTACTTCCGTTCGCAACTGGTACTCGCCTCCAGGTTGGCCGGCATTGCGCCGCCGATTGATGGCGTGACCACGGCCATTGACGACAAGGTAGTGCTGGAATCAGAGACCCTGCGCGGCAAGCGTTTCGGGTTCGGTGGCAAGCTTTGCATCCATCCGGCTCAGCTCAGCATCGTTCACGCAGGCTATCTTCCTCAGGCGGCTGAAGTCGACTGGGCAGAGCGCGTGCTGGCGGCAGCCGCGGGTAGCCAGGGTGCGGCGGTGGCGGTGGATGGGAAGATGGTGGACCGTCCGGTGATCCTGAAGGCCGAGCGGATTTTGGCACGAGCAGGTCGGTCGAGCTAGCCGTTCTGGCCACCGTCGGTCGGTATCACCTTGATTTTACTTGCCTTTAGGCATGTCTCGAGTTATTCTGTATACAGAATACAGTACTCGATACGTGCTTCATGACCGACATTACCCCCCTTAATGCTGCGCCCGATCTCGCCGAACAGGCGTATCGCGCCATCATCGATGCCATCTGCGAAGGTCGTTTCGCAGCCGGTCAGCGCATCACGCAAGAGGCGCTCGCTGAGAGTCTGGCGGTGTCGCGTCAGCCCATACTGCAGGCGCTTTTGCTGTTGAAGCGTGACGGTCTGGTGATTGATGCCGGTGGCCGCGGCGTGATGGTCGCCCCGTTGACCGCAGACCATATCGCCAATCTTTATCAGGTTCGATCCGTCCTTGATGGCTTGGCCGCTCGCGAAGCCGCGCGACGTCAGGCTAACCTTTCGTTTCGCCTCATTGGCGCAGGCCGTGCCGCCACCCGGGGCAGGGATCTGCGCGCGATGATCGAAGCCGACTTGGCCTTTCACCGTGCGATCTACGAAGCGGCGGGCAATCCCTTGCTACTGCAGGCTGCCGAGCGCAACTGGAACCACATACGTCGCATCATGGGGGTGACCCTCAGTCAGGCCGGCGCGCGTCATGCCGTCTGGGATGAACATGAAAAAATGCTGGAACTCATCGTCTCAGGCCGACCAGACGCGGCCCAGCAGCAAGCCTTGCTTCATTGCGAAAAAGCCGGTGAATCACTGGTTGCCCGGCTGGCCAGTGCGAGCGACGCCAGCCCCGGCAAGTCTGCCGATCCCTAGGCCGATGCAAACCCCGCTTCTCAATCCAATTCTCAATCCAATTCTCAATCCAATTCCGATAGCCACCAAAGGAGACAGGCATGAAACTCACTCAGGAACAACTCGATCAGTTTGACCGCGACGGTTATCTGTTCTTTCCATCGCATTTCTCGCCCGAAGAAATCAAGACGCTGACCGACGAAGTCCCGAACTTGTACGCGCAGGACCGCGCGGAGAATATCCGCGAGAAGGGCAAGACAGCCGTCCGCACCAATTTCGCCGCGCATATGTACAGCGAGCCATTTGCACGACTGGCGCGTCATCCGCGCATGGTCAAGCCAGTTGAGCAATTGTTCGACGAGAAGCTCTACATGCACCAGTTCAAGGTCAACGGCAAGATGGCCTTTGATGGCGACATCTGGCAATGGCATCAGGATTACGGCACCTGGCTCAATGACGATCAGATGCCCGAAGCACGCGCGATGAATGTGGCGATCTTCCTCGATGAAGTCAATGAGTTCAACGGCCCGCTGATGTTTATCCCCGGCAGCCACAAGATGGGTGCACTCGAAGCCGGTCACGATACATCGACCACCAGCTATCCGCTGTGGACCATCAGCAATGACAATATCCGCACGCTGGTCGACAAAGGTGGCATCGTGGCACCGAAAGGTCCAGCTGGTTCGATGATGCTGTTCCACGGCTGTCTGGTGCATGCGTCAGCGCCTAACCTGTCACCCTGGAATCGTGTGACGGTGTATCTGAGCCTGTGCGCGGTATCGAATCACATTCGCCGCTTCAAGCGTCCCGGCTTTATCGCCCATCGCGACTTCACGCCCATCGAGTGTCTACCTGATGATTGCCTGGTCAAGTCGTATCCGGTGGATCTGCCCTGGAAAGACGGCACACCGGTCAGCGAGCAGCACGGCATGCCAGACGGCATGGCCGCCTGATTCCGGGGATATCGATGAATCTTTTCGCAAAACTGCAGCAGCGCGCTGCAGACGGCAAGCCTGTGCGCGTTGGCATGATAGGCGCGGGCAAATTTGGTTCCATGTATTTATCGCAGGTGCCGCGCACGCCGGGCATACACATGGTCGGCATTGCTGACCTCTCGCCCGATCGCGCCAAAGCAGCTTTGCGTAACGTGGGCTGGAAAGAAGAAAGCTTCATGGCGACCACACTCGATTCAGCAGCCAAGCAGGGCAATACGGCCATCATTGATGATGGCATGGCGCTGATCAAATCACCGCACATCGACGTCATCATTGATGCGACCGGCAATCCTGCGATTGGCATCGCGCATGTGCTGGCTTGCTGCGAGCATGGCAAACACATCGTGATGGTCAACGTGGAGGCCGATGCACTTGCCGGTCCGTTGCTCAAGCAGCGTGCTGACGAAGCGGGCATCGTGTATTCGCTGGCTTATGGCGATCAACCAGCCTTGATTTGCGAAATGGTGGATTGGGCGCGCGCCGCCGGCTTCTCCGTGGTGGCGGCGGGTAAGGGCACCAAGTATCTGGCTAGCTATCACAGCTCCACGCCGGATACGGTCTGGCAGCACTATGGACTGACTGCCGAAGACGCTGCCAGAGGCGGCATGAATGCGCAGATGTTCAACAGCTTCCTCGACGGCACCAAGAGTGCGATTGAAATGGCGTCTGTGGCCAATGCGACCGGACTTGCTGCGCCCAGCGGTTTGCGTTTTCCTGCGGTAGGTGTGGATGATTTGGCACGCATTCTGAAGCCGAAATCTGATGGCGGCATTCTGGATGTGCGAGGTCAGGTGGAAGTCATCTCCAGTCTAGAACGCGACACGCGTCCGGTATTCCGCGATTTGCGCTGGGGCGTGTATGTCACTTTTGCCGCCGATAGCGAATATGTGGCGCGCTGCTTCCGCGAATATGGTCTGGTGACTGATCCCAGTGGTCAGTACTCTGCGATGTACAAGCCCTACCACTTGATCGGTCTGGAGTTGGGCATCACCGTAGCGTCCATCGGCGTGCGTGGTGAGTCAACGGGTGCTCCGATCTGCTGGCATGGTGATGTGGTGGCCACCGCCAAGCGCGATCTGGCAGCCGGCGAGATGCTCGACGGCGAAGGTGGTTTCACTGTGTACGGCAAGTTGTTCCCTGCGCAAGAATCGATTGCACTGGGTGGATTGCCACTGGGTCTTGCGCACGGCGTGAAACTGATCAAGCCGGTGAAAGCCGGTCAAGCGGTCAGTTGGAGTGATGTCGCGTTTGATGCGAATTCAACGGCGGTGAAATTCCGGCGTGAGATGGAGCAGGTGTTTGGTACGTCGCTAGGGTGAAGCGAGGGCAATAACTTGATGGCAATGTGTTCGGGCGAGAGCCTGACAGGCACAAGACTTTCGGTTGACGTATTACGCTAAGCGTAATATGCTTGACCCATGATCCAGTCGTTCCGATGTGTCGAGACGCAGGCCTTGTTTGAGGGTGCTAGCCCTAGGCGATTCCGCGCCATTCAGGCGGTCGCCGAGCGTAAGCTGGCGCAGCTCGACGCAGCTAAAACGCTGGATTTTTTACGCTCGCCGCCGGGTAACCGGCTCGAGGCACTCAAAGGTGACCGAGCCGGGCAGTACAGCATCCGCGTTAACGACCAGTTTCGTGTGTGCTTTACGTGGAGCGACAGTGGCCCGGCGCGTGTTGAAATTGTCGATTACCACTAAGGTGCAACTATGAGCCGTCCCGTTAATCGGATGCGTCCTGTCCATCCCGGCGAAGTACTGCGAGAAGATTATCTGATCCCGCTCGAGATGAGCGTTAATGCACTTGCGTTGGCACTGGCGGTGCCGGCTACGCGCATCCATGAAATCGTGAAAGAACGTCGCGGTATTACGGCCGATACTGCTGAACGGCTAGCGCATTATTTCGGTGGTGATGCGGCTTCGTGGCTGGCACTTCAGGCTGACTATGATCTCAAGACCTTGGCTACACGAGCAGAAATCGAACGTCGTGTTCATCCGCGCAGCGAACTTGCTGATGTGTGATTGGGTTTGGCGCGATTCAGGATTGCAGGTATTGTGCGCTGGATCCCGGCTTTCGCCGGGATGACGCTTTAAAAGCTATCCGACCCTAACAGTTCATTCTGGCGAAGGACGGGATCCACGCCACGATTCAAATGCTGCTGTCAAACGGATGTCGACAAAGGCTTATCCAGCACCAGCTCCAGCTTCGTCGCAATCTCCCGCATTTCATCTGCAGTTTTCTTGCCCGCATAAACTTCCGCCAGCGCGGTGTAAGCAATCCACTTTGCATCGACTTCAAAGAAATCCCGCAAGCTGGCTCGCGTATCGCTGCGACCAAAGCCATCGGTACCCAGTGTGACGAAGTGCGCCGGCACGTAGGCGCGTATGCTCTCGGGCACTGCGCGTACATAGTCGGAAACAGCAATCACAGGTGCCTTGCTACCCTTGAGTTGTTGGGTGACCCATGCCTCATCATCTGATTGCTGCAGACGACGATTGCGTTCACAGGCAATGCCATCACGCGCCAGTTCCGAGAAGCTGGTCACGCTCCAGACTTCGGTCTTGACCGAGAAAATCCCCTCCAGCAAATCCGCAGCAGCCATGGCTTCTTTCAGCAGAGGGCCTGCGCCGAGCAGACGGACATCCGGTTTTTTCGATGGCGACACGCAGTGCATGCCGCGCAGGATGCCTTCGCGCGCGCCTTTGGGCATGCTGGGCTGGGCTTCGTTTTCGTTGGTGACCGTCACGTAATAAAACACGTCTTCGTTTTTCTGCAGCATGCGCTGCATGCCATCATCAATGATCACCGCCAACTCATACGCGTACGCAGGGTCGTAGGAGACGCAATTCGGTATCGATGCCGCGACCAGATGACTGCTGCCATCCTGATGCTGCAAGCCTTCACCACCGAGCGTCGTGCGACCCGAAGTGGCGCCGATCAAAAAGCCGCGCGCGCGCTGGTCAGCTGCGGCCCAGATCAGATCACCTATGCGCTGAAAACCAAACATTGAGTAATAGATATAGAAAGGCAGCATGGGCAGACCATGTACTGCATAACTGGTGGCCGCTGCCGTCCATGAAGAAATCGCACCGGCCTCGGTGATGCCTTCTTCCAGAATCTGTCCGTCTTTGGCTTCCCGGTAATACAGAATGGAGCCGATATCTTCCGGCTGATACAGCTGACCCTGCGAGGAATAAATACCGACTGTCTTGAACAGATTGGCCATGCCAAATGTGCGCGCTTCATCAGCGACGATGGGCACCACATGCTTGCCCAGAGTCGCGTCTTTGAGCAGGTTGCCCATCATGCGCACCAGCGCCATGGTGGTCGACATTTCCTTGCCATCGGCTTCGAGTGCAAATTGCGCGTGCGATTCCAGTGCTGGCACGTCAATGGGCAGGCGCTGATCAACCCGCCGGGGCATGAAGCCACCCAACTCGGCGCGCCGTGCGTGCAGATGACGCATCTCGACGCTGTCATCAGCGGGCTTGTAGAACTCCAGATTCTCTACCTGCGCATCGGTGAGTGGCAGTTTGAAGCGATCGCGGAATTCCACCAGATCTTGCTGCTCGAGTTTCTTTTGCTGGTGCGTGGTCATCTTGCCCTGACCAGCGGTGCCCATGCCAAAACCTTTTTTGGTTTGTGCAAGAATCACCGTGGGTGCACCGTTGTGATTCGCCGCTGCATGATAAGCCGCGTAAATCTTGCGCAGATCATGGCCGCCGCGTTTGAGGCGATCGATTTCTTCGTCAGTGAGCGTTGCACCGATGGCCTGCAGACCCGGGCTCTGACCAAAGAAATGCTCACGGTTGAAAGGGCCATCATTCGCAGCAAAGGTTTGCAGCTGTCCATCGACAGTGCGATTGAGCGCATCGACCAGTTCACCGTTGGCGTCGCGCGCAAACAGCGGATCCCAGTCCGAGCCCCACAAGAGTTTGATCACGTTCCATCCAGCGCCGCCAAACAAAGTTTCCAGCTCGTCGACGATATGACCATTGCCACGCACAGGGCCATCGAGACGCTGCAGGTTGCAGTTAATGACGAAGACCAGATTGTCGAGCTTCTCGCGCGAGGCCAGCGAGAGCGCTGCCAATGATTCTGGTTCATCCATTTCACCATCACCGAATACACCCCACACTTTGCGTGGTTGTGGTGCGAGTAATTGGCGATGTTCGAGATAGCGCATGAAGCGCGACTGATAAATCGCGCTGATGGGCCCGATACCCATGGAGCCGGTCGGAAATTGCCAGAAGTCCGGCATCAGCCAGGGGTGAGGGTAGGAGGACAGGCCCTGCACGCCTTTGGCTTTGGCGCTGATTTCCTGACGGTAGTGCGCAAGACTGTCTGCCGACAGACGTCCTTCGAGAAAAGCACGTGCATAAATGCCGGGCGCGGAGTGGGGCTGAAAATACACGAGGTCGCCGCCGAATTCCGCAGTGCGCGCGCGGAAGAAATGATTGAAACCGACTTCGAATAAATCCGCTGCCGATGCGTAGCTGGCGATATGGCCGCCGAGTTCGCCATAAGCACGGTTGGCACGCACCACCATCGCTAAAGCATTCCATCTCAGAATGCCAGCGATCGTCTCTTCGATCGCCACCGCATCCGAGCCACCAGGGTAAGGCGCTTCATCTTGCGGGCGTATGGTGTTGATGTAAGGCGTGATACGTGCATCGCGCCATTGCAATCCTGCTTCACGAGCGGCATTCGAGAGTTGCGAGAGCAGAAAACGAGCGCGATCCGGTCCGGAAGATTCGAGCACCGAGTGCAGCGCGGCGATCCATTCTGCGGTTTCTTGCTCATCGAGATCGAGTTGCTTTATCAGCTGCTCGGGGCTGCTCATGTCCATGCGGGTCTCCGGAAGTGCCATTTGTTATGAATGCGTTAAGTTAAGATATTTTTCACCGCAGGTGCTACCGAAAAAACTCGCCAATATGGTCTTATGAGGCATAAAATACCAAAAATTAATAATTTAATGGTTAAATATGTCGGAAAATCTCGATAGCACAGATTTTAGAATTCTCGACTG
>JBDKLM010000038.1:0-27152 GCA_039806005.1 Pseudomonadota bacterium
TCGAGCATCATCCAATCCATGCTCATCACGCTCGCAGCATGGGCGTCTTGCTCGGCTGACGCCGTTCTCGCACCCATGCTCGCCGCGGAATCGCTGGCTGACTCTTCCATCTTCAGCCCACGGCGTAGCCAGACGGGTCCGAGACCCATCTGCTGTAATTTGCGAACTTTATCGGGATCCATCTGCATGGTTCAAAGCATCTTCCGCATCACAATGGCATCTTCGCGCGTTGCGCCGGCTGCCGGATAATAATTTTTACGCTGTCCAATTTGCACAAAACCCAGATGGTGATAAACCTTCAAGGCGTGATGGTTCGAAGGCCGTACTTCCAGCAGCACGGCGTGCATGCCGGCATCGCGAGCCAATCCCATCAATTTGTCCAACAGCTTGCGTCCCAGACCCTGACCCTTCATATCCGGACGCACGGTGATATTCAGCAGATGAACTTCTTCGACGGCATGCATCATCAAAAAATAGCCGAGCAAGCGGCCAGCCTCTTCCCGCAACACCCACGCTTCATAACCACTGTCCAGC
This sequence comes from Pseudomonadota bacterium, assembly GCA_039806005.1. Lineage (GTDB taxonomy): Bacteria > Pseudomonadota > Gammaproteobacteria > Burkholderiales > Burkholderiaceae_D > Pernthalerella. Next base: position 535 of record JBDKLM010000038.1, read on the forward strand.
GAATCGAGGAAGTTACCGCGCGTCCAGGGAAACGGATAAGCATCCTGTTCAACGGCCACAACATCTTCAATGTCCGTCACATCCATTTTGGAAAAGCAGATTTGCTGCCCATCCTTGCCATGATGCAATACCGAACTCATGTGCCTGCTCCTGCCGTGTGCGCTGCCGTACGCTCCGCCGTTGTCAGCGCAACTTTGTTCCTCAGGTACAGAGGCTGTGCCTCGCGCGCATGCACACCCTGACCCTGTTGGAAAAACTGGCGTCCCAGCAAAGCGATTTGCGTTGCATGCGGCATAACTTCGGGCCAGCGCGGTATTGGCTGCAGTGCGGCAAAACGATCGGCATACGCTGCGAGACCATTGCCGGTTGCGCACTTCGCATCCTGTGCGGTCACTTGCTCGGGCGCGGACAGGCGAGGTTCGTTGACGATCTCCCATTGGCCATCGAATCGATATTCTGCCCAGTACACCTCCCCCATGCGTGCATCGAGCACCGCGATGATGTTGTCACCGGCGCCTTGTTGTCGGGCCCCATCCGCCAACGCGAGTAAAGTGACGACAGGAACTACCGGCAGGTTCGCGCCGAACCCAAGCCCCTGTGCAAGTCCGCAAGCGGTTCGAACTCCGGTGAATGATCCGGGACCCGAGCCAAACGCCAGCGCGTCGCATTGTCCCAGCGTGATCTCTTGCTCGCGCAGTAATTCCTGCAACATTGCCAGCACGGTCATGGAATGAGTTTGCGCACCCGAAGATTCGCGCGACGAGAGTCGATCACCACAAAGCAATGCGACAGACGCGAGTTCAGTGGAAGTTTCTATTGCTGCGATCGTGGGCAAAGGCAAGGACATGGGGCTTATTTTACCGTGCGCACCGCATTTTCCCCGGGCAGACAAACTCGGGAGCGCCCTTCAGCCCTACGGTAAAATCCGGGCATGTCCAGTCTATTTCTAGTCCGCGAAAATTTTTCCGTGTTGTCCGAGGCCCTGGCATCGGGTAAATGGGTGATTGCTTGCCTGTGTGCCGGATGGTGCGATGTCTGCAAGCAGTATCGCGCCGGGTTCGAAGCACTGGCACCGCAGTATCCCGAGCACCAGTTCGTCTGGATCGATATTGAAGATCAATCCGATCTGGTTGGCGACCTTGATGTGGAAAATTTTCCGACCATTCTGATGCAGCGCGGCGACACCGTGGCCTTTTACGGCACCATGATGCCCGAGCCAAGACAGGTGGCTCGCTTGCTCGAAGCCCAGCTTGAGCGCAGTGATGAGGAGCTCAGTCGTGAAGCACGGAGCAATCCTCAGCGCGAACAATGGCAAAGCGAATGCAATCTGCGCCTGCGTCTGGATGAGCTGAATTCGTGAAGCCTCTCAGCCCAACCTGAGAGGCAGGCTACGCAAGCGCTGTCCCGTCAGTTTGAATATCGCATTGGCGACCGCCGGTGCCACGGGGGGCGTGCCGGGCTCGCCGGCTCCCTCGGGCTCTTCCCCACTTGGCATGATCTCGACATCAATCTGCGGCATCTCGCGCAAACGCAGCATCGGGTAATCATGAAAATTCCTCTGCACCACGCGTCCATCGCGAATCTGAATTTCGCCATGCAGTGCAGCCGATAGACCGTACACAATCGCCGATTCAATTTGCTGCACCACGCCCAGCGGATTGACGACATGACCGCAATCAATCGCGCAGCTGATACGGTGTACCTGTATGCGTCCATCCGTCACCGATACCTCAGCCACTTGCGCGACGATGCTACCGAAGGATTGATGCAGGGCGATACCGTGCGCTCGACCCTCGGCTGCTTTGCCGGCTTTGCTCACTGCCGCTTCGAGCACGGCCAGATGACGAGGATGCTCGCGCAGCATCTGGCGTCGGAAACTCAGCGTATCCTGCCCCGCTGCCAGCGCCAACTCGTCAATAAAACTCTCTTTGAAAAACGCGTTATGCGAATGACCCACCGACCGCCAGCTGCCTAGCGCTACAGGCGTATCCACCTTCACATGCGATGCGCGCTGACTCGGAATTTCATAGCAGTGATCGTGCAGACCTTCGATCGTCGTTTTGTCTGGCCCCATCTGCGGCAAGCCAAAGGCGCGCGCCAGCATTTGCTGTACCGGCGCACCGGAGGCTGAATGACTTTCCCAATGCACCACTCGACCTGAAGCATCCAGCGCCGCGCTCAGCCGGGCCACTGCAGCAGGACGATAAAAATCATGCGCCATGTCGTCTTGGCGTGACCAAACCAGACGCACCGGTGCTCCCTTGGCAGCCCGAGCGAGCATCGCAGCCTGCACTACCATATCGGTCTCCAGCCGCCGACCGAAGCCACCACCCAAGTAAGTCATGTGCAAGGTCACCTGATCTTCGCTCAAGCCCAGTACACGTGCGGCAGCGCTGACCGCAATCGACGGCACTTGCGTCGGCACCCACAGCGTCAGTTGATCTTTAAGCAGCTGGGCCGTGCAGTTGATTGGCTCCATGGCCGCATGCGCGAGCAGCGGGGCACGATATTCTGCAGTGATCTTTTTTGCCGACGGTGGTGCCTCACCACTACCTTGACTGAAATAGGTGAATCCCTTTTCCTGATCCAGACTCTCTTTGAGCTGGGCAAACAATGCAGCATCCGAGAACTTCGCGTTCGCTCCGTCATCCCACACCACGGGCAGCCGGCTCAGCGCCTTGTGGGCCAGCCACCAGCTTTTGGCCAGCACGGCAACGGCCTCGGGCGCACCGGAACGATCGGCAGGCAGCGCGATCACATCCAGCACGCCCGACATATTGCTGACCTTCGCGGAATCAAACGATGACAGCGATCCGCCGGGCACAGGGCACATTGCAATGGCTGCGTGTATCAGCCCCGGCAGGCGAATGTCCATGCCAAACAGCGTACGACCATTGATCTTGTCAGCCACGTCCAGACGCTGAGTAGCCTTGCCTATCAACTTGAACTCGCCCGGCGCTTTGATTGAAAAAGGCACATCGTTCATGCGTGCTGCCTCGACCGCAAGTTCACCGTAGGCGAGTTTGCGGCCATCCCCATGAACGACAAAACCTGCAGCAGTGGTGCATTCGTCAGTCGACACCTTCCATTGCGCAGCCGCAGCCGCCAGCAATCGAGCACGCGCGGCAGCACCGGCCTCCCGCATCGGCAACCAGCTGTCCTTGATGCTCGACGATCCACCCGTCGCCATCACGCCGAGTTCGCGCTCGGCCTTTCGTGAGAGCCACTGCGCAACGCGCTTGATCGCTCCACGATCATCGGGGTGAAAAGGCAGGCCATCGGCCATCATGCTGGTGTCGCCGTAGATTTTGTCGATCGGTGCTTCCAGCAAACGTACGGCACTCATTGGCACGTCCAATTCTTCCGCTACCAGCATAGGCAAGGCCGTGGTCACGCCCTGACCCATTTCACTTTTGGCGACCACCACACCGATGCTGCCGTCCGTGTCAATCGTGACCCAGCCATTGAGCGCGGCACTACCCTCTCCCGCTCTCAAGGCCGCGCTGCCGTGCAAGCGCTGTCGCGGCGGCATCAGCCCCCAGCCCACCACCAGAGTGCCAGCGATGCCCAGCCCGCCGAGAATGAAATGTCGTCGCGACAAGCCTGTTTTCGATGCCGATTGTTGTGACAAGTTGACTCTCCCTGGCAGTGATCGGGCGTATGCTGAGCTGCCATGCCCGACAGAAGGTGACAGTGTAAATGAGCGAGAGTTTTTTCCAATCCTTCATCCTGCTTTTGCTCGTGACTGACCCCATAGGTAATGTGCCCTTGTTCGTTGCGATGCTTCGGCAGGTACCCACCGAGAGACGCCCCCGGGTCATCGTGCGCGAATGCACGATTGCCTTTGGCTTGCTGCTCGGTTTCATGTTTGGTGGCCAGCATTTTCTTGACGCCTTGCAGTTAAGCGAAATCTCGCTGCGCATTGGTGGTGGCGTGATTCTTTTCCTGATCGCCTTGCGCATGGTATTCCCCCAGCCCGGTGGCATATTCGGCGACCCGGAGCAAATTTCCGGCGAACCCTTCATCGTGCCTCTGGCCATACCGGCGTTGGCCGGGCCCTCTGCACTGGTGACGGTGTTGCTGTTTTCTTCGCACGGCCATATGGCCATGCCGGTCTACCTGGGCGCGCTGTCGCTGGTGGCTGCGGTGTGGTTGGTCGTTCTGCTGTCAGCCGAGCATCTGCAGCGCGTACTTGGCCCGGCGGTCATGACTGCCTTTGAACGCCTGATGGGCCTGATCCTGACAGCCATTGCGATTGAAATGCTGCTGGCCGGGGTGCGGGATTACATTCAGTCTCTCTGAACGCCAGGCCCGGCTACCAAGCTAAAACCCCTACAATCACGCACAAATCATGGCCCGATAAGGATTATTATTCCGCTTTGGTCACAAATCAGCGTGTTTCATGGATCATTTCAAGCAGATTTCAACTTTTGTGGATGTCGCAGCGCGCGGGAGCCTGTCCGCCGCTGCCCGGGCCGAGGGTATTGCACCGGCTGTCATCGGACGCCGCCTGGATGCGCTCGAATCCCGACTCGGCGTCAAGCTACTGCAAAGAACTACTCGGAAAATTGCCCTCACCCACGAAGGTCTGGCCTTTCTGGAAAACTGTCAGCGCATTCTGCTGGATCTGGAAAACGCCGAATCGCAGGTGTCCGAGCGCAGTGCTCGGCCCAGCGGACATCTGCTGATTTCGGCCCCGGCGGGATTCGGTCGCCAGCATGTGGCGCCTTTGATCTCCTCATTTTTGGCAGAGCATCGCGACGTCACTCTCACCCTGAGTCTGAATGATCGCGTGGTTGATCTCATAGGCGAAGGCATTGACGTGGCGATTCGTATTGCTGATTTGTCCGACTCCAGTCTGGTGGGAGTGAAGCTTGCTGACAACAAACGTGTGGTGGTCGGATCTCCAGAGTATTTCAAAAAACATGGACGACCCGGCTCGCCGGACGAGCTATCGCATCACAACTGCCTCGCGATGTCGAGCGATGGCAGCCAGCGTGGCTGGACTTTTCGCCAGAATGGCAAGAACCTGACTGTCAAAGTCTCTGGCACCATGGGCTGCAATGATGGCGCGGTGCTGCATGATTGGGCGCTCGCAGGGCGAGGACTCGCCTGGCGATCCATGTGGGAGGTAGGTGCCGAGATTGAGGCAGGCCTGCTGGACACCGTGCTCGACGACTTCGCAGCACCTGGCAATGACATCTACGCTGTGTTCGCACAGCGGCAGCATTTGCCCTTGCGCATCCGAGCCTTCGTTGATTTTCTGCGCAGAGCATTCGCTCAAACGGATTACTGGCGGAAATCGCCATAAAAAAACCTCCTGACTCTGTGGAGGCAGGAGGCTTTTTTTGCTAACCCGTCATTCGGACGGGCCGCGAGTCAGGCAAGGTTCAAACGAATCAGATGGGCTGAATGTTCGATGCTTGTTTGCCTTTGGGGCCGCTCGTCACATCGAACTGAACGCGCTGATTTTCTTGCAGGGATTTGAAGCCGCTGCTCTGAATCGCGGAAAAGTGTGCGAACAGATCTTCGCCACCTTCGTCCGGTGTGATGAAACCAAAACCTTTTGCATCGTTGAACCACTTGACGGTACCAGTTGCCATTGCATTTCCTATCTTAGTAAGTGAGGCGGAATATCCGCCAGAAGAGCGTCTCAACCAAGTAAGGAATTACAGACTGATACTGCACCACTACTACTCGAATCTCAACGTGAGGCCCATTATACTTGAGAAGACGTTCACATCCGCTTAATGCAAAAAGAATTTGACCTAGATCGAAACTTATGGGTTTTGGTGCCGCAAAGGGGCAATTTCTGCTTGGTCAGGCATGCTGTGCGGAGTAAGCCCAAATCACCTATAGTCCGGTTAGTCGCCCTGAAACCCGCATTTTTAGCCAATTCCCCATGAAATTTGATGTTGCCATTGTCGGCAGTGGCCTGGCCGGCCTGTCGGTTGCCCTCCATCTGGCCCATACCCGTCAGGTGGTGGTCATCTCCAAACGCGCGCTCAGAGATGGTGCCAGTGACTGGGCGCAAGGGGGCATTGCGGCGGTACTGGATTCCCATGACAGCCATGATCAGCATGTGGCCGACACGCTGGTGGCCGGCGCTGGTCTGTGCGATGAAACCGCGACTCGCCACATCGTCGAGCAAGGTCGCGAAGCCATCGAGTGGCTGATAGCGCAAGGCGTGCCCTTCACCCGTGACGAGCAAACCGAGTTGGGCTTTCATCTCACCCGCGAAGGCGGTCATAGCCAGCGGCGCATCATTCACGCGGCGGATGCGACCGGACATGCGGTCCAACTGACGCTGGAAGAGCAGGTGCGCAAGCATCCGAACATCACCCTGCTCGAACATCATTTCGCGATCGATCTGGTCACGACCGACAAGCTCGGACTGACCGAATCGCCGCCACGCTGCCTCGGCTTGTATGTACAGGATGTCAGCACCGGGCAAGTGATGACCATTGACGCCGATCACACCGTGCTGGCTACTGGTGGAGCGGGCAAGGTCTATCTCTACACCACCAATCCCGATACGGCCACGGGTGATGGCATTGCCATGGCCTGGCGCGCTGGCTGTCGGGTCTCGAACATGGAATTCATCCAGTTTCATCCGACCTGCCTCTATCACCCCTATGCAAAATCCTTTTTGATCACCGAGGCAGTTCGGGGCGAAGGTGGTTTGCTCAAACTGCCCGAGACAGCCGGTCAGGCCGCGGGTCAGCGCTTCATGCCCTCGCATGACGATAGAGCCGAGCTCGCGCCCCGCGACGTGGTCGCGCGCGCGATTGACTTCGAAATGAAGAAACGGGGTTTGGACTATGTCGATCTCGATATCAGCCACAAGCCGCCCGAGTTCCTGCAATCGCACTTCCCAACCATCTATGCCCGCTGCCTGGAACTGGGTATCGACATCACCAAGCAGGCAATACCCATCGTGCCTGCCACGCACTACACCTGTGGTGGCATCGTGACCGATCTTGCAGGCCGCACCGATTTGCAGGGTTTGTACGCGGTCGGCGAAACTGCCTATACCGGATTACATGGCGCCAATCGCCTTGCGAGCAACTCCTTGCTCGAATGCGTTGTGCTTGGCAGAGCCGCCGCGATGCATATTGCCAAGCAGCCCAGAGTCACAAGCATATCGCTGCCGGCCTGGGATGAGAGCCGAGTCACGAATGCCGATGAAGAGGTCGTCATCACCCAGAACTGGGATGAGTTGCGACGTTTCATGTGGAGCTTCGTGGGCATCGTACGTACCACCAAGCGGCTGGAGCGCGCGCAACACCGGATAGCTTTGCTCAAGGAAGAAATTGACGAGTATTACGCGAACTTCCGCATCACGCGCGATTTGCTCGAGCTTCGCAATCTGGTTGAAGTCGCCTCGCTGATCGTCAGCAGCGCGCTCTCGAGACGGGAGAGTCGAGGACTGCACTACAGTCTGGATTATCCCGAGACACTGCCCAAAGCTTTGCCTACCGTGCTCACACCAGCGCGCCGCAGCGCGGTGCGCGCCTGAGTCTCACGCTAGTCTTGATGATGTGACGATGTTGGGTGCGGTCAGATAACTCTGAGCGAGTAATCGACCGCCCGGATGTCTTTGGTGAGACTGCCAATCGAGATGCGATCGACACCTGTTTCTGCAATGGCTCTCACCGTATCGCGCTGTATGCCACCAGAGGCTTCCAGCAAGGCTCTTCCTGCATTAAGGTCAACCGCGGTGCGCATCTCGTCGATAGAAAAATTATCCAGCAGTATCGAAACTGCGCCAGCATCAAGCGCCTCGTCCAATTCGGCGATGTTTTCTACTTCGATCTGAATCGACACACCTGCATGCAGTGCCTTTGCCGCCCGCAATGCAGGCGCAATGCCACCTGCTGCAGCGATGTGATTTTCCTTGATCAGAATGCCGTCATACAAAGCGAGTCGCTGATTCTGACCGCCACCCACGCGCACCGCATATTTTTGCGCGAGGCGCAGTCCCGGCAACGTTTTGCGGGTATCGAGAATGGCAGCGCGAGTACCTGCAACGAGCGACACATACTCTCGCGTGATCGTGGCCACTCCCGACAGCAGCTGCAGAAAATTCATCGCGGTGCGCTCGGCCGTCATCAGCGAACGCGCGGGGCCCGTGATCTCGCAAACGACGGTATCGGCCTGCATCTGATCGCCTTCATCGTAATGCCACTGAATCAGCAGACGCGGATCCACCGCCGTCATTACGCCTTCAAACCACGGCGCGCCACATAACACGGCCGATTCACGCACCGTGAGCCGGGCCTGCACGATGCCACTCTCCGGGAGCAACTGCACCGTCCAGTCACCCGTGCCTATGTCCTCTGCCAAAGCAGATGTTATGTTTTGCTCGAAAGCAGACGCCAACGCTGCATCAAAAGGTGCAAAGCGATTGCGCAGCGTGCTCATGCCGGGCCAATACCCGAAAAAAGTTTTTGCTCGGCCGCCAAATCCGCCGAGGGTCGGGTATTGGCTTTGCGTGCAGCGGCAAAATCCAGCATGCGCTGTATGCAAGTCACGGCCTTTTCGCGCACCACGGCATCGACATGCACCTGATTGCGACCCGACTCCAGCACATCCGCCAGATTCTGCAAACCATTCATGGCCATCCAGGGACAATGCGCGCAGCTCTTGCAGGTCGCGCTGTTACCCGCCGTTGGTGCTTCGATGAAGTGCTTGCCGGGTGCTGCAGCGCGCATCTTGTGCAGAATGCCGTTATCGGTGGCGACGATAAATTCTGTCGCGTCCAACGCGACGGCTGCCGCAATCAGTTGCGAAGTTGAACCCACGACATCTGCCTGCGCCACCACAGCTGCTGGTGATTCCGGATGCACCAGTACCTTGGCATGTGGATGCGTCTGACGCAGCAGTTCAAGCTCGATCCCTTTGAATTCATCGTGTACCAGACAGGAACCCTGCCACAGCAGCATGTCGGCGCCGGTTTGCTTTTGTATGTACGCACCCAGATGGCGATCCGGTGCCCAGAGGATTTTTTTGCCCTGCGCATGCAGATGCGCAACGATATCCAGACCAATCGATGAAGTCACCATCCAGTCGGCGCGCGCCTTCACCGCAGCGCTGGTGTTGGCATACACCACCACGGTGCGATCCGGATGAGCATCGCAAAAGGCAGCGAATTCATCGGCAGGACAGCCGAGGTCGAGCGAACAGGTCGCATCCAGATCCGGCATCAGCACCGTCTTTTCGGGCGACAGAATTTTTGCCGTCTCGCCCATGAAACGCACACCGGCCACGACCAGCGTCTTTGCCGGATGATCACGACCAAAGCGCGCCATTTCCAGCGAATCCGAGACGCAACCGCCGGTTTCCTCGGCCAGATCCTGCAGGTCTGCATCGACATAGTAGTGTGCAACCAGCACGGCCTGCTTTTCTTTCAGCAGACGCCGAATCTTGTCCTTGAGCGCCGCCTTTTCATTGGCTTGCAAAATCTCGGGTACCTTGGCCCAGGCTGACGCCACACAACTGGCGCCATCGCCCGAGGGTCGTTCAAATTCAACGGTTTTAATTTCCATGGCAGTCGCTTCTTCGTCAGTCTGCATCAAAAATTAATGGATACCCTGCGTCGCCAGATACTCGTCATAGCTGCCTTTGAAGTCGATGATCTCCCCCTGGCGCACCTCGAGAATACGATTGGCCAGCGAGGAGACGAATTCCCGGTCATGAGAGACAAAGATCAGGGTGCCTTCGTATTTTTCCAGAGCGATGTTCAAAGATTCAATGGATTCCATATCCATGTGATTCGTTGGCTCATCCATCAGCATCACATTGTGCCGGCCCAGCATCAGCTTGCCGTAAACCATGCGCCCCTTCTCGCCCCCGGACAAGACCTTGACTGATTTTTTCACATCATCGCCCGAGAACAGCAGGCGTCCCAGTATCGAGCGAACGGCCTGATCATCATCGCCTTCGCGAGTCCATGCAGTCATCCAATCCGTGAGCGTCTTGTCGACTGCGAATTCCTCAGTGGGATCCTGCGGCATATAACCAAGATCGGCATTCTCCGCCCATTTCACGGCACCTGCGTCGGGTGCGAGGCCGCATAATTCGCCACCCAGGCAGCGCAGCAAGGTCGTTTTGCCGGCACCGTTTTCACCAATGATGGCAATTTTCTCGCCCGCTTCAACGGAGATGCTGAAATTCTTGAATAGTTTTCGGTCGTAGGATTTCTCGATACTCTTGGCCTCGACCGCCAGTCGGTGCAGCTTCTTGCCCATTTCAAAACGCACAAACGGATTTTGCCGCGACGAAGGTTTCACGTCCTCCACTTTGATTTTTTCTATCTGTCTCGCACGCGAGGTGGCCTGACGCGCCTTGGATTTGTTGGCCGAGAAACGACGGACGAAATCCTGGAGTTCTGTGATTTTTTCCTTGGCCTTGGCATTGGCTGCCATTTGCTGGGCGCGCGCCTGCGAGGAAGCCAGCATGTAGTCATCATAGTTGCCGGGATAAACCTTCAGCGTGCCGTAATCCATATCGGCCATATGGGTGCAGACCTGATTGAGAAAGTGACGATCGTGAGAGATGATGATCATCGTCGAGTCACGTTCGTTCAGCACGTCTTCCAGCCAGCGAATGGTATTGATGTCGAGATTGTTGGTCGGCTCATCAAGCAAGAGAATATCGGGATTGGAAAACAAGGCTTGCGCGAGCAGCACCCGCAGCTTCCAGCCCGGTGCAATGCTGCTCATCTGACCATCGTGCTGCGCCGTTGGTATGCCTACCCCTGACAGCAATTCTCCCGCGCGGGCTTCGGCGGTGTAGCCATCATATTCGGCAAATTTCGCTTCCAGATCGGCCGCCTTCATGTAATCGTCGTCGGTAGCATCGGGGTTCGCATAGATCGCATCGCGCTCGCTCATCGCTGCCCACATTTCGGTGTGGCCCATCATCACCACATCGAGCACACGCATCTCTTCGAAAGCGAATTGATCCTGACGCAGCTTGCCCAGACGTTCATTGGCATCGAGCATCACGGTCCCCGAGGATGGTTCAAGATCACCACCCAGGATTTTCATGAAGGTGGACTTCCCACAGCCATTGGCGCCAATCAGGCCGTAGCGATTACCTTCGCCAAATTTGACGGAAATATTTTCGAAAAGCGGCTTGGGGCCGAACTGCATGGTGATGTTGGCGGTGGAAAGCACTGCGGAAACCTCTGGGATGCGGAAGAGAAGAAAATGACCCAGCACTGGCTGGCCGGCGACATGGTAGTCACCACGTCGAGCAAGACCGAGATTTTATCATTGAGGCCGCCAGGGGGCGCGAGGGCAGGCTGATTGTCCAACACCCGCCGAATGTGCTCAGACGCAGTCTACGGCCAGGTCCGCAGGATGGGATAGTCGCTCACGGCCAATTGAAGCCCGGAAGGGTCAGACCGCAGACGGCAGGCTGCACCCACGGGCAGCGTCAATTTATCCCGCGTGTGGCCAAAAGGCAGCCCTTGCAACACGGGTACAGGAAGCAGCTCGCGCATAAAGGCTAGCATCGCCTGGAAGTCATAGCCATGGTCATAGTCGCTGAGCCGATAGCCCGAGAAATCACCCAGAATCACGGCCTTTTGACGGCTCAAAACACCGGCGTGCAGAAGCTGCAACAACATGCGCTCTATCCGGTAAGGGTGCTCGTTGATATCTTCGATGAACAGAATGCCACCATCGACTTCGGGCATCCACGGCGTGCCCATCAGATGCGCGACCATGGACAGATTGCCACCCCAAAATTTTCCCTGAACGTCGACGCTGGGATTATCAGAAGCAGAAATGTCGATATTGATCGGACCGTTCAGACATTGCCAGAAATGCGATTCCGTGAATGCACTGATATCGGGTCGGCTGAAATCATCGCAAATCATGGGGCCGGCAAAACTCACCGCACCGGTTTTTGCGAGCAAACCCAAATGCAATGCAGTGAAATCGCTGTGTCCGACGAAGCATTTGCCACTAGCCGCCAGCAAATCAAAATCAATCGCCGGCAACAAGCGCGACAAGCCATAGCCACCGCGCAGCGCAATCACGATCTCTACCTCGGGATGTCTTGCTGCGGCATGCAGCTGCCCAACTCGGTCGGCATCACTCGCAGCAAATCGCTGATGTTTTTGGTAGGCGCTGCAAAAGTCGTGTACCTGATGCCCCTGCGCATGCAGTCGAGCGGTGGCACGCGTCAATGCTTCAGGGTCAGCCGCATAGCCACTGGGGGCTACAACGGCAATATGTCGTGATGATTGTGTCATGCGCTTGAGCTAGCCTGATAATGTCACTGAATCTCGTTCATGCCTTTTCGGCACGGCTCTGCATACGTCGTTCTGCAAAAAATGATGACAGCAGTGAACTGCACTCGTCACTCAACACACCACCCGCGACGGCCGTATGATGATTGAGCCGCTCCTCGGCAAACAGATTGACGATCGATCCACACGCACCGGTTTTAGGATCTGAAGCACCATACACCACCCTGGAGAGCCGCGCGTGCATCATCGCACCAGCGCACATGGCACAAGGCTCCAGAGTCACATACAAGGTACAACCCGGCATGCGATAGTTGGCCAGCGCTTTGGCACCGGCGCGCAGTGCGGCGATTTCTGCATGCGCGCTCGGGTCATGCTGTCCTATTGGCTGATTGAAGCCCGTCGCAATTACTTCACCATCACGCACCAGGACAGCACCCACTGGTACCTCACCCTGCGCTTTCGCCTCACTGGCAGCCAACAAGGCCATGCGCATGAAATACTCGTCATTCATGTTCAGGCGTCAGTGATCTCTGCCCAGCAATTCGGCGTTTCGTGCAGCACCAGCTTCTGCAGCCGCAAACCGGTGCCATAGCGATCGTGATACACGCTGCGCAGCGCATCAAAGGCAGTGCGCGCCAGATTTTCTACCGTCGGTATCTTGTCGATCACGACCGTCTTGTGATCGGGAATAGTGGACAGAAAACTGCGCACCGCAGTGTCCTTCGCGTAGACCAGAAAGGCATGGTCCCAGACATCCACCAGATGTGCTTTGGCCAGCGCTTTCACGTCAGAAAAATCCATGATCATGCCGTTATCCGAGCTACCCTCTTCTTCGATGACCTCGCCCACCAGCGTAATCTCGAGCGTGTAGCGATGGCCATGCAAATTGCGGCACTGGCTTTTATGGTCGGGGATGCGGTGGCCGGCATCGAATTCCAGCTTGCGAGTAATCGTGATCATGCGTTTATCAGTATTCAGGGTATTTGCAGCAGTTTATGCGTTTGCAAGGACAATCGCCAATGCGGATCGGATTTGCAGAGATCAATGGCCAAGCGGGTATTGTCGGCGAGCTCGGGTCCATCCATAGGCTGCAGAAAAAAATGGGTAAATGCCAGCGAGGTATAGCCCGACAGATTCTGGCCTTGCTGGGGTATCACCACCTTGAGCTCGTCACCGCGATCCACGACCAGCGGCGCCTCGGCTTTGGGACTGACACAAATCCAGTCCACGCCCGCAGGTACCGGCAGGGTGCCATTGGTTTCTATCGCGATTTCGAACTCATGCGCATGCAGGGCATTGATCAGTGCCTCGTCGAGTTGAAGGAGCGGCTCGCCCCCAGTGAAGACCACGTATTTTTTTCCTGCGCCGGTGGCAGGCCATAGCTGATTGATCACGGCTGCGAGCTGGCCGGCATCGGCGTACTTGTCGCCCAATACACCATCCGTACCGACGAAATCGGTGTCACAGAAACGGCAGACCGCCGTGGCGCGATCCTGCTCTCGTCCCGACCACAGATTGCATCCGGAAAAACGACAAAACACCGCCGGACGTCCGGCCTGCGCGCCCTCGCCCTGCAAAGTGTAGAAAATTTCTTTGACGCTGTAGCTCAAGCCGCGGTCCGTAAAAAATCTGGCCAGACCGGATTATCGTACATATTGGAGGCGATCCCCAGTCCGCCTCAGGGGAAGCGGACCACGAAGACAGTCCCCTTGCCTTCGGGGCCAGCGCTCAGCTCAATCTCGGCATCGTGATCGCGGGCGATGTCACGCACAATGGCCAGGCCCAAACCCGTCCCGGGCTGCGACTGATCCAATCGATAAAAGCGGTTGAATACGCGCTCCTTTTCCGATTCCGGAATGCCGGGACCGCTGTCCTCGACCATCAGGATGCCGTGACCATCGACATGGATACAGCTGACCGTAACCGAGCTGCCATTAGGTGAATACCTTATCGCATTATCGACCAGGTTATCTATCATGTCGCGCAACAGAAAACGGTCACCGGCCACACGCGTCGGCTGCAAATCAAAGCCAATATCGATATTTTTTTTCAAAGCTTCTTCGACAAATTGCTGTACTGATTCAGCCACCAAAGCATCGAGCGATACCTGTTCAAGACGATGTCGCTCAAAATCTCCCGGCTCCGAACGCGCCAGTGCCAGCAGTTGGTTCGCCTGCCGCGCCATTCTCTCGGTCGAGGCCAGCATCAGCGAGGTCGATTCAGTGGTTTCAGTATCGTTGCGGTGATGCGTGCGCAGCCATTCCAGCTGCGCCTTGAAACCTGCCAGCGGTGTACGCAACTGATGTGCCGCGTTCGCCAGAAAATCCTGGCGGGCACGGGCACTTCCCTGAACGCGGTTAAGCAACGCATTCATGGCACGGATGAAGGGCACGATCTCCACCGGCGCGTTCTGTAGAGGCAGGGGTGACAAATCATCGGAAGAGCGATGCTCCAGATTGCTTTCCAGATCACGCAGCGGTTGCAAGCCTCGCTTGAGCACCATCCAGACAACAAAAGGTATCAAGATCACCAGCAATAACTCCAGTGCCAGGAGCGACAGCAGTATTCGAAGCCGGATTTCCTGTCGCTTGACACGAGTCTCGGCAGCGCCAATCAAAACCGTCTCGCCACCGACTTGCGTACGCAGCGAAATGACGCGCACATCCTCACCCCGCATGCGGGAACCGTAAGCAATCCAGGGTTTGCTTTTGTCGGGTAGCTGCAGTGCAGGGAAATCATGGTCACCGGCAATGGTGTTACCCGAATTGTCACGAACAACGAAAAATACTTCGTCGAGGTGGTCAACACGCAGAATCTGCTCGGCCTGCTGCGACAAACGCAGTTCAACCGAAGAACCGGTTTCTTTCACGTGGGGTACCAAGGCCCAGGCGGCGTCGGCCAGACTCTGATCGAGTGCCGACTGCGCAGGTATCCAGGCAAGCCAGTAGGCGGCTGCAGCGGCAGCCACATTGACGGCCATCAGCGTGATGACCAGCCACTGCAACAAGGTGGCTCTGAGACTCATCCGCTTGATTGTTCCAGCAGATAACCGAATCCGCGAATGGTTTTGATGGAAATACCCGCCGAATCAATCTTGGAGCGTATGCGTGACACATAGACTTCCACGGCATTGAGCGTGACTTCCTCACCCCAGGGAAGAATGGCATCGATGATCTGCTGTTTCGACACCACGCGCGAAGAGTTTTGCATCAGGTGCTCAAGCACCGCCCATTCCCGCGCAGATAATTCAATTACTTGACCATCGACCGTTGCGCGACGGGTAAAAGGATCCAGTTGCAAACCACCCATCTGCAACTGAACCGGCCTCGGGTTGCTGCGACGAACGAGCGCCTTGAGGCGCGCGACCAGTTCGGGCGCTGCAAATGGTTTGACCAGATAGTCATCTGCGCCCAACTCCAGACCACGCACACGATCCTGCACATCATCGCGGGCCGTCAGCAACAGCACCGGCAAGGCACTGCCACGAGCACGCAGGCGACGAACCACTTCAAAACCATCAATACCCGGCAAACCAATATCCAGCACCCCGACCGACACCTCGCGCGATATCAGAGCGTGATCCGCCTCCTCGCCGTTGTGTACGACGTCGACCACCATGCCGTGGCCGCGAAGAATGCGCGCGATGCCATCGGCCAGAACCAGGTCATCCTCTACCAACAACACATGCATAGCCATATCCGCCATAAGGCAATAATCCTCTCATTTTGCCAGAAGCTGCTGCCAGTCCGTCATCTCAAGCGGTAGACGGAGGAATCACCGGAACGCTCTTGTCGTTAAACCATGGGAATGCGAGTGGCAGCAGCAGCAGCGTAAAAAATGTCGCCGAAATGATGCCGCCCACAATCACGACAGCGAACGGCCGCTGCGTCTCGGAACCAATCCCGCTCGACAGTGCTGCCGGCAGCAATCCCAGACCCGCCATCAAGGCTGTCATCAGGACAGGTCTCAGCCTCGACACTGCGCCATCAATTGCAGCATCAAGTACCGACCCTGATGTTCGACCAGCGCGAGGGTTCTGGAGCAGCTCGACAATCTGCTCCACCATGATCACCCCGTTTTGCACGGAAATGCCGGCGACTGCAATGAAACCCACTGCAGCTGATACCGAAAAATGCAGACCGACCAAGGCCAGCCCGACGATCCCGCCAATCATTGAAAACGGCACGATCAGCAACACCAAGCTCGCTTTTCGAACCGACCGAAACGCCCAGAACAGCAGGGAGAAAATCAATAGTAAGGTGATCGGCACAATGACAGCCAGACGACGTTGCGCTCGCTGCTGATTTTCGAATTGACCGCCCCACGTCATGGTGTAACCCGGTGGAAGCGTTACTTGCTCACGCACCTTGCGCTGTGCCTCCGCGACGAAGCTGCCCTGATCACGCCCCAGCAAATTGGCCTTGACTGCAGCATTGCGCATGCCCGCCTCACGGCTGATACGTGCGGCTCCCTGTCTCACATCAATATGCGCAAGCTCACCCAGACTCACCGTTCCGCGACCATTCGGGAGACTGACTTGTACCAACGCGATGTCATCCAGGGAATTTCTGAAGTTTTCTTTGAGACGAACAGTGACATCAAAATATTTATCACCCTCGTAAAAAGAATTCACGGCCACACCAGCCAGCGCAATTTTGATCGCGTTGTTCACATCATTGACATTGACACCCAGCCGCGCAATTTTTTCGCGATCCACGCTAATATCAAGCTCGGTCTGACCGCTGATACGAATCGCGGCAACGTCCGAGGAACCTCGTATCCCTTTAAGAATACGTGCAACGTCTTCGCTTTTTTCGGCAAGTATGTCTAGATCGGGACCATAAATTTTTACGGCAATCTCGCCTTTTACACCCGACAGCGCATCCTCCACACTATCCTGAATAACCTGAGAAAAGTTAGTCGGCACGCCCGGGATTTGGTGCATCTTCTGCCCCATATCGCGCACCAAAGCCTCCTTGCTTGGAAAGCGCCATTGGCTGGCAGGCTTGAGATCGGCAAGGATCTCCATGTGATTAGACCCCTTGGGATCCGTACCATCATCGGGTCGACCTACGTGCGAAATGACGCTATTCACCTCGGGATAACTTTGCAGGATACCGCGCACTTTGCGTTCGACTTCTTTAGAAGAGTCGAGCGAGGTTGATGGCGCCAGTGAGATTGACAGCCAGATATTTCCCTCATCAAGTTTGGGAACAAATTCACTACCCAACAGGGGCGACAGTAAAAAGGTGAGTACGACAGCCCCGGCTGAAGCAGAGATCACCTGAAAGCGATGGAAACTAGCCCAGGCGAGAAAGCCCCGGTAGCGCTGCTGCAATGTATCCATCCACGCAAGATGCTTTTCTTCCATCGGGTGTTTCTGCATGACCAGTGCAAGCAGTGCCGGCACCAGCGTCATGGTCAATATCACCGCACCCAGCATGGCAAATGACAGCGTGAGGGCGACAGGCGTAAAAATTTTCCCTTCAGTGTGCTGAAACGTAAAAATCGGAATAAAGGCAACGATGATGATCGCTTTCGCAAACAAAATGGGGTGACCCATTTCAATCACGGTCCTTCGAAGAGTTGACAGCCGCAAACTGGATATTGCGTCAGGATTCAAGCCAGGATCAATACTCAATAGCGATATTCGTACCATCAAGGCTTCGACAAGCACCACAGCGCCATCAATGATGATGCCGAAGTCCACCGCGCCCAGCGACATCAGATTTGCCGGAATCCCTTTGGCATCCAGCATGATGAACGCACACAGGAGGGATAGTGGAATCACTGTGGCGACAATAAAAGCAGCGTACCAGCTGCGTAAAAAGATGATCAGAATGGCGATCACCAGCGTAGCCCCTACGAGCAAATTCTCGGCGACGGTTTTTACGGTGTGCCCAATCAGGTCGGTACGGTCGTAAATCACTCGAAGTTTCACTCCGGGAGGCAGCTTGTTATTCAGCTCACTGACCGCCTCCTTCACTGCCGACACAACCTTGGATGCATTACCACCCTTGGTCATTTGCACAATACCTTCGACCACCGAGTCTCTGTTATTGAATGCCACCACACCAGATCGGGAGCGTGCGCCAATCACGACCTCGCCCACATCGGATACGAGTACCGTCTTGCCCTGCTCCGCTTTGATGACGACACGGCCAATATCAGCGATTTGGTTGAAAATACCCATGCCACGGATGACCAGCGCTTCATCGCCACGGCGCACAAAGCCGCCGCCGACATTAGCCGAGTTGTTCATCAGCGCCTCACTTACCTGATCAATGGCAAGCCCATATCGCCGCAGCGCATACGGATCGATACGAACCTGATATTCCTTGATGGTGCCGCCAAAGCTCACGACATCTGCGACATTTGGCAGAATCCGCAGCGCCGGACGTACGACCCAGTCTTGAATTTCACGCGCTTGACTGAGCGACATCTCAGGTGGCGTTTCGAGTACGTAGCGATACACTTCGCCAACGGCCGTCGTCAACGGCGCCAGCGTTGGTTGGGCATCCGGTGGCAGGTTGACGCTCTGCAGTTTTTCAAGTACCTGCTGGCGTGCAAAATAATCATCGGTGCCATCATCAAAAGTCAGCGTCACTACCGACAAACCGGAAATACTCACAGAGCGCAGCTGGATGTGGCGCGGCACACCCGCCATCTCACGTTCAATGGGCAGCGTGACCTTTCTCTCAACCTCTTCCGGTGCCTCGCCGGGGTATTGAGTGACCACGATGACTTGAACATCCTGCACATCAGGGAAAGCCTCAATCGGCAAATTTGTCACTGCCTTGTAACCAAATGCGCACAAGGCAGCCGTCATCACCAGCACAAAAACCCGCTGGGTGAGAACAAATTCAATGAGTTTACTGAGCATCGGCGGAGGCCTCGGCGTTCAGCAGCATGACACCTTCCACAACGACTTTATCGCCAGCGTTCAAACCGCTCTCAACAAAAGAAATGTCACTTCCATGCAAGCTGATTTTGACTTCAGTCTTTTGAAATACACCCTTGCCACGCTCGACAAAAACAAAAGTTTTAACACCCTCGCTGATCAAAGCCTTGTTGGCCAAGCGTATGCCCTGTCGTTCTCCACTCGCGGGGAAAGAGACTCGAACAAACATTTCAGGTTTGAGTTTGAAATCTGCGTTTTTAACAGAACACCTCACCTGCACACGACGGGTTACCGGGTCAACGGCCAAGCCTACACGGTCTACCACTGCCGAGAAGCGCTGATCTGGCCAGGCATCCGTTTCCAGACTCAAGGCTTGACCGACATGCACATGCGACAGCTGCTTTTCAGGTATGTCAACCAGTACCCACAAACGGCTGACATCGCTGATCAGAAACAGCGGCTCTTGCAAATCTGGCCTGACTTCCTGCCCAGGATTGACATTGCGCGTAATGATCATCCCGGCAATCGGCGCGCGAAGCTGAAATCTGCCGTTATCTCGCCCAGTGGACTGAAGATTGCGCAAACGAAGCGAAGCACGCCGCGTGTCGGCCTGCGCCTGACGATAATCGACATCGGCTGATTCAAACTCTTTTCTAGCGATGACCTCATGCTCATGCAAGGTTTTTGCCCGTTCAAAAGCCAAACGTTTACGCAGTTCCTCGCTTTGCGACTTCGCCAAGTCGGCTTCGGCGCTGGCCAGTTCGGGTGCATCAATGTCCAGCAAGGTCGCACCTTTACCGACGCGATCACCGGGCCCCGCGCGCAAGCTCAGCACGCGACCATTCAGAGGCGACACCACTCGTGCCGTGGCATTTTCGTCATACACCACTCGGCCATTCACCGGGTCCGCTGAAGGCATGGGCTCGGCAGAGACAGTTTCAATCCGAATCGAGGACAGCTGAGCTTCACCCTCGGAGAACCGAATAACGCCCGGTTCATGGGAAGCTGGCTTTTTTTCTTCCAGGCTCGCTTCGTGGGCGGCGCTTCGGTCGTTGATGAACTTGACCGTCCCATACACAGAAACGGCGATCACCAGTGCAGTCGCGATTTTTGCAGCAATTTTCATTTTTATTCGCTCTCTTCAGAGGTAATGGCGGTCGCCGCAGACCAGGCAGCCATCGCTTTGCTGAACTCTGCCTGCGCAGCGAGTGCATCTAGGCGAGTCGCTTTCAGCGTCCGGCGCGCGTCAAGCACGTCCATCACACCGATGGCGCCATTCTGATATGCGAACTCTGCAGAACGCGCCGCTTTTTCAGCTGCTTTAAGCAATTCGTCTCGGTTGCGGCGAACGCGCTCGGCTGCATTCATGAGCGCAGACTGAGCATTGACAATGTCATATTCAGCAAGGGTTCGAAATCGTTTGAGATTTTCTTCTGCAGCACCACGATCAACGTCGGCTGCGAGAATTTCACCTTGATAGTAATTGCGAACGAAGAGTGGAAATTGAATGGAAAAACCGACACTGCTTCCGTTTCCAGCCGATGCGTCACCCGGCTGAGGATAGTGCTCGTATTGCATGCCTATTGACACATCGCGAACCCGCAATGAATTGGCATATTGAAACGCGCTGTCTGAAGCTTGGAGACGAGCTGCAGATGCACGAACATCGGGTCGCTGATTGATAATGTCAGCGATTGACGTAGTTTGGATCATGTCTGCGATCTCGATGGATGGCCAGGGATCGCTCGCCTGTAAATTATCGACGGACTCACTGATACCCAGAAGCAGTCCCAGTGCGCGCCGGGACCGCAGCAGCTCAGCCGATGCTGCATCGACCTCATTGCGTGCACGAAGCAGATCGACTCTAACGCGTTCGACATCTGCACCCGCCACGTCGCCAGCGGATTGACGCAAGCGCACCGCCTGAAATATGGCATCCAGCAATTGCGCCGTATCCATCGCCCCTGCGTATTTATCTTGAGCTGTCTTCAAATCAATGTACGCGTATGCGACAAGCAGTGATACCTGACGCTCGACCTCGTTGCGATCGTAACGTGCCGCGCGCAGCTGTTGTCGCGCGTTTTCAGTCCGTAACTCGCGCTTCCCGCCCCGCTCGATAAGTTGGTCCACATGCACAATGGAGTCGATGCGCTTATTCCAGATCGAACCACTGCCATTGTTACCTAGCCGAACACCACTGGTTGACAAAGACACGACAGGATTCGGGGGTGCCTGCGCAATATCGACGTTTGCTTGCGAGCGACTGACATTGATGAGGGACAGCTTGAGGTCGTAGTTTTGCTGGCGCGCGATCGACTGCGCACTCTCCAACGACAAAACCATAGGGATTTCCCCGGCTGCCTGCGAACAGGGGGCGACGTGCAGTGAAACGAGGACAGCGGTCAGCGACAGGAGCTTTTTGAACACGGACAGATTCGATAGCAGAGACGACCTTGTCTCGGACTGGCCATGATGCCGGCGAAAGCTTTCGTGCGCCTGAGTAATACCTGACGTTCGTCTGACAAGCGTCAAAAAAAACACCGGGCCAGGCCCGGTGTTTGATGTGCAGCCCTGTCTCTGATTTACGCAGCTTCGGGTACGCTGGGCAAACCCGAGAGCGCCATGGCGAGCTCTTTCTCGTCATAGTTCTCGTCTTTGAGGCTGCCGGCAAAGTAGCTCGAATAAGCCGCCATATCGAAGTGGCCATGACCGCAAAGATTGAACAGAATCACTTCGCTCTTGCCCTCGCGCTTGCAGCGCAGCGCTTCTTCAATCGCACCCTTGACGGCGTGATTGGCTTCAGGCGCAGGGACGATGCCCTCATGACGAGCGAACAGCACGCCTGCCGCAAAGCACTCCGTCTGATGATAAGCAGTTGCTTCGATCAGGCCCAGTTCTTTCAGGTGGGACACCAGTGGTGCCATGCCGTGGTAGCGCAAACCACCTGCGTGGAAGCCAGGCGGTGTGAAGGTCGAACCCAGCGTATGCATCTTGGTCAACGGCGCCATGTGGCCGGTATCGCCAAAGTCATACGCATACTTGCCGCGAGTGAGTGAAGGACATGCTGCCGGCTCTACTGCAACAATGCGTGGCTTGGGGCCACCGCGGAGTCCCGCACCGATGAATGGAAAAGCGATACCGGCAAAATTCGAACCGCCACCGGTACAGCCGACGATGACATCAGGGTAAGCATCGGCCATTGCCATCTGTTCCATGGATTCGATACCGACGATGGTCTGATGCATCAAAACATGGTTGAGTACCGAACCCAGGGCGTACTTGGTATCGTCATTGGTCGCTGCGACTTCCACCGCTTCGGAGATTGCAATACCCAGACTGCCTGGATGGTCTGGCCTCTGCTCCAATACCGAACGACCGTAGTTGGTGTCCATGGAAGGCGATGCCACGCAACGGGCACCGTAGGTCTCCATCACGGCGCGGCGATAAGGCTTTTGGTCATAAGACACACGCACCTGGAAAACGGTGACATCGATACCGAATAGCGAGCCGGCGAATGACAGCGAGGTACCCCATTGCCCCGCACCGGTTTCGGTGGTCAGACGCTTGATACCTGCCTGCTGATTGTAGAAAGCCTGGGGTATCGCCGTGTTGGGCTTGTGACTGCCTGCGGGGCTCACACCCTCGTACTTGTAAAAAATTTTGGCAGGTGTGCCGAGCGCTTTTTCAAGCGCATGCGCGCGGAACAGCGGCGCGGGTCGCCACAGGCGATAGATGTCACGCACTGGCTCAGGGATGTCGATTTCACGTTCGGTCGATACCTCTTGCATGATCAGTTCCATCGGGAACAGCGGCGCCAGATCATCAGGGCCAATAGGCTGTAGCGTGCCGGGATGCAGCACGGGTGGCAGCGGCTTGGGCAGGTCGGCCTGGATGTTGTACCAGCGACGTGGAATACGGTCTTCGGGAAGCAGGAATTTGAGTTGTTGCGACATCGCTCGGAGCTCCATCATTATTTTGGTTATAGATATGCTGCCTCATTTGCCGGCAACACGCGCGATCCATTATTTTTTTGGCAATGGTGTTTGCGCTTGCATTGTCCGGACTGACGCTAATTTACTTCGGCATCAGGGGTTTCGTCTATCCAGAAAACAAAACCCCCTGCCGAGGCAGGGGGTGTTCATGCTGAGGTCGAGCTCTTTAGCTCGTATTACTTGGCTTTCAGGCACTCGCTCATGAACTTCTTGCGCTCGTCACCTTTTTTGCCAGTAGCTTCCTTGTTACAGGTTGCCATCTTGTTCTGCTGCGAGTTTGCGGGCTTTTCGGGCGCAGCTGGTTCCGCAGGCTTTTTGCTCAGGCACTCTTTCATGAAGGCCTTGCGCTCGTCACCCTTCTTGCCCGTGGCTTCCTTGTTGCAAGTGACCATTTTGTTTTGCTGCTCAGTTGCCGCTTCAGCAACAGGGATAAAAGCCCATGACAGCAAGGCCATGACCGTAATTATGAGTCTCACGCTTCCTCCTGAAAGATAGTGCGCTTCTGTGCGCTTTTGAATTGCAGCAATATTTTGCCTGAAAAAATGACGCCCAGAAAATAAAAACCGAGCAGCCCCAGCTCAAGCGGCTGACAGTCGTTCCATCAGCCATTTCGCGACACGCAGAACCACCTTGTCCTCACCGTGCCGTCCCACCACCTGCAAACCCACCGGCATGCCGGTACGCCCTTTGAAAAATGGTAGATGTACACAGGGAAGACCGAGCAATGTCCACACACGCCCGAAAACGGGATCACCGGTCTGTGTCAGTGTGTCGGGTGCCTCGCCCACCGCACTGGGCGCCAGCAATACCTCAAATGCGCCAAAAGCATTGGACACCATACCGCGCGCCGATTGTGCCAGCTGGAGATTGGCGTAGTGACGCTCAATCGGAATCTCCAAGCCATTACCAAGGACCCGGTTGAGGTGATCACTCAACAGATGCGGCTGGCGAAGCCGCTCATGTGCGAGCGAGCGCACCAGATCAAATTCCATGATCTCCTTCTGTGCTTGCATCAGCTGGGAGAACAACAGTGGCAGTTGCAGTTCACGTACAGGCATGCCAGCTGATGCGAGTACACGTGCTGCATGCTCGAAGGCCTTGTGCGTATCCTCATCCGCGTGCGGCCATTCATGGGTGTGGCACAGGGCAATGCGCGGTGTATGCGAAACATCGAGTTGCAATAGTCCTCGATCACCCGTTGTCGCAGCAGCAAACAATGCAACATCATCGACAGAACGTGCAATAAATCCGATGGTATCGAGCGAATCCGACAGCGCCTTCGCGCCGGTACGGTTGACCATACCGAAACTGGGTTTGTAGCCGACCACTCCACAAAAGGCAGCTGGTCTAATCACTGAAGCAGCTGTTTGCGATGCAAAGGCCAAGGGCACCATGCAATCCGCGACCGCTGCTGCGGATCCACTGGAAGATCCCCCCGGCGTATGCGTGACACCACGCGGGTTACGGGTCTTGCCCGGCTTGAAGGTGGCAAATTCGGTGGTGACAGTTTTACCCAGCATGAGCGCACCCTGCGCTCGACACAGAGCAACGGCAGCTGCATCAGCCGCTGGCTGGTGCGATGCGTAAATCGGCGATCCGTAGGTGGTGGGCATGTCTGCCGTGTCGAACAAGTCTTTCACAGCCACGGGTATGCCATGCAAGAGACCTTGCACCGGCCTGCGGTCAAGCTGACGTGCCTGCTCCAGCGCGCTATCGGCCGCCAGGTATTCCCAGGCCTGGACATCCCCTTCTCTTGCCTCTATGCGGTCCAGACAGGCACGAACCAGTTGTTCGGCAGTGATTTCCCGGCGCTCAAGCTGGGGGACCAGTGAACTGGCCGATTGCTCATGAAGGGCTTGCGGCATTGTTAATCCTTGTCTTTTTTATTGGCCAACCGTCGCGCGGTCTCTCTGGCCTCCATATCACGCGCAGCTGCAGTGTAACCGCCGTTGTTGCCATCGACAAAATGCAGATGAATCTCATGAGACTTCACCGTGCAAGTAGATAGTGCCGTCTCCGAAAAATGGCTACCTCACTTCGCTGCACAAGAATTCTGGTGGCAGGTTTTCGAGAGAGCTTTTTTTACGGCTTCCAAGAGGCTCTAAATATAGCTGCCTGCCAGCGTCAATACTTTGCCACCGGTACTCATTTTGAACCGCGCAATCCCTGCGCTGCGAATCGTATTCACTCCCCCCAAATCAAGCAGACGAATGCCGCGGCTGCGCAGTTCTTCCATCCCTTTCCACAAAATCAAATTATGCGCATGCAGTTCTCGCCCTTTATCGGAAGTCCAGCCAACGTAATAGGTAGCTGCTTCGCCATGAATCAAGAACATCATCGCGGCAATGCGATCGCGACCCAGATCTGCACGCAGGGTCAGCATATTTTTAGAGGGCTGTTTTCGTGACTGCGCATATTGATCAAAAAACGAAACGGGCAATCCATCCAGTTTTTTGTCTGTGCGCTGCTGCATTTCAGCATCCAGCAGCCAGCGGTATTGACCCGCATTGGTACCCACCCGTTGAATCACCATCTCGCTGGCCTCGCCACCCACCAGACGATGTCGCCAGCGCCTGTCGAGCTGCGCGCGCAACTCGGCGAGTGACGGCGTCAAATCAAGCATCACTGTCGACATGCCTGACATGATGCGCCGCATCGGGCTCAAGCCATGCAACTGCCCTTCGGGCACTTCCGGCGTCACCACCATAAAGCGTATGCCTGTGAGCGGCAGTGAGCTTTTCATCGCTTTGTAGGCTTTTGACTCTTCTTCAATGGTCAGCGCTTTGTGCCACACCGGGCCTCGGGTACACAAAGCGATAGCGCCCAAGCGGCCCCATTGGCGCACAATGAACTGCGCCTGCGCCACCGATTCCCCATCTTGCATCACAAGCGCACGCAATACGGTGACGCCCAGGCTCTCAAGGCTGGAACCGTAGGCCCAATCTTGCTGCAACGCGCCTAGGGAAGCGACATGTGCCGCATCCCAGGCCTTGCTGTCGTGGCCTTCCCAATGGACTATCATGACCACTTTCCTGCTTTGATTGCAGCTGAATAAAAAATCATGTTGAAACGCTTCCTTGAAAAACGACGTGCCCAGACCGTCATGGGCTACAAACTACGCGAACCGCGCCCGACCTGGCTGGCGGGATTTTGGGCCATCGTGTATTTTGGCTTGCCGTTTTTACTCATTACCATGTTGATCGATCTTGCCATTGCATGGTTTTCGGGCGCTTGCGTGGGTCTGTGGTGCTATTTTTAGGCCAGTCGCAAAACGCTGACAAGATCATTGGTTGATGACGAACCCGAGTTATTTTTTGTAGTGAGATTTGGGGTAAGTATAGGCGGACTTGCAAACTCGCCTAAGCGTAAACTGTGAACAGATTGGCGACTCATTATCTATTTGAAAATTTTTGCGCCATCTGCCCATCACACTACATCGGCAGATCACCCCATGCATGAATGA
>JBDKLM010000039.1:0-3257 GCA_039806005.1 Pseudomonadota bacterium
CGGGCGCACACCAGTACAACGGCAGCACCGCGTCGGTGGCCGCGCGCTGCATCGCGGCATGCAGTCGTATACCCGGATCACGCGCATCGCGTTCTGCCTGCCAGATATTCCATACCAGCCGTGCCTCGTCAGACAGCAAAGCTGCAGCACGCGGCGATAGCTGAGCGAGCGCCGCATGCCAGCGATCCTCGACCGCCTCGGGTTGCGCAAGTGCTGCGGGCAACAGCGCCGCAGTCAATTCATCGCAGATCGCCAGCAAGGTCTGCGCCAGTGGCATGAGATCGGTATTTCGTCGCGCAGCGAAGAGTTTTTTTAGCCATGGCTGTTCCCGCAAGGACGCATAAAGCGACATCAAGCGCTCGCCCGATGATGCCGTGCCGAGGCCACCCGTCTCAGGCGGATACTGCGACAGCCACGAGGCCAGAGTGCGTATGCGCGGCGGAATAAACGAGGGCCCAAGCCGCTCCACGAGCGCTCGGCGCAGCAAGCCTGCGTGATGCCAGGCCGGCACCAGCACCAGGGCCGCCGAGAGATCGGGATTCGGCGTTGTGGGCCCAGCATCATCCACCAGAATTTGCGCAACTTGTGGCCAGAATTCGGGGCCGGGAGGAAGGTGGCGCGTGCTCGAGGTCATGCTTTCGGTGGAATCGGGAAGATGCGGATGGGAATTGAAACGCATTGTATGCGACCGCTCAATGGGACGATGTTGGCGGCAGGCAGGCTTTCGGGCACACTTTCGGGAAAATCGGTTATGATTCGACAAATTCCCGCCCAAGCATCTTCTGCTTCAAATCCACATATTGATTGAGCTCGGCACCCTCAGGGCGCGCGCAGCAGGCCAGAATAATCGCAGGCTGGGTAACAAAGAAGCAACAGGGAAGTCATCGCAAAGCAGGCAGAGCACCCGCCTAAGCAGCGACAACTTCACAAATTAAAGCGTACAAAACCTCCCCTCTCACTGAGGACACCATGAGCGACAACATAAAACACATTTCCGACAGCTCCTTTGAAGCCGACGTGCTCAAATCCGACAAACCCGTACTCGTTGATTTCTGGGCAGAGTGGTGCGGTCCCTGCAAGATGATTGCCCCTATCCTTGAGGAAGTCGCCAAGGAATACGATGGCAAGATCCAGATCGCGAAAATGGATGTGGACTCGAATCAGGCGGTACCCGCAAAATTCGGCATCCGCGGCATTCCTACGCTAATCCTGTTCAAGAACGGCGTACCGGCAGCGCAGAAAGTCGGCGCACTGGCCAAAGGTCAGCTGACTTCCTTCATTGACAGCAACATCTAAAGACACCTTACCCGACTGCGGCGCATCCGTGCCGCAGTCTTTTCCTTCCGAATCCACCGTCGTACCCTCCCCCACCTGAAAAATTCCCGACCCGGGACCTGACCATATGCATCTATCTGAATTAAAGGCACTCCACGTTTCCGCCCTGCTGGAAATGGCTATCGGCCTAGACATCGACAACGCGGCCCGTCTGCGCAAACAGGAATTGATGTTCGCCATCCTGAAAAAACGCGCTAAATCCGGTGAACAAATTTTCGGGGATGGCGTCCTTGAAGTGCTGCCGGATGGCTTTGGCTTCCTGCGCTCGCCGGATGCCAGCTACATGGCTTCGACAGATGACATCTACATCTCGCCATCGCAAATTCGCCGCTTCAATCTGCACACAGGCGATTCCATCGAAGGCGAAGTGCGTACCCCCAAAGACGGCGAACGCTACTTTGCACTGGTCAAAGTCGACAAGGTCAATGGCGAATCGCCTGAAGCTTCGAAACACAAGATTCTGTTTGAAAACCTGACGCCGCTGCACCCGAACCAGCCATTGCTGCTGGAACGCGAGATGCGCGGCGAAGAAAACATCACCGGGCGCATCATCGACATGATCGCCCCCATCGGCAAAGGTCAGCGCGGTTTGCTGGTGGCGTCGCCGAAGTCCGGCAAATCCGTGATGTTGCAGCACATGGCACATGCGATCACGTCCAATCATCCGGACATCACGCTGATCGTGCTGCTGATTGACGAACGTCCCGAAGAAGTCACTGAAATGCAGCGCTCGGTACGCGGCGAAGTGGTGGCATCAACTTTCGATGAACCGGCAACGCGTCACGTGCAAGTCGCCGAAATGGTGCTGGAAAAAGCCAAGCGTCTGGTGGAAATGAAAAAGGATGTCGTGATCCTGCTCGATTCCATCACCCGACTGGCACGCGCGTACAACACCGTGATTCCTGCATCCGGCAAGGTACTGACCGGCGGTGTGGATGCGAATGCACTGCAGCGCCCCAAACGCTTCTTCGGCGCAGCGCGCAATATCGAAGAAGGCGGCTCGCTGACTATCATAGCGACCGCGCTGATTGAAACCGGCAGCCGCATGGACGACGTGATTTATGAAGAATTCAAGGGCACCGGCAATATGGAAGTGCACCTCGAACGCCGTCTGGCCGAAAAGCGCGTCTACCCGGCGATCAACCTCAACAAGTCCGGTACCCGTCGCGAAGAACTGCTGATCAAACCCGATGTGCTGCAAAAGATCTGGATCTTGCGCAAGCTGCTCTACGGCATGGACGAGATCGAGGCGATGGAGTTCATTCTTGACAAGATGAAGGCCACGAAGAACAACGTGGAGTTCTTTGACATGATGCGGCGTGGCGGGTCATAAGAAAATTGTCGGAATTGAAACGAAAGTGCTCCATTCCGGCCAATTCCCGCTGGCCCAAGCCTTTGATTTCCCTATGGAAGGGCTGATTTAATAAATACAGTAACTTTTTGGCAAGATCAATGGAGCCAAGACCTTGATTTTATGGATCCCCGCGTCGCACTGCTGCGCCGGCTCGCCATAAAACGCAGATTTATTCAGCGTCTCCCTATATAATCCCGTTTCTTTTTAACCGGGCAAGTGAGCGCCAACCGGGTCACGAAGCAGTACAGACCGACGAAGTGGCGATTGGCTACCCAACATGAGTGAGACCGTAATGAAAGAAGGCATCCACCCCGAATACCGCGACATCGTCGTTCACGACCTGTCCTGCGATTTCAAGTTCATCACCCGTTCCACGGTGCAGACCAGAGAAACCATCAAATTCGAAGGCAAGGACTATCCGCTGCTGAAGGTCGAGGTTTCTTCCGAATCGCATCCTTTCTTCACGGGCAAGCACAAAATCGTCGATACCGCTGGCCGTGTCGAGAAGTTCCGCCAGAAATTCGGTGGCGTGGGCTCGAAGACCCGCGCAGCTGGCTGATCAGCGCAA
>JBDKLM010000040.1:0-46532 GCA_039806005.1 Pseudomonadota bacterium
AAGGCGCTCTGGATTGGGAATAAGCGATGGCGATTGACGGAATCATGAACGAAGGCTTTGTCACGACGACGGCTGACAAGCTGATTAACTGGACCCGTACCGGCTCGATGTGGCCTATGACTTTCGGCTTGGCCTGCTGCGCGGTCGAGATGATGCATGCAGGCGCGTCTCGCTATGACCTCGATCGTTTTGGAGTTGTATTTCGCCCATCTCCACGACAATCGGATGTGATGATCGTCGCCGGTACGCTGTGCAACAAAATGGCTCCGGCGCTGCGCAAAGTGTACGACCAGATGGCCGAGCCACGCTGGGTAATCTCCATGGGCTCGTGCGCGAATGGCGGTGGTTATTACCACTACTCATATTCGGTGGTCAGAGGTTGTGATCGCATTGTGCCTGTCGATATCTATGTACCTGGTTGCCCACCCACTGCAGAAGCTCTGCTGTACGGAATCATGCAATTGCAAAACAAGATTCGGCGTACCAACACCATCGCCCGCTGACACGGCAAGCCAGGATCATGACAACCAAACTTGTAACACTGGAATCAGCGCTGAAAGAAGTCTTGGGTGATCGCATCCGATCGATGTCGATCGCGCTCGGCGAAATCACGGTAGTTATCGCGGCAACCGATTACCTTTCGGCGATGCAAAGCCTGCGTGATCACCCCTCACTGCGTTTTGAGCAATTGCTCGATCTGTGCGGTGTTGATTACGAATCTTACGGTGATGGTACGTGGAATGGCGCACGTTTTGCAGTTGTCTCGCATCTGATGTCCATCGCTCATAACTGGCGTATCCGTGTGCGTACCTTTGCGCCCGATGATGAGTTGCCTGTCGTTCCTTCGGTGAGTGATTTGTGGAACTCCGCCAATTGGTATGAACGTGAAGCCTTCGATTTGTTTGGCATCCTGTTTGAAGGTCACGATGACCTGCGTCGCATCCTGACCGATTACGGTTTTATTGGCCATCCGTTCCGCAAGGATTTTCCTATCAGTGGCTATGTGGAGATGCGCTACGACCCCGAGCAAAAGCGGGTGATTTATCAGCCAGTCACCATTGAGCCCCGCGAAAACGTACCTCGCGTGATTCGCGAGCCGCATTACGGAATCAAATAAATGGCTGAGATAAAGAATTACACCTTGAACTTCGGCCCACAGCATCCCGCCGCTCACGGCGTGCTGCGTTTGGTGCTGGAATTGGATGGTGAAGTGATCCAGCGGGCGGATCCGCATATCGGCTTGTTGCATCGCGCGACCGAGAAACTGGCTGAAACGCGTACCTATCTGCAGTCCGTTCCCTACATGGATCGTCTCGACTACGTGTCGATGATGTGCAATGAGCATGCGTATGTCATGGCCATCGAAAAGCTGCTGGGTGTGGAAGTACCGCTGCGTGCGCAATACATCCGCGTGATGTTCGATGAGATAACTCGACTTTTGAATCACTTGCTCTGGCTGGGCGCCCATGCGCTTGATGTCGGTGCAATGGGTGTTTTTCTCTACGCGTTCCGCGAGCGCGAAGA
The DNA here is from genome assembly GCA_039806005.1 of Pseudomonadota bacterium. Taxonomy (GTDB): domain Bacteria; phylum Pseudomonadota; class Gammaproteobacteria; order Burkholderiales; family Burkholderiaceae_D; genus Pernthalerella. The sequence continues at coordinate 1,525 of JBDKLM010000040.1, forward strand.
TTTGATGGATTGCTACGAAGCCGTGTCGGGCGCGCGCTTGCACGCGGCTTACTATCGTCCAGGCGGCGTTTATCGTGATCTGCCAGACAGCATGCCGCAGTACACCGCATCGCTGATCCGCAATGACAAGGCGATGGCCCGACTCAATGAAAATCGCCGTGGTTCCCTGCTGGACTTTATCGAAGATTTCACCCGACGTTTCCCCACCTATGTCGATGAATACGAAACCCTGCTGACGGATAATCGCATCTGGAAGCAACGTTTGGTGGGCATCGGTGTTGTCTCGCCCGAGCGAGCGCTGGCGATGGGCTTTACCGGCCCCATGCTGCGCGGTTCGGGTATCGCTTGGGACTTGCGCAAGAAGCAGCCTTACGAAGTGTATGACTTGCTTGATTTCGACATACCCGTCGGCGTCAATGGTGATTGCTATGACCGTTATCTGGTGCGCATTGAAGAAATGCGTCAGTCCAATCACATCATCAAGCAGTGTGTCGAATGGCTGCGCAATCATCCGGGTCCGGTGATGAGCGACAACCACAAGGTCGCACCACCATCGCGTGTCGACATGAAGTCGAACATGGAAGAACTGATTCACCACTTCAAGCTGTTCACCGAGGGCTTTCACGTTCCCGAAGGCGAGGCCTATGCCGCAGTCGAGCATCCGAAGGGCGAGTTTGGCATCTATCTGGTATCCGACGGTGCAAACAAGCCTTATCGTTTGAAGATACGTGCGCCCGGATATGCTCACCTGCAAGGACTCAATGAAATGGCGAAAGGTCACATGATCGCCGACGCAGTGACGATTATTGGTACCCAGGACATCGTGTTCGGCGAGATTGATCGCTGACACGCATTCATCCACAAGGCAAAACAATGCTGTTAACAGAGCAAGCGTACAAAAAAATAGATCGCGAACTGGCAAAGTTCCCAGCGGATCAGCGTCAGTCGGCCGTGATGGCTGCGCTCGCGATCGCGCAGGATGAAAAAGGCTGGTTGGCACCTGAAGTAATGCAAGACATTGCGGATTACATCGGCATGCCTGCGATTGCGGTGCAAGAGGTAGCCACGTTCTACAACATGTACAACCTCAAGCCACTGGGCAAACAGAAAATCACGATTTGTACCAATCTCCCTTGCGCGCTCTCCGGCGGCGAAAAAGCAGCCCTGCATCTGAAGGAAAAACTCGGTATTGATTATCGCGAGACCACGGAAGACGGTAATTTCACGCTCATGGAAGGCGAGTGCATGGGGGCTTGCGGTGACGCGCCTGTCCTGTTGGTCAATAACAAGCGCATGTGCAGCCACATGTCGAACGAAAAAATCGATGCCTTGCTGGAGGAGCTGAAGAAATGAGCAGCCTTCACGACCGTCACATCAAGCCACTGATACTGGCTGGCCTCGATGGCAGCAACTGGCATCTCGCCGATTATGTGAAGCGTGGTGGTTATTCCGCACTGCGCCGCATCCTGACCGAAAACATCACACCCGAGCAGGTCATTGCCGAACTGAAGGCATCTTCGCTGCGTGGTCGTGGCGGCGCAGGTTTTCCCACGGGTCTGAAATGGAGCTTCATGCCGCGTCAGTTCCCGGGACAGAAATATCTGGTCTGTAATTCGGACGAGGGCGAGCCTGGCACTTTCAAGGATCGCGACATCCTGCGCTACAACCCGCATTCGGTTATCGAAGGCATGGCCATTGGTGCTTATGCGATGGGTATTTCGGTCGGCTACAACTACATCCATGGCGAAATCTGGGATGTCTACGATCGATTTGAGGAAGCTCTGGAAGAGGCGCGCGCAGCAGGCTACTTGGGCGATCGTCTCCTGGGCACGGATTTCTCGTTCCAGCTGCATGCTTTTCATGGCTACGGCGCTTACATCTGTGGCGAAGAGACTGCTTTGCTGGAATCCATCGAAGGCAAAAAAGGCCAGCCGCGATTCAAGCCACCTTTCCCTGCCAGCTTTGGTTTGTATGGCAAGCCGACCACGATCAACAACACCGAGACCTTTGCGGCCGTACCCTTTGTGATGAATCTGGGCGGTGAAGCCTACCTGGCTGCCGGCAAACCCAACAACGGTGGAACCAAGATTTTTTCGGTGTCGGGTGACGTTGCGCGTCCCGGTAATTATGAGGTTCCGCTGGGTACGCCGTTCGCGACTCTTCTTGAGCTGGCCGGTGGCATGCGCGATGGAAAAAAAATCAAGGCGGTCATCCCCGGTGGCTCATCGATGCCGGTACTGACCGGCGAAGTGATGATGCAGACCGACATGGACTATGACTCGATCGCGAAAGCTGGATCCATGCTGGGTTCGGGTGCCGTGATCGTGATGAACGAGACACGCTGCATGGTGAAATCCTTGCTGCGTCTGTCGTATTTCTATTACGAAGAATCCTGCGGCCAATGCACGCCTTGCCGCGAAGGTACAGGCTGGCTCTACCGCATGGTGCACCGTATCGAACACGGGCAGGGCAGGGCAGATGACCTCGACATGCTCAACTCTGTCGCCGATGGCATTCAGGGCCGTACCATTTGCGCCTTGGGCGACGCTGCTGCGATGCCAGTTCGTGCGATGGTCAAGAATTTTACTGATGAATTTGCGTATCACATCGAGCACAAGCGTTGTCTTGTGCCCACGTACCTCTGACCGGACTCGCCATGGTTGAGATTGAAATAGACGGCAAAAAAGTCGAAGTGAAAGAGGGCAGCATGGTGATGGATGCTGCCAACGAGCTGGGTACTTATATCCCGCACTTCTGCTATCACAAGAAACTGTCGATAGCGGCGAACTGCCGCATGTGTCTGGTCGAAGTCGAGAAAGCACCCAAGCCACTGCCTGCCTGTGCAACCCCGGTCACGCCGGGCATGATCGTGCGCACCCACAGCGAAAAAGCAGTGCGCGCGCAAAAAGATGTCATGCAGTTTTTGCTGTTGAATCATCCGCTGGATTGCCCGATTTGCGATCAGGGTGGTGAATGTCAGTTGCAGGATCTGGCAGTTGGTTATGGCCCCTCTGCTTCGCGCTATCACGAAGAGAAACGTGTCGTGCATGCCAAGGATGTCGGTCCTCTGATCTCGATGAAAGAAATGAGCCGCTGCATTCACTGCACGCGCTGCGTTCGATTCGGCCAGGAGATTGCCGGCGTCATGGAATTCGGCATGCTGGGCCGTGGCGAACACTCCGAAATCACCTCATTTGTCGGCAAGACCGTTGATTCTGAATTGTCCGGCAACATGATCGATTTGTGTCCGGTTGGTGCGCTGACTTCCAAACCTTTCCGTTACAGCGCCCGTACCTGGGAGCTGTCACGCCGCAAATCCGTCAGCCCGCACGATAGTCTGGGATCGAATCTCATCGTGCAGGTCAAAGGTGCGAAAGTCATGCGCGTACTGCCTTTGGAAAACGAAGCGATCAATGAGTGCTGGCTGTCTGACCGGGACCGTTTTTCCTACGAAGGCCTGAACAGCGAAGAGCGTCTGACGACGCCCATGATCAAACAAAATGGCGAATGGCAATCAACAGACTGGCAGACAGCGCTGGAGTATGTCGCACATGGTTTGCGCAATATCCGTCACGAACATGGCGCCGACGCCATAGCAGCACTCGCGACACCTTACTCGACACTCGAAGAACTATCGCTGTTGCAGAAATTGGTGCGTGGACTGGGATCGGACAACGTCGATTTCCGTTTGCGTCAGACCGACACCATCGCTGATCCCAAATTCACTCCGTGGCTGGGCATGTCGATAGAGGCGTTCAGCGAGCTCAAGCGCGTGTTCGTCATCGGCTCTTTCCTGCGCAAGGACCATCCGCTGCTGTCCGCAAAATTGCGTAGTGCCGTGCGTCGTGGCGCGAGCCTGTCTATCCTGCATGCTGCCGATGATGATTTGCTGATGCCGATCGCGAACAAGCTGATTGCCGCACCCGGTGACTGGGTTGCGCAACTTGGCGAAGTCGCTGTTGCGATTGCGCAGAGCAAGAACATCAGCGCGCCTGCCGAGCTGGCAAACCTTCAGCCATCACCAACGGCAAAGCAGATCGCAGCCAGCCTGCTGTCGGGTGAGCCGCGAGCGATCTTCCTCGGGAACGCTGCAGCTCAGCATCCGCAAGCAAGCCAGTTGCACGCACTTGCGCAATGGATCGCTGCGCAAACTGATGCGCGCTTTGGTTATCTGACCGAGGCCGCCAATACCGTCGGCGCTTATCTCGCGAAGGCGCTGCCATCCGGTAGCGCCAATGCCCACAGCCTGGTGGCTCAAGCGCGCAAGGCGTATCTGCTGCTTCATACGGAGCCGGAACTGGATTGCGCTGATCCGCGCACCGCACATGCTGCAGTCAATCAGGCCGACATGGTCGTGGTCATGTCGCCTTTCAAACATGCGATGGCATTTGCCGATGTGCTCTTGCCCGTATCGCCTTTCACCGAAACCGCGGGAACGTTCATCAGCGCCGAGGGTCGAGCACAAAGCTTCAATGGCAGCGTGAAGCCTTTGGGTGAAACGCGTCCCGCCTGGAAGGTGTTGCGGGTCTTGGGCAATCTCTTGTCGCTCGAAGGTTTTGCCTACGAGAGTTCGGAAGACATCCGCAATGAAATTTTAGGATCAAGCAGCGTGGACGGTCTCGATCTCACCGCCCGTCTCAACAATCATGCGGAAATAGCGCTCAAGCCGGTGCAGCGATCACAAGGCATCGAGCGGCTGGCTGATGTGCCTGTCTACTTCAGCGATGCGATCGTGCGTCGCTCAGAGTCGCTGCAGCAGACCACCGATGCCCATGTGCCGCGTGCCGTGCTCTCGGTGGCACTGGCTGAAAAACTCGGCGTGACCCCGGGTGCCAAAGTTCGCGTCAGTCAGGGTACTACCGCGATCGTGATTGATTGCGCCGTTGATCGCGGCCTGCCAGACAATGTTGTTCGCGTCGCCTCGGCGCATGTGTCCACAGCGGCACTCGGCCCCATGTTTGGCGCCATCTCGGTGGAGAAAGCCTGATGGATGCGCTGCTTTCTACATTGACAGCGACGGGCGCTGGTTTGCTTGGACCGGTCTGGCCTGTGGCCTGGACCTTGATCAAGATCGTTGCAGTGGTACTGCCCTTGATGGGCTGTGTTGCCTACCTCACGCTGTGGGAGCGCAAGATGATCGGCTGGATGCACGTTCGTCTGGGACCGAATCGCGTCGGTCCTGCAGGCTTGCTGCAACCTATCGCCGATGCGCTCAAGCTGCTGCTCAAGGAAATCATCGTTCCAACCAAAGCGAACAAAGCCTTGTTTGTGCTCGCACCCGTCATGACGATCATGCCGGCGCTGGCCGCGTGGTCCGTGATTCCATTCGGACCAGAAGTCGTTCTGGCCAATGTGAATGCAGGTCTCTTGTTCGTGATGGCCATCACTTCCATGGAAGTGTACGGCGTCATCATCGCTGGTTGGGCATCGAATTCGAAGTATGCATTCCTGGGCGCCATGCGGGCATCGGCGCAAATGGTGTCCTATGAAATTGCGATGGGTTTTGTGTTCGTGATCGTGCTGATGGTCTCGGGCAGTCTGAATCTCTCCGAAATCGTCGCTGGACAGACGCGCGGCGTCTTCGCCGAGATGGGCCTTAATTTCTTGTCCTGGAACTGGCTGCCGCTCTTGCCCATGTTTGGTGTCTACATCATCTCGGGCATTGCTGAAACCTCGCGTCATCCTTTCGATGTGGTCGAGGGCGAGTCGGAAATCGTTGCCGGCCATATGGTGGAATATTCCGGTATGTCGTTTGCGATGTTCTTCCTCGCTGAATACGCGAACATGATTCTGGTGTCCATCCTGGCCACGCTGATGTTCCTTGGCGGATGGAGCGCACCGCTCGCGATTTTGGGGTTCATTCCTGGCTGGATATGGTTGGGCATCAAGACCTTCCTGGTCGTTTCGATCTTCATCTGGGTGCGTGCGTCGTTCCCGCGCTATCGCTATGACCAGATCATGCGTTTGGGCTGGAAGGTTTTCATACCGCTGACGGTCATTTACCTCGTCATTGTGGCGATCTGGATGCAGACCCCATGGAATATCTGGAAATAAGAGTGTCAATCGATATGAACGACGCTCCGGCAATAGAACATAAAGGCTGAATAATCATGGAAGCGATCAAGGATTTCTTTGGAAGCCTGATGCTGCGAGAGCTCTTCAAGGGGCTGGCGCTGACAGGCCGCTACATGTTTGCGCGCAAAATCACCGTGCAGTTTCCGGAAGAAAAAACACCGCAGTCTCCGCGTTTCCGGGGGCTGCACGCCTTGCGCCGCTACCCCAATGGCGAAGAGCGTTGCATTGCTTGCAAATTGTGCGAAGCGGTGTGTCCGGCCATGGCCATCAGTATCGAATCCGAAGTGCGCGATGATGGATCGCGCCGCACCACACGCTATGACATCGACCTGACGAAATGCATCTTCTGCGGATTCTGCGAAGAATCCTGCCCGGTCGACTCGATCGTAGAGACACACATTCTCGAGTACCACGGCGAGAAGCGGGGTGACCTGTACTACACCAAAGACATGTTGCTGGCGATTGGCGACAAATACGAAGCCGAGATTGCGGCCAACCGGGCGGCCGATGCCCGTTATCGCTGAGATCATTCATGGAATTTACGACCGTACTCTTCTACGTTTTCTCTGCAGTGCTGATCTTCGCAGCGCTGCGCGTGATCTCGGCCAGCAATCCGGTACACGCTGCCTTGTTTTTGATTCTTTCCTTTTTTTCGGCTGCTGCGATCTGGATGCTGCTCAAGGCCGAGTTTCTGGCGATCGTGCTTGTACTGGTTTATGTGGGCGCGGTGATGGTGCTGTTCCTGTTCGTGGTGATGATGCTCGATATTGACATGGCCAAGCTGCGCGCAGGTTTCTGGAGCCATCTGCCACTCGCTCTCACGGTGGGCGCCGTCATTGCAGCGGAAATGGTCACCGTACTGGTGCGGGGATTTGTTGCGCAGGGCGCAGGCCCTGAGGCCGCAATCAATATTGGAGGCACGCGCGAGCTGGGCAAGCTGATCTATACGCAATACCTGTATGCCTTTGAAATTGCAGCCATCATTTTGCTGGCAGCGATGGTCGCTGCGGTCGCGTTGACCATGCGCCGGCGCAAGGATACGAAGTATTTCAATCCGGGCGATGCGGTCAAGGTCAAGCGCGATGATCGTGTTCGCATCATCAGCATGCCTGCCGAGGCGCGTGAATCGGCTGAGCAGGCCGTCGATAAATCATAAGAGGCGAAGAATATGACACTCACTCTTGCACATTTCTTGACGCTGGGCGCTATTCTTTTCGCGATTGCAGTCGTCGGTATTTTCATGAACCGAAAGAACCTCATCGTCATTTTGATGGCCATCGAGCTCATGCTTTTGGCGGTCAACATGAATTTCGTCGCCTTCTCGCACTACCTCGGGGATGCGGCGGGTCAGATTTTTGTGTTTTTTATTTTGACAGTCGCCGCTGCCGAATCGGCAATCGGTCTGGCGATTCTCGTCGTGCTGTTCCGTAACCTCGATACGATCAATGTGGAAGAACTTGATCATCTCAAGGGCTAAAGCAAAACAAGGACAAGGTTTTTATGGCTGGGCAACTTAACCCAAACCTGCTGCTGTGTGTCCCGCTCGCGCCTCTGGCGGGCTCTCTGATCGCTGGCCTGTTCGGCACGCGCTTCTTTGGCAACCTGATCGGTCGCACGGCCTCACACACGGTGACGATTCTGGGCGTGCTGATTGCATTCCTGATTTCTGCCCAGACCTTGCAGCAAGTGATTGATGGTGCCACCTACAGCGGCACCTTGTACACCTGGATGACAGTTGGCGGCATCAAACTGGAAATCGGCTTTCTGATTGATAGTCTCACCGCGATGATGATGTGCGTGGTGACCTTCGTTTCTCTGATGGTCCATATCTACACCATTGGCTACATGCAGGACGATGAAGGCTACAACCGGTTTTTTGCGTACATCTCCTTGTTTACCTTCGCGATGCTCATGCTCGTGATGAGCAATAACTTCCTGCAGCTGTTCTTTGGCTGGGAAGCGGTGGGTCTGGTGTCTTACCTGCTGATTGGTTTCTGGTTCAAGCGACCCACAGCGATATTCGCCAACATGAAAGCCTTCCTCGTCAATCGGGTTGGTGATTTTGGTTTCATTTTGGGTATTGGTCTGCTGCTGGCTTATGCCGGTTCGATGAATTATGCCGAAGTATTCGCCAAGCGCGAGGCACTCGCCGCACTGACTTTGCCGGGCACGGACTGGATGCTGATTACCGTGGCCTGCATTTGCTTGTTCATTGGTGCGATGGGCAAGTCGGCACAGTTTCCACTGCATGTATGGTTGCCTGACTCAATGGAAGGCCCAACGCCAATCTCTGCACTGATTCATGCAGCAACCATGGTGACCGCAGGTATCTTCATGGTCGCGCGCATGTCGCCGCTGTTTGAATTGTCCGACACCGCCTTGTCCTTTGTGCTCGTAGTCGGTTCGATTACAGCTTTGTTCATGGGCTTCCTCGGCATCATTCAAAACGATATCAAGCGCGTCGTTGCCTACTCAACCCTGTCACAGCTCGGCTACATGACCGTGGCCTTGGGTGCATCGGCTTATTCGGTCGCCGTGTTTCACCTGATGACGCATGCATTCTTCAAGGCCTTGCTATTCCTGGGTGCCGGTTCCGTCATCATCGGCATGCATCACGATCAGGACATCCGCAACATGGGCGGACTGCGCAAATACATGCCCATCACCTGGATTACCAGCTTGCTCGGGTCGCTGGCCTTGATTGGAACGCCTTTCTTCTCCGGCTTTTATTCCAAGGACAGCATCATCGAGGCGGTTCATGCGACCCATATCGCAGGGAGTGGCTTTGCGAATTTTGCCGTGCTGGCAGGTGTATTCGTGACGGCCTTCTATTCCTTCCGCATGTACTTCCTCGTGTTCCATGGCGAAGAACGTTTTGGCAAGGCGCATCATGATCATCACGATGCCCATGGCGATGAGCATCACGGCCTCGCACCGGGCGAAAAGCCGCATGAAGCACCGTGGGTTGTGACCTTGCCCTTGGTTCTGCTCGCCATACCCTCGGTGGTGATTGGCTTCATGACCATCGCGCCCATGCTGCATGGCGATTTCTTCAAGGGCGTGATTTTCGTCGCTGATCAGCATCCGGCGATGGCCGAGTTGTCCCATGAATTCCATGATGCTGTAGCAATGGGCCTGCATGCGTTTACGACTTTGCCGTTTGCGCTGGCGTTGGCCGGCGTGGTGAGTGCCTGGTACTGCTATCTGATCAACCCGGCAGTACCCGCCTGGTTCTTCCGTACCTTTGGCCCGCTGCACAAGCTGCTCGATAACAAGTACTACATGGACAAGATCAACGAGTTCGTGTTTGCGGGTGGTGCTCGCCGACTCGGTGGTGGCTTGTCCTCCGTGGGTGACCGTACGCTGATTGATGGCCTGATGGTCAACGGCAGCGCGAAGCTGGTGGCGTGGTTTTCCACCGTCACGCGCACCCTCCAAACCGGCTACATCTATCACTATGCATTTACGATGATCGTGGCGGTAGCTCTGTATCTGGGCTATCTGCTCATGAGCACGTAACCGATCCGACAAAAATCAGCCGCCCGCGAAAAACACTATGCAGTCAACACTCCCTTATCTGAGCCTGGCCATCTGGGTGCCCATTGCCTTCGGCGCTTTGGTGCTCGCCATTGGCAATGACAGTCGGGCCCATTTGGTTCGTGCCCTGTCGCTGGTGGGCGCTCTCGTCGGCCTGTTGGTAACGCTACCGGTGGTGAGCCACTTTGATCCTGCAGCCCATGGAATGCAGCTGGTTGAAAAATCCTCATGGATAGCGCGCTTCCATGTTGCTTATTACCTGGGCATTGATGGCTTGTCCTTGTGGTTCTTGCCTCTGACAGCATTCATTACCGTCATTGTCGTTATCGCCGGCTGGGAAGTTATCGAGAAGCGAGTGGCCCAGTACATGGGCGCTTTCCTGATTTTGTCGGGTTTGATGATCGGAGTGTTCTGCGCGCTTGATGGCGTGTTGTTCTACGTGTTTTTTGAAGCCACACTGATACCGATGTTCATCATCATTGGTATCTGGGGTGGACCACGCCGTGTGTATGCAGCGATCAAATTTTTTCTGTACACCTTCCTCGGTTCCTTGCTGATGCTGGTGGCGCTGATTTATCTGTATTTCCAATCGGGCAGTTTCGACATACTGGTATGGCATCAGCTTCCGCTGGCGCTGAATGTGCAGCAGTTGATCTTCCTGGCATTCCTTGCTGCTTTTGCTGTCAAGGTGCCCATGTGGCCGGTACACACCTGGTTGCCAGACGCGCACGTTGAGGCGCCGACGGGTGGTTCTGTCGTGCTGGCGGCCATCATGCTCAAGCTGGGTGGCTATGGATTTCTGCGTTTGTCATTACCCATTGCGCCAGATGCCAGCCACAGTCTCGCCGGACTGATGATGGCCTTGTCACTGGTGGCCGTGATCTACATTGGTCTGGTGGCTCTGGTGCAGGCAGACATGAAAAAGCTGGTTGCCTACTCGTCCATCGCACACATGGGTTTCGTGACGCTCGGTTTCTTTGTCTTCAGCGACATGGCGGTGCAGGGTGGTCTGATGCAAATGATTTCGCACGGCTTTGTCTCGGGCGCCATGTTCCTGTGTATTGGCGTTCTTTATGATCGTGTGCATTCCCGTGAAATTGCTTCCTATGGCGGTGTGATCAACACGATGCCGCGCTTTGCGGCCTTGTTCGTGCTGTTCTCGCTGGCCAATGCCGGTTTGCCTGGAACCTCAGGCTTTATCGGTGAGTTCATGGTAATTCTGGGTTCAGTCAAATACGATTTCTGGATTGGCGCCTTGGCAGCCACGGCCCTGATTCTGGGTGCAGCGTATTCGCTGTGGCTGGTCAAGCGTGTCGTCTTTGGCGAAGTGGGCAATCAGGACGTCGCAGCGCTGCAAGATCTGAGCTTGCGTGAATTCCTGATGCTGGGCGTGCTGGCGATTGCCGTGATCTGGATGGGTATTTATCCAGCTCCCTTCACCGATGCGATGCAGACTTCGGTGAGCGACTTGCTCACCCACGTCGCCAACAGCAAACTACCTCAATAATTTCAAGGCGAGAGCGGCCGATAATGAATGAACTGAATCTGATTCCGGCATTGGCTGAAATAAGCCTGGCGATCGCCATCATGGTGATTCTGGTGGTAGGCCTGTTCGTGCGTGAAGAGGAGCAGCCGCTCAGTCACTGGCTGTCGCTGCTGGCGATTGTAATCGCTGCGGTGGTTGCCATGTCTGGCTTTGGTTCCGGTGGCGTCAGTTACGCCTTCAATCAGATGTTCGTCAACGATCCCATGGCGCAACTGCTCAAGCTGTTCGCTTGTATCGCGACCCTGACCACCTTGATTTATGCGCGTCAGTACACCGTGGTGCGAGGCATGTTGGGCGGTACCCTCAGCGGCGAATTTTATGTGCTGGCACTGATGACACTGCTGGGTCAGATGATCATGATTTCGGGAAATAGTTTCCTGATCATTTATCTGGGTCTGGAGCTGATGTCGCTGTCACTGTACGCGCTGGTTGCGCTGCGTCGTGATCATCCCGTTTCCACTGAAGCGGCGATGAAATACTTTGTGCTCGGCGCGATGGCGTCGGGCTTCCTGTTGTACGGTATGTCCCTGCTGTACGGTGCGTCCGGCTCGCTGAATTTGACGCAGGTAGCGGCGGCGGTGTCCTCGGGCACAGTAAACAAAATGGTGCTGGTGCTCGGCATCGTGTTTTTGATGGCAGGTCTGGCCTTCAAACTGGGTGCCGCACCTTTCCATATGTGGGCGCCCGATGTCTATCAGGGTGCGCCCACTTCGGTGACCTTGCTGCTGGGTGCAGCGCCCAAACTCGCTGCATTCGCTATCTGCATGCGTTTGCTGGTGGGTGCTCTGGGCGCAATGGCAGCCGATTGGCAGCAGATGCTGATGGTGATGGCGGTGGCGTCCATGGCCGTGGGCAATATCACCGCAATTGCCCAGACCAATATCAAGCGCATGCTCGCTTACTCGACGATTTCGCAGATGGGATTCATGCTGCTGGGCCTGCTCTCGGGCGTATTTGAGGGGAGCACGACCGCTGCCGCGGCCAACGCTTACAGCGCATCCATGTTTTATGCGGTGACTTATGTACTCACCACGCTGGGTAGCTTCGCTGTAATCATGCTGCTCTCTCGCAGCGGATTCGAGGCAGAGTCGCTGGACGATTTCAAAGGTTTGAATCAGCGTAGCCCTTGGTTCGCCGCTGTCATGATGGTATTGCTGCTCTCGCTTGCCGGTGTTCCGCCGATGGTCGGATTCCTTGCCAAACTTTCGGTGCTGGAAGCGGCGCTCGCTGCGGGGCATATGTGGCTGGTCATTGTCGCGGTGCTGCTGTCGCTGGTCGGTGCCTACTACTACCTGCGAATTGTGAAGCTGATGTACTTTGATGAGCCAACCGACCTGTCGCCCATTGTCGCTGACCGGAGCATGCAGATCACCTTGTCCGTCAATGGGATTGCCGTTGTCTTGCTGGGGATCTTGCCGGGGACACTCATGACCGCTTGTCTGCAGGTGATATCGCAGGCTTTTGCGAGCTGAACGGATAAATCCATTGAATAACTCTACAGCCGGTTGGATCATCATTTTTATGATGGTGGTCTCGGCCAATTTTCCTTTCATGACCGAGTCGGTGTTCGGCGTATGGCGCCTCAAGCAGGAAGAAAAGCCATTTTTCGTCAGGCTGCTCGAGTTGATTCTTCTGTACTTCGTAGTGCTCGGTATTGCACGACTTCTCGAGTCCAATGCAGGCAATGCCTTCAGCCAGGGCTGGCAATTCTATGCGGTCACGGTCTGTCTGTTTCTGGTACTGGCTTTCCCTGGTTTCATTTTTCGTTATTTGCGTCGTCGAACTGCCTGACAGGTAGTTTGTCGGACACCGCGCTTGCCAGACGATTGCGTATGGATGACAAACACCTGAAAGAAACGCCTGTCAGTAGCGAGATCGTGTACGGTGGCTCGTTTCTGCAAGTGCGGCGCGATTTGGTGAGGCTGCCCGATGGCAGCGAGACGCATCGCGAATACTTCCGACATCCGGGTGCGGTCGTGATCTTGCCTCTGTTTGAAAACGGCGATGTTTTACTCGAGCGCCAATTTCGCTATCCCAATGCGCAAGTCTTCGTTGAATTCCCGGCCGGGAAGCTCGAGCCTGGCGAAGATCCGTTATTGTGCGCCCAGCGCGAGCTGCGGGAAGAGACGGGTTATACCGCGAAGCACTGGCAGTTTTTGTGCACGATCCATAACGCCATTGCGTACTCGGATGAGCATCTGGACATCTATCTTGCAGAAGGACTGACTGCGGGCGAGCGTCAGCTCGATGCTGGTGAGTTTCTGGATGTGTTCACACTGCCCCTTGATGAATTGCTGGAATGGATCAGGGTCGGCAAGGTCACGGATGTCAAAACCTTGATTGCAGCATTCTGGCTGGACAAGCGGCGACGTGGCGATTGGCCGGGATTGTCGGTAAAGACCTGACGTACCCACGACCTTCACCATTAAAAAACCCGCTTGCATGCAAGCGGGTTTTTTTTACGAGCATCTCACCGAAAAGGAGAGGGTCGCACATCGTTGGTCCGACAGGGGAACCCATCAGCAAACGACCCCGAATCAGCGCTGTGTTTCCACCTGAACCAAGGGTTCATTAGATATCGCTGGCAAAGGCTTGCGCTCTCGCGGTACATGCATCTTCGGCGGCACGTTGCTGCTGGCAGCTTGCACTGCGCGCAGTTTTTCCGGATCAGTGACCGCCATCGTCAGGCCGGCTTCGCGAAGCAACTGATCAATGTTGCCGGAGCTGGCCTGTGGTGGTGCCTTAGGTGCCACGTGCGTTACGGGCACAGATGATGGCACCTGAACGGAGACAGTCTCGGGCACGATGATCGGAGCTGCAGTGTCGTGCGCGCTAGCCTGATGGGGCAGGGCTGGCTCGGACACAGGAGTGGCTTCGGCTATCGGGTGCGCCACAGCTTCGGAGGTGACCGTCTCAGTCGCTGCAGGAGCGGCGACATGCGCAGCCGTTACAGGTGCGTCGGTATTGAATGATGTCGGCTGCGGTGCTACTTGCGCTTGGTAGGTTGGTGTCGCGTGTACTTCGTGCGAGCTTTCCGAGGCTTGATTCGACTCCAATGCCTCGGCACCCTCGGCCAATTCGCCATCCTGATCATTCGGCACTGCTTCGCCATTCGTACGGTCGCGACGATTGCGGTTGCGACCGCCACGACGGCGACGACGACGTGGTGCATCTTCGCCATTCTCGGTAGCGCCACCTTCGGTTTGTGGCGAGAGCAGATCGGTTTGAACTGCGTCGTGGTCAAGACCCGTCACTGGTGTTGCCAGGACTGCTTCGTCGGTCTGGGCTAGCTTGCGATCTTCGCGAGGTGCACGAGCCTGACGCTGACGTCCTTCTCCGGCTTCGCGTGGTTCACGTGGTTCACGTTGTGGTTTGGGTTGGCGCTGGTTAGCGGCCTCTTTGGGTTCACGCGGCTCTCTGGTTTCTTTCGGCTCGCGCTGCTCTTTGGGCGACTTGGCTTCTGCACCCATGCGATCTTCTTGCTTGTCACGACCGCGACCGCCGCGACCACGGCCACGACCGGAACGGCCGCCGCGATCATTGCGTTCACGGGAAGGTGATTTCGCAGGCGAGACGGCTTCCGCAGGCGCGGCAGGTTTTTTGCGGAACAAACCGAAAAGACGCGACAGGAAGCCTTCGGCGGCTTCATTGGCGGCCGGGCTGGCAGCAGCTGCGCGCTCACGGCGTTCAACGATGGGCGCAGGCTGGTCGGGAGTAATGGACTTGACCACGGCTTCCTGACGAGGCTTGCTTTCTTCCTGCTTGCGTTTGCTGTAGCCCACATCGGTGTCAGGTTCTTCGGCCATCGCATAGCTGGTCGCCATGCCGTCCAGACGCGGATCATCATGCTTGAGGCGTTCGAATTTGTAATGCGGTGTTTCGAGATGCTTGTTCGGGATCAGCACGACGTTCACGCGATGACGTGTTTCGATCTTCAGAATCTCGCCCCGTTTTTCATTGAGCAGGAAGGCAGCAACATCCACCGGCACCTGCACATGAATCGCAGCAGAGTTTTCCTTCATGGCTTCTTCCTGAATGATGCGCAGGACTTGCAATGCCGAGGAATCAGTGTCACGGATATGGCCAGTGCCATTGCAGCGCGGGCAGGTAACGTGACTGCCTTCGGATAATGACGGACGCAGACGCTGACGCGAGAGTTCCATCAAACCGAAACGAGAGATCTTGCCCATCTGAACGCGCGCACGATCGTAGTGGAGCGCATCTTTCAAACGGTTTTCGATCTCGCGCTGATTTTTGGAGTTCTCCATATCGATGAAGTCGATCACGATCAGGCCACCCAGATCGCGCAAGCGCAACTGGCGGGCCACTTCATCGGCAGCTTCAAGATTGGTGTTGAATGCCGTGGTCTCGATATCACTACCGCGCGTGGCACGTGCAGAGTTGACGTCCACTGAAACCAGTGCTTCGGTGTGATCAATGACAATCGCGCCGCCCGAGGGCAGGGCCACTGTACGGGAATACGCACTTTCGATCTGGTGTTCGATCTGGAAACGCGAGAACAGCGGCACATCATCGCGATAGCGCTTGACGCGCTGAACCATGTCCGGCATCACGTGGCTCATGAACTGCTGCGCCTGCTCGTAAATGTCATCGGTATCAATCAGGATTTCACCGATGTCTGGCTGGAAGTAATCCCGTATTGCACGAATGACGAGTGAGGATTCCTGATAGATCAGGAAAGCGCCAGAGGCCGACTTGCTGGCACCATCGATGGCACCCCACAATTGCATCAGGTAGTTCAGGTCCCACTGCAGCTCATCGACATTGCGGCCGATGCCGGCGGTACGCGCGATGACGGACATGCCTTGGGGCAGATCCAGTTTGTCCATGGTTTCGCGCAGTTCCTGACGGTCTTCGCCTTCGACGCGACGAGAGACGCCGCCGCCGCGCGGATTGTTGGGCATCAGCACCAGGTAGCGACCGGCGAGGGAAACGAAGGAGGTCAGAGCGGCACCCTTGTTGCCGCGCTCCTCTTTTTCTACCTGAACCATGATTTCCTGACCTTCGCGCAGCGCGTCGCGGATGCTGGCGTTGCGGACATCGACGCCTTCGCGGAAATAGCTGCGGGCAACTTCTTTAAATGGCAGGAATCCATGACGTTCTTCGCCGTAGTTGACGAAGCAGGCTTCGAGCGAGGGCTCGATGCGGGTGATGACGCCTTTGTAGATATTGGACTTGCGTTGTTCGCGACCTGTGGTCTCGATATCGATATCGATGAGCTTCTGCCCGTCGACGATGGCCACGCGCAATTCTTCTTGTTGCGTGGCATTGAACAGCATGCGTTTCATTTTATGGCTCCGCGGCCGGTCAAGGCCGATATTTGCAGCGCACGGCGGAAAACGCCTCATTGCGCGGCAAAGTCATGGGATGCATGCGGGGAACGGAAGCCTGGGGAGGAGTATTGCCGTGACGTGAACGGTGCGCACAACTAACGACGCACGCACCCACAGGGCGCGGATGAAACTGGCGGCTTGCTGCTTGCTTTAAACGATTGACTTCGCCGGGATCGAATCAGCACGCACACGCAAGTTTGCCCAGGTGGGCTGCTTGCTGTTGATGTGGGCGGAGAATTCAGTCATCAGGCGTTCAAATCTCGTTACGGGCAAATCGGGCAAAAAAATCAGTCACATCTGCCAGCAAGCCTCTCAACCGTGAGCGGCTTGCCAGACTAATCCTTACATTTCAGGCTTACTGTTCCATTATTCCAGCGCACTGTCCGATCACATCGTGGGTGCGACCCTGACGGCGCAGGAATAATGCATACACAGCTCTTCCATCGAATTTGCAAAACGGGCGAGGCCGATGGAGACGCCCCTGTGTAGAATGGCTTTTTTCATTGAAGCACATTCAGCGAAATTAATTCGCTTGGCTGATTATATATTCAAAATGAAGGACTTAGGGAAGGTTTGCATGAGTAAAAGCATGGCCGGAGCCTGCTTGCGTGGATCTCCGCTTTCCCTGTGTCTTACAGCCAGCTACCCGGACCATCGGCGGTGCACCTTCGGCGGAGGGGCGAAATGACGTCTGGCTCGAAAGCCGATCCCGGTTCCTCCCGGGCTGCCGAGGCGCCGAGCGTACGCCTGCTCACCATAGGACCAGACGACGCCGGTCAGCGTATCGATAACTTTTTGCTAAGAATATGCAAAGGGGTTCCGAAAAGCCATGTCTATCAGGTGCTGCGATCCGGGCAGGTCCGGGTCAACAAAGGGCGGATAGCCCAGACCTACAGGCTGGTCGAGGGGGATACGGTCCGGGTCCCGCCCATGCGCCTCGCCGAGCGAAGTACGGTACATGTGCCCGGCGTTGAATTTGCCGTGCTCTTCGAAGATAGTCATTTGCTGGTCATCGACAAGCCCGCTGGCGTTGCTGTTCATGGAGGCTCGGGTGTGAGCTATGGGGTGATAGAGCAGCTGCGCGCCGCGCGCCCGGATGCGCCTTTTCTGGAGCTGGTTCACCGGCTGGACCGCGAAACCTCGGGCATCCTGATGCTGGCAAAAAAGCGCAGCGCGCTGACAGCGCTGCACGAGCAAATTCGTGCCGGTCTGCTGGACAAGCGCTATCTGGCCATGGTCAGCGGGGTCTGGCCCAATCGCCGCCAGCATGTGCGGCTGCCTTTACACAAATACACCACCCCCGACGGCGAGCGTCGCGTACGTGTTCAGTCGGACGGCATGCCCTCACATACCATCTTCAACCTGGTGCGCCAGTATGCGGGCTATGCCTTGCTGGAGGCGGAGCTGAAAACCGGCCGCACGCATCAAATCAGGGTACATCTTGCCTCATCCGGCTTTCCAATCGCGGGTGATGACAAGTACGGAGATTTTGGTCTCAATCGGCAGTTGCAAAAAGCGGAACCGGGGCGGCCTGCATTGAAGCGCATGTTCCTGCATGCCTTCCGGTTGAAATTCGAGCATCCCGCCACCGGTGCTGTCATGGCTCTGGAGGCGAGTTTGCCTCCAGAATGTCAACAATTTCTGAACGGATTAGGAATTGATGGCGCAGTCGGAGCCGAACCGATACGATAACGGCTGCAGCGAACCTTATTACCCTTGACACCCAGATCGAAAGCGCAAGACCCTCGTCCGAGCTGCCTCCCATGCCCAGAAAAAAATTTGACCTGATCGTATTCGACTGGGACGGTACCCTCATGGATAGTACGGCGACCATTGTTGCCAGCATTCAGGCGGCGGCACGCGATCTCGGGTTGGCTGTGCCGGATCACCGCGCTGCGTCTTATGTGATTGGGCTGGGCCTCGAGGATGCGATGCGCGTCGTGTTGCCGGATCTGGATCCCAAATCCTATCCTCGTGTGGTGGAACGCTATCGCTACCATTACCTTTCGCAAGACAAAAGTCTGACGCTGTTTGATGGTGCGCGAGAGATGCTGCTGGATTTGTCAGCGCAAGGCTATTTCCTGGCAGTGGCTACAGGCAAAAGTCGAGTGGGACTCAATCGCGCGCTCAATACGTCAGGTCTGATGTCACTGTTTGATTCGACTCGCTGCGCAGATGAGACTTTCTCCAAGCCGCATCCGGCAATGCTCCAGGAAATCACGCGCGAGCTCGGGCAGGATATGAAACGTACCGTGATGATCGGCGACACAACGCATGATCTCCAAATGGCCAGCAACGCAGGTGCAGCGGCGATCGGGGTTCATTACGGAGCGCATCCGGCGCAGGAGCTTGAAGCGCTCAACCCGCTGTTCGGTGCAGATTCAGTGACATCGCTTCATGCATGGTTGACGGAGCATGCGTGAGCACAGAAATTTTTATCTGTACGGCTGATGCACTCACTGACGGTGGCAAGGGGATACGCTTTCCAGTCACAGCCTACGGTGAAGATGCGACTGCCTTCGTGGTGCGTTATGGCCAGCAACCTTACGCTTATCTCAATCGTTGCGCGCATGTACCAATGGAGCTGGATTGGACCGAAGGCGAATTCTTCGAATCCAGCGGGCTGTATCTGATGTGTGCAACGCATGGGGCTCTGTATGAACCCGATACTGGTCAATGCGCTGGCGGGCCATGTCGCGGTGGCAGGCTTCAACCACTGCAGGTGATCGAGCGCGACAATCAGATTTTCTGGCTGCCGGATGACAGCATACGGGCGGCCCGTGCCTGAGACGAGCAACTAGAGTAGACGATAGAAATTTTTTGCGAATTTCATTTCATTAAACCCATCAACGATAAAAACGTGCAATGGAAGATACAACCAACGATAGCGGTAATGAGTCTGCGCCCCAGCCTCCAGTGCCACCCCAATATGTCGCACTCGAAAAGCTTGCGCAGGAAATTCTGAAGGAACAGCGCATCAGCCGGCGCTGGCGGAATATTTTCCGCTTTGTCGGTGTCGCAGTGGCGCTTTTCGCTGTATGGGCTGCTTTCGATTTCAAGGGCGCCTCAAAGCAGGATAGCGCGCGGCATACTGCCCTCGTCGAGGTCGATGGCGAGATTGATGCGGGCAGTGCCAATGCATCCGTCAATTCGATACTGCCCGCGCTCAACGAGGCCTTTAGTGATCCGGGATCGGTCGGCGTGATTCTGCGCATGAATAGTCCGGGTGGAAGTCCGGTGCAATCCGCGATCGTCAACGACGAAATCATGCGACTGAAAAAAATGTATCCCAAAAAGCCGGTATATGTCGTGGTTGAAGATATGTGTGCTTCCGGGTGCTATTACATTGCGGCTGCAGCTGACAAGATTTACGTCAGCGAGGCGAGTATCGTCGGATCGATTGGCGTGCTGATGAGCAGTTTCGGTTTCAAGGGATTGATGGATAAGCTGGGTATCGAGCGCAGGCTGATGACAGCAGGTGAAAACAAGGCGCTGCTCGATCCGTTTTCTGCCGAAAATCCCAAGCACAAAGAATTCACGCAGACGATGTTGAAGGAAATTCATCAGCAATTCATTCGTGCCGTGCGAATCGGTCGGGGCAAGCGACTCAAAGAGACTCCGGAAATTTTCTCCGGTTTGTTCTGGACGGGCAGTCATGCGATCACGCTCGGACTGGCTGATGGTCTGGGTTCCGTCAACAGTGTCGCTCGCGATGTGCTCAAGGCCGAAGACATTATTGACTACACGGTTCGTGAAGGTCTGTCCGATCGAGTCTTGAAAAAATTCGGCGCTGCGGTCGGTGAGTCAGCAGCGAAGGTGCTGGCAGTCGAAGCCCTCAAGGTCCGCTGAGGCCTTGCAGCCCTTGTGGGTTTCAGGGGGCGAGCATCAAAAACACGGTGGGTTTCTTGCGGAAATCCGGCATACGGTTTTCTGCAAGCTCGCGCTTCCATGACTGTGCTGACATACGTTGTATGAGCTCATCGGCCAGAGTGAGGTGAGTAGCGATGCAGATCTGCGTGCTCGGCTGACAATGGGTACTCAGCGCCTGCAGCAGTGCTTCATTGCGATAAGGCGTCTCGATAAAAATCTGTGTTTGCTGTTCCTGTTTGGAGCGCTGCTCCAGTTGACGAATGCGCGTGGCCCGTTCGGTCGCATCCGTGGGCAGGTAGCCATTGAATGCAAAATTCTGTCCGCTCAGGCCACTACTCATCAAGGCCAGCAGGATGGACGAAGGGCCCACCAACGGACGTATGCGGATATCGTGTTCATGGGCTAGCCGAACCAGATCTGCACCGGGATCGGCAACGGCGGGCACGCCAGCCTCCGACACCAGTCCACCGTGGCGTCCTGCCAGCAAGGGCGCCAGCAGATCAGGCAGTGCCGATGCCGGTGTTTTTACATTCAACTCGCGAATCTCAATTTCTTGCAAACGCACGCGCAGCGGGTGAGTGAGCGCGATCTGATTCAGAAAGGCGCGCGCTGTTTTTGCGTTCTCCGCAATGAAGTAGTCCAGCTCGGCCGTGATGGCCCGTACATCTGCTGGCAGCACCTGATCAAGCACGCCAGCGCCTAGCGCATTCGGGATGAGAAAAAGCGTGCCTTTCATTGGCTCAGCCGTTAAAAAAATCGATGCCAGCACGTCGCAACATGCCGGTCAGTGCTATCAGGGGCAATCCGGTCAAAGCAGTCGGATCCTCACTGTCGATGCTCTCCATCAGCGCAATG
Organism: Pseudomonadota bacterium; assembly: GCA_039806005.1. Lineage (GTDB taxonomy): Bacteria > Pseudomonadota > Gammaproteobacteria > Burkholderiales > Burkholderiaceae_D > Pernthalerella. The sequence continues at coordinate 22,762 of JBDKLM010000040.1, forward strand.
CCGAGGCCTTCATTTTTTGCGCTACCAGCGCAGTCGTAAGGCTGCTCGATTCTCAGGTAAGCATCTAGGGACTCGTCGGGCAAATCGCGCAAGCGAACGACGGTTTGAATGTTAGTCAGTTGCAAGCTGTGCTGCGCATCGGGCCGGCTGTCGAGCAAACAGAGCGCCGAGTGAAAAACGATAGCCCGGCCGCGCATTTTTTTGAGTTGCTCAAGGGCGCGTTCGTGGTTACCCGGCTTGCCGATATGCTCGCCATCGAGTGTGGCCACCTGATCCGAGCCAATGATCAGAGCCGGACCCACCTGACTCGCCACTGCCTCGGCTTTGGCGCGGGAGAGTCGCAGTGCGGTATCAGGCGGGGTTTCGCCGGGCGCTGCCGTCTCGTCCAGGTCGGGCGGGATCACTTCGAATGGCAACCTGAGCCGTGCCAATAGTTCCCGCCGGTAGGCTGAGCCCGAGGCCAGTATCAGTCGGGGAGGGGGCTGGGAGCTCATGGCAGACGAATGGGTAGGAGAGGGTAATAAATCATCCAGCCCACTATGGGAATCTGGGATAAACCCTGCTATCATAGCTGGTTTTCCGAAGCATTCAGCCGCCATGAGCGCCAAGATCGTCGACAGCTTCGAGTTCTGCAAACAGCAGCAGCAGTCCACCGGGCAAACACCGGTTGCTGAATTTGCAAGACTCTCGGCCGAGCTGGCCAGTGCGGCCGGGACGTTGGACTGGGTGGTAACCGGAGGCAGGCACCCCTCCGGCGTTCCGCAGCTTCTGTTGAACGTCAGTGGGCAGGTTCAGTTGGTATGTCAGCGCTGCTTGTCTCCGATGCCGCACGCTATGGCCTCCGAGTCAACGCTTTTGCTGGCAAAAGATGATGCCGAAGCGGACGAAATCGAGGCGCGTGTTGATGATGAGAGCTTGGATGTTATTGTCGGATCGACATCTCAAGACCTGATGGTGTTGATAGAGGATGAGGCTTTACTGGCCTTGCCCTTGTCGCCGCGACATGCTGAATGTCCGGGTGATGTGCCTAGTTCCGGCGTTGAAAAGGCGGAGTCGCCCTTTGCAGTGCTGAAAAAGCTCAAATAGTTGCAGTATTGTCGGTTTGGCTACATGGCAGGAACCGACTTACCCTATGTTAAAATTTTGAATTCACCGAATCAGGAGTAAGCCATGGCTGTCCAACAGAACAAGAAAACCCCGTCCAAGCGCGGCATGCATCGTTCGCATGATTTTCTGACATCGCCCCCGCTGGCCGTTGAAGCGACGACGGGTGAAACCCATCTGCGTCACCATATCAGCCCTAATGGCTTTTATCGCGGTCGCAAGGTCTTGAAGACCAAGAACGACGAATAATTTGTCTCCGCGGTAACCATAAAAACCAGCGCGACGCGACCAGCAGCACATTGATACACGCTCTGAATTTGCCTCGCGCCGTTTTTTCATGTGCAAGCCCATCGACAAGGTCAGGTCCTCGCATGAGTGACTCGCACCAAAATCCGGTCAGCCAAACGCGCCCCGGATCATGACAATCCGAATTTCCATTGACTGCATGGGCGGTGATCACGGCCCGAAGGTCACTGTTCCCGCTGCACTTGCCTTTGCCAACAGCACTCCCGACGCTGAAGTGGTTCTGGTGGGTCGCGAGTCTGTGATACGCGCCGAGCTTGAAAAACTGGGTGCGGCCCACCATCCAAGATTATCTGTAGCGCACGCCGAGGAAGTCGTGGAAATGGATGACTCGCTTGAAGTCGCTTTGCGCCGAAAAAAAGATTCGTCGATGCGGGTTGCCATCACCATGGTGAAAGACGGCGCCGCACAAGCCTGCGTATCTGCCGGTAACACGGGTGCTTTGATGGCGGTCTCTCGCTATGTATTGAAAACCCTCGCCGGCGTCGACCGTCCTGCCATCTGCACGATACTGCCGAACCAGAAAGATGGTCCGACCTACGTGCTTGATTTGGGTGCCAATGTTGATTGCGAGCCCCAGCATCTTCATCAGTTTGCGCTTATGGGTTCCGCACTGGTCTCTGCAGTCGAAGGTCACGCCAGGCCCACGGTTGGTCTCCTCAATGTTGGCGAAGAAGATATCAAAGGCAATGAACTGGTCAAGCAAACAGCCGAATTGCTGCGAGCGGATCACGCAAAAGGTCTGATCAATTTTTACGGCAATGTTGAAGGCAATGACATTTTCGAAGGCACAACCGATATCGTGGTGTGCGATGGATTCGTGGGAAATGTCACCCTGAAAGCCGCCGAGGGTCTGGGTCGCTTGATCAAAGGCGTGATGGTCAGCGAATTGCGCAAGGGCTGGATCAACATGCTGGGCGCGCTCATCGCGCAGCAGGCGCTCAAACGAATTTCACAACGTCTCAATCCCTCCCGCTACAATGGCGCAAGTCTGCTGGGCTTGCGTGGTCTGGTATTTAAAAGTCACGGTGGCGAAAGCGCGTACGGCTTCGAATGGGCAATACGACGCGCTTATGAAGCAGCACGACATGATGTTCTGTCGCGTATCGAAACCTCGATTGCCGAGCTGATGCCTCAACCAGACAGCCCTCGAGAGATCAATCAACAGAAAACGGCATGAGTAAATACACTCGAATTGTAGGCACGGGCAGTTGTCTGCCGCCAAGGCGCGTGAGCAATCACGACATGACGACGCTCTTGGCTGCCAGAGGTCTTGATACTTCGGATGAATGGATTGTCTCGCGCAGTGGCATCTCTGCGCGACACTTTGCCGATGATGGCGTGCTTTCCAGCGATCTGGGTGCGACGGCCGCGCGTCAGGCACTCGATATGGCCGGACTCAAGCCGGATGATATCGATCTCATTATTGTTGCAACCTCGACGCCGGATTTTTTGGGCGGATTTCCGAGTACAGCTTGCGTTGTCCAGCGCAAGCTCGGTATTACCAATGATTGCGCCGCACTCGATGTGCAGGCAGTGTGCAGCGGTTTTGTTTATGCGATGTCGGTGGCGGATAATTTCATCCGCTGCGGCATGCACAAGCGCGTGCTTGTCATTGGGTCTGAAGTATTCTCCCGCATTCTCGATTTCAATGATCGCACCACCTGTGTCTTGTTTGGTGATGGTGCTGGTGCGGTCGTTCTTGCAGCTTCCGATGAGCCCGGCGTACTTGCCACGCGCCTGCATGCCGATGGCCGTCACACGGATATTTTGTGTGTGCCCGGCGCTGTGCAGGGCGGTGCGATTGCTGGCAGTGCTTTTCTGTACATGGACGGTCAGGCAGTTTTCAAGCTGGCGGTATCCGTACTCGAAAAGGTCGCCAACGAAGTACTCCAGATCGCTGGCATGGAAGCCTCACAGATTGACTGGCTGATTCCGCACCAGGCCAATATTCGCATCATGCAAGGCACAGCGAAAAAGCTCGGGTTGCCAATGGAAAAAATGGTGGTCACGGTAGACCAGCATGGCAATACCTCCGCTGCATCCATTCCGCTGGCCATGGATGTCGCCATGCGCGATGGCCGTATCAAGCCCGGACAGCACGTCATGCTCGAGGCCGTCGGTGGCGGCTTTACCTGGGGCGCCGTTTTGGCACGTATCTGACATTTTTCTATCATGACTTCATTTGCTTTCGTATTTCCCGGTCAGGGCTCACAAGCCATCGGCATGCTGAACGGGTTTGCCGACAACACGGCCGTACGTGACACCATTGCCGAAGCTTCTGACGCATTGCAATTTGATCTGGCAAAGCTGATCGCCGAGGGTCCGAAAGAAGCACTGGACCTCACCACGAATACGCAACCGGTCATGCTCGCTTGTGCGGTCGCTTTTTACCGTGCCTGGCTGGCAGCCGGCGGCAAGCCGCCGCAGTTGGTGGCGGGCCACAGCCTTGGCGAGTATTCCGCGCTGGTCGCCGCCGGTGTTATTCAATTCAAGGATGCCGTGCCCATGGTTCGCTTCCGCGCGCAGGCGATGCAGGAGGCGGTTCCGGTCGGCCAAGGTGGCATGGCAGCGATTCTCGGCTTGTCGGACGACGATGTGCGTGCCGCTTGCGACCAAGCTGCCCAAGGCGAGGTCGTTGAGCCTGTCAATTTCAACGCGCCAGCCCAGGTCGTCATTGCTGGACACAAAGCGGCGGTCGAGCGTGCCTGCGAGGCAGCCAAAGCCAAAGGCGCCAAGCGCGCATTGCCCTTGCCAGTCTCTGCCCCCTTTCATTCGTCGCTGCTCAAACCGGCATCGGACCGTCTGCGGGATTATCTGGCCAATGTCGAATTCTCGGCGCCGCAAATTCAGCTCATCAACAACGTCGATGTCGCCATCGTTGAAGATCCGTCGGGCATCCGGGATGCACTGGTACGGCAGGCAGCCAGTCCCGTTCGTTGGGTAGAGAGCGTGCAAAAAATGGCCAGCCTCGGGATCACGCAATTGATCGAATGTGGGCCTGGCAAAGTACTGACCGGCCTTGCCAAACGTATTGATGGCACATTGACAGCCGATGCCATCGTCGATCAGGCATCCATGGATACCCTTCTGGAGGCGAGCAAGTGACAAGCACCCAACATTCACTCGATAAACAAGTCGCACTGGTGACCGGCGCATCGCGCGGTATAGGTCGTGCCATTGCGATGGAACTCGCACAACGCGGTGCAACGGTAGTGGGTACGGCAACCTCGGCCTCGGGCGCGGCCGCCATTTCGGATTATCTGAAAGCCATTCGGCCCGAGGCGGGTCATGGCGTGGTGCTTGATGTCAATGATGCAGAGGCTGCACTTCAGCTTGTAGAGACCCTGTCCAAGGATCTCGGTGGCATCAGCATACTGGTCAATAATGCCGGCGTAACGCAAGACCAGCTTGCCATGCGCATGAAAGATGCCGAGTGGGATGCGGTCATTTCTACGAATCTGACCTCTGTCGGTCGTTTATCGCGTGCCGTTTTGCGCGGCATGATGAAAGCCAAGCATGGCCGCATCATCAATATCACCTCCGTCGTCGGTTCTGCCGGTAATCCCGGTCAAATGAACTATGCGGCAGCAAAAGCAGGCGTTGCTGGCATGAGCCGCGCGCTGGCGCGCGAAGTGGGAAGTCGCAACATCACAGTCAATTGCGTTGCGCCCGGCTTCATCGACACCGACATGACACGTACACTAACCGAGCAGCAAGTGGCAGCTTTGCTGCAGCAGATACCGGCCGGACGCTTCGGTCTGCCTGAGGATATTGCAGCCGCTGTGGCTTTTCTTGCATCAAATGAGGCGGCTTATATTACGGGTACCACCCTGCATGTGAACGGCGGTATGTACATGAGTGGCGGCTAAAGCGGCTTGAAACCTCATTTTTAGCGGTCCTAGTGTTAGTAAAAGCAAAATCTAAAACTTAATTTGCAACGCGCAAACCTGATAAAATGCGCGCACTTTGTGTAACCCACCCCCTGGAGGACCAAGATGTCTGACATCGATGCACGTGTAAAAAAAATAGTTGCTGAGCAACTCGGTGTTGCGGAAGCCGACATCAAAAATGAATCTTCGTTCGTTGACGACCTCGGTGCAGACTCGCTCGATACCGTTGAACTCGTGATGGCACTCGAAGATGAATTCGAGATGGAGATTCCTGATGAGCAAGCCGAGAAGATTACGACTGTTCAGCAGGCGATTGATTACGCCAAGGCCAACGTAAAAGCTTGATCGACCTGTTTCTGATTGTTTTCAGGAGTATTGTTTGACTCGTCCGAATCGTCGCCGGGTTGTTGTCACAGGTCTCGGTTGCATCTCACCTGTCGGTAACACGGTCGCTGCCTCATGGGACGCGCTACTCGCCGGACAATCCGGCATCGCGACCATCACCAAATTTGATGCCTCAGCCTTTTCCACGCATTTCGCTGGCGAGGTCAAGGGTTTCAATATCGAGGACTACATTCCCGGTAAAGAGGCCCGTCATATGGATACCTTCATCCATTACGGCATGGCTGCCGGCATGCAGGCGATGCAGGATAGCGGTCTCGCAGTAACTGAGGCCAACGCAGAGCGCATCGGTGTTCTCGTCGGTTCCGGCATTGGTGGATTGCCGATGATTGAGCAGACCCACGCGGAACTCACCAACCGTGGTCCGCGCCGCATCAGTCCCTTCTTTGTTCCCGCCTCGATCATCAACATGATCTCGGGTCATCTTTCGATCAAATACGGCCTCAAGGGTCCCAATCTGGCTATCGTGACTGCGTGCACGACTGGATTGCATTGCATAGGCGAAGCAGGGCGTTTGATTGAATACGGTGATGCCGATGTGATGATTGCCGGCGGTGCCGAATCCACGGTGTCGCCGCTGGGCTTGGGTGGATTTGCTGCTGCGCGTGCGCTGTCGTCTCGCAATGACGATCCTGCAACCGCATCGCGCCCCTGGGATACCGAACGCGATGGTTTCGTGCTCGGCGAAGGTGCTGGCGTGATGGTGCTTGAAGAATACGAACACGCTAAAGCCCGCGGTGCAAAAATCTATGCCGAGCTGCTCGGCTTTGGCATGAGCGCCGATGCCCACCACATGACAGCGCCTCTGGAAGATGGCGACGGTGCGCGCCGCTGCATGATCTCTGCGATGCGAAATGCCGGTGTGAATCCAGACCAAATCAACTATGTCAATGCGCACGGTACGTCGACACCACTGGGCGATGTGGCAGAGACCGTCGCGATCAAACGTGCACTGGGTGATGCTGCTTCCAAGGTCGTGGTCAACTCCACCAAATCCATGACCGGGCATTTGCTCGGTGGCGCGGGTGGTCTGGAGTCCGTATTTACCGTATTGGCTGTGCATAAGCAGATCTCTCCGCCAACCATCAACATCTTCAATCAGGATCCCGCATGTGATCTCGATTATTGCGCCAACACCGCGCGCGAGATGCCCATTAATGTCGCTTTGAAAAACTCATTCGGTTTTGGCGGCACCAATGGCAGTCTGATCTTCGGCAAAGTCTGATTCATCGCGCATCGCCTCATTGCTGATGACGGCGATGCGCTCTTCTCCACAACCTGATTTCTGATGTCGATTGCCACCTCGGCCGAGGTGAGGCCATCACGCATCTTGCGTGCTTTGACGCTCGCGATGGCTTGCGTGTTGTGGGTCACTGCATCCCAGTTCGTCATTCTCGCAGGTACACAGACACCCGATATCGCGTTCGGATTGGCCAGTGTCGTTTGTGCTTTCGCCGGGTGCCTGCTGGTCTTGTCCTGTCGCACACGACTAAAAACCCTTCGCATTGATATAACTGCAACCGGACAGATTCGGTTGACCCACACTAGCCCTGGCGCCTTCATTCACAGCAGTAGTCACAACGCTGAAAGCAGTGAAGAAGGCGAGGTTGTTCAATTGCTCAGGGATTCGACGCTGTGGTCGTGCATGCTCATACTTCGTCTTCGTACCGAATCAGGAAAAATCATCGTCTTGCCCCTGCTGCGCGACAGCATGACGCCGGCTGCTTTCCGTTCAGTATGCGTTGCATGCCAGTGGATAGCGGCGCAGAATACGCGCCCCGCATCAGCATCCTCCTTTGGTGAATCTCGGTTCGATTGAACTTTTTTGATTTCGCTCAGTCAGCGGTCAGGTAGTCCGGATACTCTGATTCGTATCAAAGGAACAGGCGTCTGTGGGGATAGGCATAGTCCGTGAGGTGTGGACTATCTGCGGCAATGGGTCATATCTCATCACTGCTGAGCGATATGCGCCAGATGAAGTTCGTCGTTGCGTCGAGTTTTCACAAACTCTGTCGCGTGGCTTCTCTGGCATCGGCAAGAGGAATTAGGCTGTGACAACAGAACGCGACATTGATCAGCTTCTGGTTGATCGCGTCCAGCGTGGCGACAAAAAGGCGTTTGAGCTTCTGGTATCCAAGTATCAAAGGAAGCTGATGCGTCTTGTCTCTCGACTTGTACGAGATCAGGCCGAGGCCGAGGATGTTGTCCAGGAAGCATTCATCAAAGCCTATCGCGCCCTGCCGCAGTTTCGGGGCGATTCGGCTTTTTACACCTGGCTCTATCGGATTGGTATTAACACCGCCAAAAACTATCTGGTCACCCAAGGCAGGCGTGCGCCCACGTCAACCGAGGCAGATGCTGAAGAGGCGGAAACTTTTGATGACGGAGAGCATCTAAGAGATATCAACACTCCCGAGTCCATGCTGGCGACCAAACAAATTGCTGAAACGGTCAACATAGCGATGGAAGCGTTGCCTGAAGAACTCAGAATAGCCATTACCTTAAGAGAAATCGAAGGTCTGAGCTACGATGAGATCGCGGTGGTCATGGGGTGTCCGATAGGCACGGTACGCAGTCGTATTTTTCGCGCGCGCGAAGCGATTGCCGATAAACTCAGACCCTTGCTGGATACCGCCGTCGACAAGCGCTGGTAAGTCATCAAAAAGCAGAATTGAATAATCGGATTACGAAGGCAGGGAGCATCATGGGCAAGGGTGAATCAAGCAAGCAGCAAATATCGGTATTCGCCGATGGTGAATTGCCCAATGATGAAGTACCGACTGTCATGGCTGCACTGCGAGCTGCACACCATGCGAGAGATTGGGATGTCTACCATCAGATAGGTGATGTTCTTCGGTCGGAGACGCTGGCAGCACCGGTAAGCGCCGGCTTTGCCGAACGATTCGCTGCTCGCTTTGCAGCGGAGCCGCCACTGCTCGCACCCAAGCCTCGTCTCGTCGACCGCTTGCGTCCTGCATGGCCGGTCGCGGCGGCAGCCATGGCTGCTGCATTGACTGGGTTTGTGATCGCACCCCAGTTCATGCATGGCGACGCTACTGACCTCAGGACAGTACCCACAGCGCAGTCCGCCTCGCAAAGTGCGGTTGTTGCGCAAACGGATTTGCCTGCGACGACAGACGATATGTACGTCATGAATGATTACATCCGAATTCATCACAGCTCGCATCCATCGATGTATGGAGCGGCGCAGCTGGTCCAGCCGGTCGATCTGAAAACCGACTCTGATCACTGACATCATGCGTGGACGATCTACGCGGTGCCTGGCGCTGCTGTTATTTGCGCTTGCGACTTTCTGGGCAAGTAGTGCGACGGCAGCGGAGTCGCCGACATCAGAGCCACTGGATTGGCTCAATCGTTCGCAAAGTGCCGTACAAAAGCTGGAGTATTCAGGTACCTTTGTGTATCAACGAGGATACCAGGTCAGGACTTCGCGCATTACCCGAATGCGCAGCGCGAAATCCGTCATTGAAAAGATCGAAGTCCTCGATGGTCAGTCGCAGGAATACGTTCGCAATGGCGACGAGATCCTTCACTATCTACCGGCAGAGCGCCGCATCATCGTTGAACATCGCGGCAGCGGGCGTAGCTTTCCCGACATCGGTTTTAACCAACCGCGCGAGATCCTCAGGTACTACTCGGTGCGCCAGCTGGGTGCCGACCGTGTGGCTGGACGCGATGTCCTCGGTCTCGCTCTGGAGCCACGCGATGGACTGCGCTATGGCTATCGTTTCTGGTCGGATCGTGCATCAGGTTTGCTGTTGCGCGCACAGACCCTGAGTGAGAAGGGCGAAGTCATTGAGCAGATCGCCTTCACCCAACTGGTCATTGGCAAGGTTCGGCCTTCGCAGGTCAAAACCAGTCATGCCAATACCCGTGGCTGGGTGATCGAGAATTCACCGGTCAGCGCTGAGGAACCCTCTGGCTGGAAAGCTGGCTGGTTACCCGGGGGCTTCAAGCTCATCCGCACGGTCAAGCGTCAGCTGAGGCGTCCCGGTAACGCCGGTGAGCCTCGGGAGGTCAGTCAGCTGATTTTTTCTGACGGGCTGGCCGGAATTTCAGTGTTTATCGAAGTCTGGTCGCCACGGCATGAGGGGCAGGCGGTGCAGCAAGGCTCGCTAAATATGCTCGGCAAGCGGCACGGTAATTTTTGGCTTACCATTGTCGGCGAAGTTCCATTAGTGACCATTAGGCAAGTTGCCGACACTCTTGAATTTGCCGTTTCCGGCCCTAAATAAGCTCCCATGAAAACCATGATCAGTGTAAATCGCAGTTTTTCAGCCGCCATTTTTGCTGCGGCTGCTGTTTTGTTTGTTCCGGCGGGCCTCAGCCTGATGGCGCCAGCCGTCTCAGCCGCGGTATTGCCTGACTTTACGGATCTGGTCGATAAAGTCGGCCCCGCCGTTGTAAATATCCGCACGACTGAAAAATCCAAACCCATGCAGTCCGGCGTCCAGGGCAGCCCCGAGGACGAGGAAATGCAGGAATTTTTCCGTCGCTTCTTTGGTCAGCCAGTGCCGCCTCGGCAGGGTCCGGCGCCTCGTGGTCGGCGCCCCTCGCCCCAGCAGGAAGAGCAGCAAGTGCCCCGGGGCGTGGGATCGGGTTTTATCATTTCCGCAGATGGTTTTGTGCTGACTAACGCCCACGTGGTCGAAGGCGCTGATGAAGTTTTTGTCACCCTGACTGACAAGCGCGAGTTCAAGGCCAAGATCATCGGTTCAGATCGTCGCACCGACGTTGCCGTGGTCAAGATCGAAGGCAGCAACTTGCCAAGGCTGACGATGGGTGATTCCAGCAAGCTGCGTGTGGGTGAGTGGGTGATTGCCATCGGTTCGCCCTTTGGCCTTGAGAACACGGTTACTGCCGGCATCATTTCTGCGAATTCTCGCGACACGGGAGATTACCTGCCGTTGATCCAAACGGACGTCGCCGTCAACCCCGGCAACTCCGGTGGTCCGCTGATTAACATGCGTGGCGAAGTCATTGGTATCAACTCACAGATTTACAGCCGCTCCGGCGGCTATATGGGGATTTCCTTTGCCGTACCCATCGATGAAGCAATGCGCGTGGCCCAGCAGCTCAAGTCAATGGGACGCGTGGTCCGTGGCCGTATCGGTGTGCAGATTGGCGAGGTCACCAAGGAAGTCGCTGAGTCTCTCGGACTGCCGCGCGCACAGGGTGCGTTGGTGGCACGTGTCGAGCCGGGCAGCCCAGCTGAAAAAGCGGGAGTCGAAGCGGGCGACATCATCACGCATTTCAATGGCGCAACGATTGACAAGTCAGGGGATTTGCCACGACTGGTCGGCAATACCAAACCCGGCGCCAATTCGACAGTGACCGTACTGCGCAAGGGCACCAAACGGGACCTTCCAGTGACTGTTGCCGAAATGGAGGCAGACCAGACTGCGAAGAAGGAAGAGAAAAAGCCCAAGCAGGAGCAGGCGCTTAACGCACTTGGTCTTGCGGTCGCTGACCTCACCGAAGCCCAAAAACGTGAAATGCGCATGGAGGGCGGTGTCATTGTCGAGCTCGCTGACGGTGCGGCGGGTCGCGCAGGTCTGCAACCCGGCGATGTGATCGTGCGGCTCAACAATACCGATATCAAGGATGCGCGCCAGTTCAATGCATTGGTCGCCAAGCTCGATCCCAAGAAAAACGCCTTGTTGCTCGTGCGACGGGGCGAGTCATCGCAATTCGTGCCATTGCGCCCCTCACCTCAGCCTTGATGTTGGCGTATTCGGGGCCACGATGAAGATCGTGGCCTTTTTTTATTGACCCTGAGCCTGCGGTTGATGACTTCAAAACGTTTCATTCTGTACTCGCGCAGCTACTGCCATCTTTGCGATGACATGTTATTGGCGCTGCGCCAGTTGTGCGGAGAAGGGCTGCCCATCGAGGTCATCGACGTCGATCTCCATGCCGATCTGGTCGAGCGCTACGATGAGCTAGTACCCGTCCTGATCGGAGTCGAGGAGGGACAGGCGCCACGGCAATTGTGCAATTATTTCCTGAATGAAAACAATGTCCGCGCTTTCCTCGCACCCGAAGCGGGCTAAGGCAGGCTGGCGGGGCGCAAATCCGGTAAAATGCGCGGTCTGGAAAGCTTTCAAAACAAAGCGCTCACTGGGGAATCCGCCCCGTTCAGAGCGCTTTTTTTGTATCTGCGGCACGCATGCAAAACATTAGAAATTTTTCAATCATTGCCCATATCGATCACGGCAAGTCCACACTCGCAGACCGGATCATCCAACTCTGCGGTGGTCTGTCCGATCGCGAGATGGAAGCGCAAGTGCTCGACTCCATGGATCTCGAACGCGAGCGAGGCATCACGATCAAGGCGCAAACGGCAGCGCTGACATACAAGGCGCGGGATGGTCAGGTGTACAACCTCAACCTCATCGATACCCCTGGTCACGTGGACTTCAGTTATGAAGTCAGTCGTTCGCTCTCTGCTTGCGAAGGCGCATTGCTGGTGGTGGATGCCTCTCAAGGTGTCGAGGCGCAAACCGTAGCGAACTGCTACACCGCGCTCGATCTTGGTGTGGAAGTGGTGCCGGTACTGAACAAAATTGATTTGCCCTCGGCGGATCCGGATAACGCGATTTCAGAAATTGAAGAAGTTATCGGCATTGAAGCGGGAGATGCGGTCCACTGCTCTGCAAAAACGGGTCTCGGTGTTCAGGATGTATTGGAATCCCTGATCCAGCGAGTACCGCCTCCGAAAGGCGATCCCGACGCCCCCTTGCAAGCTTTGATCGTCGATTCATGGTTCGACAATTATGTCGGCGTGGTGATGCTGGTGCGCGTAGTCAATGGCACGCTGCATCCGAAAGAAAAAATACTGCTCATGGCCACCGGTGCGCAGCATCTGGTCGAGAGTGTCGGTGTATTCACGCCCAAATCGGTATCTCGCGACAATCTCTCGGCGGGACAGGTCGGTTTCATCATTGCGGGTATCAAAGAACTCAAGTCAGCCAAGGTCGGTGACACGATTACGCTGGTCTCCCGGCCTGCAGCCGAGCCGCTGCCCGGCTTCAAAGAGATTCAGCCGCAAGTGTTTGCCGGTTTGTTTCCGGTCGAGTCGAATCAATACGATGCACTGCGTGACTCTCTCGAAAAACTCAAGCTCAATGATGCGGCATTGATGTACGAGCCTGAGGTATCGCAGGCGCTCGGTTTTGGTTTCCGCTGCGGATTCCTCGGCTTGCTGCACATGGAAATCGTGCAGGAGCGCCTCGAGCGCGAATTCAATATGGATCTGATCACCACAGCGCCCACGGTGATTTATGAAGTGGTGCTGCGCGATGGTTCCACCATCATGGTCGACAATCCGTCGAAGATGCCTGATCCGTCGAAGATTGAAGAAGTGCGCGAACCCATCGTCACCGTCAATCTCTACATGCCTCAGGAATACGTGGGCTCGGTCATTACGCTGTGCACGCAAAAGCGCGGTGTGCAGATCAACATGACCTACCATGGCAAGCAGGTGCAGTTGACCTACGAGATCCCAATGGCCGAGGTGGTGCTTGATTTCTTTGATCGACTGAAATCGATTTCGCGCGGTTATGCATCGATGGATTACGAATTCAAGGAATACCGATCCTCCGATGTCGTCAAAGTCGACATGCTCATCAACTCCGAAAAAGTCGATGCGTTGGCCATCATCGTGCACCGTTCCAACAGCCAGTTCCGGGGCAGGGCGGTGGCGGCGAAAATGCGTGAACTCATTCCACGCCAAATGTTTGATGTGGCGATTCAGGCGGCGATTGGTTCCAACATCATTTCACGCGAAAACGTCAAAGCGCTCAGAAAAAATGTCCTGGCCAAGTGCTACGGTGGTGACATTTCGCGCAAGCGCAAACTGCTGGAAAAACAAAAAGCCGGCAAGAAACGAATGAAGCAGGTCGGTTCGGTAGAAATACCGCAAGAAGCTTTCCTTGCAATCCTTCAGGTGGATGAAAAATAAATGACACTGCAATCGATACTCGGCAACTTTGCGCTGATCCTGTTTTTGCTCACCATTCTGACGGGTGTGGTTTGGGCATTCGATCGATTCCGGCTTGCGCCCGCACGACGCGAGGCAGCGCAAGCCGCGCTGGCCGAATTCGATACCCGTCAGGCGCGTCTGGCCGAGACGGGTGTCAAACCCGATCCCGCTGCGCGTGCCGAGCTGGTGGCTCAGCTGGAGCGTCAGCCGGGCTGGGTTGCATATACGGGTAGTTTTTTCCCGGTGATTGCAGCCGTCTTCCTGTTCCGTTCCTTCCTGTTTGAGCCTTTCAAGATTCCATCCAGTTCCATGGTGCCGACGCTGGTCATCGGTGACCTGATTCTGGTGAACAAATTCACCTACGGCATCCGCTTGCCTGTTGTTAATAAAAAGATTATCGACATCAACACGCCGGCACGTGGCGATGTGATGGTGTTCAAATTTCCCAAGGATGTGTCCCTTGACTACATCAAGCGCGTGGTGGGTGTGCCGAACGACAAAATTGTCTATAAAAACAAGCGCTTGACGGTGAATGGACAGGAAGTCGCGTACGAAACCCTGCCCGACTACCTGGATGAAGACCGGCTGGCCTACTACAGTCATTTCCGTGAAAACCTGACCGGCGTGACACACGGAATCCTGAATGACAATCGCATTCCCGCCTATGTCCCCAGCCCTGATGCCTTCCCTCAGCATGAGCTTTGCAGCTACAACCTCGAAGGTTTCGAGTGCACCGTTCCGGCTGGACATTACTTTGTGATGGGCGATAATCGGGACAATAGTCTGGATTCCCGCTACTGGGGCTTCGTACCAGACAAGAATATTGTCGGAAAGGCATTTTTTGTCTGGATGAACTTGGGTGATTTCAAGCGGATTGGCAGCTTTCAATAACGACCAGTTTCGGGACCCAATCGATGATCTCGCAGTCAGACAAGCGGCAAGGTGGATTTTCACTGATCGGGTTTCTGAGTACCCTGACTCTATTGGGTGCTATCGGTTTCCTGCTCGTGCGGGCAGGGCCTAGTGTGGTGGAGTTTTGGGCAATCGATAAAGCGGTAGTGGCAGCATCCATCGCTGCCAACACGCCGGATGAGTTAAGACGTGCATTCGACAAACTGGCGGCTGCAGGTTACATCGATTCGATCGAGGGCAAGGACTTGAAGATCACCGGAGCCGGTAAAGACATGGAAATCAGTTTTTCGTATGAAAAGAAGATTCCGCTAGTCGGACCAGCGAATTTGCTGATCGATTATCGTGGAGGTACCGTCCACGCTGTACCGGAGAAAGCCTCGAACTAATTGCCAACGATGCCGATGGATATCGCCACTCTGCAAACTCGCCTTGGTCACACGTTCAGTAATGCTGCCTTGCTGCAGCAGGCGCTGACGCATCGCAGCCATAGCAGCCTGCATAACGAGCGTCTGGAATTCCTCGGGGATTCCGTCCTCAATTGCGTGGTCGCGTCCTTGCTCTTTGATCGTTTCGACAAGATCGATGAAGGTGATCTCTCCCGTTTACGCGCCAATCTCGTCAAGCAGCAATCGCTCTATGAAATCGCGCAGCGGCTCGAATTATCCCAGTGCCTGAGATTAGGCGAGGGCGAGCTCAAATCGGGTGGTTTTCGTCGTCCTTCGATTCTGGCAGATACGCTCGAGGCTTTGTTCGGCGCAATTTTTCTCGATGCCGGTTTCGATGCAGCCAGCCGCGTCATTAGCGATTTGTATGCGCCCGTGCTTGAAACCGTGGATCCTAAAACGCTGGGCAAGGATGCAAAAACCCTATTGCAGGAATTTTTGCAGGGCAAAAAAATTCAACTTCCTCAATACAATGTCGTCGCTACCCATGGCGCCGCCCACAATCAGGAATTCGAAATCGAATGTCTGGTGCCCAAACTCGACATTCATGTCTTCGGTACCGGTGGCAGCCGCCGTGCTGGCGAGCAGGCCGCCGCCAAGCTCGCACTGGAAGCAGTCCAGCAGGCCCTGGTCAAAGCGCCTGTCTTGCCCAAGAAAACCCGGCAACGCACAACCCAGCTCAAACTCGCAGGTATCGCCACGTTTCAGCCAGATGCCCCTGCCGAACCAGAAAAATCGAGAGAAAGCAAAAAATCTGCGCGCCCCGATGCTGCTGCAGGCAGCAACAAACCAGCAAAAATATCCTCCACGCGCGAGCAGGATTCTCTGCCGCTGAATGCTGACGACAGCAAACCCGTGTCGGCCAATCAAAGTAAATCAGCATGACCTCAAACGCCGCTGCAGCCGATTTCCGGTGCGGCTACATTGCCATCGTCGGACGACCCAACGTTGGTAAATCCACGCTCATGAACAAACTGATCGGTGCCAAGGTCAGTATCACCTCACGCAAGGCACAAACAACTCGTCACAGAATCACCGGCATACAAACCAAAGACGATACGCAATTTATCTACGTTGACACACCGGGTTTTCAGACGCGCCACAAAAATGCGCTGAATAAAAATCTCAATCGCACCGTCAGCGGCACGCTGACGGCGGCTGATGTGGTGTTGTTCGTCGTAGAAGCGGGCCAGTTCGATGATGCCGATCAGCAGGTATTGGACTTGTTGCCCAACAAAGTGCCGGCCATCCTGGTCATCAATAAATCCGACCGGCTCAAAGACAAAGCACCTCTCATGGCCTTTGCTCAGCAAGTCGCAGCTCGCCATGATTTCGCCGCCATCGTCCCCGTGTCGGCCAAACAGGGATTTCAGCTGGACCGACTGGAAGCAGAAATCCGTAACTACCTGCCTGTCAGTGATCGCATCTTTGGCGAGGACGACATTACCGACCGCAGTGAAAAATTTCTCGCCGCTGAAATCGTGCGAGAAAAAGTCTTTCGCTTTGTGGGTGACGAATTACCTTACACCAGCACCGTTGTCATTGAAAAATTCGAAGAAGAAGGTGCTCTGCGCCGTGTGTTTGCCGCCATATTGGTTGGAAGAGATGCGCACAAAGCCATGCTGATAGGGCAAAAGGGCGCCCGCTTGAAAGAAATCTCCACCCAGGCGCGGCTGGATATGGAAAAACTCTTCGGTGGTCCCGTATATCTGGAAATCTGGGTCAAGGTGAAATCTGGCTGGGCAGACAACGAAGCCGGATTGCGTGCCTACGGTTACGAATGAGGGTGGCATGACTACTCTGGCCAACGTCACCGAAACATCAATCACCCAAAAGCCTGTCAGCGAGACTCAGGTAGGGCCAGTGCGTGCGCCTCGCGCCCGCGTTTCCGAGCGCGATCATCGCGTCGTGAATCAACCCGGCTTTGTGCTGCACAGTTATCCGTACAAAGAAACCAGTCTCATCATTGATCTGTTTTCTCGCGATCATGGCCGAGTCGCGCTCGTCGCCAAAGGTGCCAAGCGTCCCCATTCCAAGCTGCGTGGGGTTCTGCAAACCTTTCAGCCCTTGCAGCTGGCGTGGATGGGTAAATCCGAGGTGCGCACGCTGGTATCAGCTGAATGGGTCGGTGGCTTGCTGCCGCTCGAAGGTGCCGCCTTGTTGTGCGGTTTTTATTTGAATGAATTACTGGTCAAGCTGCTTGCGCGCGATGATCCGCATGCCCAGCTATTCGACCACTACATGTCGGCACTCAATCAGCTAGCGCACGATGAGCCTCCGGCAATCGTCCTCAGAAAATTCGAACTCTCACTGCTCAAGGAAACCGGTGTTGCAGGCAATCTGGCCTTGTGCATACAAACCGGACAGCCTGTTGATACGCAAAAAACTTACGTCGTCGACCCTGAGCGTGGGCCGCGCGTCTCGCTGGCCAGCGACACCTCGCCATCAGTAAACGGCAAGACCCTGCTGGATATGGAAGCCGGCGATTACAGCGACAGCACAACCCAGCTGCAGAGTAAATTTCTGATGCGGCATCTGCTCTCGCATCATCTGGGCGGCATGCCGCTCAATACTCGGCAAATCCTGATCGACCTGTTGCAACTTTGAATTGATATAAAAGACGGACACTCCATGAGTTATCTTCATCCCCAGACGGGCGGCATTGATCTCGGCGTCAACATCGATCACGTGGCGACCTTGCGCAATGCGCGTGGCACCCACTATCCCGATCCGCTGCAGGCAGCGTTGCTGGCCGAGCAAGCAGGTGCCGACGCCATCACCCTGCATCTGCGGGAAGATCGGCGGCATATCAAAGATGCCGATCTTGAAGCCATACGCCCGCGCCTGACCACACGCATGAATCTCGAATCTGCGATCACCGAGGAAATGCTGGATATCGCTTGCCGCATCAAACCTGAAGATGTTTGCCTGGTGCCCGAGCGTCGCAATGAGGTCACCACCGAAGGTGGTCTGGATGTCATTCGCTACTTCGACGAAGTACGCAAGGCTTGCACGCGGCTCGCCTCTCAAGGTATTCGCGTATCGCTCTTCATTGATGCCGATGCAGAACAAATCAAGGCTTCCGCTGAAGCCGGCGCACCCGTCATTGAACTGCATACCGGCCGCTACGCTGATCTCGAGGGCGACGCCCAGCTCAACGAGCTCGAGCGCATCAAACGTGGCGTGCATGTTGGTATCACGCAGGGCCTGAAAGTCAATGCAGGCCACGGGCTGCACTACACCAATGTGCAGGCGATCGCTGCAATTCCCGAGATTACCGAGCTCAATATCGGTCACGCCATCGTTGCACATGCCATTTTCGTAGGTTGGGAAAACGCCGTGCGCGAAATGAAAGCGGCAATGATCAAGGCCCGTCTGGCGTCGGTGCGTTCATGATCTTCGGCATTGGCACCGATATCCTCAAAATCTCTCGTATCGAGGCCGTGCTCGGCCGGCACGGCGATCGGTTTGCGTCTCGCATCCTGGGTCCTGAAGAAATGGAAAAATACCTGCGCCGCAAGCAAAAGGTCGAAGCGCGGGGTTTGCGATTTCTGGCCACGCGTTTTGCCGCCAAAGAGGCATTTTCCAAAGCCATTGGTTTGGGCATGCGCATGCCCATGACCTGGCGCTCTGTTCAGTTTCTGAATGCACCCAGTGGCAAACCCCTGGTCGTCACCAGTGGTGCGCTCACCGAATTCATGCAAGCGCGTGGTCTCAGTGCTCAGGTCTCGCTGACCGATGAGGCAGAATACGCAATAGCATTCGTCGTCGTGGAGAAATCATAACAATGCAAAACCCTATTCAATCACCCGGCCCCGTCATGCTGGATGTCGTCGGCACTGAACTTGATGAACATGATCGTCGCCGTATACGCGACCCCCTGACAGGTGGTGTGATCCTGTTTGCGCGCAATTACACCGATCGCGCGCAATTGACTGCGCTCTGTGAAGCGATACATGCCGAGCGTCCCGGATTGCTGATAGCGGTTGACCACGAGGGTGGGCGAGTGCAGCGTTTTCGTAGTGATGGGTTCACGCGCTTGCCTGCGATGCGACGCTTGGGTGAACTCTGGGATCGCGATGTACTTGCCTCTTGCAAGCTGGCCACCGCGCTTGGTTATGTGCTGGCGGCAGAGCTGCGCGCCTGTGGCGTGGACTTGTCGTTCACGCCGGTGCTGGATCTGGATTACGGTGCATCCGAAGTCATTGGTGATCGCGCATTTCATCACGATCCGCGTGTAGTTACCCTGCTGGCAAAGAGTCTTAATCATGGTCTGGCACTGGCTGGCATGGCCAATTGCGGTAAACATTTTCCCGGTCATGGATTTGTCGCAGCCGATTCGCACATTGCGATTCCCGTTGATGAGCGCGATCCCGAAGACATTCTCAAAGATGATGCCGCGCCTTACGGCTGGCTTGGCATGAGTCTCTCGGCGGTGATGCCGGCCCATGTGATCTATCCCAAATTTGACAAACATCCGGCAGGCTTCTCGCGCAAATGGCTCTCACTGCTGCGCAATGATCTCGGTTTTGATGGTGTGATCTTCAGTGACGATTTATCCATGGAAGGCGCGAGCGTCGCTGGCACCGTTGTCGATGGCGCACATGCTGCACTGGCGGCGGGCTGTGACATGGTCTTGGTCTGCAATTCACCCGATAAAGCCGATCAGCTCTTGAGCGGTCTGGATCCATCGGTCAGCATTGACGCACACGCATCGGCGCAGCGTATTGCAGCGCTTGCTCCGACGTCCCGCGCGAAAGACTGGGACGCTCTGCAACAAGACGGCCACTACCGTGCCGCAAAGCAGCTGCTGGCGGACTTTGCATCAGCTGCATAACCCCTGACGCGACACGATGTCGGAGACAAACACGCCCGAGCTGCCCGATCCGCGCATTGCGCTGCTCGAGGAAGTGGCGGCTTTGCCGCATCTGCCGGGTGTGTATCGTTATTTCGATGCGCAAGACAAACTGCTCTATGTGGGCAAGGCGCGCGATCTCAAAAAACGCGTCTCCAGTTATTTTCAAAAAACACTGGCCAGTCCGCGCACCGCGATGATGGTCGAGCGCATCGTACGTCTGGAGACCACGGTCACTCGCAGTGAAGCCGAAGCGCTGCTGCTGGAAAATAATCTCATCAAGACCCAGCAACCGCGTTTCAATATTCTTTTCAGAGACGACAAGTCGTATCCCTATCTGAAGCTCTCTGGCGGTGATTTTCCGCGCATGGCTTACTACCGCGGTGCAGTCGATAAAAAAAATCAGTACTTCGGCCCGTTCCCTAGCGCGTGGGCGGTCAAAGAGTCCATGCAGATTCTCCAAAAGATCTTCCTGCTGCGCACCTGCGAGGACTCGGTATTTTCCAACCGTACCCGGCCCTGTTTGCTGCATCAGATCAATCGCTGCAGCGGCCCTTGCGTCAACCTGATCAGCAAAGACGATTACGCTGTCGATGTCGACAATGCCGCACAGTTTTTGCGTGGTCGCCAGTCCGAGCTCATGAGTTCGCTGGAAACCAAGATGCATGCCTATGCAGCCGATCTCAAATTCGAGCAAGCCGCTGTCGTTCGTAATCAAATCACTGCCTTGTCGCGTGTGCTGCATCAGCAAAGCATGGAAACTGCGGGTGATGCCGACATCGACATCATTGCCGTGGTCGTGCAGGGCGGGCGTGCCTGCGTCAACCTGGCCATGGTGCGAGGTGGTCGCCATTTGGGTGACCGCGCTTACTTTCCCACGCAGGTCGACATGGCGCTGATCGCCACAGATACGCAAGTCGATGCCGAAGTCCTCAAAGCCTTTCTGGCGCAGCACTACATTGATAAGTTCATTCCCTCAACGCTGATCATCAATCTCGACCTGGATGAACCCGAGCTCATGCTCGCGCTGATGGAGCAATGCGGCCATCGCATACAACTGGTATTTCAGCCGCAGGGACAGCGCCGGCAATGGCAGGATATGGCGATCAAGGGCGCAGAGATCGCATTGGCACGGCTGCTCTCGGAACAGGGCTCGCAGCAGGCACGTACCCGCGTACTGGTCGATACCCTCGGGCTTGACGTTGCCGATATCGATGACTTGCGCATTGAATGCTTCGATATCAGTCACACACAGGGCGAAGCAACGCAGGCTTCTTGCGTGATCTACCATCACCATCAGATGCAAAGCAGTCAGTACCGGCGCTACAACATCAACGACATCACGCCCGGTGACGACTATGCGGCGATGCGACAGGTCCTCATGCGGCGCTACGAGAAAGTAGCCAATGGCGAAGGCCAGATGCCGGATCTGGTACTGATCGATGGCGGCAAAGGTCAGGTCGAGATCGCGCGTCAGGTACTCGCTGAACTGGGGCTGGACATCAGCCTCATCGTCGGCGTCGCCAAAGGCGAAGGGCGCAAGGTGGGTCTGGAGACGCTGATTTTTGCGGATGGCCGCTCGGCGCTGGAACTGGGCAAGGAATCTGCCGCGTTGATGCTGATTGCACAGATCCGCGACGAGGCACATCGCTTTGCCATTACCGGCATGCGTGCCAAGCGCGCCAAAGCCCGCCAGACCTCGAGACTGGAAGAGATAGAGGGTATAGGGGCCAAGCGTCGCCAGAAGCTTCTGGCGCGCTTTGGTGGTCTGCGAGGCGTGATGGATGCCAGTGTTGAAGAACTGGCGTCTGTCGAAGGCATTTCGAAACAACTTGCTGAAGACATTTACCGGCAGTTGCATTAAATTACGCGGGGTAGCTGCTCCGTAAAAAAACTAGACTACTGCATGCCATTCAATATCCCCATCCTGCTCACCTGGTTGCGCGTTGCACTGATACCGTTGGTAGTGGGCGTCTTCTATTTGCCGGTAGATTGGCTGACCGACTACGAACGCGGATTGGCAGCGACCGTTATCTTTGTCGTTGCCGCGTTAACGGACTGGTTCGATGGCTATCTGGCCCGGCGCTGGAACCAAACCTCTTCATTTGGTGCCTTTCTTGATCCGGTGGCTGACAAACTCATGGTCGCGGGTGCACTCTTGCTCCTGGTCGAGCTGGGTCGTACAACAGCTGTCATCGCATTCGTCATTATTGGTCGCGAAATCGCCATATCCGCACTGCGGGAATGGATGGCCCAAATTGGCGCGTCCAAGTCGGTGGCAGTGAGCTCTTTGGGTAAAGTCAAAACCATAGCCCAGATGATTGCCATACCCATGCTGCTCTACAAAGCGCCTTTATTCGGCGTCATCGATACGCTGTATCTGGGCACGATATTGCTCTATATCGCTGCAGTGCTGACCCTTTGGTCCATGGTGTATTACTTGCGTCGCGCTTGGCCGCTGATCAAGGAGCGCCCTGAACTGAAGTAGGAGCTGACTTGACAGAATGGCTCGATCCTTTATAATCCCGTTTCTGTTTTACGCGGGAGTAGCTCAGTTGGTAGAGCGCAACCTTGCCAAGGTTGAGGTCGAGAGTTCGAGACTCTTCTCCCGCTCCACGAATACAAAAGGGAAGCTTAAACCGCTTCCCTTTTTCATTAACGATACCTGCGTCTCAGACTTGGCCAAGACCTTAGCAAAGTCCCGGCTTCGCGGGTACAATACGGCTCCCTCGGCGGGGTAGCAAAGTGGTTATGCAGCGGCCTGCAAAGCCGTCGACGCCGGTTCGATCCCGACCCCCGCCTCCAATCTAAACAAGCAAACAGCCCATCTTTACGGTGGGCTGTTTGCTTTTGGGCTAAAGGCCTTCTCGATGTCACGAGACTTGTCTAAACTTGCTTTTCTATTAAAAATATAAGCCAGTCCTCTTCTTTGTAGTAACATATCTACATAGTTCATACATGCTGAGGTGGATCATGAGCATCACGACCTTTTCAAGCAGGGAATTTAACCAGGACACCAGTGGCGCAAAGCGTGCGGCGAGCCAGGGACCCGTGTTCATCACAGACCGAGGCAAACCGGCGCATGTTTTGCTCACTTT
Source organism: Pseudomonadota bacterium (assembly GCA_039806005.1). Lineage (GTDB taxonomy): Bacteria > Pseudomonadota > Gammaproteobacteria > Burkholderiales > Burkholderiaceae_D > Pernthalerella. Next base: position 45,777 of record JBDKLM010000040.1, read on the forward strand.
CGAGCAATACCAGCGCCTTGCGACGAATTCTCAAAGCATCATCGACCTGTTGGGTATGTCAGAAGAGATAGAATTCGAACCGCCGAAGGCAGGTGCACTGAGCAGATCTCCGGATCTGAGCTGATGTACTTGCTAGACACGAACGTCGTTTCCGAACTTCGGAAAGCGCGAACCGGCAAAGCTGATGCCTGTGTCCTCAAATGGGCAAGAAGCGTCCCTGCGGAAATGCTTTACCTATCCGTCATCACGGTTCTGGAATTGGAGATGGGGGTATTGGCGTTGGAACGTCGCGACCAGCAGCAGGGCAGGTTAATCAGGCGGTGGCTGGAAGATCAGGTCTTGCCCACTTTCGATGGAAGAATCCTGGTGATTGATACCGAAGTCGCACGAAAGTGCGCCGAGCTTCATGTGCCCGACCGGCGAGCAGAGAGGGATGCGATGATTGCCGCAACTGCACTGGTGCATCGAATGAAAGTGGTGACTCGAAATGTTGCGGACTTTGATCAATCGATGATCGAGACAGTTAATCCATGGACAGGTGAAATGTAAAAGCTAAGCAGCTTACAATACGGTCCACAGCAGCAAAACCCCGCAAAAAAAGCGGCCCGAGTGGTGAAATTGGTAGACACAGCGGACTTAAAATCCGCCGCTTACCCGAGAGGGGGCGTACCGGTTCGATTCCGGTCTCGGGCACCAGTATCCATGCGCCTTTTCAAGCCGTCCATGCTTGGAAAGGCGTTTTTTATTGTTTTCGGC
>JBDKLM010000041.1:0-15860 GCA_039806005.1 Pseudomonadota bacterium
TCGCAGGGATTTGGCACCCGCAAGTGGTGCCGGCAATTGATCGAAGACGGCGAGGTACAGATCGGTGGAGAGCTTATCCGCGATCCACGTGCCTCTTTCGATACCGACGGTCTTCAATTTACCTTGTTCGATGAAAACTGGTCTTATCACGAACATGTCTACATTGCGCTCAACAAGCCCGGCAACATCGAGTGTTCACGCAAACCCAGCCATCACCCGGGTGTCATGTCGCTATTACCGGAGCAATTCAGCTGGCGTGACGTACAGGCGATAGGCCGTCTGGACCATGACACCACGGGCCTGCTGCTGCTGACTGACGATGGCGCATTCAATCACGCGATGTCTTCGCCGAAACGGCATATTCCCAAGACCTACCTGGCAACCACCCACGAACCCGTCACCGCCACCCTGATTGACAGACTGCTCTGCGGCGTGCAACTGCATGATGAACCCGCGCCGCTAGCTGCGACGATGTGCAGGCAGGTGTCAGAGTTTCAGCTGGAAATCATTCTGGAGCAGGGCAAATATCATCAGGTCAAGCGCATGCTCGCAGCGGCTGAAAATCATTGCTCGGCGCTCGAGCGAATTGCCATTGGCGAACTGACACTGTCTTCCCTGTCGCTGGCTTTGGGCGACTGGTGCTTGCTCACTGATGAGCAACGCTACTTACTTCGCTAGGGGCAAGGGATGTACGGCCGCTTGCTGGTAGCTGCGCAATTCACGCTGATCATGTTGCTGATCTGGCCTTGGACTGCGCCGGTTTTCATGTGGTCGGCATTTCTGATGACGCTGCCTGCTCTGGTCTTCGGTCTCTGGATACTCAAATACAATCGCATTGGAAACTTCAATATCCGGCCGGAACTGAAATCTGGATCGCAGTTGATTACCGATGGACCCTACGCAATCGTACGGCATCCAATGTATGTGGCTGTGCTGTGGTTGGGCTTGTGCGCCGTGCTGCTATACGCAAGTGCTGGCGCCCTATTGTTATGGGGGCTGCTGTTTTGGGTGCTCGATCGCAAGGCGGCGCTCGAAGAAATTTATCTGCGCACTCACTTTGCCGACTATGCCGTCTATGCAGACAGGGTTGGCCGCTTTTTACCGCGGCGCCTACCCGCATAAGACGACACTTCCAAGTATCAGACAGTATTACCAAGCGATGCGCTGCCCATTCCATGCGATGAAGCTGCCGGTATCCTGAGTGGTGGCCTGAGTGATTTGTCGCAGCAAATGCTCTGCAACAAAGGCGGGAGTAAACAGCTTTTCCTGAGCCACGTTGGCCTGAAATGGGCGCGACAAAGCAGTATCGGTGGTGCCGGGATGCAGCGCCAGGACGATGGCTTCGGGATTGCGGCGGGCGAGCTCGATAGCCAATGTTTTAAGCAATTGATTCTGCGCTGCCTTCGATGCCCGGTAACTGTACCAACCCCCCAGACGGTTATCCGCAATCGAGCCCACCCGCGCAGACAGGGACGCGAAAACGACACGGCGGCGAGCCTTCAGCCATGGCATCAGGGCCTGAGCCAACAGGATGGGGCCGTAGGCATTGACGGCAAAAACCTTCTGCATCGAGGGCAACGAAATATGTTCAAGTACCTTCTCGGGCGAAATCTGATCCGAGTGCAGAATGCCGGCAGTATTTATAATTAAATCAATAGCTTGAACTTCTTTTTTCAATTGATTTGTGAGCTTGGAGAGACTGGCCTCATCGGTAATGTCCACCTCCAAAACCAGGCATTTTTTCCCGTCCGCCACGAGCCGCGACTGCAGAGATAACAGCGGTGCACTGGATAGCGCGCCCCGAGAGCAGAGCACCAGGGTCTGAATGCCAGGATGGGCGGCAAGACGCTCAGCCATTGCATGACCTATGCCGCTACTGGCACCTACGATAAGGACATTTTTTGGACTCATTTCAGGCATCTGATGTGCCGTCTCGTGACGACCGTTTTGATAGAAGACCCCGGCACTCACAAGAAGTCGAATATCGCAAGCGCTTGCGAATAACGATGAAAATTTCAGTGGGGTAATTTTTCATCATACCGTAAGTCACGAACGTTGATTTTCGTCAATCGCGTCACGGCTTATTTGCTGGCAAATCTAGAGGTATTTTTTTATCTTCCTATAAGCTTCATCACAAAAAAACTGTTATTGGAAAAAGCAGGAACGGCCATGGCGAGTTGTCACAAGCTCATCGCGATCAAAAAATCTTGAAAAGAAGCTTACAGAACCCTATGACTGGATTTAACGCGAATGGCCAATTCAATCCACAACTTCCGACCGATCATGGCGCCGAGATGGCGGACAAAGCTTCGCTGCAGTTGCGAGTCCAAATACTTGAGTTAATTCTCAACAGCATGTCTGAAGGCGTCATTGTTTGCGACGCGAAGGGCGATCTGCTACTGGTAAATCACTCGGCGCAGCAAATGCTGAGAATGGATTCACCTCTGACCTCCTTGTCGCAGATTCGGGCTGCCTACGCAGACAAGCACGACACGGAATCGCTCAAGCTGCTCTGGCACCAGCATCCGCTCGTGAGGGCTCTGACAGGCGAGAAAGTAAAGGATAAAGACCTCTCGCTTTTTGACCGCAAGCGCAATCTGTCAATCACGTTGAGTCATGCTGCGGCGCCCCTCCTGGATGAGCAGGGTCAGTTGATTGGTGCGGTGGATGTTTTTCGTGACTCGACAGAGAAACAAAGGGCATTCCATGAATTGCAGCGCACCGAGGAGCAATTCAGACTTCTGGTGGAAGGCACCACGGATTATGCGATCTTCATGCTGGACCAAGCCGGACTGGTCGTGAGCTGGAATCCGGGTGCGGAACGCATACTTGGCTTTGGCAAGTCGGAAATCATCGGCCAGCACCTTTCCTTGTTTTTTACTCCCGAAGATCACGAAAAGGATGAGCCGGCGCGCAAGCTCAAACAGGCGAGTCAGGAGGGCAGGGCAGAGGAGGATGGCTGGCGAGTGCGCAAAGATGGCCATCGCTTCTGGTGTACCGGAGTCACCGGGGCGCTGCGTGATGGCGAGGGAAAACTTAAAGGATTCGTCGCAATCCTTCGCGACAATACCGAGCGGCGACTGGTGGATCAGAATAATTTTTTTCTTGCCAATCACGACGCGCTCACAGGCCTGCCGAATCGCGCCCGCTTTCTGGAGCGGCTTCACGAAGCGCTGATTAACGCCGATCGTGACCGCACGCGTGTGGCGGTGCTACTGCTCGATTTGGATCGCTTCAAGGCCATCAACGACACGCTCGGGCATCAGACGGGCGATCAATTGCTCAAATTGGTATCGGCGCGCTTGACGCAATGCGTGCGCGAGACGGATACCGTGGCCCGACTGGGCGGCGATGAATTCGTACTGATACTGACGCGACTGAAATCCTTATCCGCGGCCGAGCTGATCGCTGAAAACATCATCCATGAGTTGAGCAAGCCCTTTGCCATTGATCGTCACGATATCAATAGCGGCGCCAGTGTCGGGATTGCTTTCTATCCGCAAGATGGCAGTGACTCGGGTGAATTGCTGCAGAAGGCCGATCTTGCGATGTATCGTGCCAAGGCAACAGGTCGGGGACGCTACCGCGTGTTTGCGCCGGGCATGCTGACGGAAGTGCAGCAGCGCCGACAACAGGAGGAGCGATTGCGGGCAGCAGTGGCGCAGGCCGATTTTTATCTGGTTTATCAGCCCCAGATCGCGCTGGATACGCTGCAGATTACCGGGGTCGAGGCTTTGCTTCGATGCCGCGATTCACAGTTAATGTCACTCTCTACGGCCCAGCTCATTGCACTGGCGGAGGAGATGGGATTGATCGTCAGCCTCGGGGCGTGGGTGCTGGATTCGGCTTGCAGCCAACTGGCGCGCTGGCGCTCTCTTGGCATCTCTGGCAGGTCCGACTTGCCTGAATTGACCGAACTGAAGGTGGCGGTGAATATCGCACCGCCTCATCTATTGGCAGATAATTTTTTTAGTCATTTGGAAAACGCGCTACAGCAGCATGGGCTGCCTCCGACAGCGCTGGAAATCGAAATCACCGAAGCCTCGCTGGCCAGCGCTATCGCATCGGAAAGCCGGGTGATTGATAACATCAAATCACTGGGCGTATCCATTAGCATTGACGACTTCGGATCCGGCATGTCCAGTCTGTCATATCTGAAGCAATTTCCGGTCGATGTGCTCAAGCTGGATCCCGGGCTGATCAGCAACCTGCCGCGAGATCAGGAAGACGCCGCGATTGTATCCGCCATCATACGTCTGGCCAACGATTTGCGTATCAAGGTGGTAGCGGAAGGGGTTGAAAACTTCGATCAACTGGGCTTTCTCAGATCTACCCCTTGTCAGTCCGTGCAGGGCTTTCTCTTTAGTGAGGCAGTGCGCCCGGACAAATTCATACAGCTCCTGCAAAACCGCAAATCCGGGGGCCGCATCATTCACTGAGCTGGTCGATCAAGGCCTCGCCGAGCAACGATGATGATCCGCAGTTAAAATCTGCGCTTTAATTTTTGATTCGGATCCCATGATGTCGCTGTCCCAACCCCGCACGATTGCTCGTATCCTGCCTGCGATGAATACCTCGGATGGCGCCGGTGTGCGGCTTCGCCGCAGCCTGGGCAGCGGTGAGGGTACGCGACTGGATCCTTTTCTGATGCTCGACGAGTTTTCCTCCTTCAATCCCGGTGACTACATCGCGGGCTTCCCGTCACACCCGCATCGGGGATTCGAGACAGTGACATATATCCTGGATGGCCATATGCGCCACGAAGATCATCTGGGCAATCAGGGCGATCTCAAAAGCGGGGGAGTGCAGTGGATGACAGCTGGTCGCGGCATCATTCATTCCGAGATGCCGCAACAGGAAGAAGGGCGCATGCGCGGCTTCCAGTTATGGATCAATCTGCCCGCCAAAGAGAAAATGAAGCCAGCGGGCTACCGCGACATTGAGCCTGAAGAAATTCCCGTATACGCCTTGCCGACCGGCGGTCAGGTCAAGGTCATTGCAGGTGATTTGCAAACCGGCGATGTCACGCTGGCAGGGCCAATCCGCGGTCTGTCCACCGAGCCCTTGTATCTTGACGTTGTCCTGCCTGCCGGAGCTGCATTCAGTCAGCGCATGACGCGCGGTCATAATGCGATGGCTTATGTATTCGAGGGCAGCTTGCGGCTTGCCGGCAATGAAAAGCTGCTGGCGACTCACAGTGCAGCGATACTCAGCGATGGCGACCATGTTGAATTCATTGCCGGTGACGAAGGTGCTCGTTTTTTATTGTTGTCGGGTCGGCCTTTGGGCGAGCCTGTTGTGCAATATGGGCCGTTCGTGATGAACACAGTGGCCGAGATCGAGCAGGCAATTCATGATTATCAGACAGGTCGCCTCACCGAAGCGTAATCGTAACTGAATGCGTGCGCAGCTTTGGAGGCATCCACGATGCCTTGAGCTGCCGATTCGAAGCAATACGGCTGGACCAGCAACAAAGAACGCTCGCCCATCGCTCGCAAGCGATTCGAATCGTCCAGCAACTCGAGAGCACAGGTCGTCCACGCTGGTACGTCCAACGGCCGCACATAGCCATTCTGCCCATCGACAACCAGTTCATTTGCCACACCCGCATGCGGTGAAACGATCACAGGCAGGCCGGCGGCACAGGCCTCATTGGCCACCACACCCCAGACATCGGCCTGCGTCGGAAATAGAAACATCTTCGCCGAGAGATACAGTTGAGGCAGTTCGCTCTGTCGGGCGAAGCCTTGGAAATGCACCATGAGCTCATGACCTAGTGCGCTGGCACGCGTGCGCAGTGCCGCTTCCTGGCTACCCGAGCCCACGTAAAGCAATGTCAGCTGACGCCCCAGTCTTCTGGCGCATTGCAAAGCAACCTCCATCGCAAATTCAGGCCGTTTGCCTGCTTCCAGTCGACCCGAGAAAATGAAATCCCATTTTTTTTCGTCAACGACGCCATGAGGATTAAATTGGGCATTGTCGACTGCCAGACAAGATCGGAAGCACCGCGCAGCGGGCACCTGATAGCTCCGGTAAAGCGCCAATCCGCCCTGACTGGCGGCCACAAAAGCGCCGGCACGCTGATAAACGTAGCGGCGCAATCGCACATGCAAAGCGCTGAGTGATTGTTCTGATTGCAGTGTGCCATCCGTCATGGCGATGTAAGCGCGTCGGATCAGACGTGTCCACGCAAACGCATAGAGATGAGTAGGATTGAAACCATTGCCCAGCACAACATCGGGCCTGAAACGCGACAAAGCGATCAATACATCGGGATTATTATGGATATAGCGTCCATGCACTGTCCTTATGCGCTCTCGCAGAAAAACCTGATCGAAGGCGACAGGGGGCAAATCCCAAAGACGATTGGGCTCGCGACGGCAGCAAAAAATGACTTGTAGCCGGATCTCGGGGTTGCGAGCAATCAGATTGAAGACAGGAATACGGTAGGGCGGCGGTTCATTGACGACTATGGCGAGTTTCAGCATGGGTCAGATTATTTATCAGAGGCAGGGGAGCGGAAGTCACTGCCTCATGGTAGATCTGTATCAGCTGCTCGTAATTGCGCTCGGGCGTATAAGAGGTGAGATAGTTCTTGCGCGCGGCCATACCCATTTGACGCATGTGATCCGGATGGGCTTCCGCATAAGCAATTGCCGATGCCAGTGCGTTGACATCATTGGGCGGTACGAGTATCCCGTTCTGGCCATCAATAATGAGCTCTCGCAAGCCGCCATGGCGCGTAGCAATCACCGGTGTGCCACAAGCAAAGGCTTCAATTGCGACCAGGCCGAAACTCTCTACCCCGGTGCTGGGCATCACCAGATAAGCGGCCTTGCCAAGTTTCGTTCGCAGCACGTCCGTGGATTGAAAGCCACCGTAGCGCAAACAGGGCGAGGCAGTGACCAAATCCTGGAGTGGTCCCTTCCCGAAAACATCGATCGCATGATTCGCTAGCTGATTGAGTGCATGGATGAGTACGTCAATACCTTTTTCGGTGGACAGCCGCCCTATGAACATGCCCCCCTGGCGATGCTGCCATTGCGGCTCCTCGGCTGACTCGACGAAATTGGGTTTGATGCGCAGCTTGTCCAACGGCAGCCCGCCGCGTACAAAGATCCCGCGACAGAGCTGATTGAGCACAATGAAACGACTGACCTGCTGATGCCAGATGCCTCTCAAGCGCTGCAGCATCAGCATGGCGGAAGTCAGTGCCGTTTGCGACAGCGACTGTCGGTAACACCGATGGACAACGGCGCGCCAAGGCAGCTTGCCCACACAGGCTTCGCAGTGCTTGCCCTCACGAAGCAGCATGGCTTGCGGACACACCAAGCGAAAGTTATGCAGGGTCTGCACAACAGGGATTCTGAGCTTTTGCGCGGCATCGTACAGCGAGGGAGAGATCAGCGGGAAGGTATTGTGTGCGTGAATCAGGTCGGGCGAAAACTGCTGGTGAAGTTTTTGCAGTTCTTTCGCCGTTTGCCGTGACCAGAGCGTGGCTTTCGCTACTTCGAACGGTGTCAGATACTGGATTTCGGTATTGTCGCGGCTGTACACCCATACCTGATGACCGTGCTGCCGCAACAAGCTGACTTCGGCATCGACCACCGTATCCTCGCCACCTCGATACAGATAGCGGTTGTGCGCAACGAGAATTTTCATTGACAGGCCGCTGATTGGATCAATGGAAGATGATCCTACTTACTTGAGGACACTCGAATAGTGAGTTCGCGCAAATGGATGGGATATCATCAGAGCATTACCCTAATTTATCTTTTCGGCGGCAACAGACATGAATCCATTGGACTTTTCGGGCAAGCGCGTTCTCATCACTCAGGCCAATGACTTCATGGGCCCCGTCCTGGTGGAAGTTTTCCGCGAGCTGGGTGCCACGGTTTTTGCCGATGAAGGCTCGCTGGAGTCGGTGGGCAGACCATCGGCACTGGTGTCTGAAGCCGGTCAGATCGATATCATGGTAGCCAATCTCGGCGTGCCGGCTCCTTCAACACCGGCGGCAGATGCTGGCGAGGATGAGTGGCGCCATGCCTTTTCACATATGGTGGATCCTTTGCCGCGTCTGGTTCGGGCGGTACTGCCACAAATGCGCGCAAGGGGCTCTGGAAAGATCATTCTGATTGGCAGCGCATCCGCACTGCGCGGGATCAAACGGGCATCCACCTACAGCGCTGCACGTGGCGCGCAATTGGCTTACGTTCAGTCGGTCGGTGTTGAACTCGCGGCTTCCGGCATACAAGTCAATGCAATTGCACAGAACTTTGTCGACAATCCCACGTATTTTCCGCCCGAGGTACAGGCTAATCCGGCTTTCAAGGACCGGCTGAAACGCGAAGTGCCTTTGGGTCGCTTGGTCAGTGCCCGTGAAGACGCAATGTTTGTCGCTTATCTGGCCAGCATGCATGCGGACTGTTTTGTCGGGCAGATTTTCCCGGTCTGTGGCGGCTGGGTGCCACGGTAGTCAGTACCGGGGAAACCTTGATATTGCCAGCGTTATCGGGGTTTGCGGGGGTGCGGATCCCTCCATTTAAACCGCATAATTTGTATTATGTAAAACGATGTATCAGGCCAAATCGGACAATTGACCTGCAGCCGAATCCCCAGTGCAAGGCACCCAATAGCCGTGGCTCCTCTGCCTTCAGGCCCGACCATTGGATGAATACGTTCCTCTGCAATCTATTTGATTGCCAGCGTCGTTCCAACGCTGCCGGATTTTTTGGGCAGCTTCAATGACAACACGCCATTGTTGTAGCTTGCGGCCGCGGCCTTGTCGTCAATATCCTGTGGCAGACTGAAACGCCGAAACTGCTGACCCGCATAGCGCTCACGCCGGACCAGCTTGCCTGCCAGCTTTTCTTCGGTTTCGCTCGCGGACTCTGCCTCGATCGTGACCAGATTGCCGTCAATGGCCACCTTGATGTCCTCTTTTTTGATACCTGGCAAGTCGGCCTTGACCATAAACTCCTGATCAGTTTCTTCCACATCCAGCCGAATACCCGACTCGGCTTCCAAACCGCCGAGCGCTGGCAACATGGTGAGATCCCGCATGAGCTCATCGATGCTCCGCAAGGGATCCAGCCGAAAAGGGTCGAAACGCGAGAGATCGCCAAAGGGTGAAGTGCGGACAAGATTACGTGCCATATAGACTCCGTCATGAAAGTTGGATAAAGCGGTTGAAGGAAGTGTGCATTGCTCGCAAACGATAACCTGGTAACAATCTGCCACCTTGCGTTAGAACAAAGCTGAGATCGCCGTCATTTGCGCAGACGGCCCTCCGTGATCGTTTGCTCAACCATCAATCCGGCAATCATGGAAAGCTCGGCGGCGAGCAGGTTGACGAAATCATCGGTGGTCACCATGCCAAACAAGGTACCGGCGCGCGTAACGACCGGAAGCCGACGAATGCGCTTGCCGCGCATGATACCCAGCGCCTCGGCCACCTTGGCATCTTCCTGAACAGTGGTTACCGGGGCGCTCATCAAATCCGACGCTGTAAAAAGTTTGGCTTCGATATCTAGTGCAATCGTCTCCACCAAAATGTCACGGTCGGTAATGATGCCGATCGGTATGCGCGCCCCCTCCTGTTGATTGTCAACCACAATCACGTCACCGACATGGTGTTTACGCATCAGCATCGCCACCTCGGCTATCGGTGCATCTGCTTCACAGCAAATAACATTGAGATTGCAATATTCTCTGATCGACATAGCATCCTTTCAAAAAAGCTTGATTGACACGGCGCGGAGATTGCAACAAGATCAGATACCCTATTTGGCACCCCTTCCATGCATCTTTATGTGAACCTTTCTGCAGGAGTCAGTCCATGAGTACCGATTCCAGACCAACATCACCGCTCTCCAGTCTCGAACGAATTCAGAATCTGGTATCTGATCTAGAGCAAGAGCTTGCATCGATACCAGGAACATCGCCACGCGTTGAGGCGCTCAAAGCCGAGCTGGAGGCACTCAAGCAGTCCGTGAGTAAAAGCCCCTCGAATTCCCCTCAAGTCGCCCGGCAATTGCGGGGCACGCATAGTGCGCTGGATGATCTGGTTGCCAATATCGAGGGGGAAATACTGAGAGATACACCTTATCTGGCCGAGCTGGGGCGTATTCTCGGGTTGATGTAAGTTTCACGGCCAAATTTCTTCATTGCGGCAACTAAGCTCTGCCCTTCCTGTCCTACCTCGCACGCTGGTTTCAGGCAATGAGACCGCATCCATTTTTTCGCGCCATTCTCCCTGGATTCCATGCCCACATTCACCTCACTGACGTATTTGTTCAAGCACGCAAAGATACGCAATGTCCTGTTTGCCTTGCTGCTATTGAGTACACTATTTATTTCAGTAGCGCGCGCCCCACATCAAGCGGCGTCCTCCAAGGTTATATTCAGTCAGGATATTTCTCTTGTCACGCAGATTCCAAAGCACCGCCACCGCCTGGAGTATCTGCTGCTGGCACAGCCCTTGAGCGACTTTCCGCGCTACCTCATCAAGTACAAAGATCAGACCAGAATCATTGCGGTGACAGTGCCCAGTACCACCCATGCGAACCTCGAACGGGAAGTGCTTTTGAGGCATGGCATCCCCTATGCGATAGCCCAGCCAGCGTGGCTGGCAGCCCACAATGAAGTATTACGTGACCCAGCCGAGTCCCAAAATTTTTGGGATGACTTGCTTGCCTTTCTAGCCCGTAACATCGTAGGTCTGATTTTGCTGTTACTGATGCTGATTGGCCTGAAAAAAGGCATGCACAACATGGGCTCAGCCATCAAAGTAATTCCACCTGAGAAATTGCGTGGCAGTCTGGACGACTTGATTGGCATGGATGACATCAAGCGCGAAGTCAGCCATCTGGAGTCGATGATTCACAATCGCTCGGCCTACCAATCGCGCAACATCGACAAACCCTTCAATGTCATGCTGACCGGTCCGGCTGGCACCGGCAAGACCAAGCTTGCAGGCTACTTGGCTCGTCAACTCAATATTCCACTGATACAGTCCTCCGGCTCCAGTCTGGAATCCGGCCTGGTCGGTGGCGGATCCAAGACGCTCAATAGCATTTACAAAAAAGCCTGCGCGCAGGGGCGCTGCATGATTTTTCTCGATGAAGCCCAATCGCTGTTCATGCCGCGCGGTCGCGGCGACAGAAAATGGGATGATGACACGGCTAATACACTGCTGGGTCTGCTGGACGGTATCAAAAGCGAGGCAGGGCGCGAGATTATCTGGGTAGTCGCTTCCAATTTCGACGACATCAATAGCGAGATGGATGATGCGATGCTTCGCCGCTTCAGCGTAAAGATCAATTTTCGTTTGCCAAACAAGGCTGAACGTTGTGAATTATTGCGCGTCTTCCTGAGTCGTAAGGATGACAAAGTTATTAATTGGGAACGGCTGGATCTGAACGCCGTGGCCGAAGTAACAGCCAACCTCTCCCCTGCCCTATTGGAAAGTGTCGTCGATCGCTCCAGCATGATTGCTATTGAAGAAGACACTAGGATCGATACGGATTTATTATTTCGCGCATTCGAACGCACTGCAATCGGCTTGACCGACCGCGCAGAGAGCGCCGAGAAAGACAAGCAGCGCGAGCGTGTTGCCTTGCATGAGCTGGGTCATTTCTTCATGCAGATTGACCCTTTGCTCAAACGAGGAATGACACTGGCCGAAGTGAAGAAAACGTGCCTGCTGATGAAGATCAGCACGGAATCCGTCTCCAGACTCGGCGCGCTAGGCTATGTACTATCGGCAGCGCCCGATGTGGGTTTGCAGACCCTGGAAGAACTGGAGCAAGAGGTGATGCAGCTCTATGGCGGCGTGGCAGCAGAAGAGTTGTTCTACGGCGCGCGCGGCATTTCGGTTGGCAGCCAGAACGATATCCAAAAGGTCACGGCAAAACTTGAGCTCATGGTCAATCAGCTCTCAATGTATTCGCGCTCCAAACTTGATTACCGACAGCTCAGACATGATGGTGCGGCAGATGTATCCGTCCGCGAACTGGAACAGAAAGCAGATGAATTGTATGCATTAACGCTGAAGGCTATGGTGGAATATCGCGACTGGATGTGCCGATTGAAAGACGTATTGATGGAGCGTTATGTATTGTCGAAGGACGAAGTCTTCGATTTACTGGAAAATTTTTCCAAACCTCATAGCGCTACCAGCATCAGGTCCGGCGCGTAAATCAGCTTGACGCGACCGTGCCAGAAGCCTTAGACACAATGGCCGAGGAATAAACCTCGGCCACCTTGCAATGCATCAGGCGTCGAAGCTTGCAATCGCGTCATTGAAAAATGTCGGCCACGCTGCAAGAGCTACTTCCCGCACACTGTTGGCGAATACCGTGCTTAGCACCGGAAGTGCCGCATCGGATGTCGTCCGAGTCGACGTTGCCTCAGTACCCGCCTTCGCCTGAGCAGGTTTGAGCGTAAAGGGATATATCTGCCGGGTAACCAATAGATCGAACCCGAGGTTACTGCGGGCAGTCAGTATCTCGGCCGGGGTGAGCGCAGGATTTTTCGCTGCTTCTTTCACCAGCCTGGCATCTAGCATTTGCCAGAAATTCAGTAATGGCTGAGGCAAGTGACACTCTGACAGTTTGCCAGATTTGCCGAACGCGACATCGATGCATGCCCTGGCTTGACCCACGATCGCGTCGGCCATCGTTTGCCGCAATTTTTTTTCTTCTCCGGCATCACCAATGGCCATCATGTCTTCAAATGAGATGTTCGAAAGCTTGGGGTTGTCATGCACGGCCATGGCCTGCATAGCCCGTATGGTTTTTCCGGTTTCGCTTTGCCCAAGATGATTGGCCAACAAGGAGTTCAGCAGGTTGCTCAATGACACTTTGCCCTGTTTGTCCGCTGTTACCTTCAGGCCACCCAGAACTGGCGGCAACGCTAATGCGTCGATTTTCCCGTCGGTACGGCCAAGCGCATTAATTTTACCGACAGTCAGTAGCGAAATTCGATCGCCCGATTTACCGGACGACGAACCCACCGTGTTTTGTATCCAAAGATCTGCCAAGGCATCCATTTGCTCGGCCGACGGCTGGTTCAGGGCGATGGTCCCCGGCGGTGAACTCAGGCGCTGCCGTGCAGTATTGGTGCTGGGGACATGCCCGTTTGGAGACACAACTACGTTTGTATTACGTCTTGAAGTATCCGCCACCTGACTCGTCGAAAGCGTGGAAGTCACTGTTTGCGCTACCGTCTTGGTTACTGCCACAGATTGAGGAGACAAAGGTCCTGACGCCTGTTGCTGACCTGAACGGCTTGATCTCGGCGACTCGATGCGATGGCGGCGGCTTGACATGGTCTCATGCTCATTGCGCGGCGATCTTGGCGATCTGGGGGACACTGTTGAGGTTGGCGACTCGTTTGCTCCAGACGGTGACTTCACTGAACGCACACGAAATGAGGATGTGCGAGATGGCGATTTAAATTGCTCAAAGACCAAATCATCCGATTCATCCGATTTAGGTAAATCCGGCAATGGCAGATCCAGGAAAATATTTTTCTTTTTTTCAGGCGATCGCATTACCGGCTGTGAGCGATGTTTCTTCGACGGTGATCCGACTTGTTCTTTTTTTTCTTTAGATTCAATCGACTTATTTAAATCGAAATACTGCGTATTTGATTGATGATTTGTTGAAAAATCCGCACTTGAATTCATGATACTGCTGCCTCTTGTTTAGTTAATAAATTTTTATGAATCAGTATGCTGCTTCTCACTGACATTCGACTCCGGTATCGATGGCAATGAACTCATGGTCGATGTGAGAACAGCATTGGCTGATGTAGTGGTTGTGGTGGTAGTGTTGAGCGAGAGATTGGAACTCGTCGTGGTTGTGGTGGTTGTGGTGGTTGTGGTTGTCGTGTTCGTCGGTGATCTCTCTACATTGATTGTTTGATCGAGTATCGCGTTCAAAAATTCAAGATCTTCAATTCTGACGGGCATTGTGGCACGTCGTTTTGCGCGAGAATCCTGATTTTCAGAAGCAAGTGCAACAAGTTTTTGCTCAAATTCTATTAAATCTGAATTCACACCCGTGTCGAGAATCAGATCACGAATCGTCTGCAAGAGATTTTTTATAAGGACCTGATCATTTACCTCATCGCCTACCGAAAACCAGGTCTTTTTGTCCTCATCTATTTTTTTAGAAAATCGAGATGGAAATTCCTTGGCATTCAGCTCAGCGAGAATTTGTATTAATTGCTCATCGACCTGTTTGATTAGGCTTTCAAATTGCCTTCGGTGGTTTCTTTTTTTATATTCGATCCGAGCCTTTTCCTCGAGTGGATCAGCAGATGAGCCTGTACCAAGATCGCTCTGAGATCGCAGATGTCTTTTTGAAGATTGTTCTCTGATATTCAAAAATCGCTGTCTGCCTTTTTGAATTGACAAAATCTTTAATTCATTTTCTGATTTTTCTATGATTTTGTTCTGGAGATTGTCAGAAAATCGTTCGAATGATTCTTGCTGAAAATCTCTAAATAAATCCATTGCTGCCTTATTCATGCACTTCATTTCAAGCTGAAAAATTGCCACCGATACAGGCGTCTCTGAACGATATTCCGTCAGAAGCATATGCTTCATGAAACTAGATACCAGAATATTCATGAAGAAATAAGCGCGTAATTGATCAATATTTTTCTTTGACAAAGGATGACATCCCTTCTCACCCGCTGTGGCACGCTTATCCTGTTCTATCAATTTTTCAACAAATTTCTTATCTGCTATAAGCAGGAAATCTTTAAAAGATTTTGGGAGCTCAAGTGACTTTAATGTGGGATTTTTCCCAAATAAGTAAAAAGAAAATTCTTGAGCAAGTCCTAGCAACATGCTTTCCAGTTGTTTTAATGAATCTCCGCTGAAATTACCTGATCTTGGTGTCCAGCCATATCCTCCCTGGCTGAATTGATTGTCAATAACGATTGCTTTTTTCCATGCATCACTAGCCGCGACCTCGGAGCGAAAAAGCGCGTGTATCAGATGGGCGGATGTAGGTTTGGCTTTGGTTTTTAGATAAGGCTTGAATTCAGCAAGCTCTTCCGGTAACTGATTGAGATCCAATGCAAACGTGTTTTGGCCGATTGATCCGAGGTCCCCAGGATTAATCGATCCTGCGGTGCACTCCGCCACTAACATATCGACCAATACATCCCTTTGTGACTCTCTGCTGTATTTCATAGTGCGAGCAGACTGCACAGATGATGTCGCTGTCTTATCGTTTGCAGGCACGAACACTTTGGGCATCGATATCTTTCGTCTTACTTTGACAAAAATCTCTCCAGGCTGATAGCCAGATTCGTCAGGTAGCGAACCAATGCCGGCAATTTTAGAGTCGATGCCTACCGTTCCTTGATTTTCTTTTTTCGAAATACTTGTAGAAAAATCAGATTGAGATTCTGTAAAAAAATCGGTCGAGGTCACTCCTGTTACTACCGAGCTCAGCTGCGTTGCAGGCTGGGTAGCGGTAGTCGTGGTTGTACTGATTTGCGTAGTAGTCGTAATAACAGCACTTGATTTTTGAGGATTATCAGCTTCTTCTAATTGACGCTCTGCTACGGGAACATCCAAACCGCGCCGACTTTCAAGGCGTCTTGGCTTTGGTTGCTCTTTCCGCGGCGAACCAAATGCGCGATACGCATCGACCACCGAGTCTGCCATCTGAATGATTTCTTTTCGGCCGGGACTTTGAGGTGCATTCTCGGAAACATTGCGTGGCGGTTGGGCACGAGGTGAACGGGGTGATTTTTCCTTATGCCCGGATTCGGGCAACTGAAGGCGTGGTAATGGCATAGCCTGCCTGGGGGATATTGGGCTTGGCGTTTTTTCGTTT
>JBDKLM010000042.1:0-21709 GCA_039806005.1 Pseudomonadota bacterium
TGAAAATTAGTGTCTCTCCAAACGGCACGGCCTTCTTGTTTTCCTTATTGGCTTTTAAGTAGCGAGCGTTAAGGAGTTTGAACAAGTCTTCAAAATACTCCCAATCCTTGACCACAAAGCGTCGTGTCTTTCTGACTTTTGTCGTCTCAGCTCGCACCGTGATTTTGACAAGACTGTAAACCTCATCTTCGTCATGCCCCTTAACGTTTTGCTCCATCCATTCGATATCTCGCCAACGCAACTGCAGCTGCTCGCCTCTGCGCAGGCCTGTAATGATGGATATCAGCAGATAGTAGGCCGTGACGATCTTGGTCAGATTGCCGTCTTCATCAATCGCTTTTCTTGCGGTTGAAATATATTCTTCTAGCTTGGTTTTGATCGAGACGATTTCTTGATCGGTGAACGTACTACGGCGCAGTGCCTCGTCGCCCCTATCGATCCGCTT
This sequence comes from Pseudomonadota bacterium, assembly GCA_039806005.1. Classification (GTDB taxonomy): domain Bacteria; phylum Pseudomonadota; class Gammaproteobacteria; order Burkholderiales; family Burkholderiaceae_D; genus Pernthalerella. Next base: position 446 of record JBDKLM010000042.1, read on the forward strand.
GAGTGGTTTGAAGTCGAACGCTTCAATATAGGTCTCATTGCGCTTGTAGAGCCAAGCGATCATTGCATTGATCGTGCTCTGCTCATTTGCGACCGTGGTTTGACTTACGTTGATGTTCTTCTTGGTTTTAGTGCGGCTGTGAAGATAGTTTTCACAATCCGTGCGCTCCATCTCCTTGAGCTTGGTATCGCGTCCGATGTAGTTCAGCCAATGCTCTAGGTGAGTTTTTATGGTTCCGTAGCGCCCTTTGACGATCAATTCGGCCTCTACGTCCTTCTGCCGCTGCTTTAGGTATTCCTCAACGCCCTGCTTAGTGGTCTTGGAAAAGTAGGTCTTGCCTGCGTACTGCTGCGCCATAAGCTCGTGATAGTGCTTTTTGGCTTTGTCGATTGCCGTGTCCCTATTTCTCGTGCGCAGACTGAAACGTGCGTACTTCTTTTCCTTAGTGAGCCACATACGCATCTGCCAATAGTCGCCTCTCCGATAGACGACTGCTTCGTCAAAGATCGGAATTTCATCGTCTGCGTATGACTGTTTCTTGAGGGGCATGTGAGGCTTAGGGTCACTACGTTTTTGAGCAGCTACAGCAGTGTGTAGCTTTACGTGCAACTTTAAAGCCAACGCCCAACTAAATCAACGACTTAGTTGGGCGCGTGTCACTTTTGTGCAACTTAATTATCGTTTAATATCAACGACTTACGTTAGAATTTCTACTCCCACTCAATCGTCGCCGGCGGCTTGCCCGAAATGTCATACACCACCCGATTGATTCCACGCACTTCATTAATGATACGATTGGAGACGCGACCCAACAACTCATGCGGCAGATGCGCCCAGTGTGCAGTCATGAAGTCCTGCGTTTGCACTGCACGCAGCGCAACGACGTATTCATAGGTGCGACCATCGCCCATCACACCCACCGACTTCACCGGCAAAAACACTGCAAACGCCTGACTGGTGGCGTCGTACCAGTTCTTGTGAAAATGACCGACCGGCTGGCCTTCGGCCAGTTCCTGGGCGAGAGGAATTGCGGTATTGCGAAGCTCTTCAATGAAAATCGCGTCAGCACGGCGCAGAAGATCGGCGTATTCTTTTTTGACTTCACCGAGAATACGAACGCCCAGACCCGGCCCAGGGAAAGGATGGCGGTAAACCATGTCGTGCGGCAAACCAAGTGCCACACCCAGCTTGCGTACCTCGTCTTTGAAAAGATCTCTCAAGGGCTCCAGCAGCTTGAGGTTCAGCGTCTCCGGCAAGCCGCCCACGTTGTGATGACTCTTGATCGTGTGTGCCCCCTTTTTGCCTTTACCGGCACTTTCAATTACATCCGGATAAATCGTGCCTTGAGCGAGCCATTTGGCGTTCTTCCGCTTGCCTGCCTCAACCTGAAACACTTCCACAAATTCACGGCCGATGATTTTTCGTTTAGCTTCCGGATCGCTCACACCTGCGAGCTGGCCCATGAACTGGTCGGTGGCATCGACGTGAATGACGCGCACACCCAGATTCTTGGCGAACATGTCCATCACCATCTGACCTTCGTTCAGACGCAGGAGGCCATGATCGACAAATACGCACGTGAGCTGGTCACCAATGGCGCGATGTATTAACGCCGCCGCCACGCTGCTGTCAACGCCACCGGACAGACCCAGAATCACCTCATCACTGCCCACTTGCTGACGAATTGCTTCGACTGCTTCAGAGACGTAGTCGGGCATATTCCAATCCGATTGACAGCCGCAGATCTCGTGCACGAAGCGCCCGAGAATAGCGGCGCCCTGCAATGTGTGCGTGACTTCCGGATGAAACTGCACTGCATACAAACGGCGCTCTTCGTCCGCCATGCCAGCGACCGGACAGCTATCGGTCGAGGCCATCAGTTTGAAGCCGGGCGGCATATCAATCACTTTGTCGCCATGGCTCATCCAGACTTTGAGCATGCCATGACCTTCAGGTGTCACGAAATCATTGATGTCTTTCAATAGCGCAGTGTGTCCCCGCGCTCGCACTTCGGCATAGCCGAATTCACGCACCTTGCCATTCTCGACTTTGCCACCCAATTGTGCCGCCATGGTCTGCATGCCGTAGCAGATACCGAGTACCGGTACGCCTAGCTCAAACACGGCTTGCGGTGCACGTGGCGTGTCACCCTCGGTCACCGAACTGGGACCACCCGACAAAATGATGCCGGCTGCGCCAGACGCCCGTATGAAATCGTCACTGACATCATATGGATGCACTTCGGAGAAAACGCCTGCTTCGCGCACACGACGTGCGATCAGCTGAGTGACCTGAGAACCGAAGTCAAGGATGAGAATCTTGGAGTGCATGAACGGACTCTTTTAAAAACAGGCTCTTTAAAAAATACAAGCGGCATGAATGCCGCCTGTATTTGATGCGATGTAGTTTAGTCAGCGCGGTAGTTCGGCGCTTCCTTGGTAATCTGTACATCATGTACATGGGACTCGCGCATGCCGGCTGAAGTAATTTCAACGAACTGCGCTTTCTCTCGCAATTCATCAATCGTCGCGCAACCGCAATAACCCATGGAAGAACGCACGCCACCGACCAGCTGGTACAAAATAGCGAGCACGCTGCCTTTGTAAGGCACACGCCCTTCAATGCCTTCGGGTACCAGCTTGTCGGCATTGTTGGATGCATCCTGGAAGTAGCGGTCGGCAGAACCGTCCGACATCGCACCCAGACTGCCCATGCCGCGATATGACTTGTAGCTGCGGCCCTGATAGAGGATCACTTCACCGGGCGCTTCTTCGGTACCGGCAAACATGCTGCCCATCATCACGGTCGATGCACCTGCGGCGAGGGCTTTGGATACATCACCGGAAAAACGAATGCCACCATCGGCGATACAAGGGATGCCTGTACCTTCGAGCGCCTGCGCCACATTGGAGATGGCGGTAATCTGAGGAACACCCACCCCGGCCACGATACGCGTGGTGCAAATTGAACCGGGACCGATACCGACCTTCACTGCATCGGCACCCTGATCCACCAGGGCCTTGGCTGCTTCGGCCGTTGCGATGTTGCCGCCAATGACCTCGACCTCGGGGAAGCGACGCTTGACCCAGCGAACGCGATCCAGCACGCCTTGCGAGTGACCGTGCGCAGTGTCGACGACGATGACATCAACACCGGCGGCAACGAGCAGTTCAATGCGCTCATCATTGTCAGGACCTACACCAACGGCCGCGCCGACTCGCAACTTGCCTTGCTCATCTTTGGCGGCGTTTGGGTGTTCGGTGGATTTGCGAATGTCTTTTACGGTGATCAGTCCGCGCAATTCAAACGCGTCGTTAACGACCAGCACGCGCTCCAGGCGGTGCTTGTTCATCAGTCGCTTGGCTTCGGCGGGATCGGCGCCTTCTTTGACGTAGACGAGTTTCTCTCGCGGGGTCATTTTGACGCGAACTTCGGCATCGAGATCTTCTTCAAATCGCAAATCACGATTGGTGATAATGCCCACAACGGTCTTGCCTTCGACGACAGGAAATCCGCTGATGCCATGCTGATGCGAGAGCGTGATGACGTCGCGCACCTTCATGGTGGGCGGTATCGTGATTGGATCGCGCACCACGCCGGCTTCGAAACGCTTGACCCGGGCGACCTCGCGGGCCTGCTCGCGGGAGCTGAGATTCTTGTGGATGATGCCGATGCCGCCTTCCTGGGCAATGGCGATGGCAAGTCGCGATTCAGTGACGGTGTCCATGGCGGCAGAGACCAGCGGTATGGACAGGGAGATGTTTCGGGTCAGGCGGGTTTGGAGCGAGGTGTCTTTGGGCAGGATGGCGGAATAGGCCGGCACAAGCAGCACATCATCGAAGGTGAGTGCTTTCTGGAGTAGACGCATGGTGAATCCTGTAGGCGCAAAACCGAATTATACAGAAATCACCCCTGCTACCCGCTGGCGGCGGCCTTGTGCCGGGCGCGACGCCGCCGGGATTCCATGGGGTCAGCCTGCAAAGGCCGGTAGATCTCGATCCGGTCGCCATCTCGAACGACCGCGTCTGCCGGTCTGAGCTTGCCAAACACCCCGAGCTTGTTGCGCGCGAGGTCGATCTCCGGAAAGCGCGAGAGCACACCACTGGCCGCAATCGCCTCGGCAATCGTAGTGCCCGGCCACACATCCAGCTGCACGAGAAAGCTCGTATTTGGGAGCGAATAACAAACTGCGACTCTCTGTTTAGGCTGCTCAGCCATAGACGACCTCGGCGCGCTTGCAAAAGGATTCCACGAAGCTGTCCGCTATTTTTGAAAACACGGGGCCGATGATTTTTTCGAGCATCTTGCTGGAAAACTCATAGCGCAGATCAAATTCGATCTTGCAGGCGTCCTCGCGCAGCGCCTTGAAATGCCACTGACCATCAAGATGACTGAACGGCCCTTCCACCAGCGTCATTTGCATGCTCGTGGGTGGCGTGTGGGTGTTCTGGGTGGTGAAACTCTGACGGATGCCGTGGTAATTGATCTGGATGGCGGCCACCAGCCTGTCGGGCGCACGCTCGCGGACCTCGACCCCGCCGCACCAGGGCAGGAAGGCGGGATAATCCTCCACCCGGTCAACCAGAGCGAACATCTGCTCTGCGCTGTACGCAAGCAGGACTGATTTATGAACAACGGCCATGATGCCATTTGATAAAATGCGATGCTTGGATTCTAACCTGAGCACTTGCTGTGCCTCTCCGCGCCCCATTTCCCCCTAATGAGCATTGTCGACAACAAAAAAGCCTTCCACGATTACTTCATCGAGGAGCGCTTCGAGGCGGGCATGGCACTGGAAGGCTGGGAGGTCAAATCCATACGGGCCGGACGGGTTCAGCTCAAGGAAGCCTATGTCATCGTCCGCAAGGGCGAGGTCTACCTGTTCGGCGCGCACATCAGCGCCCTGCCCACTGCCTCCACCCATGTCAGCCCCGACCCGGTTCGTACCCGCAAGCTTTTACTGCGGGCCGAGGAAATCAAGAAGCTGATCGGCAAGGTTGAAAGATCCGGCTATACGCTGGTGCCACTCAATCTGCATTATCAGCGCGGGCGCATCAAGTGCGAGATCGGCCTCGCCAAGGGCAAAAAGCAGCATGACAAACGAGACACCGAGCGTGCGCGGGATGCGCAGCGCGAAATAGCGAAAGTGATGAAACAGAATCGCCGCTAATATCCCGCTCGCCCGTCACCATCCTCACTACAAAAACAAAAACCCCCGCACTTTTCAGCGACGGGGGCTCAATACTGCGGTACTGCCTGTTGTTGCTTGTTATTCCGAATTCAGGCTTTGGAGTTTAACGAATAATTTCCGTGTGTCAACACCTGAATTCGACATTTCTCAGACTTTCGTCGCCAACTGCTGCCAGGTCCCGATAACGGAGTCCGGGTTCAGCGAGATGGAACTGATGCCCTCCTTCATCAACCATTCTGCAAAGTCTGGATGATCGGATGGACCCTGCCCACAGATGCCGATGTACTTGCCCTTGGCCAGACAGGTCTGGATGGCCTTGGATAGCAGGACTCTGACCGCCGGGTCACGCTCGTCAAAGTCGGCTGCCAGCAGCTCCATGCCAGAGTCTCGATCCAGCCCCAGGGTCAGCTGGGTCAGGTCGTTGGAGCCTATCGAGAATCCGTCAAAAAACTCCAGGAATTCCTCGGCCAGGATGGCGTTGGAAGGCACTTCGCACATCATGATCAGGCGCAGGCCATTCTCGCCGCGCTTGAGGCCATATTTGCCCAAAAGTCCGACCACTTTCTCGGCCTGACCGAGCGTCCGAACAAAAGGCACCATGATCTCGACGTTGGTGAGGCCCATGTCTTCGCGCACCCGTTTCATCGCGATGCACTCCATTTCGAAGGCCTCGGCGAAGTCAGCGGCAAGGTAGCGCGCAGCGCCACGGAAACCCAGCATAGGGTTTTCTTCATCCGGCTCGTAGCGCGAGCCGCCGATGAGCTTTTTGTATTCGTTGGACTTGAAATCGGACAGACGCACGATCACCGGGCGCGGCCAGAAGGCAGCTGCAATGGTCGCGATACCCTCGGCCAGCTTGTCCACATAAAACGCCTTGGGCGATGCGTGGCCACGGGCGACGGACTCGACTGCTTTTTTCAGGTCAGGATCAACGTTCGGGTATTCGAGAATCGCTTTCGGGTGAACACCGATATTGTTATTGATGATGAATTCCAGTCGCGCCAGACCCACGCCATCGTTCGGGGTGGACTGGAAATCGAATGCCAGCTGAGGATTCCCGACATTCATCATGATCTTCAGAGGCAGCTTGGGCAACTCGCCGCGAGCCACTTCGCTGATTTCAGTCTCCAGCAGACCGTCGTAAATACGCCCCTCGTCACCCTCGGCACAGGAGACGGTCACCAGCGTGCCATCCTTGAGCACATCGGTGGCATCGCCACAGCCAACTACTGCAGGCACACCGAGTTCGCGCGCGATAATCGCTGCGTGACAAGTACGACCACCGCGATTGGTGACGATGGCTGAGGCCCGCTTCATCACGGGCTCCCAGTTGGGATCCGTCATGTCGGCAACCAGCACATCACCGGGCTGCACGCGCTCCATCTCATCGGGATCTTTGATGACACGCACAGGACCTGCACCAATTTTCTGGCCGATGGCGCGACCCGAGGTCAGCACAGTGCCTGTACCTTTGAGCTTGAAGCGCTGCTGAATGTCGCCATGCTTTTCCTGTGACTTCACCGTCTCTGGACGCGCCTGAAGGATGTAGAGCTTGCCGTCCCGGCCATCCTTGCCCCATTCGATGTCCATCGGACGCTGATAGTGCTTCTCGATGGTAACCGCATAGCGCGCAAGTTCGGCGATTTCGGTGTCGTTGAGCGAGTAGCGATTGCGCTGCTCGATGGGTACGTCGACAGTACGCACCGAGCGACCGGCTTTGGCCTCGCCGGTGAATTCCATCTTGATCAGCTTGGAGCCGATATTGCGACGAATAATGGGTAATTTGCCCTGCTCCAGCATGGGCTTGTGAACGTAGAACTCGTCCGGATTGACCGCGCCCTGCACAACGGTCTCACCCAGACCGTAGCTGGACGTAATGAACACCACATCCTGAAAGCCGGACTCGGTATCAATCGTGAACATGACCCCTGCGGCACCCAGATCGGAGCGCACCATGCGTTGCACCCCGGCCGAGAGCGCCACCTCGGCGTGCGTAAAGCCCTTGTGGACTCGGTAGGAGATAGCGCGGTCGTTGTATAGGGAGGCGAAGACATGCTTGATCGCTTCGAGCACGTTATCAATGCCAACGACATTCAGAAAGGTCTCCTGCTGGCCAGCAAAGGAGGCATCGGGCAGGTCTTCAGCAGTCGCACTGGAGCGCACCGCGAATGACATTTCACTTGAGGAATCATCCACAAGCCTATGATAATAATCATCTATTTCCTTTTGCAGCCGGGGCTGAAAAGGCGTATCGATGATCCATTGGCGAATTTCCGCACCGGCCGCGGCCAGCGCGCGAACATCATCAATATCCAGGGTGGACAGACGATCCGCGATGCGGTCAGCCAAGGCAGGACCTTGACCATCGCTATAGGACAGGAAATCGCGAAACGCCTGGGCAGTGGTGGCAAAACCGCCAGGAACTCGCACACCGGCGTGCGCGAGCTGACTGATCATTTCGCCCAGCGATGCGTTTTTACCGCCGACGGACTCGACGTCCGTCATGCGCAGGTTTTCGAAGGAAACGACGTAAGTCGCGCCCAGATCAGGGGCCTGGTGACCCCCCGTGGATGCTACGTTGGACATGACAACCTCTTTGATGGTGGGAAATCTTCATTTGCGCCTCGCAAGTCGGTCTATGTTTGTTATTCTGGGAACACGCTGCGTGGGAAAAATTCATAGGCGATATTTTACAGGCCGAACAGCGATTTTCCTCCTGCCAGACTGTACTTTTTACGAATTTTATTTGCATATTCATAATGTATAGCTCTAATACTGGCACTACGGGCGCCTTTGACAGGACCGTATTTTTTGTCTCGGATGGAACGGGCATTACAGCAGAGACGTTCGGCCACTCCGTGCTGACCCAATTTGATTTGCGCTTCCGGCAAATCCGACTGCCTTTCATCGACTCCGCCGAAAAGGCGCATGATGCCGTGCGCCGCATCAACGAGTGCTGTGCCTTCGAGGGCAAGCGGCCCATTGTCTTTTCGACGCTGGTCAAATCCGATCTCTCGGAGATTGTTCGCGGCTCAGAAGGCATGCACATGGATCTGATTCAGACCTTCGTTGATCCGCTGGAGCAGGAGCTGGGTGTGAAGTCCACTCACACGATTGGCCGCAGCCACAATATTGCCGACTCGGCTGACTATAAAAACCGCATTGAGGCCATCAACTTTTCTCTGACTCATGATGATGGACAATCGCACAAGAACCTGTCGATGGCCGACGTGATTCTGGTCGGCGTATCCCGCTCGGGAAAGACGCCGACCAGTCTCTACCTGGCCATGCAATACGGCATCAAGGCGGCCAACTACCCTCTGATTCCCGAGGACTTTGAACGTGGCCATATGCCGAGTGGCCTCAAGCCGTTCAAAGGAAAAATATTTGGTCTGTCGATCGCACCGGACCGCCTGACCGAGGTACGCAATGAACGTCGCCCCGGCAGCAAGTACGCATCGCTGGAAAATTGCCGCTACGAGGTCAATGAAGCGGAGAAAATGATGCACCGCGAAGGCATACGCTGGGTATCGACCACGGTGAAATCCATTGAGGAGATTGCTACCCTCATCCTGCAGGAATTGCGACTGGACCGACGCGCCTATTGATGAACCTGATCCCGGATCATTTTTAACCCGTTCCGGTCAGCCTTGCCATCAACGCGCGGTAGATATGGGCCGACTCCAGTTCGGTTTCCCAGTCTTCCACCGGCGCGCGCGCTTTGTCCGTCTTTCTTGATCCCATTGACTGCAATGCAGAAGATCTCGGCACCGAACCGCCCCCATCTTCCGGAATGCCATGACCTTCAAGGTCCAGCGCTCTCAAAAACCGGGCCAGGCCCTGATAGTCTGAAAATCGGGCCGCATCCAACCCCCAATTGAATCGAGTCTCAATGGTGTCCTGACTATCCATGCCAGGATTTCGGCTTAGCCAGGAATTCGCCATCTGGCGTACCTTGGTATCGGTCGACATGGTTTGCTTGTACATGAAAGCGACCGTCGCGAGATTGGCGACAATGCCAATATGAGGACTGCGCATGGGGGTATCGCGCAAAAACTCCCAGTAAACATCGACTGCGTTCTCTCCACCGAGTCGCTTGAGTATCGTGAAGGGAAAATGCAAATTCCAGTTTTCCATGCTCAGCCCATTTCTCTCCAGGGCTTCCCGGTAGACCACTGACACTTCGAGCGAATTGACGTCACGCTCTATGACGATCTCGGTACCGCCTCTCCCGATTTTCTGCAAGGCGCGAAAATAGGCTTTGGCAAGATCGACACGCATTTTTTCGATCTGCGTTTTTCCGAGAATTTGGAATATGGGGCTGCAAATGCCGGGTATGGGTGAGCTCCGGAGAAAATCTGCTGTCGTCACAACATAGTTCTGCCCACCATCGAGCACCTCGCCTGCCCAGGCCGCAAATCCATAACCGCGCCGCTTCAGGTGACTGTAGAACTCGGGGACACTCGTTGCCTCCAGAGCCTGTTGGAGATCGCGTATGTCTGCACTCAAAAGCGGTCTTTGCATGACGTAACCGTGGGCAACGCAGGCACTGATCGGCCTGCTTGAACAGAGCCGGCAATCTACACCTTTCCCGTAATGAATTACCGGCTAGCTGCGCTTAATGCGACACTTTGCGGAAGGTTTTACCTAGGCAGACAAAATCCACATAAGCGAATCACTAACAATGCGACAAGGAAGTCAGCCCAGCGTGGATCTGAACTACTAGCGGTCACTACTTTGCTGCCTGCGCTGCTCAAACAGACAGATCGCCGCACTCGCCGCAACATTCAGTGATTCAACGGACGGGTTCTGAGGAATGGATAAACGACGCGTACAAAGATCCAACAAGGATTTGGAGACGCCATGACCTTCATTACCGAACAACCAGGCGCATGGCATCGTCAAGTCTTGTGCATACAAGGAGAACGGCGTGTGAGAACTGGTCGCAAACACGGGCACTCTGGCTGCGGCGATCAGCGCATGCAAATCGACATTTTCCACTACATCCAGTACAAAATGCGCTCCCATCCCGGCGCGCAAGACTTTGGGGGACCACGCAAGCACGGTATTCGTGCCGCAATACACGCGTGCAATTCCCGCTGCAGCGGCGGTGCGAAGAATGGAACCCAGGTTGCCCGGATCCTGCACACCATCAAGCAATACCGCGGCGCCATCCAGGACTGTATGACCTAAGGCTTGGGGCGTTTCGATCAAAAAAAGCAAACCGATGCCGTTCTCAACCTGACTCAACGGCGTAAACAGCACATCAGGCATAAGCAAGATTGGACACTCGAGTGAGGCACAGACCTCAAGAATAGCCTCGACTTCGGCATGCGTCCGGGCGCTTTCGCTCACGACGCAAGATGAGGGTGAGCCCTTGTGTTCCAACCAGGCTTGGCATAAATGAATACCGTCTAACAGAGTCTGATTGGTTTTCTTTCTTGCCTGCGCACTGGTGGCGAGCTGACGCAGTTGCTTGTACTGCGCATTCTCGCGAGAACTGATAGAGCGGATAGCGGAAGTGCTCATGTGGTCAGATCGAAGCTTCTGCAAGCACTGCCTTGACCGGCGCGTAGGAGCGACGGTGCTCTGGAGTGACGCCATGTAATCGGAGTCGTTCCAGATGCAAGGCAGTAGGATAGCCTTTGTGCTGATCAAATGCATAGTGCGGATACATGCCATGCATTTCCATCAGCGCCGCATCACGCGCTGTCTTTGCAAGTATCGATGCCGCTGAAATCTCTGCCACCTTGTCATCACCTTTGACAATGGCTTCAGTACGCACGGCACAAACTGGACAGCGATTACCGTCAATCAGCGCGAGTTCGGGCTGTATGGACAATGCTTCAATCGCCCGACGCATGGCAAGCATTGTCGCTTGCAGAATGTTGAGTTCGTCGATCTCGGCCGCAGTACAGTGAGCAATCGCCCAGGACAGCGCATCACGCTGAATTTGCAGCGCCAAGGCTTCGCGCTTGGGCGCAGTGAGTTTTTTTGAATCGCGCAAGCCGGGAATGGGCTTGGCGGGATTTAAGATGACCGCGGCCGCGTACACCGGTCCTGCCAGTGGCCCCCTGCCTGCTTCGTCGACGCCGCAAATTAGCGTGTCACCAAAATCGAACAGCGAACCACTCGCCGCGGAATCAGAGCTTGCCATGCTGCGAGAGCATTTCCATCACCGCATGCGCGCTTTGGGACGCCGTATTGCGCATCAAATCGTGATGCAGGTCGACGAATCGACGGCGCAAACGCTGCCGGTTTTGATCATTGGAGAGCTGAGCCCACAGCGCACTGGCGAGCCCCGCTGGCGTTGCGCGATCTTGCAGCAGCTCCGGCACGAGGAACTCGCGCGACATGACATTCGGCAGTCCCACCCAGGGTTGATACGCCATCAGTCGGAGCACTTGCCAGCTGGCCGGATTCATTCGGTAACTGATCACCATGGGCTTTTTGAACAAGGCGACTTCCAGCGTTGCCGTACCACTGGCCACCAGGGCCGCATCGCACGCAGTAATGGCTTCGTGGGATCGACCTGTGAGCATCGTGTGGGGCAATTTTTGCAATTCAGGGCGTGCAATCAATTGCTCAAAATAAGCGCGCTGAGTTTCGCCGGCCATCGGTATCAGGAAATGCAGCTTGGGGTCACGCTTGAGCAGCATGGCCGCAGTTTCCATGAAAACTCTGGAGTTGTATTTCAATTCGGACAGGCGGCTGCCCGGAAGTATCGTGACCACTCGCGCATTGCGATCAATACCCAGCGCATCCCGCGCCGCATCCTGATCCGGATCCATGGGAATCACTTCAGCCAGCGGATGGCCAACATAAGTAACGGGAATATTCGCTTTGCGGTAAATGGCTTCTTCAAAAGGAAAAATCACCAGCATATGCGACACCGCTCGGGCGATTTTTTTGATGCGACCGCGACGCCACGCCCAGATCGATGGGCTGACAAAGTGAATGGTAGGAATGCCGGCTTCCTTGAGCCTGACTTCAAGATCAAGATTGAAATCGGGCGCATCCACGCCAATGAAGGCAGCTGGTTTCTCGACTAGCAGCGCATTGGTCAGCTCGTCGCGAAAACCCTTGAGCTCACGATAATGCGCGAGGACTTCGAACAGACCTCGCACAGCGAGCTTGTCCATCGGGTAATCGGAAACAAAGCCGTACTCGGCCATTGCCGGTCCACCAATGCCATGGAAATACGCATCGTTGATCATGGGCCGCAAGCCGGACAGCATGCGGCTCGCCAGCAAATCGCCGGACGCTTCGCCGGCGACCATGGCGATGCGGAGATCAGCGGACGATGCCACGGGTGACATTCTGCAGAAACTCGCGCAGGAGTTTCATCTGCGGTGCAAATTCGGGCGCTGCCAGTTCTTCGGCTTGCAGCGCTGCTTTGGCTTCATCCAGCGTAAGACCCGATTTGTAAATCAGCTTGTAAGCATGGCGAATTGCATTGATCGCTTCACGGGAAAAGCCGCGACGTTTGAGTCCTTCGCTGTTAATGCCATGAGCGGCGGCAGGATTCCCCGAGAGGATGACGAATGGGGGCACATCCTGCGTGAGGCTGGTGCTCATGCCAACCATCGCATGCGCGCCAATCTTGCAAAACTGGTGAACATTCGAAAAGCCACCCATGATGGCCCAGTCGCCCACGTGCACATGACCGGCCAGCTGGGCATTGTTCGCAAAAATTGTATGGTTGCCTATCTGGCAGTCATGCGCCAAATGAACATAGGCCATGATCCAGTTGTCATTACCCAGGCGAGTCACGCCCACATCCTGAGCCGTACCCCGGTTGAAAGTGCAGAATTCGCGAATCGTATTGCGGTCGCCGATTTCAAGGCGTGTCGGCTCGCCTGCATATTTCTTGTCCTGTGGCGGCGCACCTATCGACGAAAATTGATAAATCGTATTCTCGCGGCCGATGTGCGTAATACCTTCGATGACCACATGCGGCCCCACCTTCGTACGAGCACCGATAGACACATCAGGTCCAATCAGCGTGTAGGCACCGATCTCGACATCATGCTCAAGCTGGGCAGCAGGATCGACGATGGCGGTCGGATGTATCTTCGCCATGATCGATTACTCCACCGCTGGGGGTTCGTTAATGCTGCGCATCGTGCACATCAACTCTGCCTCGACCACCAGCTGATCATCCACCGTGGCCTTCGCATGGAATTTCCAGATGCCGCGCGCCTGTCGAAGAATTTCCACCTGCATCTTCAGCTGATCACCCGGCTCTACCGGTCGCTTGAAACGAGCACCGTCAATACCAACAAAATAGACCACGGCGTTATCGTCAGGCTTCTGACCTGTGGTCAGGAAGGCCAGCAATGCTGCTGTTTGCGCCAGTGCTTCAATAGTGAGCACGCCCGGCATCACGGGCTTGTGCGGGAAATGCCCCACAAAAAACTCTTCGTTGATCGTGACGTTTTTGATCGCCGTGATATTTTTCCCGGACTCCCAGTCCAGCACGCGATCCACCAGCAAGAGCGGGTATCGATGCGGAAGATATTGCTTGATTTGGTTGATGTCTAGGCTTTTCATTTTGGTTTGTGCCTGTTCTCAGGAAGTTGAGTCATGCTTTGCCGTCAGCTGCCTGACGATTTTTTCCAGTTCGCGCACGCGATCACGCATGGTATCAAGCTGGCGTACCACGGCCGCTGTTTTTTCCCAGTCCGCGTTGCGCGCCAGCGGGTAAAAACCGGTGTACTGCCCAGGCTCGGTAATCGAGCGCGAAACCAGGCTGCCCGATGACACATGCACATTGTCGGCAATGCTCAAGTGTCCAAGCACCATCGCAGCGCCACCAAAGGTGCAGTGCCGACCGATTTTTGCGCTGCCAGCGACACCAACGCAGCCTGCCATCGCCGTGTGTGCACCAATGACGCAGTTGTGCGCAATCTGTATTTGATTGTCGAGTTTGACACCCTCTTCAATCACTGTGTCCTCCAGTGCACCACGATCGATGGTGGTGTTGGCACCGATCTCGACATCATCGCCGATACGAACACGACCGGTTTGTGGAATTTTGATCCAGCGGCCCTGATCTGCCGCAAAGCCAAACCCGTCTGCACCGATCACGGCACCCGAGTGCACGATGCCGCGCACACCGATTTCACAAGCCGAAAGAAAAGTGACTCGCGGATGAAACAGGGTGTGCGCCCCAATGCGCGCATCTCGACCAATGAAGGAGCCCGCACCGATAACGCAGTTCTCACCAACCACGGCGCCAGCCTCAATGGTCACCTGCGAGCCAATGCTGCTGGAGGCCGCGATTTGCGCAGACGGATGGACACTGGCGCTCGGATGAATGCCCGGCACCACGGGCTGCGCCACTGCTGCCGCGAATAGCTGTGCAGCGCGAGCAAACCAGGCATAGGGATTGGGGGTGAGAATGCACACGCCCTTGTACGTTTGGGATACCACCCCATGGTCTGCCGCTGACAACACCAAAGCGCCCGCGCGCGTTGCAGAGGCTTGCGCGCGGAGTTTAGGGTTGGACAGAAAGGTGATGTGCGACGCAGTAGCTGCGTCCAGAGGCGCTATGCCGATGATGACAATGTCAGGGTCGCCGATCAACTCCCCGCCCAGGCTTTCGACCAAATCGCCCAGTCGAGTGCTCATCGCGGTGTTCCTGACTTATTTGTTAAGGGCTTTCAGCACTTTGTCGGTAATGTCGACGCGTGGGCTGATGTAGACAACAGGCTCCTGAAAAAGAATGTCGTATTTTTCGGCCTCGGCGATTTGCTTGATCACCTTGTTGGCTTTTTCAACGATGATATTCAACTCTTCATTTTTCCGTTGCGATACATCCTCATTGAACTCACGACGTTTGCGCTGCAATTCGCGATCCATGTCCGCAAATTCACGCTGACGCTTCATTTTGTCGGAGTCGGACAGCACGGGTTCGTCACGCGTGTTCTTTTCAGCCGTCGCCTTGAGCTTGTTCTGGAGTTCCTGGAGGTCTTTTTCGCGCTTGGCAAAATCCTGCTCGAGCTTGGTAAAGGCTGCCTTGGCAGGCGCCGAATCGCGCAGAATGCGCTCGATACTGACGAAACCAATCTTGATTTCCTGAGCCTGAACCCAGGAACTCAGGCTCAGTGCCACGGACAAACCAGACACAAATATTGTCTTTTTGAGTACAGATCGCAATTTATTCTCCGCAACGCAAATAATCATTATGCCACCGGGATATCAAAAACCGGTGCCAAGCTGAAACTGAAACCGCTGAACTCTATCGAAGGACTGCGAATTGAGGGGGTAGCCCAGGGAAAGCTTGAGCGGACCGACGGGAGATATCCAGCTGATGCCTAGGCCCGTACTGTAACGCAGGTCGCTTAGATTGATGTTCTGGCCATACTGCGGGTTGAATACCTGGCCCGCGTCCAGAAAGGTAAACCAGCGCAGGCTTCGGTCCACGCCAGTGCCTGGGAAAGGCAGCTGAAGTTCGGCATTCATGATCAGGCGAGCCTGACCACCGATGGGCAGATTGTAGCTGCTGGAACTGCTCAGGCCAGTGCCATCCACTGACAATGAGCCCGCGGTGAAGCCACGCACTGATCCAATACCGCCCGCATAGTAGTTTTTGAAGATCGGGTAGGTCTTTCCAGAAAGGCCAGCGCCGTAACTGATTTCGCCATTCACCGCCAGTGTCACCGTGCTGAAGATCGGCATGAAATACTGATCTTGGTAGGTCGAGCGATAGTACTGGGAGCTGCCAGCGGCGGAGAGTTCAAGGTTGGCGCGGCGGTAGCGTCCCTTGGTAGGTATCAATGCGCTGTCGCGATTATCACGCTGCCAAGCTACCGTCACTGGGTAGGATGTGGTTTCTGCAGAGCCAATGCCGGATGTGTTGTCCGAATTCTCGGAAACGAATGTGAGGTAGCGCGATGGACTGTTGGAATAGGTTTGCACCTGCGTATTTTCGATACCTGCGCCAACGAATACGCGGTCAAGCTCCGACACTGGAATACCAAAGCTCATGTTCGCGCCGCGAGACTCGACGCGAAAATCCACGTCGGTCAGATAGAGCGGCGGACGTGTGGTTCGCAAATACACTTCCACCGTACGGCTCACGCCATCATCCGTAAAGTAAGGATTGGTGTGCGACAGAGAAATGGTACGGAAAATCCGGCTGGTGTTGACAGTGATACCGATGTTGTTACCGCTGCCAAAAGCATTGGCCTGATTGATCGAGCCAGTCAACGTAATTTTCTCGCTGCTCGAGAAACCTGCACCAACCATTACGCTCCCGGTAGGTTTCTCGACGACGTTCACGTTCAAGTCTACCTGATCGGGTGTGCCAGGTATGTCAACAGTATCAACCGTCGTATCGGTAAAGAATCCAAGGCGTCCAATGCGATCTTTCGATAGACGAATTCTGTCCCCGTCGTACCATGAACTTTCGAATTGCCTGAATTCCCGCCGGATGACTTCGTCGCGGGTACGGTCATTGCCACCGATGTTGATACGGCGTACGTAAACACGCTTGCCAGGATCAACAAACACGGTGAAACTGACTTCGTTTTTTTCGCGATTGATTTGCGGACTCGCATTCACATTCGCAAATGCATAACCAAATACACCCATGCGCTCGGTGATCTTGCGCGTGCTTTCGGTCATTTTCTCGCCGGAGTAAGCTTCGCCCGGCTTCAAACTGATAAGTGCCTCAAATTCCTTTTCGCGACCCAACATCTCGCCTTCAAGCTTGATGTCCGCAACAGTGAATTTTGCACCCTCATTGATATTGACCGTGATGTAGATGTCTTTTTTGTCAGGCGTAATGGATACCTGAGTAGACTCGACCTGCATTTCCAGATAGCCACGATTCAGATAAAAGGAGCGCAGGGTTTCGATATCACCGGCCAGCTTTTGCTTGGAGTATTGATCCGCTTTGCTGTACCAGGTAAACCATCCTGAAGTCGAGAGCTTGATCTGGTCTCGCAATTCTTTTTCAGAGAAAGCCTTGTTGCCGACGATATTGATTTGCTTGATTCGCGCGACCTCACCCTCGTCCACGGCAAAAGTCACATTCACGCGATTACGCTCTATCGGCGTGACGGTGGTGGTGATTTTCACGCCGTACAAACCACGCGTCAGGTACTGGCGCTTGAGTTCTTGTTCAGCACGATCGACCAGTGATCTGTCAAGAATGCGAGATTCACCCAGCCCCAATTCCTTGAGCGACTTGGTGAGCTGTGCCTTGTCGAATTCCTTGATGCCGGTAAATTCGACACTGGCAATCGCTGGCCGCTCTTCCAGCAGTACCACAAGCACGCTACCGTCAGCTTCGATACGAACATCCTTGAAAAAACCGGTGGCATACAAGGCCTTGATGGCAGCTGCCGCTTTTTCATCATTAAAGGTGTCACCCACGCGTACAGGCAAATAACTGAATACCGTACCCGCTTCAGTACGCTGAATACCTTCGACCCGAATATCGGTCACCGTAAAAGGATCGAGTGCCAGCGCCTGCCCTGTGCATATTGAAAATGCGGCAGCGGCGATCAGTCTGGGAACAAACGGCAGCAGCTTACGCTTGGAATGGAATGTCATCAAAAAAACCAGCTTCGAGAATTATCTGCCGATGGCCGACAGGCATTGCCGGCATCACCCAATCAGACGGGCAATGTCATTGAACATTGCCACTGCCATTAACACCATCAGTAGCCCTATACCTGCCCTTTGCGCCAAGGCGCTGACTCGCTCAGATACTGGACGGCCAGAAAAAAGTTCCAGCGAATAATACAACAAATGCCCCCCATCCAGAACGGGAATCGGCAGCAGATTCATGACACCCAGACTGATGCTGATAAAGGCCATGAACGACAGAAAACTGATCAGGCCAACGCGCGCCGTCTGGCCCGCATAATCGGCGATCGTTATCGGGCCAGTGATATTTTTGAGAGAGGCCTCGCCGATTAACATCTTGCCAAGCATGCTGACCGTCATCACGCTAGTGTCCCAGGTCTTTCGAGTCGCACGCGCAAATGCCTCTGGCAGACTGGCCTGAACAATGGTCGTTGCCGCGGACATATCTACCTGCGCTCGTATACGGCCCACAGTCCGCTCGCCCAAACGCTCGGGCAGGGGCGTCACCGAAACAGCAAAAGGCTGCCCGGACCGCAATCCCTCCAGCTGAATCAGCTTGCCGGGCGCCGCTTGCAAGCGCTCGACAAACGCCACACCATCCGGCACTGATTCGCCATCAATACGCAGGATTTGATCACCCGGCTGCAGACCGGCGCGCTCGGCGGGTCCACCAGCAATAATCTGCCCGAGAATGGCAGGCGGACGGGCGAGATCCAGACCCAGACGATCGAGCAAATGACTATCCAGATCATCGCCAGCGATATCAGCCAAAGACAAGTTGATTTCACTGATGACGCGATCACCACGCGCATCCATACGATAGAGTTCGATTCGCGCCGACTGTCCTCCAATCGCCGATTGCAGCAACTTCCACCGCATTTCCGACCAGGCGCTGACCGGCTCACCATTCACGGCAGTCACCGTGTCACCGGTTTTCATGCCGGCGATTTCAGCCGGACTATTCTCCGACACACGCACTTTGGACACAGGCTCGGGAATGCCATAGCTGTAGAGGGCAGCAAATAGCACTATCGCCAGCAGAAAATTAGCCAGCGGCCCGGCAGCGACGATAGCGATGCGCTTCCCTACCGATTGCCGGGTGAATTCACGCGCAGCATCGGCCTCGCTGATCTCGCCCGCATCGCTCTCGCGCGCATCGAGCATTTTGACGTAGCCCCCGAGGGGCACCAAAGATACCGCCCATTCGGTCTGATCAGGTCCGAACCGGCGTGACCAGATGACTTTGCCCAGTCCCACCGAAAATCGCAGGACCTTGACACCACACCAGCGGGCAACCAGATAATGGCCCAGCTCGTGAATAATCACGAGTACGCCGATGACGACAATAAAAGCCCCTACGGTTCTCAGCCACTCCATCTCACGACTCCGTCAGGAAAATCAGTTCAGCAGCGCGCGCGCCTCTGCGCGCGCCAGCTGGTCTTGCAGCATAAGACTGTCCAGATTGTCGAGAGGCGCGCTTGGCAAACGCTCGAGCACCTGCTCAATGACTTGCGGTATTTTTCGGAAACCAATTCTGCGATCAAGGAAAGCCTCGACGGCAATTTCATTGGCCGCATTCAAGACGGCGGGCGCGCTTCCACCCGCCACCAGCGCATCGAAGGCCAGCTTCAGGCAGGGGAAACGCAGATAGTCGGGTTCGCGGAAATTCAACTGGGCGATCCGCGCCAGATCAATCGGATCCACACCGGACTCGATACGATCCGGATACGCCAGCGCATGCGCGATCGGTGTACGCATATCAGGATTACCCAACTGCGCCAGTACCGAGCCATCCGCATAGGACACCATCGAATGAATCACGCTTTGCGGATGAATGACGACCTCGATCTGATTCGGGTGTGCGCCAAACAACCAGTGCGCTTCAATCACTTCCAGACCCTTATTCATCATGGTCGCCGAGTCCACCGAGATCTTGCGGCCCATGCTCCAGTTCGGGTGCGCAACAGCCTGCTCAGGCGTGACCTCGTCAAGCGTGGCTACGTCCCGATCAAGGAAGGGGCCACCCGACGCAGTCAGCAGAATCTTGCGTATGCCGTGTGCCTGTGGCGTGCGCTGATAACCCAACGGCAGACACTGAAAAATTGCGTTGTGTTCGCTATCGATAGGCAGCAGCGTCGCACCACTGGCGGCTACCGCATCCATGAACAGGGCGCCTGACATCACCAGCGCCTCTTTATTGGCCAGCAACACTTTCTTGCCCGCTCGTGCTGCTGCCAGTGTAGGACGCAGCCCTGCCGCACCAACAATTGCGGCCATGACCGTCGTGCAATCTGCTGCACTGGCCACATCGCACAGAGCTTGTTCGCCATGGACCACTTCGGTAGACAGACCCTTGTTTTTCAGCAGTGCAGAAAGCTCTTCCGCTGCAGTGGCAGTGGCGACTACCGCAAACGCGGGTCGAAACTGCGCGCATTGCGCTGCAAGTTCAGCGACACGCGTATGCGCGGTCAGTGCATAAATTCGATAGCGATCCGGATGTCGAGCGACCACATCCAGCGTGGAGACACCGATCGAACCTGTTGCGCCGAGCAAGGTAATGGATTGCATCGTGTTTTCTTTTCAGCCCATCCGTGTACTGATGAGGAATGCCAGTGGCATCACCGGCACCAGAGCATCAATACGATCCAGCACACCGCCATGACCGGGTAGCAAGGCGCTGCTATCTTTCACACCCGCACGGCGCTTCATCAAAGATTCAAACAAATCGCCGACCACGCTCGCGGCAACCAGCAAGCTCATGAATAACACCCAAAGAGGCCAGCCATAGTGCGCTTGAAGCAAGGTAGCAAAACTGTCCGCCAACCCAGGAACTTGCATCGACAGGCCAGCCAACACCATGACAGCGAGCCAGCCACCGGCAACCCCTTCCCATGTCTTGCCGGGCGATATCCCGGGCGCGAGTTTATGACGTCCCAAAGCTCTGCCTGCAAAATAAGCACCGATGTCAGCTACCCAGACAATCGCCATCGCGGAAATCAGAAAAATTGCAGAGCGCTGGAACATCCCTGCTATCGCAATGAAACAACCGAACAGCGACAAAAGATAAACGATCGCAAACAGGAAACCACGCGGTCCACCTGTGGGTGGCAAACCCACTTTAAGCGCGGGCACGAAACGCAGCACCCAGATCAATACGCACAAGGCAGCAAGCGCACGCCAGTCGCCAGGGGCCCGGTCAGCCATCAGCGGCAGCAGCACCGCTGCCGCAACCGCCAGCGGCAGCGCGAGCCGCACGCCAAACAAGCGCAAGCTCTCCCAGCAAGCTGCGCCAAAAAATATCGCCAGAGTGAGATAAAAAGCCAGCAGCGAACCAGACCCGAGTACGCCCGCCAGTACCAGCAGAAGCACGACCGCCGTCAGCACGCGCTGGCGCAGCATCAGGAAGCCTTCCTGACCTCGATCAGCTGCGCGCTGGTGCGTCCAAAACGTCGTTCACGCTGATGATACGACGC
>JBDKLM010000043.1:0-35574 GCA_039806005.1 Pseudomonadota bacterium
TGTACGGCAGCTTGTCATAGGCGCCGGGCTGTATCGCTTCGACAGCGGCTCTCGCATCGAAGTAATCGAGTTGGGTTCCGGGGAGGGGTTTGCGGTGGGCGGTGTTCATGGTTGGATTAGGTGAGTTTCTGTCAGAGGTGCTTGGACGGTTTCGCCTTGCGACGGAAGACACTGGATCCCGGCTTTCCCCAGGATGACAATTTTGAGACCAACAGTTCTTGAGACGCTGTCCCTGAAAAGTCCCGCGCCGGGATGACTGATTTCAAGCAAGCCGCTTTTCTATCGTCACCCCGGCGCAAGCCGGGGTCTAGTGACTTTCTTTCAACTTCGCAAAATTACTTGCGCTTGGCGATAGGAACAAACTTCAGATTTTCAGGACCGACGTAATTTGCGCTCGGACGAATAATCTTGTTATCAATGCGCTGTTCGACGATGTGTGCTGCCCATCCCGACGTACGCGAGATGACGAACAAAGGCGTGAACATCGCTGTCGGAACACCCATCATGTGATAAGACACGGCCGAGAACCAGTCAAGATTGGGGAACATTTTCTTGACATTCCACATGACCGATTCGAGGCGCTCGGCAATGTCAAACATCTTGGTCGAGCCTGCGTCTTTGGACAAGCGATGCGCGACTTCCTTGATGACCTTGTTGCGGGGATCGGAAATCGTGTAGACCGGGTGACCAAAGCCGATGATCACTTCCTTGTTTTCTACGCGCTTGCGGATATCCGCCTCTGCCTCATCCGGATTGTCATAACGCTTCTGGATTTCGAAAGCGACTTCATTGGCACCGCCATGCTTGGGGCCGCGCAATGCACCAATCGCGCCTGTAATTGCTGAATACATGTCCGAACCTGTGCCGGCAATCACACGCCCTGCGAAAGTGGATGCATTGAACTCATGCTCAGCATACAAAATCAATGAGGTATGCATGGCTTTTTCCCACAGTGCTGATGGTGGCTTGCCGTGCAACAGATGCAGGAAATGTCCACCGATGGAATCATCATCGGTTTCGACTTCAATGCGTCGGCCATTGTGGCTGTAGTGATACCAGTACAGCAGCATGGAACCCAGCGAAGCCATCAGGCGATCGGCAATGTCACGTGCGCCCGGCGTGTTGTGATCTTCTTTTTCAGGCAAGACACAACCCAGTGCAGAAACACCGGAGCGCATCACATCCATCGGATGCGATGAAGCCGGCAGCCATTCCAGTACGGCTTTTACGTTCGCAGGCAGGCCACGCAAGGCCTTGAGTTTTTGCTTGTATGCGCTCAACTCGGCTGCCGTTGGCAGCTTGCCATGCACCAGCAGGTGTGCGATCTCTTCGAATTCGCAGGCATCCGCGACATCGAGAATGTCGTATCCACGGTAGTGCAAATCATTGCCGGTCTTGCCGACGGTGCACAGTGCCGTGTTACCCGCGGTGACGCCAGAGAGGGCGACTGATTTTTTTGGCTTGAAGCCGCTAGCTTGTTGTTCGCTCATTGAGATTCTCCCGAATTTACTTGGATTTTTGTTGTGCAAATAGTGCATCGAGCTTTTGCTCGAAATCGTGATAACCGATGCGGTCATAGAGTTCCATACGCGTCTGCATGGTATCGACCACATTCTTTTGTGTGCCTTCGCGGCGCACCGTCATGTAAACATTTTCTGCAGCCTTGTTCATCGCACGGAATGCAGACAGCGGATAGAGGACGATGCCCACATCGGCGGCACGCAATTCATCGACGGTAAATAAAGGCGTGGCACCGAATTCGGTGATGTTGGCCAGAATCGGTACTTTGACCGCAGCAGCGAATTGCTTGTACATCGACAGCTCGGTGATGGCTTCCGGAAAAATCATGTCCGCACCAGCTTCGACACAGGCGACTGCGCGTTCTATTGCTGCCTCAAGACCCTCGACAGCAAGCGCATCGGTCCGCGCCATGATGACGAAATTTTCATCGGTGCGCGCATCAACCGCTGCCTTGACGCGATCCACCATTTCCTGCTTGGTGACGATTTCCTTGTTTGGACGATGACCGCAACGCTTGGCACCAACCTGATCTTCGATATGGATGGCTGCTGCGCCGAATTTGATCATCGACTTCACGGTGCGCGCGACATTGAATGCCGATGAACCAAATCCGGTGTCAACGTCAACCAACAGCGGCAAGTCGCAGACGTCCGTGATGCGACGTACATCAGTGAGCACATCATCCAGGTTGGATATGCCGAGGTCGGGCAAGCCGAGCGAACCGGCTGCGACACCACCACCAGAAAGATAAATCGCGCGAAAGCCTGCGCGCTTGGCCAGCAAAGCGTGATTGGCATTGATGGCGCCAATGATCTGCAGCGGAGACTCCTCTTGCATCGCGAGTCGGAAGCGCGCGCCAGGTGATTGGATTGTCATGATGGTTCCTGTGGTGATCTGTTTCAGGTAAGGGATTCACTTTGAGTTATTGCAATCGGCATGCCACGGGCGAGCCCGCGCCCGACCCTTTTTTTCGCCAGTCGAAATCCCCTTTGAAAACAGCGCTCTGCAGAGGCACTGGCATTCCGCCGTGGATGAAAACTTTGACTCGATGTTTCATTTTATGTTTCAATGTTCAATCTTAATGAAACATTGCAACATCTGAAACATGGCGCGCCCTACCCCTAGTCCACGCGATCCTGCCAACCGGCCTGTCTTCTGGACGGTATCGATCTCACGGCTGTTCGATCTCTTCCGCGACATCACCGTGGAATATGATGACCGCGCCACCATTGAGCCCATACAGCTGGGTTTTGAGGAGGCGGTAGCCCACATTCGCGAGCGTCTGCAAACCGAGCGCTGCGATGCGGTGATTTCTGCGGGGTCGAACGCGGCCTACCTCAAGAGCCGATTGGCATTACCCGTGGTGATTGCCAAGGCGACGGGTTTTGACGTGATGCAGGCACTTGCAAGAGCACGCAAGATCACGCCGCACATCGGTCTGATCAATTATCAGTCGCCCCTGCCTGAGCTTGAGGAATTTCAGCAAACCTTCGATCTGCCGATCGTGCAGCGCACGTATGTCACGGTCGAAGACGCGCGCGCGCAAGTCAGCGAGATGAAATCGGCTGGCATACAAGCAATCGTCGGTGCGGGGCTTATTACGGATCTGGCGGAAGAAGCAGGACTGTCTGGCGTATTTGTGTACTCCGCTGCATCGATACGGCAGGCTTTTGAAGATGCATTCGATATCGCGCGTGCAACCCAGCTTGAAGTACCTCGCGGCCGACAGTATGCGGTGCCTGACAATCTGCAGGCCCGGCATGGGCTGTCGGATCTGCGCGGCAGTTCGGAAAGCATGGCAGCGTTGCGTCGAACCATATCACTCTACAGCCGCTCGCCAGCGACGGTCCTGATTGAGGGCGAAACCGGTAGCGGCAAGGAACTCGTGGCCCAGGCAATTCATCGCGAGAGTCCACGGGGTCAGGCAGGTTCTCGTCCTTTTCTTGCTGTCAATTGCGGGGCGATTGCAGAGTCGCTTCTTGAATCCGAACTGTTCGGCTATGAGGAAGGCGCGTTCACCGGTTCACGTCGCGGTGGTCATGCCGGTCTGTTTGAAGCAGCGCATCGAGGTACTCTGTTTCTTGACGAGATAGGTGAAATGCCTCTGGCGCTGCAGACACGATTGCTGCGCGTTCTGGAAGAAAAAGAAGTCGTGCGTGTTGGCGGTACCCGCCCTATTCCTGTTGATGTGCGCATTATCAGTGCGACGCACTGTGATCTGGAAAAACGTGTGGCCAAGGGAGAATTTCGAGCAGATCTTTTTTATCGCTTGGGCGTATTGAGAATCGCGATACCGCCACTGCACGAGCGTAAGGATGACGTAATCGAGCTGGCCGAATGGTGTCTGAAAAATGCGCTGGCAGAAATGGGCGTGCGGCCGGGCGCTAATCTTCGCGCAGAGTTGCAGGCCTGCGCCTCTCTGCTGCAGTCCTACCGCTGGCCGGGCAATGTACGCGAACTGCGCAATCTGATGCAGCGTGTGGCCTTGTTCCTGTCTGTAGAACCTTTGCAGGCACTGACCCCGGCCTTTCTGACCAAGCTGGCACCGGAAATACAGCAGGCCGCTTCATTGCCAGTGGATAGCGAGGCAAGCTTGCCTTCGGCAGACGTGGCGGCAGTGCTGGCGCGCTTTGGCGGCAATCGCGCCGAAGCAGCGGCCTTTATGGGCATCAGTCGCACGACGCTCTGGCGTCGCATCAAATCCAGCCAGACGACCTGAGGCCCGGCCAGAATTTACACAGCAATCCTCTCAAGTTTTTTGCGGATCTGACGATTTATCGATGGTCGAATTGTGTCTGACCCGGCTGGAGAAAACGTCATGGAACAAAAAAAGCTCGAAGAAAATTTCGTGCTACCGGCTGCCGGCAAGCGTCCCGGCGAACATCACTGGACACCAGGATCGGATGTCCAGTCATTGTGGAAACGTCATGGCTGGACGCCGCCCAGCGAAAAGCGACGCACCGAGAAAAAACCGGTTGAAGCGCCCAGACCACCCCTGCACATCGTGCGCGGCTGAGACACCTCAGTCAAAGACGAAATTAGTCTTCCTTGCCACCTTCAATTCCCAGCTCCTGAATTTTTCGCGTAATGGTATTGCGACCAATACCCAAACGTATCGCGGCATCGTTCTTGCGGCCGTGGGTATGTCTGAGCGCAGTTTTGATGAGCGCCGATTCAAATTGTCGGCCGAGTGCATCCATGACTTCCGGCTTGCCAGCTGATAGCATTTTTGCCGCTTCGGTTTCCAGCATCATGATCCAGCTGCTGCGTTCCTCAGGCGTGCCCACCAGAATGGGGGCGGCTGCGTGATTTGTTTCGACTATCGCTGGCTCTGTCAGACCCGCGGGCGGCTGATACGAGGTAATAGTTGAGGGCAAGGGTGCCACCGTGCCTGCAGTCAGCTCGGTCGGCAAATCTTTGATTTCTACCGTCTGACCTGGCGCCATGACGGTGATCCAATTGCATAAATTTTCCAGCTGGCGAACGTTACCCGGCAAATCCAGCGATGCCAGAAAATGCATTGCCTGATCTGACAAGCGCTTGGCCTCCACACCCAGCTGACGCGCGCTATGCGCGAGGAAGTGGCGCGCCAGCAGAGGTATGTCATCACGTCGCTCACGCAAGGAAGGCAATCTCAAACGAATGACATTCAGACGGTGATACAAGTCTTCGCGGAACAATCCTTCACGGACCCGCTGCTCGAGATTCTGGTGCGTGGCTGCGATCACCCGTACATTCGCCTTGAGCGATTGATGACCACCAACACGATAGAAATGCCCATCCGAGAGCACACGCAACAAGCGCGTCTGAAGATCGAAGGGCATGTCGCCAATCTCATCAAGGAAGAGCGTACCGCCTTCAGCTTGTTCGAAACGTCCGCGCCGTGTTGATTGCGCTCCAGTGAATGCTCCGCGCTCGTGACCGAACAATTCGGATTCAAGCAAATCTTTCGGTATGGCCGCCGTGTTGAGCGCAATGAAAGGCTGAGCTGCTCGGGGGCTGTGTTTGTGCAGCGCGCGGGCCACCAGCTCCTTGCCCGTACCGGATTCACCGGTAATCAATACCGTGACATTCGACTGCGACAATCGTCCGATGGCTCGGAACACATCCTGCATCGCAGCGGCCTGACCCAATATCTCGGGTGTCTCGCTCGAGGTCTGCTCATCACCGGATTCGCGCAAGCTCTCTTCGAGCGCGCGTCGGATGAGTTCAACTGCTTTATCGAGATCGAAAGGCTTGGCAAGATATTCGAAGGCACCGCCTTGAAATGCGGCGACGGCGGAATCAAGATCGGAAAAGGCAGTCATCACAATCACGGGCAAACCGGGATAGCGGCCTTTGACGATCTGCAGCAATTCAAGGCCAGACTCGCCGGGCATGCGGATATCCGATACCAGCACCTGAGGCGTTCCCGACTCCAGCGCCGCCACTGCATCACGCACGTTCGCGAAACTTCGCGTTGCCAGATTTTCGCGCGCCAGTGCTTTCTCCAGCACCCAGCGAATTGATTCGTCGTCGTCAACTATCCAGATTGGTTTCATGTACCCTGCCCGCGCCTCATCTCACTGCCGCTGGTGCATGCCCAGTCGACGGTAAGCACCAAATTGGTGCCATTATGGCGAAGCCAGCGTCAGCGTGCTTGCCGTTACCCGGCGCTGCACGAGATCAGGGCAGCGCAATCAGGATACGGAAGTCGGTGTAGCCGGGCCGGCTTTCGCATTCAATCACGCCCAGGTGCTGCTGAATGAAGGTTTGTGCCAGTGTCAGCCCCAATCCGCTGCCGCCGTCCCTGCCGGACACCAGAGGATAGAAAATCCTGTCCTTCAACTCAGCCGGTATACCCGGGCCGTTGTCGATGATATGCAAGTCTAGTGCCAGCCGATAACGGACCTTTGCGAGAGTAATCGAACGTGCAACACGACTGCGGAAGATCAGCGCCGCATCGCCTTGCGCGATACGCGGTGCCAGCGCCTGCGCGGCGTTATGCGCAATATTGAGCACAGCCTGAATCAGTTGCTCCTTGTCGCCGCGAAACTCGGGTAGCGACAGATCATAGTCGCGCTGTATGGTGAGGCCCTGAGGGAACTCCGCCATGATCAAACTGCGAACCCGTTCGAATACCTCGTGAATATTGACGTCACCGACGATTTGCGGACGTCGGTGGGGTGCCAGCAAACGGTCAACCAGTGTCTGCAAGCGGTCGGACTCTTTGATGATGACTTGCGTGTACTCTCGCAAATCTTTGAGATCATTTCGCGGTAATTCCAGCTCCAACAACTGGGCTGCGCCACGAATGCCCCCCAGCGGATTCTTGATTTCGTGCGCAAGATTGCGAATCAATTCCTTGTTGGCCTGGGTCTGGTCCAAAAGACGCTCTTCGCGATCCAGCTTGACCTGCTGTACATTGGCACGCAACTCAATGAGCACCGGATTTTCTGCATCATCGATGGCGGTCGCAATGATGTTCACATGGAGCGGCAGCCTCCCAACCCGCTCCAGCAGGATATCCTCGCGCTTCTCATCGACCTGTCGTGTCCTCGCCTGTTCGAAGATGCGGGCAAGTTTGTCACCGTTGAGGAAAAGATCCGACAGCCGCTGCTGGTGCAGTACCTTGAACGAGCTATCCAGCAAGGTCTCTGCGGCCGCATTGGCATAGGCGATACGTCCCTGCTTGTCCAGGATGATCACCGCGGAAGCCAGCAGATCGAGCCCGCCCAAGGATGTCGATAAGATATTCACTCAGTCCCGCAAAAGAAAAAGGCCGCAAAGCGGCCCGGATGGCACAGCTGCACGAGGGACCTATTTTAAATTACCTATCTCTCGTTTCAGGGCTTCAATATTTTTCTCAGTGCGGAGTATGTCGTCCTTCATCTGAGCGACACGCTCCTGATATTTCGCATAGTTGCGCTCGCTGCCCAGACGCTCGGGTTCGCCATTCTGGTATTCGCGGCGGAGCTCGGACAGTTTTGACTCTTCGGTGCGCACTTCGTCCATCAGAATCTGCAGCCGATCCTGATCGCGACGCTTCTGAATCTGGCTGTCTATGCGTGGAAAAGAGGAATCCATGGTCCCGGCCTTTGCCTGCTGATTGGCGGTTGGGGCGGGAATGGTCGATATCGTCTCCGTATCCAGCCTTCGACAGCCACGAATATCACCTGTGTTGCGGTATTCACGCGTGCCATTGGGCTGTACACAGACAAAAACACCCTGGGCGAGGAGAGGCGCAGCAAGCACCCAGAGAATCAGGCAGACAATTAGGCGGCTTTTCATGGGCAGAGAACCATGGGAGGGTTGACACAAGCTTGAACAAGAAGGCTATGGAAGCGCTGATGGAATAAAACCGTAAAACGCGACTCCGTTCAGCGTCTCCCTGGGTTTTTATACCAGAAAGTCGTCAGATATTTTTATCATAAAAACAACATTTTTCCCAAAAAAGAGGGCGACCTAAGTCGCCCCCTGTTTGCCGCAACTCCGGACGAAGGATTACAGCGAGTAGTACATATCGAACTCGACTGGATGCGTGGTCATGCGGAAACGAGTCACTTCCTGCATCTTCAGTTCGATATAGGCGTCAATCATGGTGTCGCTGAAGACACCGCCGCGGGTCAGGAACTCGCGGTCCTTGTCCAGATACTCGAGCGCCTGGTCGAGTGATGAACACACGGTCGGGATCTGAGCATCTTCTTCGGGTGGCAGGTGATACAAATCTTTCGAGGCAGCTTCGCCAGGATGGATTTTGTTTTGCACGCCGTCCAGACCGGCCATCAGCAAGGCAGCGAAGCACAGGTAAGGATTCGCAAGCGGATCGGGGAAGCGCGTTTCGATACGACGACCCTTCGGATTGGCAACGTGTGGAATACGAATCGACGCAGAACGGTTGCGTGACGAATAGGCCAGTTTCACCGGAGCTTCGAAGCCAGGCACCAGACGCTTGTACGAGTTGGTACCGGGGTTGGTGATCGCATTGAGGGCACGCGCGTGCTTGATGATGCCGCCAATGTAGTACAGCGCAAACTCAGAGAGACCTGCGTAGCCATCGCCCGCGAACAGGTTTTTGCCGTCTTTCCATACCGACTGGTGCACGTGCATGCCGGAACCATTATCGCCAACGATGGGCTTGGGCATGAAGGTCGCTGTCTTTCCGTAGTTGTGCGCGACGTTCAAGACGACATATTTCAGTGTCTGTGTCCAGTCGGCGCGCTGAACCAGAGTGGAGAACTTGGTACCGATTTCGTTCTGACCAGCGCCAGCCACTTCATGGTGATGTACTTCGACGGGGATGCCCAGGCTTTCGAGGATCAGACACATTTCCGAACGCATGTCCTGGAAGCTGTCGACCGGAGGTACTGGGAAATAACCGCCTTTGACTGCTGGACGGTGACCGCTGTTACCACCCTCGATTTTTTCACCGGTGCTCCAGGAAGCTTCTTCGGAATCAATCTTGGAGAAAGAGCCGGACATATCGACGTTCCAGCGAACGCTATCGAAAATGAAGAACTCAGGCTCGGGACCGAAATACGCGGTGTCGCCGATGCCGGAAGATTTCAGGTAAGCCTCGGCACGCTTGGCAATTGAACGAGGATCGCGGTCGTAGCCTTTGCCGTCGCCTGGTTCGATGACATCGCACTGGATGAACATCGTGGTTTCTTCCATGAACGGATCGATGCGCGCTGTGCTTGGGTCAGGCATGAGCAGCATGTCCGATGCTTCGATACCTTTCCAGCCAGCGATGGAAGAGCCATCGAAAGCGTGGCCAGACTCGAATTTGTCCATATCGAAATGGGACACAGGTACGCTAACGTGCTGCTCCTTGCCTCGCGTATCGGTGAAGCGGAAATCAACGAATTTAACTTCGTTGTCCTTGACCATTTTCAATACATCAGCGGCCGACGTTGACATGCGGATCTCCTAAAAGTTGCAAAGTGATTAATTGAATTTAAGCTGTGGACCGACTTCGCGCAAACCACTTGAAACTGCGGTGCGAGGCAGGACAATGCCACTCAGACTTGACCGGCGATGATAGCAGATTCCATGCCATTAACTACCCCGCCTCTGGGGTCGGAGGGTCCCCACGGCTAGTCCAAATTCCCATGCAGAATCAAGCTATTACGAGGTAGGGCGCAAAATCACGAAATCTTGCAATTCACCAATAAAGTGCGATTTTTAAGTAACGATCCATATTGGTGCATTTTAGGGTGCGCGCACCGAATTTGCTCACCCGCAAGGAGACTCGTCGAAAGGGAAGGGTTGGGCCAAACGGTGGTTGTGATTATCAGCAGAACAAGACCAGCGCAGCGAAATGCCGTTCTGATCCCCGTCCCGCCTGAATGAGGTTCAAATGACGCTGTAAAAATTCACTCGTCCTCGTCCGGAGCCGCCGACAACTTCAGCCGGCTTGCATCAAGCGACAGAAAATTCGCCGCAATGCCAAACCAGGCTTCGCACGGAATAAGACGCTCGGCAACCTGAACAAGTTCTTCCTCTCGTGCCAATCGCCTGTAAAAATTTGAACAGCACAATTCTAGCGATGAGCAAACCTCCTCCAGCAGCAACCTGCCCTGCCGCAAGCCCTCCTGAATTCTTTCACCTATCGATCTCAGCAGCGAACTGCTGTGCGCACTGAGCGACTCAATTTCATCGAGCAGCGGATCTGTTTCATGGGTCAGCTTGCGCAGGGCTGGAATCAAGACGACTTGTATTTTTCGCTCGTGATAATACTGCTCGAATTGCGATAGCCGCTGCAACATGTTTTCGACATCAATTTTGCTTGCCCCCTTGATATTGCGTATACAACTCATGATGTACTTCTGTATCGATGACAAAGTCCAACGGGTTTTTTTGTGTTCTACTTTCAGTGCAACGATGGAATAAGTAACGGTCAACATAGTCGTTTCCGATCACACTTGATAGTTTCTTCCTGCGGGGCACATGCCCGCATCGGAAATGGATTAGGTAGATAGTGCGGAGAACACCGCAAAGACCTGCTTAGTATAGGAATAACAAACGTTTGCGCCGTTGATACAGCGCAAACGCTCATCGAGCATCACGAGCAGAACAAAGCAGCGCCGTCTGAAGACGCTGCAATGAAAGCACTACGAGCGATG
The DNA here is from genome assembly GCA_039806005.1 of Pseudomonadota bacterium. GTDB lineage: Bacteria > Pseudomonadota > Gammaproteobacteria > Burkholderiales > Burkholderiaceae_D > Pernthalerella. Next base: position 10,626 of record JBDKLM010000043.1, read on the forward strand.
AAAGGCGAAGCTCAGGCGACCTTCACTGCATGCTCGCGGGTCGAATGAAAGGTAACGCCGGGCCAGCGCTCTTGGGTGAGTTTGAGATTGACACCCGAGCTGGCGAGATAGGCCAAATTGCCTGCGGCATCGTGCGCCAGATTGGCACCCGCAGAGGATTTTTCAAAGTCAGCGAGCATGCGCTTGTCATCGCAAGAGACCCAGCGAGCGCTGCTGATGCTGGTACCCTCGAATACCGCATCCACACCGTATTCATTCATCAAACGACTGGCGACCACTTCGAACTGCAGCACGCCAACAGCGCCCAGCACCAGATCACCGCCACTCACGGGCTTGAAAACTTGAACCGCGCCCTCCTCGCCCAACTGTTGCAGACCCTTGTGGAGCTGCTTGATCTTGAGCGGGTTGCGGATTCGCACCGACCGAAAAAAGTCTGGTGCAAAATAGGGAATGCCCGTGAATTGCAGCAATTCACCCTCGGAAAAACTGTCGCCAATCTGCATATTGCCGTGATTGGGCAGTCCAATGATATCGCCCGCGTAAGCCTCTTCGACCTGCTCGCGACTCGACGCCATGAAAGTTACCACCGATGATAGTTTGACATCGCGCTCGAGTCTCAGATGGCGCACCTTCATGCCACGCTCGAAACGCCCCGAGCACACGCGAAGGAAGGCGATGCGGTCGCGATGTGCGGGATCCATATTGGCTTGAATCTTGAAAACAAAGCCGGAGAACGGTATCTCGTCGGGTGCCACGCTGCGAACCGTTGCATCGCGCTCGCGTGGTGGCTGCGCCCAATCCAGCAGTGCATTCAGGATTTCACGCACACCAAAATTATTGATTGCAGAACCAAAGAAAACCGGAGTCTGTTTACCCGCCAAAAATGCATCAAGATCGAAAGGATGCGAAGCGCCGTGCACGAGCTCGACTTCCATTTTCAGTTGCTCGATCTCAAGGGGAAACATCTCGGCCAGCCGGGGATTGTCGATTCCCTTGATGATTTCAAATTCCTGATCGGCACGCTCGCTACCGGCCGCAAACAGCATGATCTCATCGCGCATCAGGTGATAGACACCACGAAAAGATTTTCCCATGCCTATGGGCCAGGTGACCGGAGCACACTGTATTTCCAGAACGGACTCCAGCTCATCCAGCAGCTCAAGAGGATCGCGCGTTTCGCGATCCATCTTGTTCATGAAGGTGATGATGGGCGTGTTGCGCATACGGCAAACATTGAGCAGCTTGATCGTCTGTGCTTCCACACCCTTGGCGGCATCAATCACCATCAGCGCAGAATCCACTGCGGTCAGGACGCGATATGTATCTTCCGAAAAATCCTGGTGACCGGGCGTATCCAGCAGATTGACCACGTGATCGCGATACTCGAACTGCATCACGGAGCTGGCGACAGAAATGCCGCGCTGCTTTTCGATTTCCATCCAATCCGATGTTGCGTGACGACCGCTCTTGCGCGCCTTCACGGTTCCCGCCAGCTGAATCGCACCCGAAAACAGCAGCAATTTTTCCGTGAGCGTGGTCTTGCCCGCATCGGGGTGAGAAATGATGCCAAAAGTACGACGCCGCGCAACCTCGCGCGCGATATGCTCCCGCGACAGGCTTTGCGGTGGTAGCGTGCTGTCTTGTTCGGACAGCTGGATTTCGGAATTGCTGGACATGAAGTAGGCAGATCTGACGGAGGCTAGTCCGCTAGTTTAACCGCAAAGCAAATTCAGCCCGAAGATCCCGGGTCTGCGTCTGGCAGCAATCAAGCTTGATTGGCGAGCACTCGATGGGGGGCGTGCCTGAACTCTGCGGGACCCCGGCGTCTAAATGGGGATGGCTCTGTTTACGATAGATAGAACTCTGCACGTGGAAAGTTCAGCAGAACGCATTTATATCGATTGCATACCCCCTTTTGCCGAGCGAGGCCTGGAAGAGCTCTACGAAAGCTTGTATGCATCACTTCCGCAGCTGCAGTGCGACAATCTAGCGCACGTGCATACCTATGCCGCCTGGCGCGATGGTGAACTGTCTGCTCTTTTGCTGTACTGTCTTGATGGCCCACGCATTCGGGTGATCAACGAAGGCATGCGCATACCGCCGGAGGAGCTTGACCGTTTTGCCGACACGCTGTTTGCGCACTACGCGAAGGTCTCGGTGATCAGTTTGCATGCGCAGTCCATCAGCGACAGAACTCCGCAGCGACCCTACGCTCGCATGGCCGTGACCGAAGATATCGTGATTGACCTGCCAGACAACGAACAAAGCTATCTCGCGCAATTGGGAAAATCGAGTCGCAAGTCGCTCAAACAGCATTTATCGCGATCACAACATGAACTTCCCGATTTTCATCATTCGGTGGTCGTTGGGGAGGAAATCAGTGAGACGCTCGTGGATCAAATTATCAGCTTCAATCATGCGCGCATGGCACAGAAGCGGCGTCGCTCGGCGATTGATGAAAAAGCGCGCGCGCATCTCATTCGCTTGATGCGAGCACGAGGTTGGGTGGGAGTGATAAGTACCCATGATCGCATTTGCGGTGGCACACTCGCCTGTCGCTTTGGCGATGCCGTGTATTCCATCGTGAATGCACATGACCCGCAGTATGACGGCTACAGCATGGGCAATCTCAGTCGTCACTTTTTGATCAATGCATCGATACGGGCAGGCGCGCGTCGCTTTCATCTGCTGGGCGGACAACTAGCAACCAAACGCAACGCTCTGGCACGACGGCACAAACTCTACGAAATCAGGCTGTATCGGTCGCCGCTCTCGATGGGAAGCGATCTCTTCCAGCTTGCAAGACTCGCGAGAGAATCGCTTGTCTATCAGTTGCGTGCCTGGCTGGAGGATCTGAATGCGCAGCCGCATCCCGGCAAGATTGCGCACGCTGTCTTGTTTCTGCAAAAAGCGCTACGGGTATCCCGCAATCACCTTCGCCGGTTGTCTGGTTCGCCTGCGTAGCAGCAGTACTTCAGTGGGGATCGGAAGCGACCAGCAAACTGCAGCGGAGTTTCTCGACCAGCAGCGTGTCGGTACTGCCGCGCCACCAGCGCAGTGCCAGTGGCTTTTGACGTGAATGGCCGACGATCACCAACTCTGCCTGAAGCTGATGCGCCAATTCCTCGATCACGGTCACCGGTTCACCGACCTCAAGGTGACGCGTCACCGTCAATCCTCCGGCCGTGAGCAATTGAGCACCTGCTTCGAGCTCTTTTTCCATTTTTTCACGCTCGGCGGCAAGACCTTCCTCGACACTTAAGACCGCAGCGGCGGCGAATTCACCCACCAGGAGGTAAGGCGGTGGACTGACCACCACCAGCAAATGTATTTGCGCCGAGGGCGATGGCGACAGTCGCAGACATTCTTCCAAAGCCAGCCTGCTCTCTGGACTGCCGTTGTAAGCCACCAGAATCTTTTGATACATGAAGATCTCCCGAATTATCGGCACACATCGAGTGAGAGTTCGGCCAATTGCGCCTCAACGCCTCGCTAAGCTACACCAAGACGCTTGGCCGGGCAATTCCGCGTCAAGGCGGGAATTTGTACACAATTTCGGTGGATAGCTTTGTGGATAAGCAGTCTGATTATTGAGCAACTGATTGATTTCTATTGAAATTTTTCAGTTGATCGAGATCAGGTCAATCGGTGGATATCTGGCAATGCCAGGCGAAAAAAAACCCGACGAGACCGGCGGTCTGTCGGGTTAAATCCATCCTTATTAGAAGGCTGGAGGAGACGGGGTGAACTATATCAACCGTCTTTGTGCAGGTCTGCTTTTGATTGGTGATGCCAGATATTCGCCCGAGTGATGACTTGCAAAAACAAGAACGCGAATATCATATAAAGGCGGGACGCCACTCTGGAAGCACGAAAAAAACAAGCCCGCCAGGCAGCGTGCTTGGCGGGCTTATGTCTCCCCTCGCTCTTCCGGCGATAGATTTTTTGGTAAGCGCTGAATAAAACTGCAAATTAACGGTTTTATTCAATCAGCGCTTCCTTGGCTACAGCGCGCCGATTGTGCCGGCTCTGGCTCGCGCCGTCATCTTGCGCTGCACCATAGGCATGGACTGCCGTAGTGAGGTCCTAAACCCGCCAGGCCATCTGGCGCAGCAAGGGACTGACCCGATAGCGCTCGCTGCGATAAGCCTCAAACAAATGATCGAGTGTGGCTATCACACGCTGTGGACCGAGCAGATGCAACCACTCGAACGGCCCGGCGGGGTAGCTCACGCCCAGCTTCATCGCAAGATCAGCCGCCGATTCGGTACACACACCTTGCCAGACTGCATCGCAAGCTTCATTGATCAGCATGACCAGGGTCCTCGTCACCAGCAAGCCGGGCACATCCCGCAAGACGATGGCTTCGAGGCCTGCCTGATTCAGCACAGCGCATACCCGCTGCCGAGACGCGTCGGACATGCGCGGCGAGAATGTGAGCGCTATCGCATTGGCCGAATCGGTTAACAGCGGCAAATCCATCACACCGACCGCATCGAGACCCAGTTCATGCGACAGCTGAGCGGCGCATCGGCCTTCGCTGATTCTGAGCTGCACGTCATCAATCATCAAACCCTGCCAGCCCGCGTCAGGCTGATGCTCAGCGGTTAGACCACGCTGAGCAAGAAAATCCGCAAGCTGCTTGCACATGACATCATTACCCGCAACCACCAACTTCGCCGACGCACCGGGGGGTAGTGCGACGGGCTCGGGTAAGGAAATCGCGCTGCCATCGTAAAAGCCCTTGCCCACTTTGCGTCCCAGACGACCGCCATCCAGCAAGGCTTTCTGCACCAGGGAAGGCTGATAGCGGCGATCGCCGTAATTGGCTTCGAACACCGATGTAGTCACCGCATAATTCACATCATGACCGATCAAATCCATCAGCTCGCAAGGTCCCATGCGAAAGCCGATACTGCGCATGGCACGATCAAGTTGCGCCGGCGTACCCGCCTGCTCTTGCAGCAGCTGCAAAGCCTCCGCGTAATAAGGTCGTGCGATTCGATTCACAATGAAACCCGGCGTCGATGCGGCATGCACTGGCGTCTTGCCCCAGCGCTCGGCGAGTATCGCAAGCCTGTCCAGTACATCGGTATGCGTTTCAGCGCCGGCGATGACCTCTACCAGCTTCATCAGCGGCACAGGATTAAAGAAATGCATACCCGCCAACCGCTCGGGATGCTGCATGCCATTCGCAATCGCTGTCACCGAAATCGATGAGGTATTCGTGGCCAGAATCGTGCCCGGCTGCACAGCTTGCTCGAGGCTGCGCATCAATTGCTGCTTGATCTGCAGGTTCTCAACAATCGCCTCGATCACCAGTGATGCGTCTGCCATCGCATCAAGTTGATCGACAGGCTGCAGTCGCGATATCGCAGCGCCGCACTCCGCTTCGCTCATGCGCCCCTTGTCGACTAAGGTGGCGAGCACCTTCTCGATGCGCGCAATCGCGGCAGTGGCTGCGCCTTCGGTTGCATCCAGCAGCCGAACCGGATGTCCATGCACCGCCGCTAGCTGTGCAATACCCGCACCCATGGTGCCCGCACCAATGACACCAATCACATTCGTTTTTTCTATTGAAGGAAATTGCATCGTGACTCAGTAAGTTTCCACATGAAAGCGGCCCTCGGCCACCATGTTGGGGTGCAGAAAAGTCCAGTCGAAGCCTGCAGCATCGCAAATCTCGCGCAAGGCAGCCATGACACCGGCCTCCATGCCGCGCAAGCCACAAATGTAGATGTAGGTATCCGAGCGCAGTAACTGCGCCACAGCCTTGCTCTGTTCGCGCAGCTTGTCCTGCACATAGGTACGCGGCTCACCCGGCACGCGCGAGAATGCGAGATGGCTGGTGATAAAGCTCTCGGGCAGTTTGCGCAATGGTCCAAAGTACGGCAATTCTTGTGGCGCTCTGGCACCGAAGAACAGCATGAGTTTGCCCGGCACAGGATTGCCCTGAGCAGCGAGGCGCCGGCGATATTCCGTCATCGCGCGCATGGGTGCCGCGCCTGTGCCCGTACAAATCATCAGCAGATTGGAACCCGCATGATTGGGCATCAGGAAATTGCTGCCATAGGGGCCGGTGACCAAAACCTTGTCACCTTTATTCAGATCGCAAAGATAATTGGATGCGACACCCTGTATCGCCTGCCCCTGATGATCGGCGATCACGCGTTTGACAGTGAGTGACAAATTATTGTGCCCCTGACGCTCGCCATCGCGTGGACTGGCGACCGAGTACAGGCGCATGTAGTGAGGCTTGCCAGACGCATCAAGTCCCGGAGGGATAATGCCTATCGATTGCCCTTCGAGTACAGGAAATACCTGATTGCCAAAGTCCAGCACGATGTGACGAATATCACTTTCCGCATCCGCATCCGTTAGACGGAAATTTCCAGCCACAGTCGCTGTCAGAGGATTTTTCGTGTCGTGCAGGTGCAAGTGCGGCTGTGCAGCGGAGCGCGGGGCCATCGCCGAAGACATGGAAGTCGCTGCATTCTGCTGAACCGTATCGCTGGACGATTCAGGCAAGGCAAGCTCGCCATCGATTTCCTGCTGAGGTGGCAACTCGTCCCAGCCCAGTTGATCTTCAAGGCTGTATGCCGCCGACTTCGGAATGATGCGCCAGTGATCGATGGACCCTGTCGGACAAGGGGGCAGACAGGCATTGCAACCATTGCAGACATCCGGATTGACGACATAGTTGCGATCATCATGCGTGATCGCATCAATCGGACAAGTCTCCTCGCAGGTATTGCAGCGTATGCATACCTCGGGATCGATCAGATGCTGACGAATCAGCAGCTCGGAGTCAGATGCACCCATCAGTATCAGTTAAAGCGAACATAGTCGAAATCCACAGGCTGGCGATTAATGCCGATCGCCGGTGGCGCAATCCAGTTGGCCATCTTGCCTGGCTCGACCACGCGACCCATCAGTGAAGCAACGTAAGCCCGGTCTTCTTCGGTCGGCAACCAATTGCGAACATGGGTGTGCCATTCTGCATCTGAAATCACTTGGCCATCCGGCGAGACGCGCAGCCCAGAGAAGCTGCCAATGTGACGATTGAAGGCTTTGTGCGGCGCTTGCAAGCGGAATGACAAGCCCGCTTTTTCGATGACCTTGTTCCAGCGATTGATGCCGGCGATCGAGTCTTTGATGTAATCATCCCGCAGCACTTCATTGAGCGAATTCAGCATAGGCACTTCGCGTTCGGCGAGCTTGCCGTCTTTCACCTCCAGGATGCGGTAATGCTCACCCTTGAGCACGTGATCATCCGTGCGCTTGGTTTCCTCGTAGCGACCTTTCAGGCCCGAACTGTAGAAGGTCGCAGCATTCGATGACTGGTCTGCACCAAACAGATCAATGGTGACGCTGAAATGGAAATTCAGATAGCGTTGTATCGTGGGCAAATCGATCACGCCATGGCGACGGACTTGCTCGGGATCTTCGATACCGTGCTGCTTCATGATCTCGCAGGTTCGCTGTATGGTGCGCGACACGCCGGATTCACCGACGAACATGTGGTGCGCTTCTTCGGTCAGCATGAAACGGCAGGTACGCGACAAGGGATCGAAGCCTGACTCAGCCAGCGCGCACAACTGGAACTTGCCGTCGCGATCAGTGAAATAAGTGAACATGTAGAACGCCAGCCAGTCAGGCGTTTCTTCATTGAAGGCTTCAAGAATGCGTGGATTGTCCTGATCGCCGGAATTCCGGTGCAACAGCGCTTCCGCTTCCTCGCGACCATCACGACCAAAATATTTGTGCAGCAGATACACCATCGCCCACAGATGACGCCCCTCTTCGACGTTGATCTGAAAGAGATTGCGCAAGTCGTATTGCGATGGCGCGGTCAACCCGAGATGGCGCTGCTGCTCGACCGAGGCCGGCTCGGTATCACCCTGCGTGACAATGATGCGACGCAGGTTGGCGCGATGCTCACCCGGCACGTCCTGCCAGGCGGACTCGCCTTTGTGCTCGCCGAAATTCACCTTGCGCTCCTGATCCTGCGCCGCAAGGAAAATTCCCCAACGGTAGTCTGGCATCTTCACATGACCGAACTGCGCCCAACCTTCAGGCGTCGTGTTGATTGCCGTGCGCAGATACACATCAAAACCATGCGAGCCATCCGGGCCCATGTCATTCCACCACTGCAGATAGTTCGGCTGCCAGTGCTCAAGTGCGCGCTGCAAGGCCCGATCTTCCGACAGGTTGACGTTGTTGGGGATTTTTTCGCTGTAGTCAATCGCGCTCACGTTATTTCCTCGTTATCTTGGTAGATTTGTTACTCGAACTATTTTTAAAATCTGCTGTGTGACCACGACTAGACGCGATCAAAATCAAACTTGGCTTTGGTACCGCTGCCATAGACTTTCAAAGCGCCCAGCTCACCTACTGCATTCGGGCGATTGAAAATCCAGTTCTGCCACGCAGACAAGCGACCGAAGACACGCGTCGCCATGTTTTCCTTGCCATTGAAACGCAGATTCGCCTCCAGGCCAGTCAGCGCATCGGGAGACATGCTGGCGCGTTCTTCCAGTGCCATGCGTACTTCATCCGCCCAGTCGATATCGTCAGGATTGGAGGTAATCAGACCGAGACTCATCGCTGTATCGGCATCGATGGCATGGCCGCTCTGAGCACGTGCCGCAGATAGCTGCGCTTCATCGTCGTAGAAGCGGCGCGACAGGCGTGACTGCCCTGTAATCATCGGCAGCAAGCCAAAATTCATTTCGGAGAGCACGAGCTTCGGTGCTGCATCCGGCGAATCGGGCAGCGCAAGCATGTAGCTGCGGTCAGCGGCGAAAGCCAGTTCGGCCAGCGTACCGGCAAAGCACGAACCCTCATCGATCAGCGCGAACAAGCTTCGCGAAGACACATCGATGCGCGCCAAGGTACGGCGCAGCAGACCGACGGTTTCGCGCACCAGCCAGTGGGATTGACTTGCGACCAGCACAGCATCGCAGGCGAGTACTTTCGATGCATCACCCTCAGTCTTCAATAGCCAGGTACCGATATCGATCACATTTGTACGCAAGTGCAGTATGGCGTCATCCAGCTCGCGCGCCATCTGCAGCGGCCACCAGTGCACACCTGCCGCCGCGATACCGGCGATATCGGTTGGCTGGTCGGTCGCTGGTGCTTTCACGATCAACGTCGCGGTGCGAGCATCGTGGTCTGTCCTCACCGAGACGAATTCATAATCAACGCCATCGTCAGAGAATGTACGCGAGAGCGGTGTGAGCTTCACGCCCTTGCCATTCGCGGGACGATCACTTTGCTCTGCCAGTTTCAGCGCCTGTGCCCGAACAGTCTCCGCAAACGCAGCGGGCTTGGCGATCTCATCGACCAGCTTCCAGTCTTTGGCCTTCTGTCCGCGCACTCCCTCAGATGTGGTGCAAAAAATATCGGCAAGGTCGTGCCTCACCTTGCGCTTGTCAGTCAGTCGCGTCAGTCCACCCGTGCCGGGCAAGACGCCGAGTAGAGGCACCTCGGGCAAACTCACTGCCGAGGAGCGGTCATCCACCAGAATGATTTCGTCGCACGCCGCTGCCAGTTCGTAACCACCACCGGCGCAAGCACCATTGACTGCCGCGAGAAATTTCAACCCGCCGTGCTGACTGGAGTCTTCCAGACCATTGCGCGTCTCGTTGGTGAATTTGCAGAAATTCACCTTCCACGCATGCGAGGACTTCCCAAGCATGAAGATGTTGGCGCCCGAGCAAAAAATGCGGTCACGGCCGCCGGTAATCACGACAGTGCGCACACTCGGATGCTCGAAACGAATCCGCTGAACGGCGTCGTAGAGTTCGATGTCGACACCGAGGTCGTAAGAGTTCAGCTTGAGCTTGTAGCCTTCGCGCAGCCCGCCGTCCTCATCGACCTTCATCGTCAGAGTAGCGATGGCGCCTTCCTGAGCGTCGATTTCCAGCGTCCAGTGCCGGTATTTGTCGGGGGCAGTCTCGTAGTTGACGGTCGGTGGCTTGCTCATAGGGCTGAATATTGCAATATTATGCATTTGTATTTACAAAACGCACTATATTGCATTATTCAAGACCCGTCAACGTCCAGGACCTCTCATCGTAAAAGAAGGCGTTACAGGCTCGAAAACCTACCTCGTCAAACCAAAATCTGGGGTAATTCGCCCGATCAAACAGGCACTGTCAGCTTTTATCGCGGACTGCCGATATCGATGGCCGCTCGCCGTCATTGGCTGCCAAAGACAGTGATGCGCCCGCCTCAATCAACGCCTTTGCGGCTTCCACATTACCCGCTTTGTTTGCCAGTTGAAGTGGCGTGCTGCCCTCGCCACTCATGATGTTCAAATCTGCGCCCTTTGCCGCCAACAGCGTAATTGCCTCGCTTTTATTCATAAACGCAGCAAAATGTAGTGCGGTGAAATTTCGAGAACTTCCCAAAGCATTGATTTCCAAAAGTGGTGACTCAAGTACTGCCGCGATGCATTCATTGTCTGCGTAAGCTACGGCGTAATGGAGAAAGTTGAATGCTTCACCATTCTCAACGAAAAACAAACTCGGATTCGCACCGCCATTGATCAAGCTTTTAACTTCATCAACCATTCCCCCCGTCAATGCATAATGCAGTGGACGGTCACCTTTGTTATTTTCAGCATTCGTATTGAGTTTTTGGTCGATACAAAAATTGATTACCTCTAAGTCCTCAGACTTCAAAGCTTTGTGCAATAGACTATCGCCCTTATGATCTTTTGCCTCAAATGACCATCTATTTTTTTCCAGAAAAATTAATTTACTTATCACATCCCTTTTCGACTTGATCGCATAAAAAGCCGCTTGGGAATCTAGTGCAGACCAAATTATCTTGCCAAATTTTTCCTCGGCGTTCTGAACAGATGCAAAACTTCCATGCCTTAATTTTTGTGCCAATACGCGCGAAGCCTTCGTATCAAGCCAAGCAATAACAGATTTGTTGAGGATCGTGCAAATGGGCGTCGATTTTAATGTCGAAAAATAAATTGGTTTTTCTGATGTTGTTACCGATACGCTCGAGCCACTGACCCCTGCCGCATGCTCCGCAATTTTTTCAGGCGAGGGAAACTCAATCCGGTCCCGGTGACAATGTCCCAGCAAATCGATTACTGCCAGACAAGTTACCCGTGCATCTTCGCCGAGCACGGTTTTTCGGCCACCGTAGGCAACATAAGGAAATCCATCACCGGCAACCAAATCCATACATCGCTTTGCTTTGCAGGCCGAAAGATGAATTTGCCCTTTGTACGTCGCCCCACAGCCAGAAATATTACGAACACACGATACCAGCCAATGAAAATCAAATTCCAATGCACCATCCATCACACTGAGCATGTAGGGCTTATTTGACGAGGCTGACCTATTACTCGCCCTGTCGACATCAGTCTGATTGTTTTGCAAGTATGGTTCGTGATGCGCCGATGCCAGACCATCGACACCGTGCATGCTAATGATTGTGACGGTCGAATCATTGATGAGACCCACTTTATGTAATTGCGCGATCTTCGCCTTCAGATCCCATTGCCGCTCATGGAGATCTTTACCTTCGATATGGCTCAGTTCAAGCAGGCCGGCATTCAATTGGTGCCGGCCAAAACTCTCCTCCATGACCTCAACTTCTTTGGGAAAATCCTGCTCGGAGGTGATGTACAAAACCTGCAGGGCTTCGCCAGATCGTACGTTTGGACCCAGATCTACCGCAGGTGAGGATGCGCTAGTTTGAACCGGCAACGTCGCAGTGTTGAGTGAAGTGGCTCGCGCCTCTATCGATAACGCAAGATTGGAAGTGCTCATGGGCGATTGATGTATCTAGAATTCGGTTAATAAAACTCCCGCTTTAGTCAAAAAACGGTCGGCAGATCAACGAAGGCCAGCCTCGTCAATTAAACTAAATGTGTACCAGCAGATCGCCAATAGTTCACCGCAACCGTATCTACGGTCAGGGAGGCACTGGCGGATAGTGATGAGGAAAATCGGCGAGCGATCGGCGATCAGTCAAACAGAACGACCTTTCCAGGATGCGGCTCTATTCACAGACGGTGATTGGGCAACGACCTTCCCGGACGAAATTCGCCAAGAAACTTGACGATCGCGCGATGATCAAATTTTTTCGCCAATTCCACGGGCTTTAGTCCACTCTGATTGGCCATACTTGGCGCTGCGCCGGCATTTACGAGAATTTTCACGGATTGAAGATTTCCTGCCCTAGCAGCGAAATGCAGGGCCGTATCTTTGTCTTGGTTTGTCGCATTGATCCGCGCATCGTAAGAGATCAATAAATTGACCAGGAAATGCCCATTTTTTTTCATCGCAGCGAGCATCAATGGCTGCTCGCCTTCATCATTCGCCAGAGACGGATCGGCACCCGCATCGAGCAAAGCTCTGGCAGCTTTCATGCTTCCCGACTTGATCGCAAGATGAAGCGGCGTATTGCCATCCTTGTCCCTGATATTCAAATCTGCGCGCTTCGCCGCGAGCAAGCCGATTGCCCGACCGTTATCAAGCTCTGCCACAAAATGCAAGGCAGATTTTTGGCTGTCGCCAGTCACTGCATTGACTTCCAGATGAGGTGATTCCAGCATCGCGGCAATCACATCATTATTTCGAAATCCTGCCGCGATATGGAGCAGATTGTATTTCTCATCTTTACTAATGAACCACAAACCGGGATTTGCTCCTTTTTCAATCAGTCTCTTGACCACATCGACAGAACCCGCTGACACCGCAATGCGCAATGGCCGTTCACCTTCTTTATTTTTCTTGTCAATAGCAAGCTCGGCATCAAGACAAAAATCCAGCAGTGCCAAATCCCCCGTCTCTGCAGCGATATGCAGCAGCGAATTTCCTTCTTGATTTTCAGAATCCAAAAGCCACCGCTGATCCGCCAGCAAATTCAATTTCTTGATGACATCCCTATTTGACTCAAGCACCTCAAAGATCACTTGGCCGGAGATATAAGTCCAAATCTGTTCGCCAAATTTCTCTATCGTTTTTTCGACGGCATCCGCACTCCCATGCGCCAATTTTTCTTCCAGTACCCGCGTCCCTTTCGATGCCATCGTATCTTTGACAGTCTCGTTGACAATCAAGGGGTGAGGTAGAGATTTGATTGCCGAAAAAGAAATTGATTGATCAGGCGTTTTGACTGAGACAGTGGCGCCGCTCACCGAGGCCGCATGCTCGGCGATTTTTTCCGGTGTCGGAAATTCGATCCGCTGACGATGACAATGGCCGAGCAGGTCAATCACTGCCAGACAAGTAATTTGTGCATCTTTGATTGCGACACTTTTTCCGCCGCCATAAGCAACATAGCTGTACCCATCACCAGCAACCAGATCCACGCAGCGCTTCGCACCACACGCCGTTAGGTGTATTTGACCTTTGTACGGGATGCCGTCGGTCAGAGTATTGCGAACACGGGAAATCAACCAATGAAAATCGACTTCGAGCGCACCGTCCATGACACTGAGCGTATAGGGATTGGTTTTTACTGCCGAACTGTTACTTGTATTCTCTCCCTCGTTAGTATCTTTCCCCGGCGAGGTCACTTGGTCGTGTATCTCCATGCCATCACCGCCGTGCATGCTGATGATCACCACGGTATTGTCATCAAGACGTCCGTCTTTATGTAGTTGCGCAATCTTTGTCTCGAGATCGCGCCGCTTCTCAAAAACATTGGCACCCTCAACTTCGCCAAGCTCCAGAACGCCGGCGTTCAACTGGTGCCGAGAAAAATTTTCCTTAATGGCTTCAAGCTCCTCAGGAAAATCATCTTCGGAGATGATGTACAAGACTTGCAAAGGTCCGGCAGGTCGTGCGTTGGGACCCAGATCGATGGCATTAACTGATGCGCCTGTCTCAACTGGCGGCATCGCTCTCTCTGGTGAAATGGCTCGTGCCTGATTCGATATCAGATGATCTGAAGCGTTCATGGGTGTCTGCTATGTCGGAAATCTGGCGAGTTAATCAAATGATTTTTTAGGAAATTCGTCGGTAGACCAACCAAAGCCCTCGCCGTCGGGTGCAGACGATATGTGCAGACCGATGGGCAATAGTTCCCTGTTAATCCATCAGAAATACGTCACGGACTTACTACGCCCATGTAAATTGAATTCTTGTGTGGTGCATACGTCACACCGCGAGGTGGTCAGAATGACTGCGTGGCGCTCTCAGGCAGCCAGAAGACTGGAGAGGCGATTGAATGCGACATCGAGCGTCATGTCGCTGGTATCAAACAAATGATCTGCTTTCGAATAAAACTGTGCCCGGCTTTCGAGAATGCGCTTCAAGTCCTCCATCGCCTCCCGATTGCCCGACATAGGACGACGGTCACCCTGCGCCAGTACCCGGTTCATGTGCTCTTCCGGCGAAGCCCTGAGCCATACGGTGTAGCAATGCGACAGCAGCATATTGAATGTGGCCGGCTCGGAGACTATGCCGCCAGGAGTCGCAATCACGACCCGCGCATGATGCCGAATGACGTCTTCCAGCGCCCGTTGCTCGTAGCGACGATAGGCCGTCTGCCCGTACAAGGCATGAATCTCCGCGATACTGCAACCCGCCAGTTGCTCGATCTGTGCCGACAATTCGATGAATGGCACATTCAAATGTCGACCCAGCAAACGTCCCAGGCTGGATTTACCCGCGCCACGCAAACCAACCAGCGCAATCCGCTGACGACGCGAGCTTTCACTGGCGGGGGCATCAAACAATTCTGCCAGAACGGCGCGAGCTCGGGCCAATGACTCATCACTCCGGCCACGCAGGATTTCTCGAATCATCAACCAATCGGGTGAGGAAGCGGTTTCATCGCCGGTCATTTCGGCCAACGAGCAATTCAGGACTGTGCAGAGCTGCCGCAAAAAAAGGATGGACGCATTACCTACGCCCGACTCGACATTGGCGACGTGTCGCTCAGAGACATCGGCCAGCTGAGCGAGTGCCTTGCGAGTAAGCCCGCGCCGAGCACGCAATAGCTTGAGCCGCTCACCCAGCGCGTACAGGAAGGGATCTTTGTCGTTATCGGTCGATGGTATTGTCATGGGGTGAATGGGTGGGATGCCACCTCTGCAGCAGCTTGACGCACGCAAGATATTGCATTTACACTAAAAGCAAATGCATTATAAATTCATTACGTCAAATTCAGCAATCCCATGACGTACCGAGACGCTCTCACTCAAAGAATCCTGATCTCATGACAACCTTCCTCTCGAACTATCTTGGCGGCCAGTGGCAATCGCCATCACCGGCAGTGCATACGCTGCTCGATCCCATCACGGGCGACACACTGGCGCAAACCGGCGGTGCCGCAGCAGGTCTTCCGCAGGCATTCGACTTTGCTCGCAGAGAAGGTGGCAGCGCTCTCAAGGCCATGAGCTACGCGCAACGGGCTGCGATGCTGTCCGAGATGGTCAAGCTGATGCAATCGAAACGCGATGATTACTACGCGATCTCGCTGGCGAATTCGGGCACCACAAAAGCCGATTCCGGTATTGATGTTGATGGTGGCCTGTTCACGCTGGGTTATTACGCCAAATTGGGCGCCGGCCTGGGTGAGGCGACATCACTGACGGATGGTGCTGCCGCTGTCATGTCGAAGGATCAGTTATTCCAGTCTCAGCACATGATGGTCCCCGTGCGGGGTCTCGCACTTTTTATCAATGCATTTAACTTCCCCAGCTGGGGTTTGTGGGAAAAAGCCGCGCCCGCCTTGCTCTCGGGTGTGCCGGTCGTGATCAAACCAGCTACCGTGACTGCCTGGCTTACGCACAGAATGGTAGCCGATGTCATCGAAGCCGGTCTGCTGCCACCGGGTGCATTGTCCATCGTGTGCGGCAACTCGACCGGCTTGCTGGATGCGCTGACGCCTTTTGATGTGATGTCATTTACAGGCTCTGCTGACACGGCAAGCAAAATCCGCAGCCACCCGTCCATAGCGCGCGATTCGGTGCGCGTGAACATTGAAGCAGACAGCCTCAATGTCACCATACTGGGCGAAGATGCTGCACCGGGAACTGAAGCATTTAATCTCTATGTCGACAATCTGGTACGCGACATGACGATCAAGAGCGGTCAGCGCTGCACCGCACCCCGCCGCGCATTGGTACCCAAAGGCTATATGCATGCAGTCGCTGAAGCGGCCGCCGGCAAACTCGCCGCCATACGTACAGGCAATCCGCGCAATGCAGACACCGGCATGGGTGCTCTGGTCAGCCGCGAACAATATGACAGTGTTCAGGCAGGTCTTGCCGAACTTCGAAGCGAATGCAGCACACTGTTCGACGGCAGCGCACAACCCTTGCTGGACGCTGATGCTCGCTCGGCTTGTATCGCCCCCACCCTGCTGGGCGTACGCGATACGGATGCCGCGACCAAAGTTCATGATCTCGAAGTATTTGGACCCGTATCTTCACTGATGGGCTATCGCGACCTGCCTCACGCCATGGATATCGCCCATCGTGGACTGGGCTCGCTGGTTGCTTCCGTCTACAGCGCCGATCCTGCCTGGATGGCGAGCGCTGCACACGAGCTCGCGACATCACATGGTCGTGTACATCTGGTGAGTCCCGAAGTCGCGAAGACACAAACTGGCCATGGCAATGTGATGCCGGCATCGATACACGGTGGCCCCGGACGCGCCGGTGGCGGCGAAGAATTGGGCGGCTTGCGCGCACTGGCGTTTTACCATCGGAAAAGCGCAATACAAGGACCGAGCGCCGCACTGGATGTCGTGAAACAAAACAGTACGCCACTGAGTTACTGAATCGTTTGAAGACACCCGGTCGCTACAGGTGCGACTCGGCGTGTCGGTGCAACCGCGACAGCCTGCAACAAATAAAAAAAGCTTGTCGCAACAGGAGACTTGCATGAATACAGGGCGTTCACCGCTTCCCGTGCGCTTCAACTTCGCACGCCATATCCTCAGCCTCAACGCCGGACGCAAACAGCGCCTTGCGTATCGCGATGATCAGCATGATCTCAGCTACGGCGAACTCGACGAACGTGTGCGTCGCTTTGCAGCGGGATTGCAACGTCAGGGCATACAAGCTGAGCAGCGCATTTTGCTCGTCATGCAAGACAGTATTGATCTGCCCGTTGCATTTCTCGGCGCACTATTTGCGGGGGTAGTACCGGTACCCGTCAACACGCTGCTTCCCGCAACGAACTACGCGTACATGCTTGCGCACAGCGATGCCAAGCTGATCATTGCCTCTGCAAGTGTACTGCCCGCAGTGAAGGACGCGATGTCCCAGGCAGGACGTCAGGTTCCCGTGATCATCTCAGGCAACCACGATGCTTCGATCACGGATGCGGTCTCGCGCTTTGAGACCTTGATCGATGTTGAGCCCCTGCCCGAAGATGGTCATGCCGACACGCATGCCGATCAGTTTGCCTTCTGGTTGTATTCCAGCGGCTCGACGGGCCAACCGAAAGGCGCGGTGCATTCGCATGCGAATCTGTATTGGACCGCAGAGCTTTATGGAAAACCCGTATTGCAATTGCAGGAAAACGATTTCGTATTTTCGGCGGCCAAATTATTCTTCGCCTACGGATTGGGCAACGCGTTGACCTTCCCTTTATCCGTTGGCGCAAGCACCCTGCTGATGGCTGAACGAGCCACCCCAGAGGCGGTATTCCAGCGTCTGCAAACACATCGTCCAACCGTGTTTTACGGTGTGCCGACCTTGTATGTTGCGATGCTGGCCAGCGAGGCCCTGCCTGCGCGCGAGAAAATCAATCTGCGCTTGTGCGTCTCCGCAGGTGAAGCACTGCCCAAAGAGGTTGGCGAAAAATTCAGTCAGCACGTGGGCTGCGATATTCTGGATGGCCTCGGCTCTACAGAAATGCTGCATATCTTTCTTTCAAACCGCATCGACAACGTGCGCTATGGCGCGACAGGCAAGCCCGTGCCTGGTTACGCGGTCGAATTGCGCGACGAGCAGGGACGCCCGGTGCCTCAGGGCGAGATTGGCGATCTTTACATCCAGGGCCCGAGTGCCGCGCATCTTTACTGGAACCAGCGTGAAAAAACGCTCGATACTTTTCAGGGTGCCTGGGTTAAAAGCGGCGACAAATATCAAGTCGATGCCGATGGATACTACGTGTATGCAGGCCGCAGTGATGACATGCTCAAGGTTAGCGGACAGTATGTGTCACCCGTTGAAGTAGAGAGCGCGCTAATGGGTCATGAGGCAGTGCTTGAGTGCGCGGTGGTCGGCAAGCCGGACGCTCAGGGGCTGATGAAGACAATGGCTTATGTCGTATTGAGAAATCCTGCAAGGGCTCACAAGGAGATTGAGGCAGAACTGAAAGCTTTTGTGAAAACTTGTCTGGCACCTCACAAGTACCCGCGCGAGATCGTCTTTGTTGGTGATTTGCCCAAAACTGCCACCGGAAAAATACAGCGTTTCAGATTGCGTGAATCAGACTCGCATGACATCTAAGCTGTCGCTGCTCTGGCAAGAGCGCCACATCGATATTGAATACACCTGGGTCGGTGTTGCCGCAGCCGAAGCACCCGTCATGGTGTTCCTGCACGAAGGTCTGGGCTCGGTGGCGATGTGGAAGGATTTTCCCGATACGCTGTGCCAGCAACTGAATATGCGCGGCCTGGTTTATTCGCGCCCAGGCTATGGTGCATCGACGCCACGCGCCATTGACGAGCATTGGGCGGTGGATTTCCTGAACAAGCAAGCCACCGACATCTTGCCGGCCTTGTTGCAGGCGCTGAACATCACCCGGCCCTGGCTCTTGGGACACAGCGATGGTGGCTCTATTGCTTTGCTGTTTGCGGCACGCTTCCCTGACGCATTAGCGGGCGCCATCGTGATCGCACCGCATATTTTTGTGGAAGATATCAGCGTGGAGAGCATTCGTATCGCGCGCGAGGCTTATCTGCATCAGGGCCTGCGTGAAAAACTCGCGCGCTACCACGACAACGTGGATTCCGCTTTTTTTGGATGGAATGATGTCTGGCTCTCTCCTGCGTTTCGAGCCTGGGACATCACCTCGGAACTGAATGCCATACGCTGCCCGTTATTCGCGATTCAGGGCAAACAGGATGAATACGGCACGATGCGACAAGTTCATGGTATCCGGCATCAGTGTCCTCGAACCGAGGTGCTGGAATTGGATGAATGCGGACACTCTCCCCATCGCGATCAGCCCGCGCGCTTGATCTCGTCTGTCAAAGACTTTGTATTTCGCGCAAACTGAATTGCACTGCGCTGATCTTCATTGTCCGTCGCGTAAAACATAACTTTCGTAAAATACGCTATCCGTACGATAGAGAAATCTCATGAATCCGCATTTTTTGAATAAGCGACTCGCTCATCAACTGGGCTTTGCGGGCCTGTTACCCTTCTTGCTGCTCATGTTGGGCGTCTGGTTTGCCGACGTCTCCTGGATGGGCGACTTTTTGCGCGGACAAAAAGCCTATGCGATGGTGATCTTGTCGTTTTTGGGTGGCATACACTGGGGGGCTGCAATGTTGTGCAGTACGCTTTCGCTGAGCGATACGAAAAAATCCTTGTTGTGGAGCGTCACACCTTCCCTGATCGCATGGAGCGCGACACTATCGAGTGGGTTCGGTATGGCAGTACTGATTGGTGGCTTTATCGCTGCGCTGGAAGTGGACAAGCGAATGTTCGGCCGCTATGGCATGCCGGGCTGGCTGATTAGGCTCAGAGGAAGACTGACGGTTGCCGTGGTCATGCTATTGGCAGCAACCGTCATCGGGGCCAATCTGCGCGGGATATGATGCTCATCGCGCAGATCACCTGATTTACTCGTCGTCGTCGACTTTTTTAGGCTTGCCGTCGACTTCGCTGATACGCATGCGTTTGCGACGGTCACCCATAAGTTCGCGCAGTTCACGGATGCTGAGATCAGTCACCTCATGCATGCGAATCAATAAGGAAGCTCCGACTGGCAACGTACGATGGCGTATCTTGCTGATCACGGGTGGTCGCACTTCGAGTGCGCGCGACAACGCCGCATCGTTTTTCAGGTTGAGCTTCTGGATTAGCGCATCAAGCAAACGATTAGGATCGTAGCCGTCCTGCGATACCAGAGGATGTTTGTCCATGACGTCTCTCCTCGCGGAATGATTAAAACTGGCAGCACTTTTTTTGTTACTACTATTGCCAGCGGGCAATTACCCGAATGCTAATTTATATGTCATCGCAGCAACATTTTCAAGCGTTTGATCGAAAATAGCTCTTTGAATATGCATTTTTTTCGCAGTCTATTATCAGAAAAATAACGCAATAATCTACGATCCTTAATTTGTTCTTAAAAAACAATTACTTAAATAAAAGTTACTTTATGAGCAATTTCTTAACGAAGCCCCTCCTTCCAGCCTGGCATCAGGAAGCCTTGCGCCGATGGACAAGGGTATCGTGGCGATTCCGCATGGATCTGCTGTAGAGGCGCAGGGTCGAAAAAAAAGCACCTGCAAGCAGATGCTTTTTAATCGGCTTTTGTCCGGATTTATTTACATGCAGCCTTCGCCTCCGTCAGCAATTGCTTGCCGTTAAATCCTTTGGCGTTCAAGTCTTTGACCCATTCATCGGCCACACGCGATGTCGCAGCTTCCCAACGCTTGAGCTCGGCTGCCGGCAGCGTGTAAAAGTTATTATTCCGCACTTCGGCAGTTTTGCGGCCGGGTACCGCATCTTCGGTGAATACTTTGCCCACCCATGCGGAACGGTCAGGCCCGCTGTTGGCATCAATGACTTTTTTGAGTTCAGGCGGCAAGCTGTCATATCTCGCCTGATTCATTCCAAACACAAAGACCGTATTGGAAATCTGCGCGCCACCCGAAGGCATCTCGGTATGAAACTTGGTGACTTCTTCAAATTTCATCGCAGGTACCACTTCCCAGGGAATGATCGCACCATCAATCACGCCTTTGGATAAAGCTTCGGAGGCCTGCGGCAGCGGCATTTGTACCGGCGCAGCACCCAGTGCTTCAATCATTCGAGATGCCTGGCGGTTCGGTGCGCGAATTTTCAGGCCTTTGAAATCTTCCAGCACTTTCACCGGCTTCTTGGTAGTGTGCACCAAGGATCCATCATGCACATGAAACAGCAAAGGTTTCACACCCTTGAATTCAGCCGTCGCATTTTTGGTGGCGTAATGCCACAGGCCGCGGCTGGCACGCTCGGAATCGAACACCATGAAAGGCAATTCGAAAGCCTCCACCACCGGAAAACGTCCTGCCTGATAGCTGGGCACGGTCCAGACGATATCCACGACACCGTCTTTAGCTTGATCAAACAACTGCTGTGGCGTGCCGCTCAATTGCATTTGCGGATAAATCTGGCATTTCAGTTTGTCACCAGAATCTTTAGCGATCTTGTCGCACCAGGGCACGATGAAATTGCGATGCGCACTCGAGACCGCCGGCAGAAAGTGATGCACTTTCAGCGTAATCGTTTGCGCACTGACCGCACCCGCTGACAACAGCAGAGCCAACAACATCACGCGTTGGAAAGAATTCTTCGTCATTACCATCATCCTCTCAAATGGCGGCACCCTTCAGGCGCCAAAGGTATGGACCAGATACAGCGAAATCACCGGAAAAAATACAAGCAACATAATACGCACCAGATCCGAGGCCAGAAAAGGCAGCACGCCCTTGAATGTTTCCATCACCGGTACATCTTTGGCCAGTCGATTGATGATGTAGATGTTCATGCCGACCGGGGGATGGACAAGACCAATCTCAACCACCATCAGCGCGAGTATACCGAACCACAAGGACTTGTCTGGAACGCTCATGCCCCAAAAATCCAAGCCCATCACGATGGGATAAAAAATCGGGATGGTCAGCAAAATCATGGCCAGCGAATCCATCACGCAACCGAGAAATATATAAATCAGCAAGATCGCGAATATCACGGACAAGGGCGGCAATCCACTGCCTTGCACCCAGGTAGCCAACTCCGATGGCATTTGCGTGAGTGCCAGTCCGGCATTGAGCATGTCAGCTCCGAGCAGTACCAGAAAAATCATGGCCGTAGCCTGCGCTGTTCCGACCAGACTTTTGATCAGCCCTTCCACGCGCATTCCGCCGGTGACTACCGCCAAAATGCCGCAGGCTGCAGCGCCGATCGATGCCGCTTCAGTCGGGTTTGCCCATCCACCATAAATACCGACAATAACGACTACGAACACCAGCAATATCGGCACCACGCCCAACAATGAGCGAAGTGCAGTCGCCAGCGGTACACGTTCTCCGGCAGGGCCTGCTTCGGGATTGAGGGTGACCACAATACGAACGACCATCATGTAGCCCATCATCGCAAGAATGCCGGGAATGATCGCCGCCATGAAGAGCTTGCCAATTGATTCCTGTGTGAGCACCGCGTAAATGACCAAGGGCACGGAAGGCGGAATCATGATGCCCAGCGTACCGCCCGCAGCCAGCGCACCGGTAGACAGGGCTCCCGAATAGTTGTAACGCCGAAGTTCGGGCAGTGCGACCTGACCCATGGTGGCAGCCGTTGCCAACGATGAACCACAAATCGCACCAAACGATGCACAGGCGCCGATGGCAGCCATTGCGACACCGCCGCGCATGTGTCCGACAAAATTATTCACACAGCGGAAAAGCGCGCGCGACAAACCACCATTGGTCGCAAACTGACCCATCAGCATGAAGACTGGAATGACCGCCAGATCGTAGTTGGAAAAACGTGCGTAGGCGAGATTTTTCAGTGAATTCAGCAAGGGCAGCCAGGAGAAGTCGAACATGACGACAAAACCTGCTGCACCGATCACGAACATTGCGATACCGATATGAACGCGCAGCACCAGCAGCAGCATCAGGGCGCCAAACATGATCATGCCTACACTCATACCGCTCATGCCACATCCTCCATCACTGACGAAGACGTGCTGTGCACAGCGTTATACAGACCCGCGATCGCCAGCAGCAGAAAACTGGGCACCAATCCCGCGACCACCGCCCAGACTGGCCAACCAAGAATGACCGATGTCTCGCCAGCCTCATTGAGTGAGAGCGCCGACAAACCCGTGCGCCAGGCGATTACCAGCGCAACGACCGCGAGAACAAGATGCGAAAGCGCATCCAGCACATGTCGGATTTTTGCCGAGAGCTTTGCAGTGAAAAAATCCACGCGCAAATGCTGCCTGTCCATTTCACAAAAGGCCAGCATCGCCGCTGAGGCGATGGCCGTACCCATCTGCATGATCTCGATATCACCAGGTACAGGTGTGGATGCGATTTTGCGGCCGATAATGGACACTAATGACATGGTGACCAGCGCGATGAAACCGACACCACCTGCGATGGCAAACCAGCGCGTCACAGCATAGAGTCGCTGACCCCAAGGCCCAAGCGACTGCGCATATTGCGTACCTGCGTCATCAAGTACACCCGGCTCCTGCATGTTGACTCCCTTGTCGCGGGCTTTACCCGTCTCTGTTCAATTGAAGTCCGCCATGATAACCGCGATGGCAATCATTGGGTAATCCAGGGTCAATCATCGCTTGCCGGACGACGCCGGCAAGACGCGCGCGCCCACCTCGCCAAACCCAACTCGATACCCTGCCCCCTGACACCATCCGCGCAGGGTCACGCGGTCACCGTCTTCCAGAAAACTGCGCTGCGTGAGGCCATCGTCCAGCGTAATCGGCCTCTGACCATTCCAGCTCAGTTCCAGCAAACTCCCGTAAGAATCCGGCGCGGTACCGCTGATGGTGCCCGAGGC
The DNA here is from genome assembly GCA_039806005.1 of Pseudomonadota bacterium. Lineage (GTDB taxonomy): Bacteria > Pseudomonadota > Gammaproteobacteria > Burkholderiales > Burkholderiaceae_D > Pernthalerella. The sequence goes on from JBDKLM010000043.1 coordinate 34,372, forward strand.
CATCAAATCACCCACCCCCACGTTACAACCGGAGACCGTGTGATGTGCCAGCTGCTGGGCCATGCTCCAGTACATCGCCCGATAGTTGGTTCTGCAAATGGTGGTGGGCTTCTCGGCTTTCTCGGGCTGCAGATCGACAGTCAGTGCAATATCGAAGCTGTGTGCGCCGCTCTGCTGCAGGTAGGGCAATGGCTCCGGTACCTGTACAGGGCCGGGCACGCGAAATGGCTCGAGCGCCTCCATGGTCACAACCCAGGGCGAAATCGAGGTCGCAAACGTTTTTGCATTGAACGGCCCCAGCGGGACGTATTCCCATTGCTGTATGTCGCGCGCGCTCCAGTCATTGAGCAGGACCATGCCGAACATCAGCGACTCGGCCTCGCTTACCGTAACAGTCTCACCGAGTGCGGTATCACCACCGACGATGAATGCTGTCTCCAACTCGAAATCCAGTTTGGCACAGGCTGCAAACAGCGGCTGTTCTGCCGAAGGTGGTTTGACCTGACCCATGGGACGACGCACGTCGACACCACTGACAATCACTGAGCTGGCGCGTCCGTTATAACCCACCGGCAGATGCAGCCAGTTGGGCAGCAAGGCATTCGCGGGATCGCGAAACATGCTGCCGACGTTGGTCGCATGCTCTTTGGACGAATAAAAATCCGTATACCCACCCACCTTGATCGGCAAATGCATGTGTACATCCGACTGCCGCACCTGCGCTTGCGAGCGCAATGCCACGTCATCACGCAAAATGGGATTGTCATGACGAAGCAGGCGGCTTATCGATTCTCGCGTGTCACGCCATACTGACCTGCCGAGTCGTATAAACGCATTCAGCGTGGCATCACCAAAAACGGCATGCGCTGCAGGCTTGAGCAAGCCTTTCGCTTCCAGGACGGACAAATCAAGTACCCAATCTCCAATAGCGACGCCTGCGCGCGGCTGTGGTTGGGAAGCCGTACTGAAAATGCCGAATGGCAGATTTTGAATCGGGAAGTCGCTCTGTTCGGCGACCTCGATAAAAGATGTCAGTGCAGGATCATTCGGATGCATACGCGTACCTATGGAAGCGCTTGTTAAATAAATGCAGAAACTTTGGTGGCAAGATCAATGGAGTCAAGACCTTGATTTTATTGATCCCCGCGTCGCACGGCTGCGCCGGCTCGCCATAAAACGCAGATTTATTCAGCATCTCCCTAG
>JBDKLM010000044.1:0-121943 GCA_039806005.1 Pseudomonadota bacterium
GATCAGGCTGCCCAGAAATTCTTCGAGACGGGCCGGATCGAAGGCGCGATCGCTGCGAAAGACAAATGCCGCAATATTATCCGTATGACTGCCGCCATGATGATGGTCGTGATGGTGGTGCTCGTGATGGTCGCAATGATCATCGCAGTGGTGTTCATGATCGTGCGTGTGTGATTCTGCTTTCAGAAAATCCGGATCGATGTCCAGGCGCTCATTGAGATTGAATCCACGAATGTCGAGAATTTCCGAGATCGCTACCTTGCCAAAATCTGCATGCAACAGTGGTGCGCGTGGATTCATCCGTTTGAGGCGTGTTTCGAGCGCCATGATTTGATCGGGTGTGACCAGATCGGTTTTCGAGATCAGCATGCGATCTGCAAAGCCTGCTTGTCGCTGTGCTTCCTCATAAGTATCGAGCTGATGCATCGCATGGCTGGCATCAACCACGGTGATGACGCCATCAAGCAGATAGTCAGTCGCCACTTCTTCATCCATGAAAAATGTTTGTGCCACCGGCCCGGGATTGGCCAAACCTGTGGTCTCGATCACCACGCGATCGAATTGCAGCGCACCCTCTCTACGCTTGCGCGCCAGTTCACCCAAAGCCGTAATCAGATCACCACGAACAGTGCAGCAGACGCAGCCATTACTCATTTCGACAATTTGTTCATTGCTGTCACGGACGAGAATTTCATTGTCGATGTTTTCTTCGCCGAATTCATTTTCAATGACAGCAATTTTGTAACCATGCGGCTCGTGCAGAATGCGATTGAGCAGCGTAGTTTTGCCGGCACCTAAAAAGCCGGTCAGAATGGTGGCTGGTATGAGAGACATGATCTGCGTGTTTTTCCTGAGCTGTGAACTGCGCCCTGTGATCAGAGCCGCAAGGGTGTGTGATTTTATTTCTGCTTTCTGGCGCGCGGATGGGCAGCGTCATAAACCTGCGCCAGTCGCTGAAAATCCAGTGAAGTGTATACCTGTGTCGATGCAATCGACGAATGCCCCAGCATTTCCTGCACCGCACGCAAATCCCCTGAGGATTGCAGCACATGCGATGCAAAGGAATGTCGCAGCACATGCGGATGCACATCGGCGGGTATGCCCAGCGATTGCGCCAGCGCTTTGATGCGGGTTTGAACAGCGCGCGGCGTGATGCGCCGACCGCGCGTTGTTATGAAGAGCGCGTGAGGATCGATTGCGCTGGCTGACGGGGCGATTGTGCCGCGCACGTCCAACCATTGTCTTATCGCGGAAATGGCGGCAGCGCCGACGGGCACACTGCGGCGTTTGTTGCCTTTGCCGGTGACAGTGACTTCGGCCGCATCAAAGTCTATCCAGCCCGCTGATACGTGCGTGGATGTTTTCACGTACTGCTTGTCTAGCGAGGTGAGTTCCGACACGCGCAAGCCACTGGAGTACAGCAGTTCGAACATGGCCTGATTGCATAGACGATAGATGGGGTCTCCGTCAGCCTCGCCTTTTCCTGCTTGCGCAGAGACCAGGCGCACGGCATCGTCGACACCCAGCGCCTTGGGTAGGGTTTTCGCACGTTTCGGCGCTTTCACGCCGTCGGTGGGATTGGCCTGCAGGGTCTGATGCTGAGCCAGCCATTGATAAAAGCCACGCCAGGCAGAGAGCTTGCGGGCAATCGAGCTCGCCGAGAGGCCGCGTGCATGCAGCTGACTTGCAAAACGGCGAATGTCGATTTGTGTGATCGCCGCTAATGTGGTGCTCGATTTTTCCGTCGAGAGGGTTTGCAATTGATGCAGATCGCGACGATAGCCGTCGAGCGTGTGGTCAGAGAGTTTGCGCTGGGTTTGCAAATATCCCAGATAGGCGGTGATGTGGTCCCTATCGCCTGAGGTGCTCACGGAATCAGTCAACCAGTCCTTCCAGCACGGCACCTGCAGTCTCTCCAATGCGCGTTAGCACATCGGTGGCCATGTCGCTGCTGAAGCGTTGCGCATCAGGCGATGCCAGCACCAGTAAACCGATGCTTTGTTCGCCGTCGGGTTTGTGCAATGGAATGAGCGCTGCGGATTGCATCGAAGCGGCATTGGCCAGCCAGGCAAGACCCGGTTTGCCACTCGCTGCGCCGCAATATGGCGTCTTGAGCTGATCGGCAAACGCACGTGCATCGCCTGCATCGGTGCAATGGTCCCACAGTCGTAGAGTGGCTTCAGGCAGATCGAAAGCTTCTTTCAATGTCTCCGCTACAGCCTCTCCGAGGTCGTTGGCGTCTTGCGAGCGCCACAGCTGCAAGGTCCATTGATGGAAGTTGGCGATGATGGCGTCATTGTCTTTGGCGATGCGCATCAGATTGGAGAGTTTCAATTCCAGCTGACGAATTTTTTCGCGCAGTACTTCCACCTGACGATCCTGCAGCGATATCGTGCGACCACCAAGTGCCGAGCTCAGCTTCAGGCTGGCCGTGAGCTCAGGGTTGTCTTCGAAAAATTCAGGGTGCTCTGCGAGGTAGTCGGCAACTGCTTGAGCGTCTGTGTGTTCAGTCATGAGTTTGGCAAAGGTTCAATAATGAAAACGGCACTGGTGCACGATCAGATCATCACCCAGCGTTTCGAGTACCAGCCGGTGCTCGGGCGCGATTTTGAAAGACAGCAGCGAAACAAGTCCGAATTCTAGCCGGGTATGCCCCAAGTCTGGCAGTTTCTCGCTGGACGCCAGCCGATCAAGCAGCTTTTCCACTCGCCGCGCCATCGCAGGCTGGGAATGGCGCCAGTACTCCAGATCCTCGCGCGCATGCGGTGTCAGCCACACGCTCATTTCGTTTCGTGTCGACTCAGATGCTCGGCGCGCAGTTGTTGCAGGCTTTCCTGCAGGCGCGCTTCGTTGAGCGAAGTCGCCAGCAGGTGGACCGTCTCTTGCAAAGCGCGCCAGCCAGCTTCGGTAACGAGCATCAGGTTCTCACCTGAATCGCGGGCGATCAGAACTTCCTCGACTTCAGCAACATCCAGAATGTCATCGAGTTGGTGGCGCAGCTTGTCAACAGTAAAGGCTTGCATGATGGCAGTGCAAAAATGGCGTGATGGCCCGCTATCCGTATTTCAGGTGATGCCCCCATTTTACCTGCGTAGTCGTGCGGCAAGTGCCTTAAAGAGAGACGGCCAAATAAAAAAGGGTACCCGCAGGTACCCAAGGTATTACAGAGGAGATTAAATTCGCAGAAAAAGATCTGCAGGCTGGCTGACAGCCTTATCCCTTGCCCGTCATCCGAAGGCGATGCCAGGTAAGAAATTCTTTGCGGGCTTCGCGCCCCAACCGATCAGAATGTATGACGAATACCGAGGTTGAATGCAGTGTCGCCAGACCCGGTTTCGGAGTTGTTGCCGACCGTATAGGTGGCGTCGTGCTTGTTATCGATGTTCGCCCATGCCGCATAAAGATTTGTGCGTTTTGACAGCGCGTAGGTATAGCCCAGGCCAATCTGATGCGCGTCCCAATTTGAAGCCGAGCGGTTATTTTTGTTGATGTAGGAGGCAATAAATGTGTGGTTACCGTAGGGGACGCTGACACCAATAAGAAAGTCTCTACTTTTTCCCTTTGCAGAGCCATTGGTGACAATTCGCTGATCATTATCGGAATATGCGGCAAACACCTTGGCTACTTCAAAGTTGTAGTTGGCGGCCAGCATGGTGCTGCTGTCACGCCGCTCACTCGTGGCTGCTGCCGGGTCATTAGCTCTGTGATAGGCAAGACGAATGTTCAATGCTCTGTCGCTGTAACCGATGGAGCCACCGACATTCCTGCCCGCTCTATCGACGCCTGCCGTGCTTTCCCCGAAACCGTAAGCCAGCTCAGCTGACACTCCGGAGAAAATCGGTGACACATATTTCACTGCGTTGTTCATCCGAATGCCGGTATGCGGTATCAGATTTTGCGCATTACCTGCTAGACCACTTGCGAACGGGTCAGCTACTGCATTGAGGGTCAGGAAGAATGGCGTATATTGGCGACCCAGCGTCATGGTACCGGCATCACTTTGCAGACCTAAAAAGGCCTGTCGTGCAAATGCGATGTTCGAAGTCGCAGGAAGAGCTGTAGAAACGAAACCGCCAGTGTCTCCTGCAATACCCGTTTCAAGCACGAACAAAGCTTTCATATTGCTGCCGAGATCTTCGGTACCTTTGAAGCCGAGGCGAGTGCCTGATTGCGCGCCACTGGTGATTTTCTCTTGCGATTTCACTACCGTTCCGCCGCTTTCCGCAACGAAGCCCATATCCACAATCCCGTAAGTCGTCAGCGACTGGGCGTTTGCAGAGCCTGCAAATGCGCTTGCACAAGCCAGCGCCATGAGTGACTTTTTCATTTTTTCATCCCCAAATGTTCAGTTGTGTCGAGTTTTGAAAATCCGCGCGAGTCGGATGAGGGGACATTAATTTCTAAAATAGAAACAACATGAAGTTTGGCCATCAGCGGTTTTCAGCCTGAGGCAAATCCTTCGTCACAAGCCGACATTGTTGTTTTATTCGCACTAGTTGCCGTTGACGCCACCACACTGAACGGCGCAAAGTTAAGTTTTTGTTTTGATAACTTTGCGAGAGCAGATTTCAGGCTTGCGTGGCCTTTGGGCCGTTGCACAAGCGCCACTGAGAGAGCGGATTTCAGCTGACACTTGCCGGTGACACGCTCGAATGATGGAAATCTGCCAATCCGGACCGACGGGATTTATGGCTAATCGAGAGGAATTACTGATCATTCGTTCTGCGCGCTCAGGGCAGGCGCACGCGCAGCTGGCCCTGGGCAAGCGGTATCTTTTTGGGGGCTCAGGCCTGCCGCAGAGTCATGCGACCGCCCTGCACTGGCTGGAAAAAGCGGCGGAACAAAACATGGCCGATGCCTGGTTATTGATTGGCGAGCACGTGCCTTTCGAAACCGCGCGGCAGTCGTCCGATCCGCTCGGCGTGGCGGTCTGGTATGAGCGCGCGTTCGAGGGTGGCATGGCCAAGGCGGGGCTGGTTCTCGCCATGCTGGTGTTTGCTTCGTGGTCGCGAGCGGATCAGTTGCTGCGTCAGAAAGCCATGCGCGCATTGCAGGCTGCTGCAGAGTCGGGGCTAGCGGACGCGCAATGGCTGCTTGCTCAGCAGCTCGGGATTGCCGATGTGGTCGCGCAGCCGAAACCCGCAGAGCTCTCGCCTCCTGCCAGGGCCCGACGCAGCGCGGCGATTGAATGGTCATCGCGCGCAGCCAGAGGCGGCATCATGCAGGCCCAACGCGCCGTCGCGGACTACTTCTGGGGCATGGGCGACTATCTGAAGTTTCTGTTCTGGTCTTTGCCCATCGCGCAAACCATAGAACGGCGTGCCGGTACCGGTGCGCGTCGCTGTCAGGTTGAGAAGTCTTCCCTCGATTTACTCAGGCGTTGTGCCAACGCCCTGCTGCTCACCAAAGATCCAAACAGCCAATTTATCGAGCGTTATCTCAAGCTGGCGGCGGAGGGTGGGGACAGCGCCGCCCAGCTATCGTATGGCTTGTGGATAGCGCGCATGGATGAGGGCGGTCACCGCCTGCCCTCCATACCGGGGGTTGCTCACTACAAGAAAGCCATACGCTGGTTATCGTTGGCCGCCGACCAGGGCGTTGCAGCCGCCTGGTATGCAATGTCGCGCATTTATCTCAAGCCCGAGTTTTCTCGTCGCAGTATCACTGAGGCGCGTCGCTATCTCGAGATGGCCGCAGTGACAGGACATGTGCGTGCGCAGCTCGAATTAGGTTTGGTGGCGTGGCGTTCGCGAAAAGTCGACAAGAGTGCCGATATCCGAGCTGTCTACTGGTTGCAAAAGGCCGCAGGTCAGGGCAATCGCGAAGCGAAATCACTGCTGGAACGCATCGCACCGCCGGCGCGCAAAGCCGAATGGGCGCATGCCGCGCGAGCCGTGTTCAGTCGCGACACGAGCAATCAGTATCCATTTCTGGCGGCGCGCGTCGAGCTGGGTTACTGGTTCGGCCTGACACGCGCCGAGGCACTGCTGATCGACATCGAAGCTGCCGATCATGGGCATTGTCTCGAAATCGATATTCGCGATCAGCACCCGCGCAGTCGTCGTCGATTGGTGCAGATCGTCACCGGCGAGCAGCGTGCGGCACTGGATCGAGTGGCTCGCATGTTTGATGCGGTGGAAGTAAAAGGCGTCGCTGGTCAGGAAGGTAATTACCGGCAGCGCTTGTATCGATTCCGCAGCCTGATGACCCAGTGTCGCCATCAGCGCGGCGCCAGCCCTGCCATCTGATCAGCGAAGGGCAGACTGCGTTTGCCTCGATGATCAGATGTCGATAGTGCCTTCGAATACGCTGACCGCCGGCCCGGTGAGCATCACGGAAGCCTGCTCCCCATCCCAGGCAATCGACAATTCTCCACCTCGTGTGGCGACTGCGACCGGACTATCCAGCAGCCCGAGTTGAATGCCTGCGACGACGGCCGCGCAGGCGCCCGTGCCGCAGGACAGCGTCTCGCCTGCACCTCTCTCGAAAACACGCAAGCGAATACGCTGCCTGCTCATCACTTGCATGAAACCCGCATTCACCCTGCGCGGAAAGCAGGGGTGGTTTTCAATCAGAGGACCCTCTTCGTCGACCGGTGCGGTATCGACATCAGGGACAACTTGTACCGCGTGCGGATTGCCCATAGAGAGAACGACAAAATCTCGCAGATGGGATCCGATGGGGATCTTCCACAGGGTGGCAGTTTTCTGCTGTTGACTGGCGATGCCCGCAGGATCGAAGGGCACGCGCTCAGTATCAAATATCGGTGCGCCCATATCGACCGTAATCCGACCATCATCTTCGAGTCGTGGCCGAATCACGCCCGACATGGTCTCGACGCGAATTTCGCGATACTCTGTCAGCCCTTTTTCAACAACGAATTTGACAAACGCGCGCGCTCCATTGCCGCATTGTTCGACCTCGCCGCCGTCAGCATTGAATATGCGGTAGCGAAAATCAACGCCAGGCATCGTGGGCTTTTCAACGACCAGTATCTGGTCGGCACCAATGCCGAAACGCCGGCTGGCAATGTCTCGCCATTGGTCGCTTGTGAGATTGACGGTTTGGTTGATCGCATCGATCACCACAAAATCATTGCCAGCGCCGTGCATTTTTGTGAATCTGAGTTTCATGCATCTTCTCTCTTTGTCATTCAGCGTTCGTATCGTACACGCCGGCCATGCCTTCGGGCCGCGTTTTGAATCGTTTGTGTGACCAGAAATATTCCGACGGCGCCTCAAGCACGCGCGCTTCGATGAATGCATTCATGCGTGCGGTAGCGGCCTCAATGTCGGTGCCCGGATAGTCATCCCAGGGCGGGTAGAAGATGACTTGCCACCCCTGATAGTTCGGGAGAAATCGCGTTACGACCGGAATCACCTGACCTTCAGTAGCCAATGTCAGTCTTGCTGGGGCCGTCAAGGTCGCTGCCGGTACGCCAAAAAAAGGTACAAAGACAGACTCGCGACGACCGAAATCCATGTCAGGCAGCATCAGAAACGGACGACCGTCGCGCATTGCGCGAATAATCGGTTTGATGCCCGCCTCGCGCGCGATCAGATTGCGTTCATCCGGCGTGAATCGCAGCCGGCCTTTACGCAGCGCCTCGTCGAACACACGATTGCGCTGCGGCGTGTACATCGAGCAGGCGGGCCCCGCCATCGTGATCGCCACGCCTGCAACTTCAAGGCAAACGAAATGAGGGCACAGAAAAATCGTCGGCCGTGCCGCCGCAGTCGCCGTGGGTACGGCCGGGACAATCTGTATCAAGCTTCTGAGCCGCTCCGGCGACGCCCACCACAAAATGCCGCGCTCCAGCACGCTGCGCGCATAGCCCTGAAAGTGAGCGCGCGCGATGTGCAGACGCTCTCGTTCGCCCAGATCCGGAAGACAGAGGCGGAGATTGGTCAGTGCAATATGGCGCCGATGCCGCAACAGCATGAAGAGCAGGCTACCGACACCTTTCCCGATACGACCAAGTATGGGCAGAGGCAGCCAGTGCAGCAGCCACATCAGCGCCAGCATCGCTCTCATGCGGCTTCTCCGGCGAGTGAGGATGACAGGGGCTCGCCCTTGTAGCGGTTATAGCTCCAGAAGTATTGAGACGGGCAGCGCGCGATCAGCTGCTCCATCGCCGCATTGATCATGCGCGCCTGTTGTTCGGGCTTGCCTGCCAGTTGTTCATCAAAACGCACAAAATGTATTGCGTAACCTCTGCCGAAAGACAGTCGTTCTGCATAAGTCAGCACCAGCGGTGCGTTGCTCATCTGATGCATTTTCGCGGGCAGCGTCATCGTATAAGCCGGTCGGCCGAAGAAGGTGGTCCAGATACCTTCGCCGGCCCCCGGTACCTGATCTGGCAGCAAACCAATCGCACCACCCGCACGCAGGGTCTTGAGCAGTGTTCGCACGCCTGACAAGTTGGCAGGTGCGAGCGTGAGACCTTCGCGCGCGCGCGCCTGCTCGAGCAGCGGCTTGAGTGATGTCTTGCGGGGCGGGCGGTACAGCGCAGTCAGTGGCGCTCGACTCGCAATCGCCTGCGCAATGATTTCGAAGCAGCCCAGATGGGGTGTCAGAAAGATCACGCCCTGACCGGCATCGAGCGCGGATTGTGCAATTGACCAGTCATGCAACTGAGCGCTTTTCAGCACGCGCGCAGGTGACGCGCACCAGATGAAAGGCAGCTCGAATACATTTTTACCTGCTTCGACAATGGCGGAGGACAGCAGATGCGGATAGCCGGCATGCGCGAGATTGTCGCGCAAACGGCGTCGATAAGACGGTGAGCACGCATAAACCACCCAGCCAGCCGCCGCTCCCAGCGCATGCAAAACGGGCAGCGGCAGGAGAGAAAGGAGTTGAAACAAACGGAGCAGCATTGGGAGGCGAAGCGGAGATTTTGCTGAATCGAGGCAAGTTGCGTAAAATAGCACGAAGTCGTACCCGCCGAGTTAATAGACAACTTGCGAGGCGGTTTAAAAATTTCGCTAAAGCGTCGCAGGTTCACCTGGTTGACCGCGACACTATGTTCAATGTTTTTCAGGGAGCTTGCATGTCAAACGATTACCTTTTCACGTCCGAGTCAGTATCAGAAGGCCATCCGGACAAAGTAGCCGATCAGATTTCCGACGCGATCCTCGATGCGATCCTCGAGCAGGATCCGCGCGCCCGTGTCGCTGCCGAAACGCTGTGCAATACCGGTTTGGTGGTACTGGCCGGTGAAATCACCACAACAGCCAACGTCGACTACATCAAGGTCGCGCGCGACACACTCAAATCCATCGGCTATGACAACACCGATTTCGGTATCGACTACAAAGGCTGTGCAGTCATGGTCTGCTACGACAAGCAGTCGCCCGATATCGCGCAGGGTGTCGATGAAGGCAAGGGCATCGACCTTGATCAGGGCGCCGGTGACCAGGGCCTGATGTTCGGTTACGCGTGCAATGAGACGCCAGAACTGATGCCTGCCGCGATTTACTATTCACACCGCATCGTCGAGCGCCAGTCGCAGCTGCGCAAGGATGGCCGCCTGCCATGGCTGCGTCCCGACGCGAAATCGCAGGTAACGCTGAAATACGTGAACGGCAAGCCGGTCGGTATCGACACGATTGTCCTGTCGACGCAGCATGCACCTGAAATGGAGCACAAGCAGATCGAGGAAGCGGCGATCGAAATGATCATCAAGCCCGTCGTTCCAAAGGAATGGCTGAAGGACACGCGCTTCCTGGTTAACCCCACCGGTCGTTTTGTTATCGGTGGCCCGCAGGGTGATTGCGGTCTTACCGGTCGCAAGATCATTGTCGATACCTACGGCGGTGCTGCGCCCCATGGCGGCGGCGCTTTCTCCGGCAAGGATCCGTCAAAAGTGGACCGCTCCGCTGCTTATGCCGGTCGCTACGTTGCGAAAAATATCGTTGCCGCGGGTCTGGCCGAGCGCGCGCAGATCCAGATTTCCTACGCCATCGGCATCGCCAAGCCAACGTCGGTGATGGTGACCACCTTCGGCACCGGCAAGATCAGCGATGAAAAAATCGCGGCACTCGTCAGCGAGCACTTCGATCTGCGTCCAAAAGGCATTGTGCAAATGCTGGACTTGCTGCGCCCCATTTACTGCAAGACAGCAGCTTATGGTCACTTCGGTCGCGAAGAGCCCGAGTTCAGCTGGGAGCGTTCTGACAAGGCGGCTGCATTGAAGGCAGCAGCGGGTTTGTAAATCAGCCTCGCGGTACATGAAAACGGGCAAGCAATGCTTGCCCGTTTTTTTTCGTCCTTCAGTCGCGATAAAAAATTCTTGCATCTGATTGATGCATTGTCATGTTTTAAAAATACCGCTGACGAATCTGCATGACTCGCCCGCAAATAATTACTGCGCTGCTAGAGTTGTGTTCGCTTGGAACACATGGTCATCATGCAAATTCATTTTGCTCGGCGTTTTATTTTTTGCCTTTCTATCGGACTCTGTTCGTTATTGGTGTTTGTGCAGATATCTGCGACAGCCCAGACAGCGCCATCGCGCAAGGCAGGATCGCGATGGCAGCCGACCCAGACCTTCGAGCCATTGATAGAGCGACTCATCGTGACGCCCCATCCGACACGTGGTGGGAAAATCGATGCGCAACTCAGCCAAGGAAAAGCATCGCGGCTTGCCCTAATGGCCGATGTCCCCATGACCGTGGACAGACGCTTGTCCGGACGCGCACACCTGATACGACTGAGTGCGCCCGTCACGGTCAGTGAGGCACGCGCCATTGCTGCACGCTTGCGTCTTAGCGGTGAAGTGATCAATGCAGAGCCCGATTTGATGATGCAGGCGGACAGTGTGCTTCCCAATGATCCGGCGTATGGCACGTCACCCGGGCAATGGCATTACATGGCACCCGCCGGCAACAATCTGGGCGGCGCTGATTTGCCGGGCAGCTGGGATTTGACGCTGGGCAGTGAAAACATTGATGTCGCTGTCCTCGATACCGGCTACCGTCCGCATGCAGATTTGCAGTCCCTACTGCCTGGTTACGATTTCATTGCTTACCCGTCCAACGCCAATGACGGCGATGGCCGCGATGCGGATGCCAGCGATCCGGGCGATTTCGTGGCAGCCGGCGAATGCGCGCGCGGATCCGCGGCGAAGTATTCCAGCTGGCACGGCACGCATGTGATGGGTACCATCGCTGCGCTGATGAACAATGGCTTGTATGGCACAGGGATCGCGCCGCATGTCCGTATTCTGCCGGTACGTGTCCTTGGAAAATGTGGCGGCTATACCTCAGACATCGTTGATGGCCTGCGTTGGGCGGCTGGCATTGATGTACCGAACGTTCCACACAACGCCTATCCGGCGCGTATCATCAATCTCAGTCTGGGCAGTTCCGGTACTTGCTCCGATGCGTTTCAAAGAGCGATCGATGATGTGAATGCGCTTGGTGCCATGGTGGTTATTTCGTCGGGCAATGGCGCATCGAATGTGGTCAATCAACCAGCCAATTGTCGCGGTGCTTTGGCCATTACCGCGCATGCGATTGATGGCGACAATGCCGAATACGCCAACATCGGACCCGAGATACTCATCAGCGCCCCCGGTGGTGGTTGCGGCACTCTGGCTACCGATTGCTATTCCGGTTACAGCAGCAACGGCGCGGCGGTGTACTCCTTGGGCAATACTGGGACGAGTACGCCGGGTGCTGATACGGGCGCATGGAAAATCGGCACCAGCATGTCAGCACCTCATGTCGCAGGCACTATTGCGCTGTTGTTGTCGCTGAATGCTTCGCTGGACCGCGCTCAAGTCGTGTCGATACTTCGCGCTTCGGCGCGACCGCCGCCAGCCAGCAGTGCGTGCGTGCTATCTGCCAACGCGGGGCTGTGCGGCGCGGGTTTGCTCGATGGGTCGGCTGCGCTGAACGCACTGAGTGCTCAAGGTCCCGTGATACAGATGGAGACCGACAGTCAGGTCGTTGCGCCATCGACGAACGTTCTTATGCGCGGCAGCGTCAGGCCTGCTGATGGTCATCCCATCGTGAGCTATCAATGGCGGGCCGCTGCCTCCAACCCTTCCAGCGTCAGCTTGGTGAATGCCAATCAGCCTGGCGCAAGTTTCATCGCGCCGGCGGTGGGCCGTTACGTTTTCACGCTTGAGGCAACTGACAGCGCAGGCGCGATTGCAACCGCATCAGCGAGCGTTCGAATCAATAACCTGCCGGTGACCGAGTCTGTAGCAGCGCAGCAGATTGGCTGGGGCAGTCGCTTGCAACTGCAATTACACGCGACCGATGCCGATGGTGACGCACTGGTGTTTCATGCGACCTCGCTCCCCGATGGCGCCAGTTTGTCGGCAACCGGCCTGTTCAGCTGGAGCGGTACAGCACCGGTGGGCAGCTACCGTATTTCCTGGTTTGCCAGCGATGCCTATGGCGAGAGTCCCCAAGCCGAGTTGATGGTTACGGTCAGCGACGCCATCGACACTGTCGGTACCGTAGGCACCATCAGCGCGCCCGTGGACGGCACTTCGGGCGGTGGCGGTAGTGAGGACGGCGATCTCATGTTGTGGTCGCTGGCGATCTTGGCAGTTCGGCGACGTATAGGTCGGCACTGATGGTCTGGCGCCATTCGGCGCGCTGGCAATTCGCCGCCATCGTGTCGCTCATGTCATTGATGTTGCTCGTCTGGCCCGCAGCCACGGAGATGCTGATGTGGAAGCGTGCAGCGATCGCCGATGACCAAGCTTGGCGCTGGATGACGGGGCATCTGGTGCATTTGAATGCAAGGCACTGCTTGAGCAATTTGCTCGGGCTGTTCGTGATTTGCGAATACCTCTGGGATGAACTCGGACTGGCGGAAGCCTTCTTGCTATCGGTATGGACAGCGGCCGGTACCAGCATGTTGTTGTGGTGGTTTGCGCCGGAGATTCAGTGGTACGCAGGCCTGTCCGGCATCCTGCATGGTCTTTGGTCGGGCTGCGCCATGGCATGGTGGTGTCGCACCGGTGACAGAGTGGCTGGCGTGGCGCTCTTGCTGCTCGCGATCAAGCTGGTTTTGCCAACGTATACGGTGAGTTCCACGCCGGTAGTCACGGTTGCGCATGACTTTGGCGCGCTATCGGGCCTGGCTTGGGCGGTTTTGCGCGCACGTGCACGACGATTTGAAATTTTCGGTTAAAATGTGGCCCTGCCAAGGAGCGTTGCGACGAAATCATCCGAATTTCGCCAGGCTTGGTCAGTCTTCACCGCAACCGCGCTCACGTTACTTTTTTTCAATCGAAAGGAGAGCGTGATGAGCGCCGTATTAAAAAACTCAAACACCCACGATTACCACGTTGCCGATATCAGTCTCGCTGACTGGGGCAACAAGGAAATGCGTATTGCCGAAACCGAAATGCCGGGCCTGATGGCAATCCGTGCCGAATTCGCATCCAAGCAACCGCTCAAAGGCGCGCGTGTCACTGGTTCGCTGCACATGACCATCCAGACCGCCGTGCTGATTCAGACACTCGAAGCGCTGGGCGCGCAAGTGCGCTGGGCATCGTGCAACATCTACTCGACGCAAGATCATGCTGCGGCTGCCATTGCTGCTGCGGGTACACCGGTTTTCGCTTACAAAGGCGAAACGCTCGACGAATACTGGGATTACACCCACCGCATTTTCGAGTGGCCAGATGGTGGTTACTCCAACATGATTCTCGATGATGGTGGCGATGCCACTCTGCTGCTGCATCTGGGCACACGTGCCGAGAAAGATATCAGCGTGCTGGACCATCCGGATTCGGAAGAGTCGATTTGCCTCTTCAATTCGATCAAGAAAAAACTCGCCACCGACAAGACTTGGTACTCAACGCGTCTGGCGCAGATCAAAGGCGTGACCGAAGAAACCACCACCGGTGTGCATCGTCTGTATCAGATGCACAAAGAAGGCAAGCTCGCTTTCCCTGCGATCAATGTGAATGACTCGGTTACCAAGTCCAAGTTTGACAACCTGTACGGCTGCCGCGAGTCGCTGGTCGATGCGATCAAACGCGCGACTGACGTCATGATCGCGGGCAAAGTGGCCGTGGTGGCGGGTTATGGCGACGTGGGCAAGGGCTCTGCTCAGGCGCTGCGCGCGCTGTCCGCACAGGTCTGGGTCACCGAAATCGATCCTATCTGCGCATTGCAGGCAGCGATGGAAGGTTATCGCGTCGTGACCATGGATTATGCGGCCGAGCATGCCGACATCTTCGTGACTGCTACGGGTAACTACCATGTGATCACGCACGATCACATGAAGAAGATGAAAGATCAGGCCATCGTCTGCAACATCGGTCACTTTGATAATGAAATCGAAGTCGTCGCGTTGAAGCAGTACACCTGGGAAAACATCAA
The DNA here is from genome assembly GCA_039806005.1 of Pseudomonadota bacterium. Lineage (GTDB taxonomy): Bacteria > Pseudomonadota > Gammaproteobacteria > Burkholderiales > Burkholderiaceae_D > Pernthalerella. The sequence continues at coordinate 14,355 of JBDKLM010000044.1, forward strand.
GCCTCAGGTCGATCATGTGATCTTCCCCGATGGCAAGCGCATCATTCTGCTCGCCGAAGGTCGTCTGGTAAACCTGGGTTGCGGTACTGGCCACCCATCGTATGTGATGAGCTCTTCATTTGCGAATCAAACCATCGCGCAAATCGAATTGTTCACCAATACACAGGCATATCCGATCGGTGTTTACACCTTGCCCAAGCACCTCGATGAAAAAGTCGCGCGTCTGCAGCTCAAAACGCTCAATGCGCAGCTGACGGAATTGTCCGAGGAACAAGCGGCTTACATCGGTGTGACCAAGCAGGGTCCGTTCAAGCCTGAGCACTACCGTTACTAAACACTGCTTGGATGATGCATCGTCGGGCTCACGAGGCCTGGCGATGCATCAGTTCCAGCACCGACTCCCCTTACGCGCCACCCACACGCGTCACCCATGCGCCTGCTGCTTCTCTGGCTGATCAATACAGTCGCGATTTTCGCCCTGCCCCATTTGCTCGACTCTGTGCAGGTCGACAGCTTTACCACCGCGCTGACCGCGGCCCTCGTTCTCGGGCTCGTCAATACGCTGATTCGCCCCGTGCTGCTTCTTCTCACGCTACCGGTGACTTTCCTCACGCTTGGATTGTTTGTGTTCGTGATCAACGGTCTCATGTTCTGGGCGGTCGCTGATCTGGTCACGGGTTTTCAGGTCGCAGGGTTTGGTGCTGCCGTACTCGGCGCCTTTGTCTACAGCCTGCTGTCGTGGCTGCTGTCGGCTATCTTGATACGAAATTAAACAATGCACTCCATGACTCATTCAACTGTAAACACGCCGCCCATCAGCATGGAATTTTTTCCGCCCAAGACCACCGAGGGTGCGGACAAACTGCGTGCGGCACGTGTGCAACTCGCCGAGCTCGGGCCTGAATATTTCTCTGTGACCTTCGGCGCTGCCGGCTCGACGCAGGCGGGTACGCGCGACACCGTGTTTGAAATTCATCGTGAAGGTCACAAGGCCGCGCCGCACTTGTCTTGTATCGGACGCAGTCGCGTCGAGCTGCGCGAGATCATCAGCGAATACAAGTCGCAGGGTATACGCCGCATCGTCGCGTTGCGTGGCGACTTGCCCAGCGGTTTTGGCGGACTGTCCGGCGAGCTTAGTCATGCCAACGAGCTGATTGAATTCATTCGCGCCGAAACTGGGGACTGGTTTCATATCGAGGCTGCTGCGTATCCGGAGATGCATCCGCAGGCGCGTTCACCGCAAGATGATCTGCAAAATTTCATTCGCAAGATCAAGGCGGGTGCGAACTCGGCAATCACGCAATATTTTTACAATGCAGATGCCTATTTCCGGTTTGTTGATGAGATTCACAAGGCGGGAATCGACGCGCCCATCGTTGCCGGCATCATGCCCATCACCAATTACACACAATTGATGCGTTTCTCGGATATGTGCGGTGCTGAGATACCGCGCTGGATTCGTCTGAAGCTGGCGAGCTTTGGTGATGACAGTGCCTCCATTCGGGCTTTTGGCCTGGATGTGGTCGCGCAGTTGTGTAATCGTCTGATCGCGGGTGGTGCACCTGGCTTGCATTTCTACACGCTCAATCAGGCTGCGCCGACCATCGCGATCTGTCAGCGCATCGCTGGGCATTGATCAGTCGGTCAGGATCACATCCAGCGGAATGTCGTAGGTCTCTGCCGGGAAATCGGCTTTCGTGAGGGCATACGCAATACCGACTGCCAGAGGGCGAGGTGATTGCGCCAAAGTGCGATCGAAATAGCCACCGCCATAGCCCAGCCGGTATTGCGCTTCGTTGAAGCCCACGCAGGGGGCGAGGACGGCATCGGGTCTTACGAAATTCGTGCGATCTGCCGGTGCCAGCGTACCGCTGGCATCGCGCACCAGTGCATCACCGGGCTGCCAATCAACGAAGTGCAAAGGCTGATTTTTCTCCAGCACGACAGGCATCGCTACCCGTATCCCGCGACCCGGGAGCGTCGCATACAGTGAAGTGAGATCCGGCTCGCCTGCCATGGGCAGATAGGCGCCCAGCACAGTCACTTGATGCGCTTCCAGCCAGGCCGAGAGTTTCGATGCAATGCGCTGATCTGCCTGCGCTTTCACATCGGCGCCCATCGCCTTGCGAGCGGCAATCAATTCCCTGCGCAGGTCGGCTTTTACGGTATGGGTTTTCATGGCTGAAAAGAATGCTTGTACAGGCGATTGATTTCGAAAGCGCATGCTATTCTAAACACACTGTTTATTAATAGAAACCCGGAATTTGCATGACAAAGAGAAGCTGGATCGCCCTCGGAATTTTTTGTGTTGCTGCGATGACGGCGCTGGCACCTTGGTCGGCGCAGGCCGCGCGACGCGCACCAGTGGCACTCAATGCCGCAGATGCAGATTTCATCGCTCTGCGCGAAGCTTCACTGCGCGGCGATATGGGCGAAGCAGGCCGGATTGCAGCGCGTCTGTCTGATTATCCGTTGCAGTCCTATATCGAGTATTACAGGCTCTATCCACGGCTGGCATCTGCACCCGAAGGTGAGGTACGCAGCTTTCTGTCGAAATACGAAGGTACCGCCATCGGTGATCGTTTGCGCAACGACTGGTTGCTGCTGATAGGGCGTGCGCGCGACTGGCGTTTGTTTGATGAACAATATCCGCAGTTCGTGCTGAACGATGATACGCAGCTCAAGTGCTATGCACTGTCATCGAAACTGGCCAAAGGCGAGAAAGTCGCCAAAGCAGCGCAAGACTTGCTGGTGCAACCCAAAGCCTACGGTGAAGCTTGTGTCGATCTGATCGGTCGCTTGCAGCGCGAAAAACAATTCAGCGATGCAGATGTATGGAAGCAGATCCGTCTGGCAGTGGAATTCGGTGTTCCGGGTACCGCCAGGCGCATCGCCGCTTTCACCGATGTCAGTGAAAAGCAGCTGGTTCAGGCCATTGACAAACCCAACGCCATCATTGACCAGGGTGCGAGTGGTTCAAAGGCTGCGCGCGAGCTGCTCATTATTGCCATTGGTCGTATAGCGCGCAATGATCTCGAGCGTGCCGCAAAAGCACTCGAGCGCATTCAGACTCGCTTGGCGGGTGAAGAACTCGCCGCTGCCTGGGCGCAGCTGGCTTTGCCCGCATCCTTGTCCTTGTCAAAGGATGCAGCGACGTATTGGCGCAAGAGCTGGGGTGCGTCTCTGTCGCAAGAGGGATATCAGTGGCGCGCGCGTGCTGCTTTGCGCGAAGCTGACTGGCCCATGGTCGCCAAAGCGATAGAGAACATGCCCCCTGATCTGCAGAAAGATCCTGCGTGGATTTACTGGCGCGGGCGTGCGCTGCTGGCCGCAGGCGCCGCGGAAGATGCACACAAATATTTTCAGCTGATTGCGGGGCAGCATAATTTTTACGGCATTCTTGCGATGGAAGAGCTCGGACTCAAAGTCTCGCCTATGCCCCGACCCCAGCCACCCAAGGCCGAGGAAATTGCAGAGGCTTCGAACAATCCCGGCTTTCGCAATGCGCTGAAATTTTTCGACATGGAATTGCGCTTCGAGGGCAATCGCGAATGGAACTGGCAGCTGCGCAAAATGAACGAACGTCAGCTGCTTGCTGCTGCTGAATACGCACGTCACAATGAAGTGCTCGATCGCATGGTCACGACAGCGGACCGAACAAAAGTGGAACTCGATCTGACACAACGCTATCCGACACCGTATGACGACATCATGCAGACTGCCACACGCCCGATTGGTCTGGACAAGGCCTGGGTCTACGGACTCATTCGGCAGGAGTCGCGCTTCATTCGTGCTGCGCGCTCTCAGGTTGGTGCATCGGGGCTGATGCAGATCATGCCCGGTACTGCCACCTATGTCGCACGCAAAATCGGCATGGCAGGTTTTAGTCTCAGCAGTCTGAACGACATCAAGACCAATATCACGCTCGGCACACACTATCTGAACATGGTGCTCGCCAATCTTGGTGGCTCGCAAACCTTGGCGACCGCTGCCTACAATGCCGGACCGGGTCGTCCGCGTCAGTGGCGTTCCACGCTCAGCAAGCCAGTCGAGGGTGCGATATTTGCCGAGACGATTCCATTCACTGAGACAAGGGTCTATGTGAAAAATGTGATGGCCAATACCACTTGGTACGCTGCCATGTTCGAGAACAAACCGCAGTCCATGAAAGCCCGGCTGGGTACGGTAACGCCGCGCGAAGCCAACCTTGCCGAGCTCGGCGATCTGCCTTGACCGTCATGCGTCACGATTCTGTTCTGGTGATCGGCGGCAGCGGTTTTATCGGCTCGCACATCGTCGCCCGTCTTGCAGCGTCAGGCCGTCAGGTCATCGTGCCCACTCGCCACCTCCCGCGTGCGCGTCATTTGCTGGTGCTGCCCACGGTACAGGTAGTCGAGGCCGATATCCACGACGATGCCGCGCTCGATCGTCTGATCGCCCAAGCGGATGCGGTGGTCAATCTGGTTGGCGTGCTGCATTCAAAACCTGCCAAGCCCTGGGGTCCGCAATTCGACCAAGCCCATGTCGCGCTGCCAAGGCGCATTGCACAGGCGTGCAGCAAACTGGGCGTGAAGCGTTGTCTGCATATGTGCGCACTCGGTGCTGCCAGCGATGCGCCTTCCATGTATCAGCGTTCCAAAGCAGCGGGTGAGCAACTCATGCGAGTGGTATCCGAACTGGAAGTCACCTCATTTCGTCCCTCGGTGGTGTTCGGGCCCGAAGATCAGTTTCTGAATGTGTTTGCACGCATGCAGGCTGTATTGCCTGTCATGGTGGTCGGTGGTGCTGATGCAAAATTTCAGCCCGTGTTTGTCGGCGATGTTGCACAGGCTTTTTCGGATGCGCTGGATGATCCTCAAAGTATCGGCAAAGTCTATGAGCTGGTCGGTCCCCATGTGTACACCTTGCGCGAGTTGATACGTCTTTCTGGAACGTATTCGCATCATCGGCGCCCCGTGATTGGATTGCCTGCGCCACTGGCGCGCGTTCAGGCCTTCTTGCTTGAGTACATGCCCGGTGGTCCCGTCATGAGTCGCGACAATCTCGACTCCATGAAAGCCGACAATATCGCCAGCGGCGTCTATCCCTTGCCACCTGCATGGCATCCGACTGCACTGGAAGCGGTCGCGCCGCATTATCTCGCGCCACACTGAGGCATGAGCGAGCCTGTCAAAACCTATGTAGTCGGCGGCGCGGTACGCGATGCCCTGCTGGGTTTGCCTGTCAAAGATCGTGATTACGTGGTCGTCGGCGCGACACCCGATCAGATGCGTGCGCAGGGGTTTCTTCCTGTAGGCAAGGACTTTCCTGTATTTCTGCATCCCGACACGCATGAAGAATATGCGCTTGCGCGCACCGAACGTAAAACCGCACCCGGGTATACCGGTTTCAGTTTTCATGCTGCACCCGATGTCACGCTGGAACAGGATTTGTTGCGACGTGATCTGACTATCAATGCAATCGCACAAGACACGGATGGCACTCTGATTGACCCTTATGGGGGTCGTGCTGATCTGGAAGCGCGTGTTTTTCGTCATGTGTCTTCAGCGTTTGCCGAAGACCCGGTGCGCATTTTGCGTGTTGCACGTTTCGCTGCGCGGTTTACCGAATTCTCTATTGCTGAAGAGACGCTGTCGCTGATGCGGCAGATGGTGGCATCCGGGGAGGTAGATGCACTGGTGCCCGAGCGTGTCTGGCAAGAACTTTCACGCGGTCTGATGGAAACCCAGCCTTCGCGCATGTTCATGGTGTTGCGCGATGCTGGCGCTCTGGCGCGCATTCTGCCGGAAATCGCAGCACTCGATGGCGTACCTCAGCCGGCACAGCATCATCCCGAAATTGATACGCTGGTTCACGTGATGATGGTCGTCGATGCTGCCGCTCGACAGTCAGCTTCGCTGGCGATACGCTTTGCGGCACTCGTGCATGATCTGGGCAAGGGGATGACATCGCCCGAGCAGTGGCCGCAGCATATTGCGCATGAAGCTCGCAGCGTGAAGCTAGTAGAGGCTTTGTGTGAACGCCTGAAAATTCCGGGCGATGTGCGTGACCTCGCAGTGATGACGGCGCGCGAGCACGGCAATGTCGGGCGCGCGCTCGAGATGCGTGCCGACACACTGGTAAAAATGCTGGAACGTTGCGATGCTTTCAGGAAGCCGGGGCGCTTTGTTGATTTGCTCGTCGCCAGCGAATGCGATTCACGTGGCCGTACCGGATTCGAAGAACGCCCTTTTCCGCAGCATGCCTTTTTGCAGTCGGTACTCGTTGCTGCGCAATCCGTTGCGGCCGGCGAGATTGCTGCCGCGGTCTCTGCCAATCATCCTGGCAAGCCAGCGGAAGCCATTGCGCAGGCGATACGTGCAGCTCGCATCGCCGCAGTAGAAGCGTTGATCGCGCATAAAAAAGCGGACCCACATCAATGATGGGGTCCGCAACGCGCCGGAGGGTGGCGCGGGGTTCAGACCAATAGGGAGACCGCGGAGTTAAGGTTGTGTTGCTGGCTTGTGGTGCGGCGCTGCAGCCATCTCGTCTGGCGTCAGCTTGCCGTCCTTGTTTTTGTCCAGCTTGTCAAAATCGCGTAATAGTCGCGGCAGTTTCGCGGCTTCTGCCTCGGCTTTGCTCAGTGCGCCATCGCCATCGGTATCGGCTTTTTTCCAGGCGTCGCGCATGCTCTGCCTGAACTGTTCGCGCATCGCGCGATGATGGGCCTGCATTTCTTCAGTCGAGATAAAGCCATCCTTGTTCGTGTCTGCCTCGCTAAACAGGCGGTCCATACCTTCGCGCGCTTCTTCGCGGCTCACGCGACCATCTTTGTTCTTGTCGAACTGACTGAACATGGGAGGCATTCGGTCACCATGCATGGCCTCGCCGTGCATGTCCTCATGCTTGCCCTCGCCTTTTTCATGATGATTGGCGTGCGCCAGACTGGCGGTCAGAAGTCCAGCGAGCATCAACCAGCGGAATGAGTGCAGTTTCATATGTCACCTTTACTTGAGTGGGTTACCGGGCACCATCCACAAGTACTTACCCGGCGTGCCTATGATTGCTCGCCAGATGCAGGTTGACGCAAAGGGTTTACCGCTTGTTACAGAAAGATCAGGAACATGCTCACTGGCCATAGGCATGCAGCAAAAACTGCTGCAATGCCTCGGCGTGCGTGTTCATTTTTCCATCCGGATGCCAGACTGCGCCGACCTCCATGGGCGGTACAAGATCCAGGATAGGGCGTGCCTCGATGCGCTTGCCTTCCAGCGACCAGGGACGAAACACCATGTCCGAGAGCACGGTCACACCAAATCCGTGCGCCACCAGACCACGCACCGCCTCGGTCGACGTCGTACGAAAAACAATATTGGGTTTGATTCGGCGTGATTTCCAGTAAGCCAGAGTCGCTTCTTCGGCCTCGTCGGTGGTCACCATGATGTAAGGATGCTGCGCAATATCTTTCAGCGATGGCGAGGGGATTTTCGCCAGTGCATGATCGGGCGCGACCCACAGCTGGCGCCGCGAGCGCACCATGACGGCATGTCCGAAACGCTCGGGCCGGCGTATATTCGAAAGAATCGCCACACCCAGATCGACCTCCCGGTTGAGCACCGCCTGCTCAATGTTTGCCCTATCCATATCCCGCAAGTCGATTTCCACTTCCGGATAGCTGGCTCTGAAGCGGGCCAGCAAATCCGGCAGCAGATAGCCCAACACCGTATAAGAGGCCGCCATCCTCACCGTGCCGCGCAATTGGCGGGCACGAAAGCGGGGCTTGCGGGTGGCGTCGCGCACGGAGTCCAGAATGTGACAGGCCTGAAGAAAAAAGTCCTGGCCCTCGGGCGTCAGCGATACGCCTTGCGCCAGCCGATAGAAAAGCCGCACGCCCAGCTCTTTTTCCAGCGCCAGCACCGCATTCGTAATCGCCGACTGGGATACGCTTTCACTGGAGGCAGCCATCGAAAATTGGCCGTTGCGGGCGGCCGCTACGAAATAGCGCAATTGCCGCAGGGTGACGTTGTTGAATGGCATGGGTGGCGGCTCCCGGCGGGTTTTGCGCAGGCTGACGGCCCGCAGGTATCAGATTTTCAGATATTAAGCTTGCGTATTTGTGATTTTACGATACCTTTGTCACTGCCTATACTCTGGACCATAGCTATAAAACTGCGGGGGGACTGCCATGAACGCACCACTGGACAAGCAGCAGGCGCTGCAGCCGGATTCCATATCACTGGATGACAAATACACGCTGGAACGCGGCCGTGTGTTCCTGACTGGCACGCAGGCGCTGGTTCGTTTGCCGATGATGCAGCGTCAGCGCGATCTCGCCGCTGGCCTCAATACCGCGGGTTTCATTACTGGCTATCGCGGCTCGCCGCTGGGCAGTGTGGATCAGACAGCGGCCAAGGCCAGAAAACATCTCGAAGCGCATCATGTCCGCTTTCAGCCCGGTGTCAATGAAGATCTCGCCGCGACCTCGATCTGGGGCACGCAGCAGGTCAATCTTTTTCCGGGTGCGAAATACGATGGCGTGTTTTCGATCTGGTATGGCAAAGGCCCCGGTGTTGATCGGTCCGGCGATGTGTTCAAGCATGCGGTGGCTGCAGGCACCGCGCCCCACGGCGGTGTACTCGCACTGGCCGGTGATGATCACGCGGCCAAGTCCTCGACCAATGCACACCAGAGCGAGCACATTCTCAAAGCCTGTGGTTTGCCTGTGCTCTACCCATCATCCGTGCAGGAATATCTCGATTACGGTCTGCATGGTTTTGCGATGAGCCGGTACACCGGACTGTGGGTCGCCATGAAATGCGTGACCGATGTGGTGGAATCCGGCGCCACCGTCGACATCGATCCCGAGCGTGTGCAGATTGCCCTGCCCGATGATTTCGACATGCCCACCGGCGGTCTCAATATTCGCTGGCCTGATGGCATCCTCGAGCAGGAAGAGCGACTCGTCAATTACAAATGGTATGCAGCGCTCGCCTATGCGCGCGCCAACCGGCTCAATCGCGTGATCTGGGATAGCCCGAACGCGCGCTTTGGCATCATGACCGCGGGCAAGTCCTATCTCGACACGCGTCAGGCACTGGAAGATCTGGGTATCAATGAGTCGGTTGCACGCGATATCGGACTGCGTCTCTACAAAGTGGGCATGAGCTGGCCACTTGAAGCCGAAGGCACGCGTGCTTTTGCAACCGGCCTGGAAGAAATTCTGGTCGTCGAAGAAAAACGTCAGCTGCTCGAGTATCAGCTCAAGGAAGAGCTCTACAACTGGCGCAATGACGTGCGTCCACGCGTGGTCGGCAAGTTTGATGACACTGGCGAGTGGAGCAATACTCGCCGCACCGGTCATGGCGAATGGCTATTGCCCGGTACTTATGAATTGAACCCGACCCAAGTGGCGCGTGCGATTGCAGCGCGCATCTCGAAATACTTTGCCGGTCATCCGGTCGAGCAGCGCGTGCGTGAACGCCTTGCCTATCTGGAGTCGCGCGAGGCAGTACTGAAAGTCAGCACCGGATCCAATCCGCAAAAAGATCGCACACCGTATTTCTGCTCGGGTTGTCCGCACAACACCTCAACCCGTGTGCCTGAAGGCAGTCGCGCACTGGCTGGCATTGGTTGCCACTACATGGCTTTGTGGATGGATCGCTCCACGGCCACCTTCACCCATATGGGTGCCGAGGGCACGACCTGGATTGGACATGCGCCTTTCACCACCGAGCAGCACGTGTTCGCCAACATTGGTGATGGTACGTACTATCACTCGGGGCTGCTCGCGATACGTGCGTCTGCGGCAGCCAAGGTCAACATGACCTACAAGATTTTGTTCAACGATGCGGTTGCAATGACCGGCGGTCAGACCCATGATGGCCCGCTTGATCCTGCGACGATTTCGCGTCAGGTGGCTGCAGAAGGCGTGACGCCCATCGTCGTGGTCACCGATGAGCCCGACAAGTATCCAGCCACCACCGATTGGGCGCCGGGCGTGACGATACGTCATCGCAGCGAGCTCGATGCGGTGCAGCGTGAAATGCGCGAAGTCAAAGGTGTTTCTGCCATCATCTATGACCAGACCTGTGCGTCCGAGAAGCGTCGCCGCAGGAAGCGCAATGCATTCCCTGACCCGGCCAAGCGTGCCGTCATCAATGAGGCAGTGTGCGAAGGCTGCGGTGATTGCAGCGTCAAATCGAATTGTCTGTCGGTCGAACCACTGGAAACAGAGTTCGGTCGCAAGCGCCAGATCAATCAGTCCAGCTGCAACAAGGACTTCTCTTGCGTGACCGGTTTCTGCCCGAGCTTTGTCACGGTCGAAGGCGGACAACTGAAGAAACCGAGAAAAGCTGCGATGAAAGACGCGAGTGGCGGCGCAATCTCTGCGCTGTCGCGCGCAGCCAAACTCAATCCACCGCAATTGCCTTCGCTTAGCGAGCCTTTCGGCGTGCTGGTCACCGGTATCGGTGGCACCGGCGTGGTGACGGTGGGTCAGATTCTGGCGATGGCGGCGCACGTCGGTGGCAAGGCTTGCAGCGTGCTCGACATGAGCGGCCTCGCGCAAAAAGGCGGACCCGTGATGTCGCATGTGCGTCTGGCAGAAAAAGATGATCAGATCCATTCAACCCGCATCGGCACCGGCGCTGCCGATCTCGTGATTGGCTGCGATGTGATCGTGGCCGCGAGCAAGGATGCGATTGCACGCATGGGCAGTGGACGCACGCATGCAGTCATCAATTCGACCCTCGCACCGACGGCCGCGTTTGTCAAAAACCCGGACTGGCAGTATCCGGATGCCAGCGCGGCTGACAATATTCGCAAGGCCTGTGGTGATGAAGCCGTGGCTGCTGTTGAGGCCGGCAAAATCGCCACGACGCTGATGGGCGATGCGATTGCCACCAATATGTTCATGCTCGGCTATGCTTTCCAGCGTGGCTGGGTGCCACTGTCCGAGCAGGCGTTGCTCAAGGCGATCGAACTCAATGGCGTGTCCGTCGATTTCAATCAGCAGTCTTTTGCCTGGGGTCGTTTGGCAGCGGACAATCTGGAAGCGGTCGAGAAGGAAATGAAAGCGCTCGCGCCGGCACAGGTCATCGAATTCAAACGCGCTCCGACGCTGGATGAAACGATCAAGCGTCGCACCAGCTTCCTCACGGATTATCAAAACGCGGCCTACGCCGATAGTTATCAGCAATTCGTCGAGCAAGTACGCGCTGCCGAAAGCAAGCTCGTATCTGCCGGACAAAGCTTGCGTCTGACTGAAGCGGTTGCGCGTTATCTGTTCAAGCTGATGGCGTACAAGGATGAGTACGAAGTCGCACGGCTGCACAGCGATCCGGCATTCAAGAAAAAAATTGAAGGCATGTTCGAAGGAAATTATTCGATCAAATATCATCTCGCGCCGCCCTTGCTGTCAGACCGCGATGCGAATGGCCATCTGATCAAGCGTCAGTTTGGCAGCTGGGTTGGCATGGTGTTTCCGCTGCTGGCGAAACTGCGCTTCCTGAGGGGCAGTGTTCTGGATCCCTTTGGTCATACCGAAGAGCGCAAGAACGAGCGTGCCTTGATCCTTGACTATCGCAATACCATCAGCAATCTGCTGCCCACACTCAGCAGCGAGAATTTGTCACAGATGGTGGAGCTGGCCAGTATTCCGGAAGACATCCGAGGTTACGGTCATGTGAAAGAGAGGCATTTGAAAAATGCCAAGCAGAAGGAAGCCAAGTTGCTTGATGCTTTGAAACCGACAACGAAGTCAGTGCCGGATTCAGGTCGGCACGCAGCTTGATTCCTGAATTGGTTGATTTAAATTCACGAATAAAAATTTTTTAGGTATGCAACGAAAGCCGCTGGATCCCAGCTTTCGCTGGGATGACGATATTTAGGCTACTATCTATAAATTCCGTCGCCCCAGCGAAAGCTGGGGTCCAGTGTCTTTCGCTGATGTACAAGCTGCGTACTCGCGATAACCGTTGGCCCGCAATTCACACGCCGGGCAAGTTCCGCAGCCGTGCCCCCAGTCATGCAATGTGCCTCGTTCGCCCAAATAGCAGGTGTGCGTGTTAGTGCGTATCAAAGTCACCAGTGGCTCGCCACCCAGATCGTGCGCCAGCTGCCAGGTGGCAGCCTTGTTCAGCCACATCAGTGGCGTTTGCAGCGACAGCGTCGTTGCCATGCCCAGTTGCAGTGCTGATTCAAGCGCACACAGACTCTCATCGCGGCAGTCCGGATAACCGGAGTAATCTGTCTCGCACATGCCACCGACGATGACATCAATACCGCGCCGGTAAGCCAGTGCTGCTGCGACCGTAATGAAAAGCAGATTGCGACCGGGCACAAAGGTGTTGGGCAATCCATTGGCCTGCATGGCAATCGCTGTATCGCGCGTGAGCGCGGTATCGGAAATTTTTCCCAGCAGTGACAGATCCAGCAGATGATCTTCGCCCAAGCGGCGATGCCATTCCGCATTCAATGCGCGCAGGGATGACAGCAGAGGTGATCGCAGGCTGAGCTCAACCGCATGCCGCTGGCCGTAGTCAAATCCCAGCGTCTCGACACGCGCATAACGTGAGAGTGCCCAGGCGAGACAAGTAGTGGAATCCTGTCCGCCTGAAAACAGCACGAGTGCAGAAGAATTCATTTTTTGATGATTTTTTCTATCGTCTGCTCAATCGCATCTCCCTTGGGCTCGGTAAAGCGCAGACGCATCGGGAACCACTCCTGAGAGGGCGCGAGCCAGATATCGACTTGCCGTCCATTGTTGACATCGTTGGGTACATAAGTCACATGCAAGGTGTCGACTTCACCGAGATTGGTGCGTAGCCGTTGCTTGTCTTTGACCTGAAACGTCCACGATTCGGCACCGTGGTGGCCCGCAACAAAAAATTTCCAGCTTGAGCCGGGAACGAAACTATTCGGGCGCGCGCGTGCCACCGATAGCAATTGCCAGATGACGCTGAGTCGGTCTTGTTCGCCACCCTGAATTTTGTAGGGGGGAGCATCACCAGGAAAATTGATCTGACCGGCACGGCGATCAAAGACCACCGTTACAGGTTCCTTGCGTATGCGTTTCAGTAAAAAATTTGTTGGCGCCAGTCCACTGCGATCGATGGCGCCCTCGCTTTTCTCCGACATCAGCGGACCGGTCAGTTGAGTGGACGTGTCAAAAACCAGTCGATACTGTTTTGCATCGGCTTGCCAATCAATTTGGCCGCTGCCTTCAACAGACAATCCCTTGATGTCGGCACGCAGGTGGTATTGCAGCTGGCTTGATGGTGGCGGGTTACCGTTCATTTTGTCTTGCGCATGCGCCAGACTCAGACTCAGCAGTACACCTGCCACCAGCGTCGGAAATTTTTTCAGGCTAAGCCTCATGGTGTGTTCTTTCAGTGAAAGCGTTGGTAGATCGGTGTTCATTTTTTTTCCAGTTTCGACAAGGTTAACCCAAGCGTGGTGCCTTTGCGGTCGACATACATGATTTTGACTGGATACCAATCCTGTCCCGGCGCGACCCAGACTTCGAGCTGGTAGTCGGTGCCACCGTCAGGTCGAATCAGGCTCATATGCCAGGCGTCTACCTTGCCTTGCGTCAGCGCGACAGGTTCAGTGCCATGCACCGTCACACGCCAAGGGTCGGCAGTTCGGCTGCCGGCAATGACCAGCTCGAATGACAAGCCTGCCTGCAGTTTGTCGGGATTGCCGCGCGCCAGACCGGCCAGCTGCCAGAACACGCTGCCGCGATCCTGTTCGCCACCTTTGACGGGATAGTTGTTGGTGGAAGCCGAGAAGCTGATGGTCTGGCGCTCGCGATGAAAATGCGTATTCGTCGACGACTTGCCCAAACGTTTTTCCGTATACAGCTCCGGCAGCAGGCCGATGTCGCCGAGACGACCTTCACTGCGATAGCTGAGTACGGACAGAAACAAGACGGATGCTTCACCGTTGATCGAGTACTGTCGACCATCCTGTGTCCACTTCACCAGACCTCGACCCTCAACCTTGCTGCTGCCTTTGATGGCAATCGCGTCATAGCTGAGATCGGCCGAGGGTGGCAGGCTGACACGCGAAAACAAGGGTGGCGTATCGGTGGTGGTGGCCGGGGCGGATTCTGCTGTCGCTGGTGCTGCCGTCGTTGGTACATCAGATTGTGCAGGACTGGTGGGTACCGGCGATGCGGGCGCTGGCGCCGGCGCGTTCGCAGTGCTCGTTTCGGTTACGGTATCCGAGGCTTGCGGCGTGCGGTCAGATGTCACTGGCGCGGGTTCGTTAACAACCGGCGCTGCAGGTGGGCTTTCGGCCGGCGTCGGGTTTGCCACCGGAGCATCGGGCAAGAGCGGGGGCGATTTTTCCGGGGCGCTGGTCGGGGGCGGTGGCGGGCGCGGTATCGCTGCTCGGCTTTGTGGCGTTGTCGCTGCCTGCAAGCTGACCTGAATCAGATCCTCTTCATCATCGAGCAACGATACCAGTGCGAGACTGTCTCTGGCCCATTGAATGATGAACAGGTGCGCCACCAGGGAAAGCAGAAGGACCAGCAGCATGAAGCCAGCTTTGCGACCCGATGGCAAGAGCGAATAAGGGAACGGTCGATGCACGGACATGTGGCTAGTTTACCGTTGTCAAATCGCGAGTGCTGGTTTGATTTAGCGCCGCAGAGACGCAGCTGAATGCTGCCGTCATCATCTGATCTGTTACTCTTTTACGGAAACGGGTAGCATCAGCCATTCTGATGATACCGCTTGGGGAGATGAGTAATGGCCAGTAACGACATGGGTGGCTTGCCGGGAGCCGGCGCCATGAACGACACCCTCGAATTCGTGCGCAATATGTGGGGCGCCATGAAAATACCTGGCATGTCCATGCCGTCGATGTCGCCCGACGATATCAACAAGCAGATTACCGATCTCAAGGCTGTCGAGTCCTGGTTGCAAATGAACATGAACATGCTTCGCACCACGATACAGACACTGGAAGTCCAGAGCGCTACTCTGTCGGCAATTCAGACCATGGGTCAGAGTTTTTCCCAAGCGGGCACTGGCCGACCTGCGACGGAAGCCAAGCCGGGATTTGAGTCACCCTTCGAAAAAACCGCTGACAAGGCGGACAAACCGGCACCCGGCATGCCGGATACATCGGCGCTCGCTGCGCAGTTCGCCAATACCGCCTTGTGGTGGAACACGGTGCAGGATCAGTTTGCTCAGGCAGTGAATCAGGCCGTGACACCCGCCAAGGAACCTGCGAGCAAGAAAACGCCGGCAAAAAAGAAGGCAAGTCCAGCGGTAAAAAAAACCACCAGCTCGCGCAGCAAGAAAAAAGACGACATGTAAATTGGTCGGCGCCTCTGTTGATAGTGACGCCGCGATTGATGCAGCTCTGGCCCGGCGTTGCCCGGTATGGTTTTGGCGAGCTTTATTTGCGCGCCAATCGTTTAAGAACGCGCATCAATGACCCTAGCAGCGGCAGTTTTTCGTAGAGTTCCTCTGCGGCGTCCCAGTAATCACGATGGAAATTCGCCCTGCCGTCAGGGCCGAAGCGAACATGCGTGGCGCCCCGTATGCATTGCTCTACTGCAGAAAAGCGTTTCATCCGAAACAGAAAATCCCAGGTCAGAAAAGCCTGATCGCCTTGCAGTACATGACTCGTCACCACGAAGCGCGGGCCATCGACTTGCTCAAACATGTGCGAAAAGATTCGCACGACTTCCGGCAGGCCATTTACCTCATTGAAGGGATCCTTGAAAAAAACATCCTCGCTATACACCTGCGCTAACTGGCCGACATTGCTAACATTAATCGTCTCAAAAAATCGGATCAGTCGCTGCAGGCTGTCTTCGTAATTCATAGACCGGTCACTTTGTGGATCAGAGAAAAATACCACCGATAGGGTAAGAGCCTTGCCATCCTGAGCCAGTTCGTAAAACCTTTGGGAAAATGAATGTGGAATACACCTTTTTCCATCCCCGTCACAATTTCCTGTGCTGCGCGTCCTGCACTGATCAGGCCCGGCATCGCGAAGTCGTTTTGTGCCGTCGCCGGTGTCGCAACGAAACCGGGATTGATCATGTAGACCGCATGTCCGCGCGGATGCAAATCAAAGTACAGTGATTCACACAGATTGATCAGTGCCGCCTTGGACGGGCCATATACCAGCGCCTTGGGCAAGCCCGAGTAGCCTGCCACCGATGACACGATGCCGATTCCGCCACTGCCGCTTTTCTCATCGAGCAAAATCGGCAGCATTGCATCGATGCAGTGAAACACGCCGCGCAGGTTCACATCCAGCAGTTGATTCACCACCGCCATGTCAAAAGTATCAACCCGCATTTCATTGTAGGCGCCGGCCACAATCAGCATCAGATCCAGTCCACCCCATTGCGCGAGCAGCTGATCGCGCGCTGAAATCACTTGTGCATGCTGTGTTACATCCAGTGGCAGTACCATTGCCTGCGGGTGGTTGTTCGCTATCTCCTGCAGTGCGTCGGTTTTGCGCGCCGAGATCGCTACGCGCGCGCCTTTTTCGAGCAGCAGCTTGGCTGTCTCCGCACCGATGCCAGTCGATGCACCAATCACCCAGACTCGCGCGCCGCGCCAGTCTCGGATGCGCGGATTCATGCCGCGCTCCAAGGGCTCATACAGCGTGCTCTGCACTTTGTACGCCGGCAATGCTGGCGAAGCTTGCGTCATCACTGAGGCCTTTTGCGAAATGACAGGGTGACTTCGCCCAGCCGTATGCCGAATTTGCTCATGACTGCACGATTGATCATCACGTTATCATCCATCTGATACATCCAGTCGTCGAAATTGACGTGATAAACCTTGCCATCTACCGGGAGCGCCAGCACATATTTCCAGTTGAGTGTGTTGCCGCCAGTGGTGCCATCGGCTTCACCAATCACGTCACCTGCCGTGCCGATGTAGCGGTTCTCGCCGACTTTCTTGAGCGTCCACACGCGTTTTTGTGTGGTGCCGTCCGAGTAAGTGAAATCTTCATCCAGCGTACCCGTGTCGCCATCCCAGCTGCAGTGCATCACGACGGTGAAGCGCTTGACGACCTTGCCTGAGCGGTCCTGGAAAATTCCCCAGGCATCCACGGTGCCATTGAAGTAGGTTTTCAGGTCGAGCGCAGGCTGCTCGGCAGCGTAATCAGCGGGCGTCATGGTTGTTCCGCAGCCAGCCGCTGCGATTGCCAGCGCAATGACGATTGATCGTATCCATGCATTCACTTTCCATCTCCATAGTGTTCATTCGGATGTTGTTTCGCATCCCGGTTTCATACTTGTTTCAGCGGTGAACGCCATAAAAGCACGCCCGCAACCGCTTTCAGTCCACACGGCAGTAATGCATACCCGATCACCAGTGCACGCAATCCTTCCTGACTCGAATGACCGGGCGCATAACCAAGCCAGTCCAGCAAGGGCAGTGAAATTCCTGCAGCGAGTGCCAGATTGAGCTTGGTCATCCAGCTCCAAAGCCCAAAGTACGCGCCCTCGCGTTGTCCGCTGTGACCTGCCGCACCTATCACGCCGGCCAGTAGTGCGGGGGGTAATGCCAGATCCGCACCAAGTGCTGCACCGGAGAGTATGCAAATCACGGCAAACGACATCAGTGCGCCAGCTTCCAGCTGCGCAGTCCCTACAAAAGCGCTCACCGCCAACAGCATGCCCGCCAACCAGGCATTTGCTTCACCTAGACTTGCAGCCAGCTTTGCCCACGCGGGCAAGGCTAATGCAGCAGCCAGAAAATAAAGCACCAGAAACACGCCTGCGTATTCGGGCAACTGCAGTCCATCCGAAGCAAAAAATATGAACAATGTGGCCGGTATCGCAGCAGCAATGCCATTGACCGCAAAAACAGCGAGCAACCAGCGAAACTGTCGGTCGCGCAAGGGCAGCATGAACGAATGCGCCGGAGCATCATCCATCGCGCGCAACAATGCGCGCGGTGCAAAACGCAGCAGGACAAATGCAGTGACTGCTAGCAGCACGATAAAAACGATCGACAAGCCGGCCATGCCTATTGCCATCGGCAGGGCCGCTGCCATGACCACACCCGCCAGTGCACAAGCTTCGCGCGTTGCCGTCAGTCGCGCGCGTTCGCCGCGCTGCTGCGTGAGGCTCGCACCCCAGCTGTTGTGTGCAATCGTCGCCATGCTGAAGCCCACATAGACCACCAGCAAACTCATCCCAAACCACAAATACAAATACGTCGTCTCCATCATCGGCGGATGAAACAGCGTCAGATAGCCCACGCTCAGGGGCAGCAGCGACATCAGCACGAAACCGGCATGCCCCCGTGTCAGCGCGGCTCTGTCCATCCAACTGCCGAGCGCCGGGTCAATGAAGGCATCAAACAAGCGCGCTGCCAGCAGCAGGCTGCCCACGGCGGTCAGCGACAATCCCAGCGTACCTGCGTACAACTGCGGCACCACCACATAGACGGGCAGGGCCAGCAGCGAGAGTGGCAGTCCGAACAAGCCATAGGCAAACAAATGCCTGAGCGAGAATTTCATTCCAGACGGCTCTGCTTACGCAAGTGGGCACCCAGTCATTTCGAGCTCAGCAAAAGCTGACGCAATTTGGGTGCGGAAGTTTTCGGATGTAACCAGATACCAAAAAATGCAGGACCGAATTCGGGGTCGGCGATTTCACCGATAGATTTGCCATTGAAAAAAAATCGCGATGGTTGTCCGGGCGCATAGATGCCGGTCAGTTGCTGACCCTCTTCCACGTTCGGGAAGATTTTTTTCATCTCGGTCAGCCATTGTTCATGCTGTGCATTGGTACCCAAGCCGAGTTTTTTGATTTCATCAAGACTGGCGATGGCAATTTTTTCGCCGTACAGTGTTCGCGTGTATTCGAGCTCAAGGGCAAAAGGGTTGCCCGACCATCCTGCCGTCGTAACTTTTCCCTTATCTCCCCACAGTCGGGCTTTGTAGATGCTCAGACCAAACCAGCGATACAGGCCTTGTCCGACCAGCGTCGCTTCGGGGAGGGATTGTCGAATATAGCCGGGGGACGATTGCGCGAGCGTTGCCAGAGGCAGCAGAAGCGCCACCAGGGTCAGAAAAAAAAATCGAGGGTATGCGATGGTCATCACTGTTTCTGCAGCGTGAACTGATACAGATCGATACTGCCTGCACGGAATCCGGCTTCACAATAAGACAAATAAAAGCGCCATGTTTGAATGAAGGCACGATCAAAGCCCTGTGCTTCCACCTCGGGCAGCGTTTTCAAGAAAGCGGCATGCCAGAGTTCCAGTGTGCGCGCATAGTCAAGGCCGAAGGCGAGTTCATTGACGATTTTCAGGCCATGGCGTTCGGCATGGGCACGAAATACGGAAGGCGATGGCAGCATGCCGCCAGGGAAGATATATTGCTGAATGAAGTCTGTGCCCGTGCGATAGCGTTCGAACAGTGCATCATCAATCGTGATGGTTTGTATGCAGGCGCGACCACCGGTTTTCAGCCGCTCTGCGACGCACTCGAAGTAACTGTCCCAGTAGGCTTCGCCGACAGCCTCGAACATCTCGATCGATGCAATAGCATCAAATTTGCCGTCCGCATCACGATAATCCTGCAGCTTCAGATCTGCCTGTTCGGCCAGTCCTGCGGTTTGCAAGCGTTGCTGTGCGAATTCAAGCTGTTCGGTCGAGAGCGTCAGACCCGTAAGGTGCACGCCGCGAGCGGAAGCCAGTTCGGCAAAGCCGCCCCAGCCGCAACCAATTTCCAGAATACGGCTGCCGGCACCGACTTGAAGTTCGTCATAGATGCGTTCGTATTTGGCAGTTTGTGCTTGCTGCAGCGTCGCTTGCGGGTTGGCAAACAGCGCACTCGAATAAGTCATTGAAGGATCGAGCCACAGTCGGTAAAAGCGATTGCCGATGTCGTAGTGAGCGTGAATATTGCGGCGACTGCCAGCGCGCGAATTGCGATTGAAAAGATGACGGATGCGATAGATCAGACTGCCCCACCAGCTGCCATAAATGGCCGTCTCCAGCGCATTGCGGTTATAGATGAACAGTTTGAGCAGGCCAGTCAGATCATCGGTATGCCATTGTTGACTGATGAAGCTCTCGGCAAATCCGATGTCGCCGGATTTCATCACAGCGATGCAGGGTTCCCAGCTTTTGAGTGTCAGGTTGACAGGTTCACTGTCATCGCCGAAATGCAGCACATTGCCATCCGGGCATTTCAGTGTCAGCGCGCCATACTCAAGCCGTTGCAGCATCTGCAGCACGATGCGCGCCTGCGTCGGCAGCGTGGCGGACTGAAGATAGCTGCCGGCAATTTGATCATTGAGGGCGCGTGAGGGAGAGAGTGGTTTGTTCATCGGCTCAATGGGGAAGTGGGTGGCAAGGGTTTGCTGAAGAAAGGTACGCGCTTGATGAAGAGACGCAGTGCCTGCCAGTGAATGCGAGCAATTACGCCTAGGGTCATCAGCGGATGACGCAGAAAGGCTTCGGCCGCACTCGCATTGGAAAGTGGTGACAATACGCCAGAGACACTGGTCAGCAGCAAGGGACCTTCATTGTCGTCATAGTCAATGCGCGCCACGATACGCTCGATATCGGAGCTATCAATGGTTTGTGTGGTGCGCATGAAGCGAAACCTATAGTTGCCTTCGACTGCGCAGAACGGCGATACGTGGAATACTTTTTTCGCTGTCAGCGAGACACCCCAAGGCATTACGCCGCCGGTATCAAGCAAATAGCAGTGACGTTCGCCAAAAGTATTGTTGACCTCGCAGACAATCGCACGCAATTCGCCATTGCTTCGGTGGCAGTACCAGAACGAGACGGGATTGAATACATAGCCCAGTACTCTGGGGAAGGTTTGCAGCCAGATCTCGCCATCGGCGTCCTCGACCTGCTCGCTTTTGAGTAATTGATCTATCCACTGCAGTAGCGGTGTTTTGCCATCGCCATGATCGCGATCGTGGAAGGACATCAGATTGAAGCGATTGCGTGAGCACAAACTACTGGGCAGCGCCGCATCACCCAGCGTCCGCAAGGGCAACATCAGGGTGAATACACCATAGCTGAACGTGTTTTGTGCCGGGCGCAGACGACTGTGCCTCACTTGACCCATACTCAACAATGCCTGCTGGGGCAGCTTTTGCATTGTGGCCTCCGTCACGCGGCACGGCGCAGTTGCAACTGCGCCTGTTCTTCGATGGCGCGCGCAACCGACAAGCCGGATTTGAGGCCGTCTTCATGGAAGCCGTAACCTGTCCATGCGCCGGCGAACCAGACATTGCGCTGACCTTGAATGCCCGGCAGTGCCTGTTGCGCAGCAATGGCGGCACTGTCGAATATCGGGTGGGCATAATCAAAACGACCCATCACAGTCGCGGGATCTGGTTCGGACAAAGGATTGAGTGACACGATCACGGGCGTTTTGCAAGGCAGTGGTTGAAGCATGTTCAGCAGGTAATGCACACACACGCGAGGCTCTTGAGTGCCGGCACTTTCATAGTTCCATGCCGACCACGCTTTTTTGCTCGCCGGCAGGCAGCTGGCATCCGTGTGAAGGACCGCGTGGTTGGGTTGATAGCCCACGGCAGAAAGAATTTTTTTCTCTTCAGTGCTGGCATCGCTGAGGATCGCGAGGCTTTGGTCGCTGTGGCAGGCCAGCACAACCTGGTCGTACATCAGGCTGCCCATGGTGGAATCGACTTTGACTTGTCTGACTGAACCGAGATCGACACGCGACACCGATTTGACGGGCGTGTGGAGGTACTTGTTTGTGATCTCTTTGAGCAGTTCAACGACATAATGCCGTGCACCGCCAGTGACGGTATGCCATTGCGGCCGATCGTTCACTTGAATCAAACCGTGGTTGTGGCAAAAACGCACGAAAGTCGCGAGAGGAAACGCGAGCATCTGCTCTGTGGGACAAGACCAGATACATCCAGCCATGGGCAGCAGATACCAGTCGCGGAACTCGATGCTGTAGCGATTCTGAACAAGAAAATCACCGAGCGCCATCTCATCCATTGCGCTGCCGCTTTGTGCCATCTGTGTTGTTTCGCGATTGAAGCGCAAGATATCCCGGATCATTCGCAAGAAGCGCGGATTGAACAAATTGCGCCTTTGCGCGAACACAGTATTCAGATTGGCGCCGGCCCATTCGAGCGTGCGCGCGCCGGGTTGATCCGACAGCGGCAGCTTGCACGAGAAGGACATGTCGCTGGCTGAAGTATCGACTTTGATGTCATCAAACAGCCGGACAAGATTGGGATAGGTGCGGTGATTAAAAACGAGAAAACCCGTGTCCACACCGAAGGTTTTGCCCTCGACGGTGATGTCCACGGTGT
This sequence comes from Pseudomonadota bacterium, assembly GCA_039806005.1. Taxonomy (GTDB): domain Bacteria; phylum Pseudomonadota; class Gammaproteobacteria; order Burkholderiales; family Burkholderiaceae_D; genus Pernthalerella. Next base: position 36,646 of record JBDKLM010000044.1, read on the forward strand.
TCGTGTGACCGCCAAAGTAGTCGCCGGCTTCGTAGAGCGACACTTCGTGTCCCGAGCGGGCCAGCTGCCACGCCGCTGAAAGTCCGGAGATGCCGGAGCCAATCACTGCGATCTTCATGGTTTGGATATCCCGCATGAATAAAAAAGCTGCGATGCCCGTCAGGGAGAATACGGGTTGGGGGAAGATCGCCCCGACATGCCACCAGCATGCGCTGGGAGGCATCACAGCAAAAACCGTTTCGGATGACGCGCATCCGCATCACTTACTTGGCGGTAAGTGCCTTTTCAATGGCGGCCAGCATCGCTTTGTCATTCGGCGCTGTTGTGCTGCCGTAGTGACTGATCAGCTTGCCTTCGCGATCGATCAGGTATTTGTTGAAATTCCAGCCCGGTGTTTTGCCACTGGCCTTGGCCAATGCGGCAAACAGCGGATGGGCATCTTTGCCCTTGACGGCAGTTTTCGAAAACATCGGAAACTTCACGCCATATGTGTTGTAGCAAAAGTCGGCGATTTCATGGTTGTCGCCAGGCTCCTGACTGAAATCATTCGAAGGGAAGCCGAGAACTACCAGCCCCTTGTCCTTGTAAGTCGCATACAACTTTTCCAGCCCTTCGTACTGCGAGGTAAATCCGCAATAACTTGCCGTGTTCACGACCAGCGTGACCTTGCCAGCGTATTGGCAGAGGTTTTGTGGCGAGTCATCTTGAAGACGGCTGTGCTTGAAATTCAGTAATGCGGGGCATTCATTGGCCAGACTCGCTCGCGGCATGAAGGCCAGTAGCGTGATCAGGCCAAGCAGACTGGCCACGAACCACCACGGTCTCGGTATTGCGCGTATCTTTGACTGGGTCATTATGAGAATACCATTAAGTTTTAATTTAAACTGTTGGGTCATTCTAGCGCATTCACGGAAATTGTGTGACTGTCCCTTAGCTTATTTCTGATTATTTTCGAAAAAGCAAAAAATCCAGGTTTTATGCGGTATTTGAGCAGGCAATAATCTATTTATGACAACTTTTTGGCTCCGCTCGTGCGTCATCTGATCCTTGTCCTTGGCGACCAATTGAGTTTTACCAGCCCGGTGTTTGATGGCTTCGATCCCGCTCAGGATGCCGTCCTGATGATCGAGGCACCCGGCGAGGCAAAGGCGGTTTGGTCGCACAAGGCCCGCATCGCGCTTTTCCTGTCGGCGATGCGGCATTTCGCCAATGGCGTGGCGGCGCGGGCCTGGCCGCTCCACTATGTGCAAATCGATGATCCTGTTGATGCTGGCTTCGATGAGCGTCTCCGGCAGTCCTTGCGTCGACACCGACCGCAGGCCTTGCGGCTGGCGGAGCCGGGCGAGTGGCGCATGCAGCAGCAGATAGAGAGCGTTGCTCGAGATGAGGGCGTGGTCCTGCACCTGCTGGATGACACGCATTTCCTGTGCAGTCGTACTGAATTTGCCGACTGGGCGCGCGGCAAGAAAGAGCTGCGTCTGGAGTTTTTTTATCGCGTGATGCGAAAAAAATTCGGCGTCATGATGGACGGTGACGAACCCGCAGGTGGTCAATGGAATTTCGATGCTGAAAACCGCAGCGCTTATCCCAAGCGCACCGGTCCCGGCGTGATACCGCCACCAGCTGCGTTTGCTCCCGATGCCGTGACCTTGCAAGTTATAGAGTTGGTGGAAAAACTCTTTCCCGACCACCCTGGCTCGCTTGCGCATTTTTTCTGGCCAGTTACCCGAGAGCAGGGGCTCGAGGCGCTCGCGCGTTTCATTGATCAGCGTCTGAGCAAGTTCGGTGACTATCAGGATGCGATGTGGACCGACACACCGCTGGGCTGGCATTCTCTGCTATCTGCCGCACTCAATTTGCATTTGCTCGATCCGCGTGAAGTGATCGCGGCGGCCGAGCAGGCATGGCGTCGTGGCCATGTGTCCATCGAAAGCGCGGAGGGATTCATACGCCAGATACTTGGCTGGCGCGAATTCATTCGCGGGGTGTACTGGAATGACATGCCGGCAATGGCGAAAGCCAATCACTATGACCACCAGCGCGATTTGCCGGACTGGTTCTGGACCGGTCAAACCGGGATGGCCTGCGTGCGTGACAGCCTCAAGCAAACGCTGGAGCTCGGCTATGCGCATCACATTCAGCGTTTAATGGTGACTGGTAACTTCGCCTTGCTTGCAGGCTTGTCGCCGCAACAAGTCTGCGACTGGTATCTGGCCATTTACGTGGATGCGGTGGAATGGGTCGAGCTGCCGAACACGGCCGGCATGGCATTGCATGCCTGCGGTCCGCGTTTTACCAGCAAGCCTTATGTGGCCAGCGGGGCCTACATCAACCGGCAGAGCAATTATTGTTCGGGCTGCCGCTATGATCCTTCGCGTCGTACCGGGGACGCCGCCTGCCCATTCACGACCTTGTACTGGCATTTCATCGACAGGCACGAAGCTTCGCTGGCCGGCAATCCAAGGACAGCGCTGATGGTAAAAAATCTCCAAAAACTCGATGCGGATGAGCGGCAGGCGATACGGATTCGAGCCGTGGAAATGCTCGCCGCACTGAATGACTTGTGACTTTGGGCGGCTACGAAAGTAACCCAGAGGTCGTCTTGGTCATCAATCGAACGGTCATACTTTGTTGGTAGAATCCGCCCAGATCATTCAAGCAGGAAGCTCAACAAATGCTGTACCCCGAACTCTTCCGCTCCCTTGAGCAAGTCCGCTGGAACATGGAAACCGATATTCCATGGGACGAGTTCGATCCTGCGCTGCTGTCTGAAGAGCAGGCGCAGACCATACGCATGAATGCGATTACCGAGTGGTCGGCTTTGCCTGCGACTGAAATGTTTTTGCGCGATAACCGCAATGACAGCGATTTTTCTGCCTTCATGTCAGTCTGGTTTTTCGAAGAGCAAAAGCACTCGCTGGTGTTGATGGAGTACCTGCGACGTTTTCGGCCCGAATTGGTGCCGACCGAAGCAGAATTGCACAATGTGCGCTTTGAATTCGATCCGGCGCCTCCTCTGGAAACCCTGATGCTGCATTTTTGCGGCGAGATACGGCTCAATCACTGGTACCGTTGCGCCGCTGAGTGGCATACCGAGCCGGTCATCAAGCATATTTACAAGATCATCAGTCAGGATGAGGCGCGGCACGGCGGCGCCTACCTGCGCTACATGAAAAAAGCGCTGACCGAGGTTGGCGACAGCGCGCGTGTCGCGTTCGCAAAAATTGGCGTGCTAATGGCTTCCGCGCGGCGTACCGACAAGCCCCTGCATCCGACCAATCTTCACGTGAACCAGTCGCTGTATCCCAACGATACGGTGCAGAGTCGCTTGCCCGATCCCAGCTGGCTCGAGGCCTGGCTGGATCACCAGATTCGTTTTGACGATGAATGGGAAAAGAAAGTCGTTGACCGGATTTTGCACAATCTTTCCTTGCTGTTCGAGCGCAGCTTCAGCTCCGTTCAAGAGCTTAACCGCTACCGCAAGGAGGCGATTGCCCGCCTCGAGCCACGGGAAAAAGCCTCGGTCTGATCCGTAGCCGCCAGGCCACGTCCCCGCGCAAGAAATTCGTCGTTTGCTCGCTGAACGGCCAAAGGGTATTGGGCTGGCGGTGCCCGGCATGCCGGTGGGTACGCCGGGGATGGAAGTCGACGGCACACGCAGAGATGCGTACGACGTGATTCTGTTCGGTGAGGAGGGCAGCCGCACAGTTTTTCAACACTACGACGCGCGCTCCTGATGGATTGAAGCCCTGCATCTGTCGTCACGGCCGATGATCGGCACCTGTTGTCGACCCGAGTCAGTAGCGGCCCAAGTCCGCGTCCTGACATCAGATAATCTGTGCAGCCATTTGCCGCAGTGAAGGTCTGTGGTGTCGCACACACATCCCTGAATTTTTTTCGCCTTGCCTGAGTTGAGTGTTTTAAATTCGCCCCGCCGCCCGAATATGGATCTTTGTGCGGTCACGGATAATGCATAACCGCTCAAGTCAAAATAATGGAAGTTGAAATCGATTTGCCTTCATTTCTAACGGAACGTGATGAACAACGTTTTTATCAGGGACTGAAAGATCTGACCGCTATCCGCGAATTCCAGATGCATCATGGGCGATTGCTGCTCAGGATGGAAATACGATTTCTCACAAAAAAAGCATCAAGAGAATTCATCGCGCTGCTCACCCGCTATCAGGTATCGCTGGTGCCGCTCAGGTGTTTATCCGAAACGAACAAAAAATTTGCCTGGCTTGCAGATCCTGGGGAGTATTGGCACCCGAGTATGTTTGGTGATCCGCAGGGCGCGCCGGAGCGCAAAGTGATCAATGGCTGATACGTCGGAGGTATCGGAAACTTGTACGTACGGCTGACACCGATGCACTGACGTGGCTTCAGGGCATCGGGTCATAATGAGCTCATTTACTGATGATGGTGATGCTCATGCATCTCTTCATCGGGTCCGGATTTGGCTGCTGCGCCCGCTTCCGTTACGGTGACTGTCAGCTGCACTTTGCCTGATTTGCGGAAGCTGAGTTGCATGGGAAAGCTGTCGCCCGCCTTTAGTGGTTTTTTCAGGCCGAGCAGCATGATGTGATAGCCCTGACCCGGTTTCATTTCAATTTTTTCGCCGGCCTTGATCTCAAGGCGTTCAACGGCGCGCATTTTCATCACGTCGCCTTCCATGATCATGGTGTGAATCTCGACCTTGCCTGCGATGGGTGCGGCGACAGACTGCAGCACATCATCGGCCTTGCCCTGATTTTCAATCGTCAAAAAAGCTGCGCCATTGGCCTGATTGCCGACACTGGCGCGTGCCTGTGCCTGCTCAACGTGAATATTGCCGGCATGCGTTCCATGGGCTTGAACTAGGCTGGTGGCGAACAGGGTGACAACGGTGATCATGAGTCGATTCAGCATGGCGGTCCTCAAAAAAAATGACAATGGGTGAATTATAGGCGCAGGAACAAACTGGCTGTGATGCTGCGCATTTCGTTTATTCGAGAGTGACTCGGATAATCCTGAGCGAGAGTCAATCTAGCTGCCACCGGGAAAGCCAGTCTGGCGCCAGGCTTCGTACACCGTGACGGCGACTGCATTGGACAGGTTCAGGCTGCGGTTGCCGGCACGCATGGGCAGACGGATTCTTTGTGTCGACGGGAAGGATTCGCGCAGAGTGACGGACAAGCCGCGCGTCTCCGAGCCAAAGACAAACACATCGCCAGGCTGGAAGCGCACTTCGGCAAACACGGTCGATCCATGCGTGGTCATTGCAAATACTCGCGAAGGATCAGGCTGCAAAGCCAGAAGAAATGACGCCCAGTCATGATGAACCCGCATATCCGCGTACTCGTGATAATCCAGCCCCGCTCGCCGCATCTTCGCGTCATCGAGAGGAAAGCCCAGCGGTTCGATCAGATGCAGTTGAGCGCCTGTGTTCGCGCACAGGCGAATGATATTGCCGGTGTTCGGCGGTATTTCCGGTTCGACCAGCACCACATGAAACAAGGCCACCTCCGCATCAGGTCATTTTTCGGGTGTGCGCGCAAAAACGGCATTCGTCACACGTTTTGCGCCATGTCGCTTCAGACAGGCGGCGAGTTCGTTGAGCGTATGGCCGGTGGTCATCACATCGTCCACCAACAGCACATGCCGACCTTTCACCGACGTAGTGAACTGCACCGCGAAAGCGCCCCGCATATTAACCCGTCTTTCACCCAGCGGCAGTCCGGCCTGCGGCTGCGTATCGCGCACGCGCACGCACGCCTGCAAGTGCAGGGGCAGCTGGGTATGGCGCGACAGTGAGCGTGCAATTTCCGCCGCCTGATTAAAGCCGCGCTGCGCCAATCGCGTCTCGGAGAGTGGTACCGGGATAATCATGTCGGGAGCGTTGGTCACTTGCTTTTGCATAGCGCTTGCCAGCATCCGTCCGAATGAGGATCCCAGTGGGAGTCGCGAGCGAAACTTCAAGTCTTGCACCAGCAAATCCGAAGGCGCAGCGTAATCGCAAACGACTACGGTGGCGTCGAAAACGGGAGGTGTCCGCAAGCAGGCGCCACAGATTTTTGATTGTGTATGGGGCATTCTGCGGCCGCAGATCGCGCAGCGCGCGGGCATGCTCGCAAAAAATTGCCTGCTGCATGCGATGCAGATGGCGTCCTTGCTGTTGGCATGACACAGAGCACAGCTACCGGGAAGAATGGGTTCAAGGGCATTGCCGAGGTGGTGGAAAAATGAGCGCCAATCAAAGCCATGCATGGTTACTGTGAGCTTGTCCTGAAAAATATCTCAATACCATGGCTAGCCTGCTGCGGTACACTGCGCCGAATTATTTCATTGCGACCGCGCGTCTTTCGCATGATGTCTGCTGAATCAGCGATGCACCCCATATACCCCATGAGTTTGCCCGCAGGCATTGCGATTGACTGATGGCCTCATCTTCCTCCCAAGAGCCGCAAGGCATCAGTGCGCCAATTTCGATGGCCCAGGTCCGGCGTTTATTTGCTCGCCCCACACGCGTCGCCGAGTCCCAGTTTTTTCGTCGCGAGATCGCGGGGCGAATGTTTGAACGCCTCTCGCTGATCAAAATCGATCCCCGGCAGGTGCTTGATGCCGGTTGTGGCGAGGGCGATGATTTGCTCGCGCTGCGTCAGCATTTCCCGCAATCGGCATTGCTGGGCCTCGATGCAGCCATGGCGATGCTGGGTGAAACGCGGCAACGCGAAGCGCGTTCGTGGTCGGGCATGCAAAGGCTCATGCATGCATTGCGCGTCGGTGGTCAGCAGCGTTCATCACAGTCGGCACTGGTTTGCGCGAATTTTGGTCAGTTGCCGTTGAAAGCTGCAGCTATTGATATGGTCTGGTCCAATCTGGCACTGCATTGGCATCCGCAGCCGCATAGTGTGCTGGCCGAGTGGGCGCGCGTTTTGCGTGTTGATGGCTTGTTGATGTTTTGCTGTTTCGGACCTGACACGTTCAAGGAATTGCGCGAAGTGGCGGCGATCACTGGGTCTGATGCGCGTGTCTTGCCCTTTGTGGATTTGCATGATTACGGCGATATGCTGGTCAATGCGGGTTTTGCGTCGCCCGTCATGGATATGGAAAAGCTGAATATCACATATTCATCGGCAGCGAAATTACTGGCCGATGTGCGGGCATTCGGTGGTAATCCGCTGGAAGACCGCTCGCGCGGCCTCATGTCGCGCCAACAAGGACAGGCATTCAAGCGCGCGCTGGAGCAGCTGGCGGACCGTGATGGCAGACTGGGACTGACCATTGAGGTCATTTACGGCCATGCTTTCCGTGCCAGACCACGAACCACTGGCACGGGAGAGCCTATTGTTCACTTCGAGCGCAGGAAAATTTGAACAACCTGTGCAAAATTTGACTGATGAGTTACGACCTCCGAACATGCCCTGGCTAGTTGGCGGCAGTTATTCTTTTCGCTTATACTCCGCAAGCTTTGGGCTAGTCATTGCCCACCGATTTTCCAGAGTGGATGTGGTGAGATGGCGACGCGTGAATGGGTCTTGAAGAAAAACTGCTCCATTTCGCCGCGGCAGCTGGCCAAAGCGTATTTGGCGCTGTGTGGCGCTTCCTTCATGGTAGCCAGCTATTTCACCTGGCACGGTGCGTGGCTGATCATGGTGTTTGCAGTGCTGGAAATGGCAGCGGTGGCGGCGGCGTTTTTGTACTTCGGCCGACACGCAACCGATCGCGAATGTATCGCGCTCAATGAAGCAGAGCTGGTTGTCGAATTGGTGCAGGCGGAAAAAGTCAGCCAGTTTCGATTGGACCCTTGCCGAACGAGAGTCGCTCTGCCGGCATTGAGGCACGGATTGATCGGTCTTGAGGGAAGTGCGGGCAGGGTCGAGGTGGGTCGATTCCTCACCGAGCGCAAGCGACGCGAATTTGCCAGGGAACTGAATCAGGAACTTCTCGGTTATCGAATGAGTGTGTAATCGGGAACAAAAGAATTAAACGAAATATTCAATCAGGCTTTGAGGACATTATGAACTACGTGAAGCGCCTAACCCTGCTGTCCATGGCGGCTCTCGGACTGACGATCTTCGGCTCGGCATCCGCAGTCAACAACATGGATGGTGGTCCGGCTGTACATCAGCTCAATTTCCAGACGCCAGTGACGTCCATCGCGGCTGATATCTATGTTTTGCATAACTGGATGATCGGCATTTGCGTGGCGATTTTCATCGCCGTGTTCGGCGTGATGTTCTACTCCATCCTCAAGCACCGTAAATCTCTCGGCCACAAATCGGCCAGCTTCCACGAAAGCACCACCGTCGAGATCGCCTGGACTGTCGTGCCTTTCCTGATCGTCGTGCTGATGGCGCTGCCCGCGACCAAGACCGTGGTTGCGATGAAAGACACCTCGAATGCCGACATCACCATCAAAGCCACTGGCATGCAGTGGAAATGGGGCTATGACTATCTGAAGGGCGATGGCGAAGGCGTTGCCTTCCTGTCCGCACTCTCGACCCCACGTGATCAAATTCATGGCGCTGCACCCAAAGGCGACAACTACCTGCTCGAAGTCGATCATCCGCTGGTCGTGCCGGTCAACAAAAAGATTCGTATCGTAACGACGGCCAATGATGTGATTCACGCCTGGGGCGTTCCCGCACTGGGCGTCAAGCAGGATGCGATTCCCGGTTTCGTGCGCGACACCTGGTTCAAGGCAGAAAAAGTGGGTACCTATCGCGGCAACTGCTACGAGCTGTGCGGCAAAGAGCATGCATTCATGCCTATCGTGGTGAACGTGGTCAGCGAAGAGGATTACGCCAAGTGGGTCGCCGACCAGAAGAAGGCGATGGCAGCCAATGCGGATGACCCCAACAAGACCTGGACGGTCGCCGAGCTGGCTGCCCGTGGTGAAAAAGTGTACGCGGCCAATTGCGTTGCCTGCCACCAGGCCAACGGCAAGGGCGTGCCCGGCGCATTTCCTGCGCTAGATGGGTCGCAAATGGTCAATGGTCCGCAAGATGGACAAATTGCGATTCTGCTCAATGGCAAGAACGCGATGCCTTCATGGAAGGGCACTCTGTCTGACACCGAAATCGCTGCTGTCATCACTTACACACGTAACAACTGGTCCAACAAAGCTGACGACAACATCGTTCAGCCCGCCGAAGTTCTGGCTGCGCGCAAGTAATCGAGAAAAATCAGGAGAAACCCCATGAGCACTACTCTGGATCACGCCCACGGTCACGCTGACCACGCGCACGACGATCATCATCCACACGGCTGGCGTCGCTGGCTGTATGCAACCAATCACAAGGACATCGGTACGCTGTACCTGTGGTTCTCGTTTGCGATGCTGTTGACCGGTGGCCTGCTCGCGCTGGGTATTCGCGCCGAGTTGTTCAAACCCGGTCTGCAACTGTTCCAGCCTGAGTTTTTCAATCAGCTGACCACCATGCATGGTCTGATCATGGTGTTCGGCGCGATCATGCCGGCCTTTGTGGGTTTTGCGAACTGGATGATCCCGCTGCAGATCGGCGCTTCCGACATGGCCTTTGCGCGGATGAACAACTTCTCGTTCTGGCTGCTGCCACCTGCAGCGATCCTGCTGGTGTCGTCGTTCCTGATGCCCGGTGGTGCAACGGCTGCTGGCTGGACGCTGTACGCACCGCTGTCGACCCAAATGGGCATCGGCATGGACATGGGTATTTTCGCGATGCACATCATGGGCGCATCGTCGATCATGGGTTCGATCAACATCATCACCACCATCCTGAACATGCGCGCGCCTGGCATGACGCTGATGAAGATGCCGATGTTTGCCTGGACCTGGCTGATCACCGCCTACCTGCTGATCGCTGTGATGCCTGTTCTGGCTGGCGCGATCACCATGACATTGACCGATCGTCATTTTGGCACTTCGTTCTTCAACGCCGCTGGTGGCGGTGACCCGGTGATGTATCAGCACATCTTCTGGTTCTTCGGTCACCCAGAGGTGTACATCATGATTCTGCCGGCTTTCGGTATCGTCTCGCAGATCATTCCGGCTTTTGCTCGCAAGCCTCTGTTTGGTTACGCATCGATGGTCTATGCGACCTCGTCGATCGCGATCCTCTCGTTCATCGTCTGGGCGCACCACATGTTTGCCACCGGTATGCCGGTGACCAGCCAGTTGTTCTTCATGTACGCGACCATGCTGATCGCCGTGCCAACGGGCGTGAAAGTGTTCAACTGGATCGCAACGATGTGGAAAGGTTCGATGACCTTTGAAACACCGATGCTGTGGGCAGTGGGCTTCATTTTCGTGTTCACCATGGGTGGTTTCACCGGCCTGATCTGCGCGATCACCCCGGTCGATATCCAGTTGCAGGACACTTACTATGTCGTTGCGCACTTCCACTACGTGCTGGTGGCAGGTTCGCTGTTTGCGCTGTTCGCAGGCTTCTACTACTGGGGTCCGAAGTGGACCGGTTTCATGTACAACGAAACCCGCGGCAAGATCCACTTCTGGGCATCGCTGATCACGTTCAACATAACTTTCTTCCCGATGCACTTCCTGGGCCTGGCCGGCATGCCACGTCGTTATGCCGACTATGCAGCGCAGTTCACCGACTTCAACATGATCGCGTCGATTGGTGCACTCGGTTTTGGTTTGTCTCAGGTGTACTTCCTGTTCTTCGTCGTGCTGCCCTCGATTCGTGGTGGCGAGAAGGCAGCAGCCAAGCCATGGGATGGTGCTGAAGGTCTGGAATGGACAGTGCCAAGTCCGGCACCGTTCCACACCTTTGAAACGCCGCCGACGGTGAAGTAATTCTGTTGATCCGGCGGCGTATGCCGCCGGTAACGTACAAGGTGTCCATGTCTGAACAAAACAAGTCGCGCAACTTGCGCACCGCGCTGATACTTCTGTCGGTTGCGGTGGTATTTTTTGCAGGCGTCATTCTCAAGCACTCGCTGTTTGCGCACTGAGCATGTCGGCTAGCGGGCAGGAAGGCAGCCAGCGCCGCAGTCGCAGGAATGTGCGAATGCTTGGCAAGCTGCTGGTAGTAGCGGTACTGATGTTTGGCTTCGGCTACTCGCTGGTGCCTTTGTACAAGAAAATTTGCGAGATCACCGGCATTAACGTGCTGGCGGTGCAGGAAACAGTGAACGTGCGGCCGTCGAATACGCAAATCGACACCAGCCGAACGATCACCGTGGAATTTGATGCCAACACCACCGGTCCCTGGCGATTCAAGCCAGCGGTATCGAGTATTCAGGTGCACCCGGGTGAAATGGCGCAGGTGGTGTACGAGGTTGTAAATACGCAGGGCAGAGCGATGGAGGCTCAGGCAATCCCCAGCTATGCCCCGCAAGAAGCGGCAGCGCATTTCAAAAAGATGGAATGCTTCTGCTTCAAGCAACAAACGCTGGCGCCCAATGAGGCGCGGCAAATGCCGGTAAGTTTTTATATCGATCCGGCGTTGCCAAAGAATGTAAAAACGATCACGCTCTCCTATACCTTTTTTGAGGTCGGCGCGGCAGGCAAGGCAAGCTGAAAGGCAGTGATCGCATGGATGATTTGAAAGAAGCAAGCCGGCGACGCATGTCGTTTTTTGCCACGGTGAAAGCGGTGATGTGGTCTTTTTTTGGTGTGCGCAAAAAAAGTGCGTACGAGGAAGACACGCAAACGCTTAATCCGGTGCATGTGATCATCGCAGGGATTATTGCAGCAGTGTTGTTTGTATTGACGCTGCTGATGTTGGTGAAATGGGTCGTGGCGAAATAAGCTCAAACAATTTTCGCGGCCAGCAGTTTATTTTTGAACATCGTAATCAGGGGAAGCAGATGAGTACTCAACAAGGCCAAGCGCCGTATTACTTTGTACCCGGGCCATCCCAATGGCCTGTGCTGATGGGCGCGGCATTGCTCGTCACCATGGCCGGCGCATCCGCATGGGTCAATGGCATTGGCTGGGGCAAAGCCGTTAATATCGCCGGTATTCTTTCCGCGTTGGTCGTACTGTATTACTGGTTTGGCGATGCGATCGCCGAATCCGAAGGCGGCATGTACAACGCGCGTATCGACACGTCATACCGCTGGAGCATGAGCTGGTTCATCTTCTCCGAAGTGATGTTTTTCAGTGCTTTCTTCGGCGCCCTGTTTTATGCGCGCTCTATCACCATGCCCTGGCTGGCGGATCTGGACCACAAGATTCTCTGGCCTGACTTTGCCGCCCACTGGGGGAATACCGGCCCTGCAGGCGTGATTGAGAAATTCGAGACCATGGGTCCTTTCTGGATCCCGACAATCAACACGGCATTGCTGCTGACCTCGGGCGTGACGCTGACCATTGCCCACCACGCGCTGCGTGAAGGGGACCGCAACAAGACAGCGATCTGGTTGTTTGCCACCATTTTGCTGGGTGCGATCTTCATGGGTTGCCAGGCGTATGAATATGCGCATGCTTACAGCGAGCTGAACCTGAAACTGACCTCAGGCATTTACGGTTCTACTTTCTTCATGCTGACTGGTTTCCACGGTTTCCACGTCACCATGGGTGCGATCATGTTGTCCGTTGTTCTGTATCGTGTACTCAAGGGCCACTTTACGCCAGACCATCATTTCGCTTTTGAAGGTGCTGCATGGTACTGGCACTTTGTTGACGTCGTGTGGCTTGGTCTTTACGTCGTCGTTTACTGGTTGTAAATGCCGCAAGCATGAAAAAAGCCGCACTTCGGTGCGGCTTTTTGTTCATATGGGCCATTAAACGCGTGGAATGTATCTACATCTCGCGCATGGCAAGTGCGCTGCTCAGTAGGCAATACCTGTCGGTTGTATCCATCCCAGCCTGTTTGCCACCAGAATCAGTACAAACAGCAAAATGGAAAAGCCGACCCGAAACGCAAGCGCCTGCACGGTACGGTTGCTGCGTCCTTTATCCCGCATCAGAAACACCAGAGCCGATGCGAGACTGCCGATGATGAGGATGAAGGCAATGCCAACCAGAATTTTCATGATGAATCGCGCCGGGCATCGCCAGCGCACCGGCAAGACCGTCGACCTTAATTTATTGAACGCGCCATTGTAATGCGATTGCACTTTCGTCTGCGCTGGATACCGCTGATGGCAACCCTGGTGGTGGCGGGGATAGGTATCGCGCTGGGTAATTGGCAAACCCGACGCGCGGAAGAAAAAATTGCGATGGCAGAAGCCATTGCCGCGCGTAGTCAGCTAGATCCACTGCCCCTCAAGACCCTGTCCGAAAATGCAGTGCCCGAAGAATTCAGACCCATCACCGTCGACGGCAACTTTGTTGGGGACTGGTCGATATATCTGGAGAACCGTCCTTTGAATGGCAAGGCCGGGTTCTATCTATTGACGCCCTTGCGCGTGTCAGGCAGCGAGCGCGTGGTGCTGGTACAGCGCGGTTGGTTTCCGCGCGATCCTCAGGATCGCCAGCGTCTGCCCAGTATTCCGGTACCCCAGAATGAGGTAAAAATTACTGGCCGGGTGCGCACCTCGATTGGAAAGCTGATGCAATTGGGTGAAACGCCGGTACTGACGCCGGGAGTGATTGCGCAGAACGTCAGTATTGAAGCGCTGGCCGCTGCAAGCAAACTCCCGCTGCAAAATTTTATAATCGAGCAAACGAATGAAGTCGGTGATGGTCTTGTTCGCGACTGGCCATTGCCCTCAGCCGGTGTCGACACCCACCGTGCCTATGCATTTCAGTGGTACGCCCTGTCGGCTGCTGCTTTTCTGTTTTTTATCGTGACTGGATTTCGCCGTGCAAGCAAGCCAAACGCCTGAGCCAAAACCTGCAGATAGCGGCAAACGCAGTAATCGCATGCTCTTCATCGTGCTCGCCGTGTGCGCGGCACCGCTGATTTTTTCTTACTTCACTTACTACGTTATCAAGCCGCAGAGCCGCACAAATTATGGCGATCTGATCGATCCACGTGCTTATCCGATACCCGAGCTCGGCCTCAAACAACTCGATGGTGAACCAGCGGCACTACAGCAATTCGCCGGAAAATGGATTTTGCTTCAAGTGGATCAGGCCGCGTGTGCCAAACCCTGTACCGACAAGCTCTACTACATGCGGCAGCTGCGTCTGACGCAGGGCAAGGAAATGGATCGTATCGAGCGCGTGTGGCTGATCACCGATGACGCACCTCTCGATACTGCCTTGATGAAGCAATACGATGGGACGCATCTGCTGCGTGTCGATGCAAAAAAACTCGCGGCCTGGTTGCCCGTACAAGAGGGCACACAAGCGGCAGATCATCTGTACATGATCGACCCGCTCGGCAATCTGATGATGCGCTTTCCCAAAGATCCGGATGCCAACAAAATCAAGAAAGACATCACCCGCTTGCTCAAGGCTTCTCGCATAGGATGATTCCATGCTGATCGGACTTGCAATCAAAGCCTTGCTTGTGGCCCTGATACCGGCAACGATAGTTTATTTGTCGCGTGGTTCGGATCGCTACAAAAAACTCGCTTGGGTTACCGTGTTTTTTACCTTCGATCTGATTGTCTTTGGTGCTTTCACGCGGCTCACCGATTCCGGCCTCGGCTGTCCGGACTGGCCTGGCTGTTATGGCGAGGCCAATCCCTTTCTAGCCCATCAAGATATTCGCGCTGCCGAGACCCTGATGCCAACCGGTCCGGTTACAGTGTTCAAAGCTTGGATAGAAATGATTCATCGTTACCTAGCCATGGGTGTGGGTGTGCTGATCATTGCCTCGCTCGTGATCGGATGGCGGCTCTGGCGGTCGCATCATGTATCGCGCTATGCGCCGAAACTGCCGGCTTTCCTATTGTTCTTTGTGTGCCTGCAGGGCGCATTTGGCGCGTGGACCGTCACGCTGAAACTGCAACCGGTGATCGTGACCACGCATCTCTTGCTCGGTTTGTCGCTGCTGGCGCTGTTGACCTGGCATGCGTTGCGACAAAGCGAGCAATTACCTGTGGCTGATATCGCGAGCGCACTGCGCCTTCCCGCAGCGCTGGCGCTATGCGCAGCATTTATACAAATTGCCTTGGGTGGTTGGGTCAGTACCAACTACGCGGCACTCGCGTGCGGTGGTTTTCCTTTGTGTCAGGGAGCTTGGATGCCGAGCATGGATTTCACTCATGGCTTCACCCTCTGGCGAGCTTTGGGCATGACCGCCGCCGGCGACTACCTGCCCTTTGATGCGCTGATCGCGATTCACTGGGTGCATCGCGTATTTGCCCTCATCGTCGTGGGTCTGGTGGCGTGGATCGCGCATCGCGCCTGGAAAACGCCCGGCACAGAGCGATTGGGTCGCGCCTTGCTGTGGCTGATACTGCTGCAGTTTTGCACAGGTATGGCCACCGTCTTGCTTGATTGGCCGCTCACCATCGCTGTGCTGCATAACGCGGGTGCAGCCCTGCTGGTGCTCTTGCTCACCATGCTAAACTACCGTCTCTCTCAGCCTGTGGAAAAGGCCGCCGAATTCCGGGCCAGCCACTCGCCCGCATGATTGATCTGTCATGACCACCCTCACCGTTCAACCTAATCGTATTGCACAGTACTGGGCGCTGACCAAGCCCCGTGTCACGCAATTGGCCGTTTTTTGTGCCGTGATCGGGATGTTCCTTGCAAGTCCCGAGCTGCCTGATTGGCATTTGCTGATAGCCGCCACGGTGGGCATCTGGCTGCTGGCGGGTGCTGCGTTTGCGGTGAATTGTCTGGTTGAGCGCGAAATCGATTCGCGCATGGCGCGCACTGCTCGTCGACCCATGGCCAGAGGCGAGATCACCGTACCGCAAACCCTGGCATTCTCGGGCGTGATTGGTGGCGCCGGCATGTGGGTGCTGTACAACCTCGTCAATCCGCTGACGATGTGGCTGACCTTCGCTACCTTTGTCGGGTACGCGGTCATTTACACCATCATTCTCAAACCAGCGACGCCACAAAATATTGTGATCGGTGGTTTGTCGGGTGCCATGCCACCCGCACTGGGTTGGGCAGCGATTGCCAATGACGTGCCCATGCAAGCCTGGATACTGGTGCTGATCATTTTCGTCTGGACACCGCCGCATTTCTGGGCGCTTGCGCTCTATCGCCGCGATGATTATGCAAAATCCGGTTTGCCCATGCTGCCCATTACGCATGGCATGGAGTTCACGCGTTTTCATGTCTGGCTCTATACCATCATTTTGTTCGCCACCACCATGCTGCCGTTCGCTGTGCGCATGAGTGGCCTGATTTATCTGGTGAGTGCGGTCATACTGGGTGCCATTTTTCTCTGGTATGCGTGGCGTATTTACCGTCATTACAATGACCTCATCGCACGCAAGGCATTTACCTACTCGATCATTTATCTGTCGTTGCTCTTTGCAGCGCTCTTGATCGATCACTATCTGCGCTTCTGACCATGAGCAAGTTGTTGCTTCCACTGGCCTTGATGTTGGCTTGCGCGTTGAACTTGTCTGCCTGCGATCACAAAGGTGTGCCCTTGCCCAAAACGGTGTTTGCCAATACCGATATCACGGGTCTCGACTACGGCAAGGATTTTGCGCTCACCGATCACAACGGCAAGCCGCGCACGATGGCAGATTTTCGTGGCAAGCTCGTGTTTGTTTTTTTCGGTTATACACACTGCCCGGATATTTGCCCGACGACCTTGTCCGACATGACCGGCATTATGAAAGCGCTGGGACCGGACGCCGACAAACTGCAAGTTTTGTTCATCACACTCGATCCTGAGCGCGATACGCCTGAAGTGATGGCGGGATTCGTACCTGCATTTCATCCTTCGTTTCTGGGTCTTTACGGCGACCGGCCCGCGACTGAAAAAGTGGCGCGCGATTTCAAAATTTTCCAGCAGCGTGTGCCAGGGTCAGATGGCAAGAGCTACACCATTGATCACACTGCGGCGAGCTATGTATTTGATACGCGGGGCAATCTGCGCTTGTTTGTGCGGCACGGGCAGAATGGCGCGCCACTGCTCAATGACTTGAAGTTGCTGCTGTCCGAAAATTAGTCAGCATTGAATCGGCATGAAAAAAGCGCCTCGACATGTCGAGGCGCTTTTCGTTGGTGGCGCTGAAAACTTTATGCGTACTCAGCCAGTGCTGATTTCATTTTCTTCATCGCAGCGACTTCAATCTGGCGTATGCGTTCGGCCGAGACACCAAATTCGGCCGCGAGTTCATGCAAGGTCGCACCCGAGCCATCATCATTGGCCAGCCAGCGCGCTTCAACGATTCGACGTGAACGATCATCCAGCTTTGAGAGTGCAGCTTCCAGTCCTTCGGACTGGAGACGGTCGCGTTGTTTTGCTTCCAGTACTTTGGTTGGCTCGGAATGCTCAGCGGACAGATAGCCAATCGGCGAGAGGCGATCGTCTTCATCATCGCTGGGCGATTCCAGCGCGATGTCGCGGCCACCCATGCGCGTTTCCATTTCGATGACCTCTTCGCGTTTGACGTTCAGAGTTTTTGCCAGGGCATCCACCTGATCTGGTGTCATCGTATCCAGACCGGATTTGTGGCTGCGCAGATTGAAGAACAGCTTGCGCTGGGCTTTGGTCGTCGCCAGCTTGACCATGCGCCAGTTGCGCAAAATGTATTCGTGAATTTCTGCTTTGATCCAGTGCATCGCATACGACACCAGGCGCACGCCTTGCTCCGGGTCGAAGCGCTTGACGGCTTTCATCAGGCCGACATTACCTTCCTGAATCAGATCGGCATGCGGCAGGCCGTAGCCCAGATAGCCGCGTGCAATCGATACCACCAGTCGCAGATGCGACATCACCAGTGCCTGCGCCGCAGCGAGATCGGCCTTATCGCGCAACTGACGCGCGAGCGAGACCTCTTCCTCCTGCGTGAGCATCGGGAGTCGGTTCACGGTTGAGATATAAGCATCCAGATTGCCAAGGCTGCCGGGAAAGCCGAGAGCCAGTGCCTGACGATCAGCCGGCACAAGTGCGGACGATGCGGACAAAGCTGTCATTGTTTCTCCTTAATGGGTGGTTTGCACCCGAAAGCTGCTTTCAGGGGCTGGATTCGCCCTTACAGACTCAATATTAGCACTCTCATGGACTGAGTGCTAATCCTGATCGAGGGGGTATCGAGGACGACAAATATTGTCAAATATGAAGTGCCGCTGGCCTTGCAGCGCGAGGTGTCACCCGGGCTGGCGCAGGGAGCGCCGGACCGAGAGGGCGGCTCCCAGCACACCCAGAGCCGCGCTGCCGGCCAACAGCATGCCCGTGGTGCTGGCAGGCAGGGGTGCGAGTCGGAAAGGGGAACCGTATAGCGCTGCCAGCTGCATGACGGAGGTGTTGAGCATTATCATGGCCAGCATCACGCCCGCTAGCGCGAGTGCGCCAGCGGACAGTCCCAGAATCGCGCCGGTGTAATAAAAGGGGCGGGACACGAAGGCATCGGTGGCGCCCAGCAGCCGGGATACTGCGATCTCTTCCGACTGGGTCAGCACCTGCAACCTTATGGTGTTGAAGACCACGGCCAGCACCACGCCGCAGAGCGTGACCGCCAACAGCCAGAGCACCGTGGTGGCGAGCGTCATCAGCGCAGCCAATCGCTTGACCCAGGCCGAGTCCATTTGCACTATTTCGACGCCGGATAACTTGCCTATCCCGGTAGCGAGTTTTTCGATGCGCGATGCGCCGGCAGCATCTTCGGCGCTGGCCAGCTTGAGCACATACGCGTCCGGTAGCGGGTTGTTCCCCAGAGTCGCCACGACATCGCCCAGCCCCGCGCGTTGTTTAAGGGAATCCAGGGCCTTGTCGCGCGAAATGAATTCCACTTTGGCCTTCAGCTGTTCGCGCTGTATCAGGTTGCGTATCTCATCACCTATTGCCTGTGTACGACCACCCGGAATATCGGTAGCCAGAAAAACGCTGATCTCCGGCTCCACGGCGATGCCTTGCGAGACTGGGCGCACATTGTCGAGCAAAGTCAGACCCGCCAGCGGCAACACCAGAGCCAGCGCAATCACCAGCACATTGAAAATGAAGCTGCCCGGCGCAGCCGTAATGCGCGCGAGCGCTGCGCGAAATGCAAAGCCATGCTCCCTGAAAAATTTCATGCGCCCACCTCGCTGTCGGCATCATGCACGGCGGCGACTTTGCCGCGCGCCAGTTCGAACACGCGATCGGCACCTTGCAACAGACGTTCGTCATGCGTGGAGATGATGCAGGTGACACCGGCAGAATTAAACGTGTGCAGCATGTCGATTACGCCTTTCGCGCTGGCGCGATCCAGATTGGCGGTGGGTTCGTCAGCGAGAATGATGCGCGGCTTGTGAACAATGGCACGTGCGATCGAGACGCGCTGTTGCTCTCCACCCGAGAGCGACATGGGTGTCGAGAGTGCTTTGGCATCCAGCCCAACTCTTTCGAGCGCGACCATTGCGCGCTGTTGCGCTTCCTGCGGCGATGCGCCGGTGACGATCAGCGGAAGCATGACGTTATCGAGGACGTTGCGGTCATGCAGGAGTCGGTGTTGCTGAAGAATCAGACCTAGTTTGCGACGTAAAAATGGCAGCGTGGTCCGATTCAGTTTGCGCATGTCCTGCCCACTCACCAGTAATACACCGCCGGTGGGGCGCTCGATGCCGGCGATTAACTTGAGTAATGTGGATTTGCCGGCGCCCGAAGGGCCTGTCAGAAAAACCAGCTCCCCTTCGTTGACGGACAGTGTGAGGTCGGCGAGAGCGACGACATCGCCTGGATACTTCTTGGTAACGTGGGAAAACGAAATAATGGACATCGATTATGTGCGCGATCGTTGGTCGGTTAAAAAGACAGGTGTCACACGTAGTGCTACGAAAGGCATGCGGTATCAGCCGAGCAGGGCATCAACGAACTCTGTCGCCACGAAGGGTTGCAAGTCATCAATCGCCTCGCCAACGCCGATGAAATATACAGGTATCGGTCGCTGCGCAACGATTGCAGCCAGCACACCACCCTTGGCCGTGCCATCCAGCTTGGTGACGATCAGTCCTGTCAAGGACAAGGCATCATCGAAGGCCTTTACCTGAGCAAGTGCATTCTGGCCGGTATTGCCATCAATGACCAGCAGCACTTCGTGCGGTGCACCTTCCATGCCCTTGCCTATCACGCGACGGATTTTTTTCAGTTCATCCATCAGATGCAATTGCGTCGGGAGTCGGCCTGCGGTGTCGATCATCACCACATCGACGCCTCGTGCACGTCCCGCTTGCACCGCATCGAAAGCAATGGCTGCCGGATCGCCGGATTCCTGAGCAATGACAGCGACATCATTGCGTTCCCCCCACACCATCAGTTGTTCACGGGCTGCTGCACGAAATGTATCACCCGCAGCCAGCAAGACTTTCTGATCATGGCGCTGCATGTGCTTGGCCAGTTTGCCTAGGGTGGTCGTTTTGCCCGCACCATTCACGCCAGTGATCATCAGAACCAAGGGTTGCTCGCGATTCAGTTCCAGTGGTTTTTCCAGCGGCTTGAGCAAGGCGATCATCAGCTCGCGCAGTGCATGTTTCACTTGGGCCGTGTCGGTCAGCTTGTCCTGCTTTACGCGTGCCTTGAGCGCATCGAGTAATTGCGTGGTTGCCGCAACGCCGGCATCTGCCATCAGCAATGCAGACTCCAGCTCTTCATACAGAGCTTCATCTATCTTTGTGCCGGTAAAGAGGGTCGAGAGATTCGATGAAGTGCGGGACAGGCCCGATTTGAGCTTTTGCACCCATGAGGTGCCAGAGGCTGCGACTTGCGCAGTGGATGCATCACTGGTCGCGTTCGCATCGATCGCGGATGAGACCTCGGTTTCCTGTGATTTTTTTTTGAAAAACTTGAACATCGGCGTCCGGGGTGATGCGCAGCGGGGAAAAAGACAAGCGGCTACAATCAGTCGCTTTGGCGCATTTTCGCGCCAGATGATCCCTATTTTAGCAGAGCAAAGACCATGAAATTTCGTGCGGTGTGGTTGTCGTTTGTCAGTGGGTTGGTCATGGTGCTCGGTGTCGCCACCGGTGCTGCATGGGCAGGGGCGCAGGAATTCAAACTGGCCAATGGCATGCGCATTATCGTGCAGGAAGACCGTCGGGCGCCGACGGTTGCGCACATGATCTGGTATCGCGTTGGCAGCATTGATGAGCAGAATGGCACGACGGGCGTCGCTCATGTGCTCGAGCACATGATGTTCAAGGGTACGGCCAAGCTCAAGCCGGGCGAGTTCAGCGAAAAAGTCGCCGCACTGGGTGGTCGTGACAATGCGTTTACGGGCAAGGATTACACCGCCTATCACCAGCAGGTTGAGAAATCCCGTCTCGAGAAAGTCATGGCGCTGGAAGCAGACCGCATGCAGAACCTGAAAATGGACAAGGAAGAATTTGCCAAGGAAATCCGCGTCGTGATGGAAGAGCGCCGTCTGCGCACCGATGATCAGCCCATTGCCTTGTTGTACGAAGCCCTGAACGCGACAGCCTATGTTTCACATCCGTACAAGAATCCGGTGATTGGATGGATGGATGATTTGCAGAATATGACAGCGGCCGATGCCTTGGCCTGGTATCAGCGCTGGTATGCGCCCAATAATGCCACCATGGTGGTTACCGGTGATGTCGATGCCAAGCAGGTACACGCACTCGCTGAAAAATACTTTGGAAAAATTCCGCCAAAGACACTGCCTAAAATGAAGCCGCAGCAAGAACCACCGCAAACGGGCATCAAGCGCGTGGTTGTCAAAGCCCCAGCGGAAAATCCCTATCTCGTTCTGGCCTTCAAGGTACCCAAGCTGATCGACGTCGAAAAAGATGACGAGTCGCACGCGCTTGATGTGCTGGCAGCTGTGCTCGATGGTTATGACAACGCACGTTTGCCGGCAAAATTGGTGCGTACCGATCGCGTGGCGAACTCGGTTGACGCCAGTTATCAGGGCACGGCGCGTGGTCCGGTGATGTTCACGCTCTCGGGTGTTCCCGCCAAGGGCACCAGCGTTGCCCAGCTTGAGCAAGCCTTGCGCGCCGAAGTTGAGCGCATCGCCAAAGACGGCGTCTCGCCAGAAGAGCTCAAGCGCGTCAAGGCGCAGCTGATTGCCAGTCAAGTCTACAAACGCGATTCTGTTTTCGGGCAGGCGATGGAAATTGGCGTGACAGAAATGTCGGGCATTTCCTTCCGTCAGATCGATCGCATGATCGAAAAGCTGGCCGCTGTCACGCCAGCGCAAGTACAGGCAGTCGCGCAGAAATATTTTTCCGATGATCAGCTGACGGTCGCCACACTCGAACCCTTGCCCGTTGCAGCGCAGGCCGAGCGCAAGCCCGATGTTTCTGGTCTTCGTCACTAAAAATCTCGCCGAGCTATCAACCAGGAAAGACGATGTTGAAAAAATTTCTGATCATTGCAGCGCTGTGTATCACCGGTACGGCGCATGCAGCCTTGAATATCCAGCACTGGACACTGCCCAATGGTGCGCGCGTGTATTTCGTGGAGAACCACACGATTCCGATTCTGGATGTGAACGTGGATTTCGATGCCGGTGGCCGACGAGATCCGGCGGGCAAGTCTGGCATGGCCTCGCTGGTCAATGCCATGCTCGCACGTGGCATTGCGGCATCCACTCTCGCTGACGGCAGTGCCGAACCGGCAATGACGGAATCTCAGATCTCCGATGCAATTGCCGATATCGCCGCACAGCGCGGCGGTGGTGCGGGCACCGACCGCTCAGGCATGGCGATACGCACGCTGTCCTCCAAATCCGAGCGTGAGCAAGCAGTTCGTTTGCTGGCCCGTCTGCTCGCCCAGCCAGCGATGCCCGAGGATTTTTTTGCACGTGATAAAGCGCGCACCATTGCTGGCATACGCGAGTCACTGACTAAACCAGAATCCATCGCCAGCAAAGCCTTCTGGCGCTTGGCTTATGGCGATCATCCCTATGGTGTCGAGGCGACAGTTGAATCGATAGAAGCGATCACGCGCGAAGACTTGCTGAGTTTTCATGCCAAACACTATGTCGCCAATCGCGCCGTCATTGCGATGATTGGTGATGTCAGTCGCGAAGAGGCGCAGGCAATCGCGCTGGAACTCACTCGTCGCTTGCCGCAGGGCGAGCCTTTGCCCGAGATGCCCGCAGTCGCCAAGCCCGTCGGCACTGAACAGCGTATTCCCCATGCCGCATCACAGGCACATATCTTGATTGGTGCACCGACACTCGCGCGCAGCGATCCCGATTTTTTTGCGCTCACCGTGGGTAATTACATTCTTGGTGGCGGTGGCTTCGTGTCGCGCCTGACACGTGAAGTTCGCGAGAAGCGCGGCCTGGCTTACAGCGCCTATAGCTACTTCAGCGCGATGGCGCAGCCCGGACCGTATCAGGCAGGTTTGCAGACGCGCAAGGACCAATCCGAAGAAGCACTCAAAGTCGTGCGCGATACCATCGCGACCTATCTGCGTGACGGTCCCACCGAAGCCGAATTGAAAGCAGCCAAGGACAATTTGATCGGCGGCTTTCCGCTACGTATCGATAACAACCGAAAAATTCTGGACAACATGGCAGCTATCGGCTTTCATCAATTACCACTCGATTATCTCGATACCTGGACTGCACGCGTGGAAAAAATCACCGTCGCTGACATTCGTGCCGCGTTTGCACGCAAGCTGGTGATGAGAAATCTGGTGACGGTCGTGGTTGGTGGTGAAAAGTAGCCGCCCATGAGACGCAGGTCTGCTGTTCCCTGGCAGGTGCGCATCATTGCCGGGCAATGGAAGCGCACCCCCTTGCCCGTGCCCGATATCGAAGGATTGCGCCCCACGCCTGATCGCGTTCGTGAAACGGTATTCAACTGGCTCGAACATCTGCAGCACCGCAGCTGGCAGGGTCGGCGTTGCCTGGATCTCTTTGCGGGCACCGGTGCGCTGGGGTTCGAGGCGGCGAGTCGCGGTGCCGAGAGTGTCCTGATGGTGGAATCCCAAGCTGGGGCAATTCAAAGTCTTGAGGCCACGCGTGACAAGCTCTCAGCTACTAACGTGCGCATCGAGCGTGGTGATGCCGTGCAGTGGCTGGCGCGCCAGACCCAAAAATTCCACCTGATTTTTCTTGATCCACCGTATTCCGAGCAGCGTTTGCCGGACTTGTTGCCCCGCTGTCGGGACTTGCTCATGCCCGGCGGGCTGGTCTATGCTGAAGCAGATCGGCCCTTCACGGATCCGGCTGCGGGACCGTGGATGAATGCATGGAAAGTGGTTCGTCTCGACAAGGCGGGCGCGGTGCATTTTGGCCTGTTTGCCCCGGATGACACGGGGTCAAATCAGGTAAACACCGAGTAGAGCCGCCTCTTATGGTGAGCCAGCGCAGCTTTGCCGGGCGGG
The DNA here is from genome assembly GCA_039806005.1 of Pseudomonadota bacterium. Classification (GTDB taxonomy): domain Bacteria; phylum Pseudomonadota; class Gammaproteobacteria; order Burkholderiales; family Burkholderiaceae_D; genus Pernthalerella. The sequence goes on from JBDKLM010000044.1 coordinate 60,942, forward strand.
GCCTGAAAAATCAAGGCCGTGGTGCCGTTTGCCCACCCCGAAAGTTTCCGGTTTTGTTTGATCAGGGCTGCCTTAGTGCATAATTCGCGTTCTTCGTATTCCGCACGGCAATAAAACTGCCTGCGGCTTCACCCTCAGAGGACCTCGTCATGGTTGCAGCTGTTTACCCCGGAACCTTTGATCCGCTCACGCGCGGTCATGAAGATCTGGTGCGCCGCGCGTCGGGCCTGTTTGACCGTCTGGTGGTGGGGGTTGCAGACAGCAAGGCCAAGCGCCCCTTCTTTTCACTGGACGAGCGGCTCGATATTGCGCGTGAAGTTCTGGGCCATTATCCGAATGTCGTCGTTGAGGGTTTTTCCGGCTTGCTCAAGGATTTTGTTCGTCGTCATGATGCGAGGGTGATCGTTCGCGGTCTGCGCGCCGTGTCCGACTTTGAGTATGAATTCCAGATGGCGGGCATGAACCGCTACTTGTTGCCCGATGTCGAGACCTTGTTCCTGACACCCTCTGATCAATATCAATTTATTTCCGGTACCATCGTTCGTGAAATCGCCGTTCTGGGCGGCGACGTATCGAAATTCGTTTTTCCTTCAGTCGAAAAATGGCTGCTGAAAAAAATCGAGGCAGACAAAGCCGCCGGAACGACTTGAAATCTGGAAGAAGATCATGGCGCTGATGATTACCGACGATTGCATCAACTGCGACGTCTGTGAGCCGGAATGCCCGAATGAGGCCATCTTCATGGGGCCGCTGATTTACCAGATCGATCCCGACAAATGCACCGAATGTGTCGGACATTTCAATGAGCCGCAATGCCAGCAAGTCTGCCCCGTAGCTTGCATACCCGTCGATCCCGCTCACACCGAAAGTCGTGAAGCGCTGGAAGCCAAGTACCAGCGACTGATCATGAAGGCGTCAGCCGCCTGAATTCACTATCGTTCGTTTTCCACGCCTGAAAAATTGACTTATCTCGTCACCGTCAAAGATCAGGGTGAGAATCAGACGTTGAACAAGAAGTTAAGTACATCCCCATCCTTGACGATGTATTCCTTGCCCTCGGCGCGCATCTTGCCGGCCTCTTTGGCCCCTTGCTCGCCTTTGTGCGCGATGTAGTCATCAAATGCGATAGTCTGCGCGCGAATGAAACCCCGTTCAAAATCTGTGTGAATCACACCGGCCGCCTGCGGTGCACTGTCGCCTTGGTGTATGGTCCACGCACGCACTTCTTTCACACCCGCGGTGAAATACGTCTGCAGGCCCAGCAACCCAAACGCTGCGCGAATGAGGCGATTCAAGCCCGGTTCTTCCATCCCCATGTCGGCCAGGAAGGCACCTTTGTCTTCTTCATCCAGATCGGCAATCTCCGCTTCGATGGCGGCGCAAATCGCGACAATGGGCGCGTGCTGACTATGGGCGTATTCGGTCAATTGATCCAGTAAAGGGTTGTTCTTGAAGCCGGTGTCCGACACGTTGGCGACATACATCGCGGGTTTGGCCGTAATCAGGCAGAGCGGTTTGAGCAGCGCCATTTGCTCTTTGTCCAGACCCATTGCACGAACCGGTTTTGCGTCATTCAGCTGCACTTGCACTTTTTCCAGCAGACTCACCAGTGCCGCAGCTTCCTTGTCACCCGAGCGCGCTTTTTTGGTTTCGCGCTGCACGGTTTTTTCGACGGTAGTGAGGTCAGCGAGCGCGAGCTCGGTCTGAATCACGGCGATATCGTCCAGCGGGCTCACTTTGCCAGCCACGTGCACGACGTTTGCATCTTCAAAGCAGCGCACGACGTTGACGATCGCATCGGTTTCGCGAATGTGGGCGAGGAATTGATTGCCCAGACCTTCCCCTTTGGAAGCACCTGCCACCAGTCCGGCGATATCGACGAATTCCACCGTAGCGGCCAGAATGCGTTCCGGTTTGACGATCTCGGCCAGCTGCGCCAGGCGCGGATCGGGAACCTCGACCACACCGACATTGGGCTCGATGGTGCAGAAGGGATAATTTTCAGCCGGGATACCAGCCTTGGTCAGTGCATTGAAAAGCGTGGACTTGCCGACGTTGGGCAGACCAACGATGCCGCATTTGAGACTCATGGAGAAAATCCTGAAACGTTGAGATGGCGCGAAGCGGGGTGCTGGTTCGGACGCTGTAAAGGGCTCGAACAAAGCACGGTGCGAAAGGCGCTATTGTAACCAAGCCGGCCAAGGATGAGACCGCAGGCGGGACATTGGAAAAATTGTTTACACTGCGCCCGGTCGCACAATAAATGCGCGCTGTGAAAGGATACGAATGAAACGCGTGGTTGATGTTGTTCTTGCACTTGTGCTGATGTTGATGGCTTTGCCACTGGCCTTGTTGATTGCCTTACTGATTCGGCTGGATTCACCCGGCCCCATCATGACGCGCTCGCACCGGGTCGGCCGCAATGGCCGGATGGTCAAGGTCTGGGAGTTCCGCACCGCGAACGCCGAGCCGGATGCGATGGAGACCGTTGGCGGCTGTCAGGGTGAAGAGGTGACGCGGATCGGCGCTGTACTGCGCAGGCTCGGGATGGGTCGCTGGCCCTTGTTGCTGACGGTATTGCGCGGTGATTTGTCCATGGTCGGGCCGCGCGCTGAATTGCCGCGTTACGTGGGGTGCTATCCGACGGAAATGCGCAAACTTGTTTTGTCGGTCAAGCCCGGACTCGTCGATCTGGCTTCCGTTGAATTTCGCCAAGAGCAAAACCTGCTGGCCAGTCTTGAGGGCGAGGCGCTGGAGGAGGCTTATGTCGAGAAAGTGCTGCCCGTACGTCTCGAGTATGCCAAGCGCTATATCGAAAGCCAGAGTTTGCTGACGGATATTCGTATTTTGCTGGGTGCAGCAGTGGCGCCCTTGCTGCCCGCTAAAGCGGCCTGATCCGGGAGCGAACCCGGCGGTAAAAGGGGGCTCGTCGTTGAATACGCGGGCCCTATTCGGGCCCGAGCGGTGTAAAAAAGCCGCCCGGAGGCGGCTATGCGGTCAAGCTGGTTCGGGCATTCAAGCGCTCTGAATGCGGAATTGGGCTTTGTCGCGGCCAGCCATCCATTTCGGCGGTTTTCCGCGCCCACTCCAGGTTTCACCAGTGGCGTTATTGCGATACTTGGGTGCCACGGGACGGCGGACCATTTTCATGGGCTTTCTCTTGCTGCCAAGTCCCAAATCCTCGGCTGAAAGATTGTATTCCTTCATTTTGGCGTGAATATCTGCAATCGCATTGGTCAGCTCATTTTTTCTGGCCAGTTCAGCTTCCTTTTGCAGTTTCTCAATTTGACTCTGCAGTTCCTTGTAGCTCGTCATTTCAATCCCCCATCAAGTGAAGTTTCATTCAACACACAACCTGTCGGACATTGTTGTGGCCAGTGCGCGCATTATAGGCGAGATATTATCAAAAAAGTATTAATAGTTAACTTTTTTATAAAAATAATCCAAGCTGCTGATTTTTATGGACATTCATTAATTACTTTTAATCCATGGAAACATTTTTGCTTTGTTCCCCCCATTAATGCGCCGCGCGACTACCGGAGTATCCGAACCATAAACGCTTGAAACTATGGCGTTGAAGCTATTGTTTCATTGCAGGGGCGGAATGCCATTGATATGAATTAGAGAGAGGCTGAAAAAATCCGCAATGAATGCCGAAGCGGCGCAGCCATGCATTACAACCGGCAGGAAAATCAAATGTCGGCAGATCGTTTTAACCGCCGAAAGTTTCCGGTGGTTTTTAATCAGCGCTGCAGAAGGCTGGCGCTAAGGCGATTATCCGCATGCGTGGTACAGCCAAGCGAACAACGGGGAGCGAGATTCACACACCAGAGGCTGATTTTTTGTCGGTATGCAGTTCCATCATCGCCTGCTCGAATCGGCCTTCGCAGAGCAGAGGGATCACGGACAGACTTCTGTCGATGCTGTCATCAATCAGCGATTGCTCCTCCTTGCGCGGGCGGTGGAGGACGAAATCGACGACGGCTTGTTGCAGCTGCAGCTCGCGCGGATGCCCAATGCCTATCCGCAGTCGCCAATAATCCTGTGTGCCGAGTGCAGCGGTAATGTCCTTGAGTCCGTTATGACCGCCGGATGAGCCACCCTTCTTTATCTTGGCACTTCCGGGGGGCAGGTCCAGTTCGTCATGAACCACCAGAATGGCTTCAGGCGAAATTTTGTAAAAGCGCGCCAGTGCGCCGACGGACTGTCCGGAGCGGTTCATGAACGTCTGTGGTTCCAGCAACCAGACTTCCTCGCCAGCGATGCGAATTTTCGCTGCCAGCGCATTAAGGCGGGTTTCCCGACGCAATTGGCCAGACGCCAGGCGATCTACCAGCCAGAACCCGGCGTTGTGGCGGGTGGCTTCGTATTCAGCGCCGGGATTTCCCAGCCCGACGATCAGGCGTATGGACATGTAGGTATTGATGGAGTGGTCAGCAGAACGATTATCCGACAAGCCGCGACACAGTCCGTGATTGTCGTACGAGTCGAAAAAAAGCCCGTCGCACGGACGGGCTTTTTCGCCTGATTGCTCAGCGCATTACTTCTTTTCTTCCGCAGCTGCGGCAGGTTCATCGGCCTTGCTGCCACCTGGCACCGTCGCGGTTGCGATGGTGGGGTTGTCCTTTGCGTGTACGGCGACTACGCCAGCGGGCAGTTTCAGATCGGCGACGTGGAACGACGTGTTGACCTGCATGCTGGACAGATCGACCTCAACGAATGCCGGCAGATCTTTCGGCAGGCAGCTGATATCGAGCTCGTTCATCACGTGACTGATAATGCCGCCGGAGAGCTTGATGGCGGGTGAAATCTCGGCGTTGATGAAGTGCAGCGGTACCTTCATGTGAATCTTCTGGTTCGGATCCACGCGCTGGAAATCAGCGTGCAGTACCAGAGGTTTGAAGGCGTGCATCTGGAAATCACGCAGCAGTACTTTCTCGGATTTGCCATCGACTTCCATGTCGAGAATCGACGAGTGAAAGGCTTCTTTTTTCAATGCATGGAACAAAGCATTATGGTCAAGTGCAATGTTGACCGGTGCGGCAGTGCCGCCGTAGATGATGCCTGGGGTATGGCCAGCTCTGCGCAGGCGGCGGCTCGCTCCGGACCCCTGCTCAGTGCGTGGAAATGCGACAACTTTCATGTGAACTCCTGTTACGGGCTAATTGCCCTTGGTGTTAAGTCCCCCGCGACCAGGGGACCGGAAAAAAGACAGACACGACGTGCCTGTCCAAATCAAATTCAGCCGGCAGCCTCATCCTCCGCAAACAGCGACATGACCGAGTCACCTTTGCTGATGCGGCGTATGGTTTCGGCCAGCAAAGCAGCGCAAGAGAGCTGTCGGATTTTCTTGCAGCCCTTCGCTTCATCACTCAGCGGTATGGTGTCAGTCACAACCAGCTCATCGAGCGGTGATTTCGCAATCCTGTCGATCGCCGGGCCCGACAATACCGCGTGCGTGCAGTAAGCGATGACCTTCTTGGCGCCGCGTTCTTTCAATACTTCTGCTGCCTTGGTGAGGGTGCCGGCGGTATCGACCATGTCATCCATGATCACGCAGTTGCGTCCTTCAACTTCACCAATAATATTCATCACTTCCGACACATTCGCCTTGGGCCGACGCTTGTCAATGATCGCCAGATCGCAATTGAGGCGTTTTGCCAGAGCTCTGGCCCGGACCACGCCGCCGACATCGGGCGACACCACCAGTAAGTCGTCGTAATGCTTTTCCACCAAGTCCGACAGCAGGATGGGCGAAGCGTAAATGTTATCGACGGGAATATCGAAAAATCCCTGAATCTGATCCGCATGCAAATCCATGATCAGCACGCGGTCCACACCCGCTTCCTGCAGCATGTTGGCAACCACCTTCGCCGAAATCGCGACGCGTGCAGAACGCGGACGGCGATCCTGCCGCGAATAACCGTAGTACGGCAGGACAGCGGTAATTCGGCCAGCCGACGAGCGCTTGAGCGCATCCACCATCAGCATGATTTCCATCAGGTGATCATTGGTCGGTGCGCAGGTCGACTGCAGCACATAGACGTCCTTGCCGCGAACGTTCTCGTTGATTTCGACCACGATTTCGCCGTCTGAGAAACGCGATACCACCGCTTTGCCCAAAGGAATGCCGAGCTGGCGTGCCACACCATCGGCGAGCGCCGGATTGGCGTTTCCGGTAAAAACCATCAGGTTCTCTTGCGACATGGGATCCCTGACTACAGTCCGTTAACAGTTTGAAAAGCCGCCAAGACCGGGCGCTGCTTCCGGTACTGGCGGCTTCGTTGAATGTGATGGCTTATGCAAGCCCGCCTGCCGGAGCAATCCACGGCGGCAGACCAATAAAATGGCAGGGGAACAAGGATTCGAACCTTGGAATGCTGGAATCAAAATCCAGTGCCTTAACCAACTTGGCGATTCCCCTACACAACCCAGAGTCCGGCGATCATGCGCCTGGACGAATTCCTGATTACGACTGCAGCAGATGGACCATCGGATGTGCTGCCAGAGAACGCGCTTTCCAGCCGCGCCAGGCGGCGGGCACTCTCTGTAGCACGGCATCTGCCTCTGATTCCGAGGCGAAGGCAGCAAATACGCAGGCGCCGGAGCCGGTCATGCGGGCCTCACCAAAGCCGGACAGCCATTCAACGGCGTCTGCAACAGGAGGGAAAGCCCGGGCGGCTACTGCTTGCAAATCGTTCTTTCCAAAGCCCAAGGGGCTCGCAGAAAAGTCCGCTATTCTGACCGCTTTGGTGTTACGTGTCAATTCGGGGGCCCTGAAGATCACGGGCGTAGGGACTGAAATTCCGGGGTGTATCACCACGAACCAGGCGGGTGGTGTGGGTACCGCCGTGAGCTGTTCGCCGATGCCCTCGACGAAGGCATTCTGCCCCAGCAGGAAGAAGGGCACATCGGCCCCAAGCTGCAAGCCCAGCGCCATCAGTTCGCTGCGGCTCAGCCCGGCCTGCCAGAGGTGATTGAGCGCGATCAGGGTGGTGGCAGCGTCTGACGACCCGCCTCCCAGCCCACCTCCCATTGGGATGCATTTTTCGATGGTGATGTTCACCCCGGGCGGTCGGCCTCCTCGCCCGGTCACTGCGTCGGCCAGAAGCCGGGCCGCGCGCACGATGAGATCGTCGCTGCCCGGAACGTTGGGTACATCCGTCACGCGCAAGATGACCTCATCATCACGCAGATCAAAATGCAGCACATCCGCCAGATCAATCAGCTGAAATACGGATTGCAGCAAGTGATACCCATCCTCCCGCCGGCCGACGACATGCAGGAACAGATTGAGCTTGGCGGGTGCGCGACAGTCGTGCAGATGCTTCATGTTGCTAGCGGTCGTTCCAGTCGTCGATCACGAGCCGCAGCACGATATCGCCTGCTTCGGCAGTAGTGCGCTCCATATCGAAGCGCTTGGGATACTGAATGCTGGCATTACGCTGCCAGCTCACATAACGCACGCGCCAGCCATCGCTTTGAAAACTGTGCATGCCTTCCGGTGAGGCTGTTTGCAATTTGCCTTCCGCGTTTTGCACGAAGCCTTGCAGCCAGTAGCGCAGGCCATCTACGGGCATGGGCCAGCCAAGCACCTCTTGCGTCAGTGCAGTCACATTCGGTGCTTGTTTTTTTTCGCCATCGGATTGCGCCATTACCGCGAGCCCCGGTGTAATTGCGATGGTCGCAATCGTCTGGCCCAAGGGCGAGTACAGCGTGATGTCGGTTTGCTCACCCTGCTGTTGCCAGCGGAACTTGCCTTGCAGCGATTGAGGCTTGCCATTCTGGTGGTAACGCACCGAAAGTCGGCCACCCACCGCGATCGCACTCTGGTAGTTGCGCTCGCTGAGTGGGCCCTCGGGCAATGTCGTGCAAGCGGTCAGGCAAACACAAGCCAGAAGAAAGAGTCGCCGCATCTGAGGAATATTTACAGCTTCACCTGGAATCTTTCCAGCGTGCCTTTCAATGACTCATTCTTCGGATCCTTGCCGCTGGCAAAGCGCCAGAGTTTTTTTGCTTCGTCTTCGCGACCGAGCAACCACAGGACTTCACCCAGATGAACTGCAATTTCCGGATCGGGCCGCAGTCCATAGGCACGACGCAAAAGCTCTTCTGCTTTTTCAAGTCGGCCCAAACGGAATTCCACCCACCCCATGCTGTCCATGATGAAGGCATCGTCCGGTGCGAGCGTCAGTGCGACCTTGATCAGGTCATAGGCTTCGGGCAGACGTATGTTGCGTTCCGCGAAAGAGTACCCCAGCGCGTTATAGGCTTGCGGATTACTGGGCGCAATCTGGATGATTCTGCGCAGCGCCTTTTCCATTGCGTCGAACTCGCGGTTTTTTTCGACCAGCATCGCGAATTCGTACAACAGATCGATGTTGTCTGGCAGGCTCTCGAGCGCATCCTCAATGACTTTGATGGCCTCGGGCAAACGACCGGCGTCGCGCAGAATCTGCGCATCAGCGATAGTGAGTCTGACACGGTCGTCATCGCTGTCGGCCTCGGCTTCTGCCAGCAGTTGACGGCCAGCGTCGATCTTGCCCGCTTTTGACTGCAGTTGCGCGCGCTTGAGAACTGCGGTGACCGAACCTTGGTGAGTCAGTGTGTCCGCCATTTCCAGCCATTTCAGTGCGCCGGCCAGATCGTTACGATCTTCAGCAATCTGAGCGAGCACCATCAAGGCCTGCGTTGCATCGCGCTCGCGGTCGGGTTGGCCGCCGAGTGTGTTGATATACGCGGCCAGATATTTCTCGGCATCCGCGAGTTCATTGGCCTGAACCGACAGCAGACCGAGCGCAAACAACGCTGTCTGATCATCTTTTTTCTGGTCGATCAGAAACTTGAATTCTTTTTTCGCTTCGGCCACTTTCGATTGCTCGTAGAGCATACGAGCATGGGCCAGACGGACTTCGCGGGCTTTGGGATTTTTTTGCAGGAATTCGCTCAGTACACGGGCGGCTTCAGTCTTGTCCTCGACAATCTGGGCCAGCACCAGCACTGCGACTTCCGATTTTGGAAATTTCGTGACAGCTTCGCGTGCTTCGCGCAGCGCGCCGGCCCGATCGCCAGATACCATCGAAAATTGCGCAATCGCCAGACGTGCATCCACCGACTCGCGATAAGGGTCCAGCAACTCGCGCAGCAAAATAACCGCTTTCGGTTTGTCGGACATGCGCGAAAGATTGCGCTGCACTGTCCCTATCACCGTCGGCAACTGCTCCGGGGTGCTAGCTGCGAGTTGCTGTGCCAGCGCCTGTTTGGCTTCATCGACGCGATTGTTCGACAGCTGAAGGCTTAACAAGACCTGAAAGGCTTCGTCCGAGCGCGGGGCCAGCTCGTGCCACAACTTGGCTCCCTTGAGTGCATCGGTCGCACTTGACGCTGCAATCGCCATTTCGGTTGCGCGGCGTGCCAGCCGCGGATCGCCGCTGGACCGCGCCAGCGCCATCATCGCTTGATACGCACCGGCAGTCTGACCACGCTGAAAAGCCAGTTCGGCCGACAGGTACTTGAGCATCAGATCTTCGGAAAGCTGAATCAGTGGCAAGCCATCAGCATTCACGGGTGTATCGGGGGCCGCTTGCGCGATGGTGCCCGAGGCAAGCAATGTCGAGAGCGTTAAAATGGCAGCAAAATTTTTCAAGGCACGATCCTGTGGGTTGCCCGCGGGAGCCTGATGCGGGACATCGATTTTACGACGAAAGTAAAAACTGCCGCGTCGGTCTGAAACTGTGTATCTGACAATCTCACGCACCGCTCGCCAGAACGGCGAGTCGTACGCAAAAAGGCAATAAACGCCGATGCCAGAATTACCCGAAGTCGAAGTCACCCGTCGCGGCATCGCACCTTTCCTGGAGGGTCGCTCGGTCACCGGCGTGGTTCAGCGTCGCAGTGGTTTGCGCTGGCCTTTTCCCGTCGGCCTCGACCGGCTGCTCACGGGTCAGCGAGTCATATCGACAGGCCGCCGCGGCAAATATCTCCTGATCCACTTCGCGCACGGCACTTTGATCATCCATCTGGGCATGTCCGGGCATTTGCGCATGCTGCCGGCCGATCATCCGCCGCAAAAGCATGATCATTTCGATCTGCTCTTGGGTGAGCAACTCATGCGTCTGACTGATCCGCGCCGCTTCGGTGCCGTGCTCTGGCATGCGCAATCGGAAGGAGATATCGAGTCCCACGTCTTGCTGCGCAGCCTGGGCGTTGAGCCGCTCAATTCTGAGAATCTGGCTGTGCTACTGCATCGCCACACGCGCGGTCGCAGCGCGGCGATCAAACAGGTGCTGCTGGCCGGCGATATCGTGGTCGGGGTCGGCAATATCTATGCATGCGAAAGTCTGTTCGAAGCCGGTATTCATCCGAACACGGCAGCGCGACGCATTTCACTCGCGCGCTATGAAAAGCTGGCTATCGCCATTCGTCGGGTACTCGCCGCGGCCATCGAGCAAGGTGGCAGCTCGCTGCGCGATTTCATTGGCGCCGATGGTCAGTCGGGCTATTTTCAGCAGAACTATTTTGTCTACGATCGCGAAGGCGAAGCTTGCCGGCATTGCGATACGCCGGTACGACGGATTGTGCAGGGTCAGCGCTCCACGTTTTACTGTGGACGCTGTCAGCGCTAGAGGACACGACCGTCATGAAACGTATCGTCAAAAAAACTGTTCCACATGAGACTCGCTTTGCTGAAGTGCTGATCGTTTGGCAAAAGCAGCACGGCCGCCATCAGCTGCCATGGCAGCGTACTCGTGATGCGTATCGCATCTGGCTCTCCGAAATCATGCTGCAGCAAACGCAGGTGGCTACGGTGATTCCGTATTACGCGCGTTTCCTCGAGCGGTTTCCCGATGTTGCCGCATTGGCGTCTGCGCCGACAGAGGAGGTGATGGCGCACTGGAGTGGTCTCGGTTACTACACTCGCGCGCGCAATCTGCATCGTTGCGCGCAGCAGATCGTTGCGCATCATGCCGGCAGGTTTCCGTCCGATCCCGAGACGCTCGCGTCGCTTCCTGGTATTGGCAAATCAACTGCTGCGGCGATTGCTGCCTTCGCCTATGGTGCGCGAGCGGCCATCCTGGATGGCAACGTCAAGCGGGTGTTTTGCCGGGTATTCGGCATTGAAGGATTTCCCGGTCAAGTCGCAGTCGAGCGTGACTTGTGGCAGCGCGCCGAGGCACTGCTGCCAGAGGGAGACATTGAAGCCTACACACAAGGTTTGATGGACCTCGGCGCGACCCTGTGCACGCGCACGAGGCCTGCCTGTGATCGCTGTCCGATGCAATCACGCTGCATGGCCCATTCGTCGGGCCGCACCTCAGAACTGCCTGCCAGAAAGCCCAAAAAAGCGATACCGGAAAAATCCACGGTGATGCTGGTTGTCGTGCATAAGGGCGAGATCCTGATGGAACAGCGTCCTCCCAAAGGTGTCTGGGGAGGCTTGTTGTCACTGCCCGAACTCAATCGCCTGTCATCGGGAAATCCGGATGTCGATTTGCATGAACAGCTTGCACTGGCCTTGTCATCGTTTGGCGATATCGATGACATCGCGGTGATGAATGGCTTTGTACACGGCTTCACGCATTACCGGCTCTCTGTGATGCCTGTGCATGTCAACTTGCGAGAACGCCATTTGATGGCAGCGCAGTCGGATTATCAGTGGCGCCCGCTGGCGCAAATCGATGAAGCTGCATTACCCTCACCCGTGCGCAAGTTGCTGGCGACATTCACTGCGACGACGCTCATTTGATTGACGCCCTCGGCTACAACACGCCGTTCTGCTGCAGATAAGCTTCTACCCGCAGGATGCGCTCAGCATCATCGGTGATTTCCAGCAGCGACTGCTTCTCGTCATGCTCGATAGGCAGCATTTCGCACCAGCGGTTTGCCACCCATCCGGCATGGTCAAGCTGATGGGGTTCAGGAAAGGGATTGACGAAGCCGCTGCCGGCTTCTGCCGTTGCACGCGTCAGCAGTTCGTCCATCACGACGCGCAGTACGCGGCTGCAGACAGCCAGAGCGTCCTTGCTATGGTCAGCGGGAGTTGTGTCGTCGGAGAGCAGCACTTCGGTGCGTGCTTCGAGCAGCTGATTGTTTTGCACTCGGGTTTCGAGGATGCGAAAGCGCGAACCGCCCCGCGTTTGCAGCAGCAAGACGCCCAGTTCAGGCATATCCCACTCGACGATATGCGCATGCGTGCCGACCGAATATGGTTCAGCGGCCATGCCGACTTCGGCGCCACTGCGAATTGCGACCACACCGAAGGGCGTGTCGGTTTTCATGCATGCGCGCACCATGTCCACATAGCGCGTTTCGAATACACGCAGGGGCAGCACGCCGCCCGGAAACAGCACGGTTTTCAGAGGGAAAAGCGGTAACCACGCCGTATCACTCATTTCGAACTCACTGTTTGGTGTTACTGACCCAGCTCACGGTGACGTACCAGCACGCGAGCCCGATCACGGAAATGTGTGGCCAGCTGTTCCACCATGAACACCGAGCGATGCTGACCACCCGTACAGCCTATCGCGACCGTCAGATAGCTGCGGTTATCGCGTTCGAAAGCGGGCAGCCATTTTTCGACGAAGGATTGAATGTCCGTCATCAGGTGCATCGCATCTGGCTGGGCTTGGAGGAAATCGATGACGGGCTGATCGCGGCCCGTCAGCGGACGCAACTGCTTGTCATAAAACGGATTGGGTACCACGCGCACATCAAAGACCAGATCGGCATCGAGTGGCACGCCGAATTTGAAAGCAAAAGATTCGAACAGCAGCGACAGGGACTGGCCCTGATCCGTTTGCAGCAAGTCGCGTATCCACTGTCGCAGCTGATTCGCCGACAAGCCGGAGGTATCGATCTGATGTCCGATGCCTTCGACACTCGACAACATTTCGCGTTCCTGCCGGATGCATTCCATCAGCGTCGGCATGTCGGCTGGCTGGCCATGGGGGGCAATGCGGTGCGATAGCGGATGGCTGCGGCGTGTTTCGGAGAAGCGATTGATCAGCGACTCGGTTTTGGCAGTCAGAAAAATCACGTCCACGTGATGTCCCTGCTCCTTGAGCCAAAGTACATCAGCGGGCAGATCGGTCAGAGATGAAGCACTGCGCGCATCGACTGCAACGGCCAGATTTTGCGCGCCCTCGCTCATTCGAGTAGCCACTAGCGACCGCAGCAAGGAGGGTGGCAGATTGTCGACACAAAAATAACCCGTGTCTTCGAGGGCGTTGAGGCCAACGGATTTACCCGAGCCCGAGATACCGGTGAGGAGGACGATGCGCATCACCACATGATAGCGGCTTCGGCGCCGTACGGCGTGGAAAGGGTGTGCTGCCTGTTAGACGCGACGGGTGCTCACTCAGGCACTTGATCGCCGCCCATGGCTTGCTGCTGTCGGTCCATGAATTCGGCCAGCGTGTCGATGCCGCGCATCTGCAGGATGGTATTGCGCACGGCAGCTTCGAGCAGCACCGCGATATTTCGGCCTGCCTCCACCGGGATTACCACTTTGCGTATCGGCAGGCCCAGGACTTCCTGTGTTTGCTGGTCCAGTGGCAGACGCTCGTAGTTTTCTTCCAGTGTCTTGCGACGTACCAGGTGCACGATGAGTTTCAGACGCATCTTGCGGCGCACTGCAGTCTCGCCAAAAATCGTCCGGATATCCAGCAGGCCGAGGCCGCGCACTTCCAGCAGGTTTTGCAGCAGTGCCGGACAACGACCTTCGATCATGTTCGGCGCAATGCGCGAGAACTCCACAGCATCATCAGCAATCAGGCCATGGTTACGTGAAATCAGTTCCAGTCCCAGCTCGCTTTTGCCCAATCCGGATTCACCCGTGATCAGCACACCCACACCGAGCACATCCATGAAGACGCCGTGCATGGTCACGCGTATCGCCAGCTTTTTGGACAGATACACGCGCAGGTAATCAATTACCTGCGCTGCTGGCAGCGAGGTGGTGAGGAGCGGAATATTTTTCTCGTTGCAGACGCTGACAACCTGCGGATGGGCAGGCAGCGATTGCGCGATGATGAAGGCTGGCGGCTCTCCGGCGACAAGCTCGCGCGTTTGTGCTGTACGACTGTTATCGGAGATGCGCAGCAGGTAATCGACTTCCTGTTGTCCGAACACCTGAATGCGACCGGGGTGAATCAGATTCAGGTGACCGACCTGATCGGCCGCTGAGGCTGCGTCGCCAAAAATAAGACGATGTCTGCCGTTTTGCCCCGCCAGCCAGTTCAGCTTCAGTGCTCTGAGGTTGTCCTCATAAAGTTGCTGAATCGACAGAGGTGTGGTGAGTGGCATTATCGAAGCGCTGGCCTCAGGCGACGTTGCGCTCGGCAGGCTGCCAGCTCACAAGTCGAGTGTGCAGCGACTTGGCATCCGCGTCTTCGCTCATTGCGCTTCTGAAGTTTTTATCGGAAAACATTTCGGCGATTTCCGAGAGAATTTCGAGGTGCTGCTGGGTGACATTGTCCGGAATCAGCAGAAAGATCAGCAGTTTGACTGGTTCACCATCCGGCGATTCGAAGGGTATGGGGTCCGACAGTCGGACAAAAGCAGCCAGTGGCGCTTTCAGGCCCCGTATGCGGCCATGCGGTACAGCGACGCCCTGTCCGAGGCCCGTGGAGCCCAAGCGCTCGCGTGCAAACAGGTTATCTGAAACGGTGGAGCGGGCGATCCCGCAGTTGTTCTCGAAAATCAGGCCGGCCTGCTCGAATGCCCGCTTTTTGCTGGAGCACTCCAGGTCGAGGACCACATTGGTTTCCGGGAGAATCTGGCTGAAATGAGTCATGACGCATCGCACTTAAAACAATCGCCCCGAATTATAGGTGACTTCCCGGGGCATCTGGGGTCGGTTTGCCAGCCCTGTTTTCCCTCGGAGGGAAGACGGGTCGCGAAGGTCGTTTCATTCATTGAGCGGCTTTCGCGATACCGTTGCTGAGCATTGCCCGGGCGCCAAATCTATACCTGTCAGCCTGCCTTGGCAATCGCTTTTCGAAAAACCGTTGCTTTGCGTGGCAAGCCTGAAATGAGTGCATTTTTGGTGCATGTCCGGACGGGTGGCGGTCGCTTCATTGCCTTGCATTTCGTGCATTAAGTGGCATTTTTGATAGCGAAAAATTACTGCGCCATGGATTGATGTCAATCCCGCCTCGACGGGTGTATCGCGCCAGCACCATCAGCTTGGTCGGCTTGCATGCCCTTAAGACGTCCACGAAAATTCGCTCGACACAGTGCTCGTGAAATTCCTGATGCTGGCGAAATCCGATCAGGTAGTTCAGCAAAGCCGCCTGGTCTATCGCGGGTCCTGCATAGCGGATTTGCACACTCGCCCAGTCCGGCTGGTTGGTGACCGGGCAATTTGATTTGAGCAAATGCGACACCAACGTCTCCTGAACGGGAGGCGCCTCGGGATTTGCCTTGAGCAGTGCGGGATTGGGTTGATACGCATCTACCTCGATATCGAGACGATCGAGCAGCAACCCCTCAAGCTCACCCATCAGTGTCTGACCAAATGATTCGCTCGTACCGAGCAGAACTTGCACCGGCGCGCCGAAGGCGGCAGACAGATCCGCTTGCAGCAAGGACTGCACCGCATCTGCACCGGCCATGCGTAACTGATTCAGTGAATTCATGTACAGCTTCATCGATTTTGATTCGACGATGTTCGGCGAATCCGCCGGTACCTGCAGCGTTGCTATGCCCACCTGCGGCTTGCCGCGCAGGTTAAGCCAGGACATTTCGTAAGCATTCCAGGTGTCCATGCCAAAAAACGGCAGCGTGCCGGTGATGCCCAGTGTTGCACGCTGCTCGGCGCGTGGTATTGCGAACAGCAGTGCGGGATCGTAATCATCAGGATAGGCAGCGGTCTGGCCCAGTGGCGGCTGCGCGGGTGATTGATTGTTACTCATGGAGTCTCGGTAGTTGAAATGACGAAGGCCTGTCACGGGCACTCCGTTACTGATCTGGTATGCAGCTTACAAGAACAAGCGATAGGCCGGGTTATCGCTTTCGTCCCAGGAGCGATAACCCAGCGTTGCAAGGAAATCGCGGAAACGTTTCATCTCGTCTCTGGGGACTTGCAGACCTACCAGTACGCGCCCCACATCGCCGCCCTGATTGCGGTAATGGAAAAGGCTGATATTCCAGTTTGGCGCCAGACTGTCCAGAAAGCGCATCAGCGCGCCGGGTCGCTCGGGAAATTCAAAGCGATACATCAGTTCGTTATGCGCCAGCGTGCTCTTGCCACCCACCAGATGACGGATGTGCTGCTTGGCCAGTTCGTCCTGTGTCAGATCTATCGTCTTGAAGCCGTTCTTTCGGAACTGCTTCGAGATGCGTTCGGGTTCATCGCGATTGGCGACCTGCAAGCCGACAAACACATGCGCTTCACGTTCATCGCTGATTCTGTAATTGAATTCCGTCACCGCGCGTGGGCCGATCAGCTGGCAAAAGCGACGGAAGCTGCCGCGCTCTTCCGGAATGGTGACTGCGAATACTGCTTCCCGCGCTTCGCCAACCTGAGCGCGTTCCGCGACAAAACCCAGCCGGTCGAAATTCATGTTCGCTCCGCACGCTATCGCCACCAGCGTTTCATTGCGCAGCGATTTTTTGCTGTGTGCAAAACGATCGACATAAGCCTTTGCGCCAGCGATCGCCAGAGCCCCTGCGGGTTCGAGAATGCTGCGTGTGTCAGTGAACACATCCTTGATCGCAGCGCATACCGCGTCAGTATCGACGAGCATCATCTCATCGACATACTCGCGCGCGAGCCGAAAGGTTTCTTCGCCCACTTGTTTGACTGCGGTGCCATCGGAAAACAAGCCCACATCCTGCAGCAGTACACGGCGCCCCGAGGCCAGCGAGCGCGTCATCGCATCCGAATCCGTGGTTTGTACACCGATCACTTTCACTTCCGGGCGCACTGCCTTGATGTAGGCCGCGACACCACCGATCAGACCACCGCCACCCACCGCCACAAACACGGCATGAATCGGTCCCGGATGCTGGCGCAGAATTTCCATGCCGATAGTGCCCTGCCCCGCGATCACGTCCGGGTCATCGAAAGGATGAACGAAGCACAGCTTGTGTTTTTTCTCCAGAGTCAGTGCGTGCTGGTAAGCATCCGAATACGAATCACCATGCAATACCACTTCGCCACCCCGAGCGCGAACAGCGTCGATTTTCACCGCCGGTGTCGTGGTCGGCATCACGATGACAGCGCGACAGCCCAAGGTACTCGCAGAGAGAGCGACGCCTTGCGCGTGATTGCCAGCAGAAGCGCAAATGACGCCGCGCTTGAGTTGCGTCGGTGGCAAATGCGCCATCTTGTTGTAAGCGCCGCGCAGCTTGAAGCTGAACACGCTTTGCATATCCTCGCGCTTGAAATAAATCCGATTGCCTGTCCGTTGCGACAGATTGGGCGCCAGCTCCAGCGGTGTTTCTATGGCCAGATCATAGACGCGCGATGTGAGGATTTTTTTGAGGTAATCAGGTCGCATGATGGGCTCATTATAATGGAGCCCCTTTCTTTCAGAGCGCCGGATGAACGCAGTCATCGATCCCTTGCTCGCAGCGCTTGCGCTTCCCTCGCTGAGTCTGCCGGCGTTGTTCCTTATTAGCCTGCTGTCGGCAACGCTATTACCGATGGGTTCCGAGCCTGCGTTGTTTGCGGTGGTAAAAGTCAGCCCCGGTTTGTTTTGGCCCGCGCTGTTGGTCGCCACTCTCGGCAACACCATCGGTGGCGCAATCAGCTACGGCATGGGTTACGGTGCAAAAAATGTGTTGGCGAAGGAAAGAGACTCTCGCTGGTTTGCATGGCTGGAGCGCTTCGGCCCCAAGACGCTGCTGCTGTCATGGCTGCCCGTGATCGGTGACCCTTTGTGCACGCTGGCAGGTTGGCTGAAAATGCCGTTCTGGCAGAGCCTGATCTACATGGCGATCGGCAAATTTCTGCGTTATCTCACAGCGACGACGCTCTTGTTGATGGTGCCCAATGGTGTCTGGCATCGCCTATTGCCCTGGTTCTGAGGCGCCGCCCCAATACCGCTGCAAGCCGAAAAGCCACAGTCTTTCAAGGGCTTACCGCGGTCATCGAGCCCTGCGGTAGGCTAGAATGCGTTTTTAGCATCAGCTCTGCTGTTTCCTCAGATGAACGCCCCCGCAAACATGCAAGTTTTGCGCAACGACGCCCCGGAAAACACCGCCCCGGCGCGCTTGCGTGAAATCCCTTACAACTACACCTCGTTCTCCGATCGCGAAATCGTCATTCGATTACTCGGTGAGAATGCCTGGGAACTGCTCGCCGAATTGCGCAATGCACGTCAGACCGGCCGCTCGGCGCGCATGCTCTACGAAGTACTGGGCGATATCTGGGTCGTGCGCCGCAATCCCTATTTGCAGGACGATTTGCTCGACAATCCCAAGCGTCGTGATGCGCTGGTTGAGGCCCTTTACCACCGTCTTGCCGAAATCGATCGTCGTCGCACCGCCGACAACGAAGAGTCGGACAGCGCCGCCGCGCAGACGCGCAGCACGCATGTCGCCACGCTGCTGCAGTTGGCCAAAGAAGCCATCCGTGATTTTGCTGCCGAATTTCGACAGATGCAGGACTTGCGCCGCCGCGCATTGCGGGTACTGGGGCGTTACACCGACAAAGACAATATCCGCTTCGACGGACTCTCGCGTGTCTCGCACGTGACCGACGCCACCGACTGGCGCATCGAATATCCTTTCGTCGTTCTGACGCCTGACAGCGAAGAAGAAATCGCCGGTCTCGTGAAAGCTTGCATCGAATTGGGTCTGACCATCATTCCGCGCGGCGGTGGTACCGGATACACCGGCGGTGCCATACCGCTGACACCCATGTCCGCTGTCATCAACACTGAAAAACTGGAGACGCTGGGCGAGGTCATCATCGAGCAACTGCCCGGTGCGACGCGCCAATGTGCGACGATTTTTTCCGGGGCGGGTGTGGTGACGCGTCGCGTTGCCGATGCGGCTGAAAAAGCCGGCTACGTGTTTGCCGTGGATCCCACCTCGGCCGACGCTTCCTGCATCGGCGGCAATATCGCCATGAATGCCGGTGGCAAGAAAGCCGTATTGTGGGGTACTGCACTCGACAATCTCGCCAGCTGGCGCATGGTGGACCCGAATGGCGACTGGCTGGAAGTCACCCGCCTCGATCACAATCTCGGCAAGATTCACGACGTTGCGCTGGCAAGATTCCGACTTGACTGGACCCATCCCGTCGAGCGCGGTCGCACACAGAAATCGACGGCACCTTTCAAGACCGAGATGCTCGAGATCGATGGTCGCAAGTTTCGCAAGGAAGGTCTTGGCAAAGATGTGACCGACAAATTTCTCGCTGGACTGCCCGGTGTGCAAAAAGAAGGCTGCGATGGCCTGATAACGTCGGCGCGCTGGATACTGCACAAGATGCCTAAAGCCACGCGTACCGTCTGCCTCGAATTTTTCGGACAGGCGCGTGATGCGATTCCTTCGATTGTCGAGATCAAGGCTTATCTCGACGCCGAAACCAAAAAGGGTGGTGCAATCCTCGCGGGTCTAGAACATCTCGACGAACGCTATCTGCGCGCGGTGGGTTATGCAACCAAATCCAAGCGTGGTGTATTGCCCAAAATGGCGCTGTTTGGCGACATCGTCGGTGATGATGAAGAAGCCGTTGCTCGAGCGACTTCCGAAGTGGTGCGAATTGCCAATACGCGCGTTGGTGAAGGCTTTGTTGCGGTCAGCCCCGAGGCGCGAAAAAAATTCTGGCTTGATCGCGCGCGCACGGCCGCGATTGCGCGCCACACCAATGCATTCAAGATCAACGAAGACGTCGTCATTCCGCTCGATCGCATGGGCGAGTACACCGATGGCATTGAGCGCATCAATATTCGTTTGTCGATGACCAACAAGCTTCGGCTGGTCGCCGAACTCTCGTCTTATTTTGCGCGGGGTCATCTGAAGCTTGGCAAAAGCGATGATGACGAAGGATTCGAAATCCCGCCCGCAGAATTGCTTGAAGACCGTGTTGCACAGGCACTGAGTTTGTTGGAATTGGTTCATGCACGCTGGTCCTGGTTGCTGCAGCATCTCGATACTCCCATAGCCAGCGCCCGCAAAGAACTCACCGAACTTGGACTTGGCGAGCGACTCGCCGAGATCGATGCCACGAAGCTGTCTGCTGATCTGCGTGTATTCGATGTGCTTCAGGACCGCCGCATTCGCATTTCATGGAAAGCGGAAGTGCGCGCGCAGTTGCGGCAGATTTTCAGCGGCGCTGCCTTCAAGCCAGTACTCGACGAGTGCAGTGCGATTCATCAGCGCGTCTTGCGTGGTCGTGTCTTCGTGGCGTTGCACATGCATGCCGGCGATGGCAATGTGCATACCAATATTCCGGTCAACTCCGACGATTACGACATGCTGCAAACCGCACATGCTGCCGTTGTCGAAATCATGGCGCTGGCGCGATCGCTCAACGGTGTCATCTCCGGCGAGCATGGTATTGGCATCACCAAACTCGAATTTTTGACTGAAGCCGAGATCAGCGAATTCCGCGATTACAAGCAGCGCATTGATCCTGAGGGGCGCTTCAACAAAGGCAAGCTGCTGAACTCACCCGAACTGCACGCCGATTTGCGCAACGCCTATACCCCTTCCTTTGGTCTGATGGGTCACGAATCGCTGATCATGCAGCAAAGCGATATCGGTGCCATTGCCAACAGCGTCAAGGATTGTCTGCGTTGTGGCAAATGCAAGCCCGTGTGTGCGACCCATGTGCCGCGGGCGAATTTGCTTTACTCGCCGCGCAACAAGATTTTGGCGACGTCCCTGTTGGTCGAAGCCTTCCTGTACGAAGAGCAAACCCGACGCGGCGTATCGATACGTCACTGGGAAGAATTTGAAGACGTTGCCGATCACTGCACCGTCTGCCACAAATGCCTGACCCCGTGCCCCGTTGATATCGATTTCGGCGATGTCTCCATGAATATGCGCAATCTGTTGCGCAAGATGGACAAGAAGTCCTTTAATCCCGGCACGTCAGCGGCTATGTTTTTTCTCAATGCGACCGATCCGGCGACCATCAACGCTACTCGCCAGATCATGATCGGGTGGGGCTACAAGGCCCAGCGTCTGGCGAATAATCTGCTGAAAAAATTCGCGACAAAGCAGAGTGAGGCACCGTCCTCTACGCACGGCAAGCCGCCCGTGCGCGAGCAGGTGATTCATTTCGTGAACAAGAAAATGCCCGGCAATCTCCCCAAAAAAGCCGCGCGCGCCTTGCTCGATATCGAAGACGACAAATTCGTTCCTATCATTCGTGATCCGCAAAAAACGCGTGCCGATACCGAAGCCGTGTTTTATTTCCCCGGCTGTGGTTCCGAGCGCTTGTTCTCGCAAGTCGGTCTCGCCACGCAGGCCATGCTGTGGCAAGTCGGCGTGCAAACCGTGCTGCCGCCCGGCTATTTGTGCTGCGGCTATCCGCAGCGCGGCTCTGGTGATTTTGACAAGGCTGAAAAAATCATCACCGACAATCGCGTGCTTTTCCATCGTGTGGCCAATACGCTGAATTATCTCGACATCAAAACGGTCGTCGTGTCCTGCGGCACCTGCTACGACCAGCTGCAGGGCTATGAATTCGACAAGATCTTTCCCGGCTGTCGCATTGTCGACATCCACGAATACCTGCTCGAAAAGGGCGTGAAGCTTGAAGGCGTGACGGGTACGCGCTACATGTATCACGACCCCTGTCATAGCCCGATGAAGCAGCAGGATCCGTTGAAGACGGTGAATAGCCTGATCACCACGACAGATGCACAAAAAATCGAAAAGAATGATCGCTGCTGCGGTGAGTCCGGCACGCTCGCCGTCAGTCGGCCAGATGTATCCACGCAAATTCGTTTTCGCAAGGAAGCGGAAATGAGCAAAGGTGCGGAGAAGCTGCGCGCCGATGGCTTCAAAGGAGATGTGAAGATTCTGACTTCTTGTCCCTCTTGCCTGCAAGGCTTGTCGCGGTTTAATGAAGATGCCGGTACCGATGCGGATTACATCGTCGTCGAGATCGCGCGTCACCTGCTGGGTGAAAACTGGATGCCTGAGTATGTCGCCCGTGCCAACAATGGCGGCATCGAACGCGTGCTGGTGTAGTCATGAGCGTGTCGCTACCAGGCTGCGAACTGTGCGAATCCCCGGGTGGGGAAGTACTGCATCAGGGCATGCAGTTTCGTGTTGTGCTGGTGGATGACGATAACTACCCCGGGTTTTGTCGCGTTATCTGGCGCGATCATGTCAGGGAGATTACGGATCTCAACGAACTGGACCGGATGCTTCTCATGGATGTGCTCTGGCAGGTCGAGCATGTGGTGCGCGAGGTAATGCAACCCGAAAAAATCAATCTCGCCAGCTTCGGCAACATGGTGCCGCACCTGCACTGGCACGTCATACCGCGCTATACCGACGACGCTCATTTTCCCGCGCCCGTGTGGGCCGAAGCAAAGCGTCAGTCCACATCGACTTCATTGCAAGGTCGACGCGAGCGCTTGCCCTCGCTGCGTGTCAAGATGCGCCAAAGGCTCTCCACCTATCTTTAGCCCGCGCCCCCTGCGGCTTGGCAATGCTCGTGACAAGTAGCATCAAACTGTGAATGGATTTTTCTATGTCAGACGCACCGGTACCCACTGAAATCGCCGTCCGAAAAACAGCACGCGTTCTGGAGCTCAGTTATGGCGATGTTCGCTATCAGCTGGCTTTCGAATTCCTGCGTGTGTATTCACCCTCGGCTGAGGTGCGTGGTCACGGTCCCGGACAGGAAGTGCTACAGACCGGCAAGCGTCACGTTGATATTCAGGGGATCGAGCCCGTCGGTCACTATGCAATACGCCCAATCTTCTCCGATGGCCATGACAGCGGGATCTACACGTGGGAACTGCTGAACACGTTTTGTCAGAACCAGCAGTCCATGTGGGATGCGTATCTGCGCAAGCTGGAAGCCGCCGGCCATCCCGGCGAGAGTGGGCGGGATGTGCCAATGACGAAGTCCGGCGGCGGTTGCGCAAGTTAATCGGTTTCGAAGTGGGTGCTGCAATTGCCGCTCTCGAAACAAGCGCGTCGGCGACGTAATTTAAACGCAAATTAAACGCAAATGTCATCCGCTATGCGAGTCAGTCTTGCGCCGCGGGCCCCTTGGTTGCGCTTGTATAATGCACTTCCAACACACCGAGCCCTGCCATGACCCAGACCCATTTCGGCTATCAGCAAGTCCCTGAAGAACAAAAGGCGCACAAGGTCGCTGAAGTATTTCATTCGGTCGCTGCGAAATACGATGTGATGAACGACCTGATGTCGGCGGGTCTGCATCGGGTCTGGAAAGCTTTCACGGTCGCTCAGGCTGGCATACGACCCGGTTTTCGAGTGCTGGATCTTGCAGGTGGGACTGGTGATCTGGCGCGCGCCTTTGCAAAAAAAGCCGGCCCGACCGGCGAGGTCTGGCATACCGACATCAATGAATCCATGCTGCGTGTGGGTCGTGACCGGATGATCAACGACGGCCTTCTGCTACCCACACTGATTTGTGATGCCGAGAAGCTGCCTTTCCCTGACAACTACTTCGATCGTGTGTCGGTCGCTTTTGGTCTGCGCAACATGACGCACAAAGAGGCTGCGCTGGCAGAGATGCGGCGCGTGCTCAAGCCCGGCGGAAAATTGCTGGTACTTGAATTTTCCAAAGTGGCGACGCCTCTTCAAAAGCCCTATGACCTGTACTCGTTCAAGGTATTGCCCTGGCTGGGTCAGAAAATTGCCAATGATGCGGACAGCTATCGCTACCTTGCCGAATCCATCCGCATGCATCCGGATCAGGAAACTCTCAAAAGCATGATGCAGAGCGCGGGACTCGATCGCGTCGAGTATTTCAATCTCACCGCTGGCATCGCTGCTTTGCATGTGGGCGTGAAGCTGTAGTGTGATGTACGCCGCCGCGCTCAATCACTTGCTGTCGCGTCAACCGCAGCTGCGCAACGTCTTGTTGCCGCACGCGGGCAAGGTTGCGTGCATTGCTGTCGGTGTCATGCAGATTTCGCTGGCGGTGACGAATGACGGACTGCTGCAGGGTGCGACACTGGTCGAGCCCACGGTCACTATTCGCATCAAGCCCGCCGATCTGCCGCAGATACTCGTCAACATGGATCGCGCGTTTTCTTATGTCAGTCTGAGTGGTGATGCTGAATTCGCCAAAGCCATCTCGGAAGTGGCGCAGGGTCTGCACTGGGAGGCTGAAGAAGATCTCGCGCCCTTCGTGGGCGACATTGCGGCAGTACGTATTGTGCAGGCAGCACGGGCAACTGTGCAGGGCGCCCGATCAGGCGGCCGCAAGCTCATCGAACAAATCGCGGAGTATCTGCTGGAAGAAAACCCAACACTGCTGTACCGAAAAGCAGGAGAAGAATTCGCGGCGCAAGTAGCTGCCTTGCGCGACGATGTCGAGCGACTGGGCAAGCGCATCAAGCTGCTCGAGACGCATGCGGGGGATGCCCGATGATGTCGCGTTTGTTACGTGTGCTGAAAATCATTCGCGTGTCTTTGCGCTACGGGCTGGATGACATCATTGTGGACGGCGCGCGCCTGCCACCCCAATGGCGTCTTTTGTCTTTGCTGTTTTTCTGGCGTGATCTGAGCGCGCCGCGTGGACAGCGCTTGCGTTGCGCGCTGGAAGAACTGGGACCGATTTTTGTGAAATTCGGTCAGGTACTTTCCACGCGTCGCGACTTGCTGCCGTCCGATGTGGCTGACGAATTGGCACGACTGCAGGACCGGGTACCGCCGTTTGCGTCGGACCTCGCGATTGCCGAGATCACGCGCTCGCTGGGTCAGCATCCTGACCAGTTGTTTGCCAGTTTCTCGCGCGAGCCAGTCGCGTCGGCATCGGTCGCACAAGTGCATTTCGCTGTGCTGAACAATGGCGCGGAGGTGGCCGTCAAGGTATTGCGGCCCGGCGTGCATCAGGCTATCGATAAGGATATTGCGCTCATGCGCGTGGTGGCTGGATGGGTTGAGCGCTGGTGGTCTGACGGCCCTAGACTCAAGCCGCGTGAAGTCGTCGCGGAGTTTGACAAATACCTGCATGACGAACTCGATCTGATGCGTGAAGCAGCGAATGCCAGTCAGCTGCGCCGGAATTTTGCAGACTCGTCGCTGTTGATGGTGCCTGAAATGTTCTGGGATTACTGCGCCGAATCCGTTATCGTGATGGAGCGCATGAATGGTATACCCATCTCGCAAACCCAGCGCCTCATCGACGCTGGCATTGACCTGAAAAAACTCTCGCGCGATGGTGTGGAGATATTTTTCACGCAGGTCTTCCGCGATGGTTTTTTCCATGCCGATATGCATCCGGGGAATATTCTGGTGTCTACTGCGCCCGAGACTTTCGGACGCTACATCGCACTGGATTTCGGTATCGTGGGCACGCTGACCGATTTCGACAAAGACTATCTGTCGCAAAATTTCCTGGCGTTTTTTCAGCGCGATTACAAGCGTGTGGCGCAAGCCCACATCGAATCTGGCTGGGCGCCCAAAGACACGCGGGTCGATGAACTCGAGGCTGCGGTCCGCGCTTGCTGCGAACCGATTTTCGATCGACCCTTGTCGCAGATCTCGTTTGGGCAAGTGTTACTGAGGTTGTTTCAGACTTCACGACGGTTCAATGTTGAAGTGCAGCCCCAGCTCGTGCTCTTGCAAAAAACCCTGCTCAATATCGAGGGACTCGGCCGCGAGCTGGATCCGGATCTTGATCTGTGGGTGACCGCCAAGCCCTCGCTGGAGCGCTGGATGAAGGAGCAGGTGGGATGGCGTGGTTTCGTCGAACGTCTGAAGATCGAGGCGCCGCACTATGCGCACATCCTGCCCCAGCTGCCACGGCTATTGCAGCAGGCGCTCGCTGCTCGGGCAGAAGTGCCGTCGCCGGATAACAGCGCTTTGTTACAGCGTCTGTTGGAAGAGCAGCGGCGCACCAATCTGCTGCTGGGTATCGCCGTGTATTTTGGTGGCGGCCTTTTGTTGGGCATTCTCGTAGTGCAGCTCTTCGTGCGCTGGCATTATGCGCTTTGAATAGCGCCGAATTTGTTCCTCAGGGTCATCGTATCAACAACGAACCATACTGCCCCCTTTGCAGGCCGGGATCCATCGTCTTTGCTTTTACCACCAACGCGCAACAAGCGGCACGAATTATCCTCGGCACCCTCGAATCACCGATGTCATTCCGACATTGCCCTGAAACCGGTACTTCGCCGCTATAATCCCGCCTGTTTTTTTGCGGCGATGTCCGCGCCTAACGGAGATGGCATGAACACCCTGATGATCTTTGTCGTGCTCTATTTGTTGATCTCGGTGGCACTCGGTCTGTATGCGGCACGGCGTGTTCAGACCGCCAGCGACTATGCCAATGCCGGACGCGCATTGCCCTTGCCCGTCGTGATTGCCACGGTGTTCGCGACCTGGTTCGGTTCGGAAACCGTGCTGGGTATTCCGGCCCGCTTTGCGGAGCATGGTTTGGTTGGGGTCGTCGAGGATCCGTTTGGTGCATCGCTTTGTCTCATCTTTGTGGGACTCTTTTTTGCCCGACGCTTGTACCGCATGAATCTGCTCACCATAGGTGACTATTACAAGCAGCGCTACAACCGGCCGGTCGAGATCATGGTCTCTCTTTGCATCGTGATTTCTTATCTGGGCTGGGTATCGGCGCAGATTACCGCCATGGGTCTGGTATTCAACGTCCTGACCAACGGCGCCATTTCTCTGTCAGCCGGCATGATCATGGGTTCGGCAATCGTGCTGACCTACACCCTGTTTGGTGGCATGTGGGCCGTGGCGCTGACAGATTCATTTCAGATGACCTTGATCATTGTCGGCATGTTGTACATCGTCTGGGTGATTGCGGGTGAGGCAGGGGGGGCAGGGGTCGTGGTGGCGCATGCGGCGCAGGCTGGCAAGCTCAATTTCATGCCTGAGCTCACGCTGCCGGCGATACTGGCCTTCATTGGCGCCGGCGTCACCATCATGTTTGGCTCGATACCGCAGCAGGACGTCTTTCAGCGCGTCATGTCGGCGCGTTCTGAAGGCTCTGCCGCAACGGGCGCTGTTGTGGGCGGCTCGATGTATTTCCTGATTGCGTTCATCCCCATGTTTCTGGTGTATGCGGCGCAGCTGATCGATCCGGCGATGTTTGCTTCGCTGATCGACGAGGATCCCCAGAAAATTCTGCCCACGCTCATCCTCACCCGCACGCCCATGATCGCCCAGATCTTGTTCTTTGGTGCGCTTTTGTCCGCCATCATGTCGACGGCCAGCGGGACACTGCTCGCGCCCAGCATCACGCTCACCGAAAACATCATTCGTGAAATCTGGCCGATGTCAGATCGTCAGTTGTTGCTGACTACGCGCATCGTCGTGGTTTGTTTCACCATCGTCGTCACCACTTTCGCGCTGGTTTCTCAAGGCATGCCGATTTACGAAATGGTCGGCAATTCCTACAAAGTGCCGCTGGTGGGTGCCTTCATCCCGCTGGTCATGGGTCTCTACTGGAAGCGTGCGAATACCCAGGGTGCGCTGTGTTCCGTAATTGGTGGCCTTGGCAGCTGGTTGTTGATGGAGGTCTTTGGCGGCGAGTCCATTTGGCCGCCGCAACTGGTCGGCCTGCTGGTTGCCTTTCTGGGCATGATTGCCGGCTCCCTCCTGCCACAGCCCAAAAAGCTGGCCCACTGGGCCTGATCGCCCAGCGCGATTGCGGCGAGGCTCCCCGGAAAACCCTTATAATTCAAGGTTTTCGAAATTTTGCAGGGAGGGAGCAATAATGCCGATTTATGCCTATCGCTGCGAAGCATGTGGCTTCGCCAAAGATGTACTGCAAAGCGTTTCTGCTGCGCCGCTGACGGATTGCGAATCCTGCGGCAAACCCGAATTTCGCAAGCAAGTGACTGCAGCCGGCTTCCAGCTCAAGGGTAGCGGCTGGTATGTAACCGATTTCCGTAACGGGAGCGCCCCGGCCGCCAGCAGCAATTCAGACGCCAGTACCCCTGGAACGACTGCGCCAGCCACCTCGAGCACTCCAGCTGCACCCGCTGCATCGGCGGCCACACCGGCACCCGCCGCCAGTTCAACGGCAACGCCAGCGGCGAGCTAATTCAATCATTCATGCGTAAATACTTCATCACAGGTCTGCTGGTTCTTGTGCCTTTGGCGATCACGCTGTGGGTGCTCAATCTCATCATCGGCACGCTGGATCAGTCCCTGCTGCTGCTGCCGCCGCAGTGGCGTCCCGAGCTGCTGCTCGGTTTCCATGTGCCCGGGGTGGGCACGATACTGACGCTGGTGATCATTTTCATCACGGGTCTGATCACGCGTAATTTCATCGGCAACCGGTTGCTGATGATGTGGGAATTGATCTTGCAGCGTATTCCCGTGGTCAGTTCGATCTACTCCAGCGTCAAACAGGTCTCCGATACTCTCTTCTCTTCTTCGGGCAATGCATTTCGCAAGGCACTGCTCGTGCAATATCCGCGCGAAGGTATCTGGACGATTGCCTTTCAGACCGGGGTACCCGGCGGCGACGTCAAGAACCACCTGAAGGGCGATTATGTGAGTGTCTACGTACCGACCACGCCCAATCCGACCTCCGGATTTTTTCTGATGCTCAAGCGTGAAGAAACCATCGAACTCGACATGAGCGTGGATGAAGCGCTCAAGTACATCGTCTCCATGGGCGTCGTCGCACCTCCGGCGCCCGGCGGCAAACCTGTGCAGGCAATGCACGCCAGCGCCGCTCCTGAAGCAAGCAATCACTAATCCATTTACTGAAACACGATAGAAGCGAGACTGAACAAGATGTCAATGCGAACACACTATTGCGGCCTGACTACCGAGGCGCTGATGGGTCAGACGGTCAGTCTGTGCGGCTGGGTCCATCGTCGTCGCGACCACGGCGGCGTCATCTTCATTGATCTGCGCGATCGCGAAGGCCTGGTGCAGGTCGTTTGCGATCCTGATCGTGCCGACATGTTCAAGGCTGCCGAGTCGGTGCGTAACGAATTCTGCTTGCGCATCACGGGCTTGGTGCGTGCACGTCCCGAAGGCACCGACAATGCCAATCTCAATTCCGGCAAGATCGAAGTGCTGTGTCACGAACTCGAAGTGCTCAATCCCTCGGTCACGCCGCCGTTCCAGCTCGACGACGACAATCTGTCCGAGACAACGCGTTTAACGCATCGCGTGCTGGACCTGCGTCGTCCGCAAATGCAGCACAACCTGCGTTTGCGTTACAAGGTGACGATGGAAGTGCGCAAATTTCTGGATGAGCATGGTTTCATCGACATCGAAACACCAATGCTCACCAAATCCACGCCTGAAGGTGCGCGCGATTATCTCGTGCCCTCGCGCGTGAATGCGGGTCATTTCTTCGCGCTTCCCCAATCGCCACAATTGTTCAAGCAGTTGCTGATGGTGTCGAACTTCGACCGCTACTATCAGATCACCAAATGCTTCCGCGACGAAGATCTGCGTGCCGATCGTCAGCCTGAATTCACCCAGATCGATTGCGAAACCTCCTTCATGAGCGAGCAGGAAATCCGTGATCTGTTCGAAGGCATGATTCGCAAGACTTTCAAGAACACGCTCGATGTCGATTTGCCCGACCCATTCCCGGTGATGGATTTTGCGACGGCAATGGCGAAATACGGTTCCGACAAGCCCGACATGCGCGTCAAACTCGAATTCACCGAATTGACCGGCGTGATGAAAGATGTGGACTTCAAGGTCTTCTCGGGCGCAGCCAACATGGAAGGTGGTCGCGTGGTTGGTTTGCGCGTGCCAGGTGGCGCCAACGAAAACGGCGGCATGCCCCGCTCCGAAATCGACGCCTATACGCAATTCGTTGCCATCTATGGCGCCAAAGGTCTTGCGTACATCAAGGTCAATGAAAAAGCCAAGGGCCGCGATGGTCTGCAGTCACCGATTGTCAAAAACATTCACGATGCTGCGCTCGCTCAGATTCTGGAGCGCACGGGCGCACAAGATGGCGATCTGATTTTCTTCGGCGCGGACAAAGCCAAAATCGTCAACGACGCCATTGGTGCTTTGCGCGTCAAGATTGGTCACAGTGATTTTGGCCGCAAAAATGGCTTGTTCGAAGATACCTGGCGCCCGCTGTGGGTCGTCGATTTTCCCATGTTCGAATTTGACGAAGAAGCCAATCGCTGGAATGCGCTGCACCATCCCTTCACGGCGCCGAAAGCAGGTCATGAAGATTTCATCAGCACGGATCCAGGCAAGGCCATCGCGCAAGCTTATGACATGGTTTTGAATGGCTGGGAACTGGGTGGTGGTTCAGTGCGCATTCACAGAGCGGATGTTCAGAGCAAGGTGTTTACTGCGCTGAATATCGGCGAAGAAGAAGCGCGACTGAAATTCGGCTTCCTGCTCGATGCGCTTCAGTACGGTGCACCACCGCACGGCGGTCTGGCATTTGGCCTTGATCGTATCGTTACGATGATGACGGGTGCTGAATCCATTCGCGATGTGATTGCATTCCCCAAGACACAGCGCGCGCAGTGTCTGCTTACGCAGGCGCCGAGCGAGGTCGATGAAAAGCAATTGCGCGAGCTGCATATTCGTTTGCGCGCTACCGAGCCTGCAGTCAAGAGCTGACACTCAACTCAATTCATTCACGATGGCCGGCGGATCAGGTCCCCGGCCAACTCCACCGCTGCGTGGAGGAGTTTTCGGGCCAGTGCAGGCAGCCAAGCTTGCGTCTTGGGTTCAGTCAGTCGAGTTCATCAGTCATTCGCTTTTGTTCCCTCCTTTCGCAGCGATAGGGATGCAAACCGGGCATAATAAGTGCGAGATCTGAAGCGTTGCGCACTTATGCCTGCTCACAAAATTCCTGAATCCGTCCTGGTCGTCATTCACACTGCCGAACTGCAGGTCCTTTTGCTTGAGCGTGCGGACAAGCCCGGCTTCTGGCAATCCGTTACGGGTTCCAAAGATGCGATTGATGAACTGTTGATCACCACGGCCATTCGCGAGGTCCATGAGGAAACGGGTATTTCCATCGGAAGCGAGCCTGTCCCGCACAAAAACCTTCGCGACTGGAAACTTTCCAATATCTACGAGATCTATCCCGTCTGGCGTCATCGTTATGCCGAGGGCGTCACGCACAATACCGAGCATGTATTTGGCTTGCTGGTGCCGCCTGATATTCCCGTGCAGTTGGCGGAACGTGAACATCTGCAGTATCGCTGGCTGTCTTGGCGCGAAGCTGCAGATCAGTGTTTTTCACCATCCAATGCCGAAGCGATTCTGCAGCTGCCACAACATCTGTAAGCCTGTCTTCTGAACCCGCTCGGAATGAAACTTCGCATCGCTACCTGGAATATTCACAAAGGTGTCAGCACGGTGGGTACCCGGCCGCGAGTGCATGGCATCAAGCAGGCTATCACCGCCATGACGCCAGACATCTTGTTTTTGCAGGAAGTGCAAGGTCGGCATGACTTGCTTGCGCTTCGACATGCCGGCAAATGGCCGGCACAGGCGCAGCATGAATTTCTGGCGGGTGATACCCATCATGTGGCATATGGCATGAATGCCGTCTACGATCATGGCCATCACGGCAATGCATTACTGTCGCGCTTTCCGATTGAATCATCTTTCAATCATGATGTGTCCGATCATGCATTTGAGTCGCGCGGTATTTTGCATTGCGTACTGCCGATTGCTGAAGTCAGCCTCCATTGCTATGTGGTGCACCTGGGGCTGTTTTCAGGCAGTCGCTTGCGTCAGACAGCCGCATTAATCGAGGCAGTCTCTTCGACGGCGCCTGCCGATTCACCTCTGCTGATTGCAGGTGATTTTAATGACTGGACCAATTCACTGAGCAAGACCCTCAGTGATCGGCTTCATGTCAGGGAAGTTTTCGATCAGCGTTTGTCTTCGCGCAGCTTTGGCAGCTACTTGCGCCGACTCTCGGGACGTGGCCCCAAAAAAGCGCCTGCGCGTACCTTCCCGGCTGCGATGCCAGTGCTGCAGCTCGACCGTATTTATGTGCGCGGCTTTGATATTCATAGTGCGCAAGTTTTGTACGGTGCCAGCTGGGCACGGCTTTCCGATCATGCGCCTTTGGTAGCCGAGCTGAGTCTGCAAAAATTAACATCGACGGCGCACACGCAACCCGCAAGCCAGGAAAAACAGCATGTCAGTCGCGAGCTATAGCCGCAGCAATCACTTATCGCTGCTGCATCGTGGTGCAGAATTTTTCCCGGCGCTGATCCATGCAATTGATGCAGCGGATGCCGAGATTTATCTCGAAACTTATATCTTCGCGATCGACGAAACTGCCAATCAGATCAAGCACGCTTTGATACGTGCCGCTAACAAAGGTGTGGCGGTTCATGTGTTGGTTGATTGGCTGGGCACAGGTAAGTCGAATGTAGCCGCATTGATGGCTGAATTCGAAGGGCAGGGAGTTCGCTTCGTCGCGTTCAATCCCTGGTTTCGGCGAGGTGTTGCGCGAACTCACAGAAAAATAGTCGTCATTGATCAGCGCCTCGCTTTTCTGGGTGGCTTGAATATTAACGACGATCTGATTGCCGACGACGACAGTGGTGATCACTTGCCCGCCCCTCGCTGGGATTTTGCCGTCAGTATCATCGGCCCTTTGGTCGATAATATTCATGCAGAAGTGATTGCTCAATGGGAGCGGCAATCTTCGCAAACACTGCGTCGCCGATTTGGCCATTTACGCCAATGGTATGCATCTCGTGTCAGATTGCAATGGCAAGTGGCCGAGGCTGCCCTCGTTGTGCGAGACAACCTTCGCAATCGATCTGCTATAGAGCGTCAGCTGTTGCAAGCGCTGGGCCAAGCACACCACAGTGCCGTACTGGTGACGCCCTACTTCGCACCAGGACGAAAACTGCGTCGAGCAATGATGCATGCTGCATCACGCGGCGTTGACATTACCTTATTGATTGGTGTTGGTCAGTTTTTCATGCAGGACGCGGTAGCGCAGTCGTTTTATCCCCGTTTCATTCGAGCCGGCATCCATATAGTGGAATATCGGGCGACGCAATTGCACGGTAAGGCAGCGGTGGTCGATGATGCATGGGCCACGCTGGGATCCAGCAATTTTGACGGCTTGTCGCTATTCGTTAATCATGAAGCCAATATTATCGTTCGCGATGCCAATTTTTCCATGGCGCTGCGCGATATCATCGCACGTGGCGTCGCTGAAGGAAGCGTTGTCACTGCCGAAGATGTCGCACAATTCTCATGGCTGCGACGTACAGGAAATCGTTTGGCCTATCTGTTATACCGCGCAGTGCTGAAAATTATCACGGCGGGTCGATACACGAAATAAGTAGCAGCATACGCTGCTCGAAAATCTCTACAATGCCGCCATGGACGAACCTATCCGAATCGATAAATGGCTGTGGGCAGCGCGCTTTTTCAAGACACGCTCCTTGGCATCGGACGCGGTTGAGCGCGGACGAGTGCGATTGAATGGCGATCGATGCAAACCTGCGCGCAATATTCGTCCCGGTGACTTGCTTGATATCGACAATGGCAGCACCGAATGGCAGGTGCGGGTGATTGCCTTGTCCGGACAGCGCGGGCCTGCCCCGGTGGCGCAGGCCCTCTACGAAGAAACCGAAGACAGTCTCCGTCAGCGCGAACAGCGCGCCGAGCAGCGCAAAGTCTTCAGCGAACCCGGCGAGGCCATACGCGGTCGCCCGACCAAGCGTGACCGCCGCATGATTGACCGTTCACGCGGCTAAGGGTCTCTTTCGACCGGCCGCACAGGCGCTCGGTGGACATTTCAGTGCATAATAGGACGGTCGTTCTATTGTGTTGTCCGGAGTCCTCCCATGACTGAAGTTCTTCAAAAACCCCTGCGTAAAGGCGAGCAAACCCGGGCAAGCATTCTGGATGTGGCGCTCGACCTCGCCAGCCGCGAGGGTCTCGAAGGTCTGACCATTGGTGTACTGGCCGAGCGCATGAGCATGAGCAAATCCGGCGTCTTTGCGCACTTTGGTTCGCGCGAGGATTTGCAGATTGATGTGCTCAAGCTCTATCACCAGCAATTCGAACAAGAAGTTTTTTATCCCAGCCTGCGCGAGCCACGTGGACTGCCGCGTCTGCAAAGCTTGTTCAGCCGATGGATCGCGCGCGTCAGTCTCGAAATCGCTTCCGGATGCATCTACATCAGTGGGGCGGTCGAATATGATGACCGACCCGGACCGATACGCGAGCATTTGGTGACCATGGTTCGTACCTGGCAACTGGCGCTGCAACGCGCAGCGCAACAAGCCGTCGATGAGCAGCATCTGGCACCAGACACCGACACCCATCAGCTGGTCTTCGAAATGTATGGACTCGTTCTCGCTCTTCATCATGATGCGCGCTTCATTCGCAGCCCGGGCTGTGTCGATCGCGCGCATGCAGGCTTTGCTCGCCTGATTGATTCGGTCAAAGTCTCGTGAGCAGCGTCTTGCGAGACAGAGTTTGATTCACCGACGATCGATTGTTGTGTAAAAAAACATCCTAATCTTCACTGAAAAAAGTTAGCCTCATCGCCACCGCGTATTTCATCTCAGGAGATCTCCATGCCCAGTTACCGCGCACCCCTGCGTGACATGCAGTTTGTATTGCATGAATTGCTTGAGATTGATACGGCCCTCGCGGCCTTGCCAGCGCATGCAGGTCTTGATGCCGCCACGGTCAATCAGGTGCTGGAAGAGGGTGGCAAATTTGCGGCTGAAGTCATTTTTCCTCTCAATCACCGTGGTGACCGCGAAGGCTGTCACTTCAATGCAGAAACGCATACCGTGACCACGCCCCAGGGATTTGCCGATGCTTACCGCCGCTATGTGGATGCGGGTTGGCCGTCACTGTCCTGCGATCCCGAATTCGGCGGGCAAGGTCTGCCTGTGGTCCTCAATAACGCCCTGTATGAAATGCTCAACTCGGCCAATCAGGCCTGGACCATGTATCCGGGGCTGTCACATGGGGCGTATGAGTGTTTGCATGCCCACGGTACACCGGAGCAGCAAGCGCTGTATCTCCCCAAGCTCGTCTCGGGCGAATGGACGGGCACCATGTGCCTGACCGAAGCGCACTGCGGCACGGATCTCGGTTTGCTCAAAACCCGTGCCCTACCTGAGGCTGACGGCAGCTATCGCCTCACGGGCAGCAAGATTTTCATCTCGGCTGGCGAGCATGATCTGGCAGCCAATATCGTGCATCTGGTGCTGGCGCGATTGCCCGATGCACCGCCAGGTACCAAAGGGATTTCGCTGTTTGTAGTACCCAAGTTTGTACCGAACGCTCAGGGCCAGCCCGGCGAGCGCAATGCCATTACCTGTGGCGCCATCGAACACAAGATGGGCATACATGGCAATGCGACTTGCCAGATCAATCTCGATGCGGCCACCGGCTGGCTGATCGGCGAGCCACATCGAGGACTCAATGCAATGTTTGTGATGATGAATGCTGCTCGCCTCGGCGTGGGCATGCAGTCACTCGGTTTGACCGAGGTTGCGTATCAGAATGCGCGTGCCTATGCGAACGAGCGCATACAAGGTCGCAGCCTCACTGGACCAAAATCCGAATCCCAGCCAGCCGATACCATCATCGTGCATCCCGATGTGCGCCGCATGCTGCTCACCGCGCGAGCTTTTGCCGAAGGTGGACGTGCATTCACTTCGTACGTGGCCTTGATGATTGATCGCGAGCTCAATCACCCTGATGAGGATGAGCGCAAGCAAGCTGCCGACGAGGTTGCGTTGCTCACGCCCATCATCAAAGCCTTCCTCACCGACAACGCATGGATCGCGACCTCCGAAGCTTTGCAAGTCTTTGGCGGCCATGGCTACATCGCCGAATGGGGCATGGAGCAATATGTGCGAGATGCCCGCATCAACATGATCTATGAAGGCACCAACACCATACAGTCACTCGATCTGCTGGGCCGCAAAGTGCTGATGGACAACGGCGAGAAGCTGCGCGCTTTCGGTGAAAAAATCAAAGCGTTCATAGATGAGAACGGCACCGACGAAGCGATGTCTGAATTCATCACCCCCTTGGCGGATATCGGCGGTAAAGTCACCCAGCTCACCATGGAAATTGGCATGAAAGCATTTCAGAATCGTGATGAAGTCGGTGCAGCTGCCGTACCGTATTTGCGTGTATTGGGGCATCTGGTCTTTGCGTATTTCTTTGCTCGCATGGCAAAAATCGCTCTGCAAAAATCCTCGAGCGGCGATGACTTCTATCAAGCCAAGCTGGGCGTGGCCCGGTTTTATTTCGCGCGTCTGTTGCCTGAGACAGCGATGCTGATACGACAAGCACGCTCCGGTGCTGCTCCGCTGATGGCGATGGACGCCGAACTGTTTTGATTGCTTGCCATGTCGACTATGCCCATCAGAAAAGTTGCGATCCTCGGTGCCGGCGTCATGGGCGCGCAGATCGCCGCCCACTGTATCAATGCACGGGTCCCGGTCATTCTTTACGATTTGCCCGGCAAACCGGATCAGCCACGCAATGCGCTGGCACAGCGCGCGGTCGATAGCCTGAAAAAAATCAATCCTGCGCCACTGGCCGACAATGATCAGGCAGCGCTGATCGAAGTCGCTAATTTCGAAGATGACTTGTCGCGTCTGGCCGAGGTGGACTTGCTGATCGAAGCGATTGCCGAGCGCATGGACTGGAAGCATGCGCTATATCAGAAAATCGCTGCCCATATTCCGCCTCATGCGATCTTTGCGACCAATACGTCGGGGCTGTCCATCAATGCCCTGTCGTCCGTGCTCGATGAAAACTTGCGCTCACGTTTTTGTGGCGTGCATTTTTTCAATCCACCGCGCTACATGCATTTGCTTGAACTGATCAAGACTTCGCATACCAGCGCCGAGATTCTGGATCAGCTCGAGTCATTTCTCACTACCACTCTGGGTAAAGGCGTCGTGCGGGCAATCGATACGCCCAACTTCATTGCGAATCGCGTCGGTATTTTTGGCATGCTGGCGATCATCCGGGAAGCAGAAGCCTTCGGACTTTCCTATGACTTGGTTGATGATCTCACCGGCACGCGTTTGGGTCGCGCCAAGTCAGGCACGTTTCGTACCGCAGATGTGGTGGGACTCGATACCCTGGGACATGTAATCGATACCATGCAGCGCAATTTGCCGGATGATCCTTTTCATGCGCTCTATCAGAGCCCTCCGGTACTTCAGCGGTTGATCGACGAAGGCCATCTCGGTCAAAAATCCGGCGCCGGGTTTTATAAAAAAGCAGGCAAGGACATTTTGCGACTGGACGCCAGTCGGTACGACTACGTTCCCTCTGGCGCAAAGGCTGACGATCTGATCGTTCGCATGCTCAAGGAAAAAGACCCGACGAAACGAATCAAAGCCTTGCATGATGCAAGCCATCCTCAAGCAAAATTTTTATGGGCGATTCTTCGCGATGCATTTCATTACATCGCGGTGCATTTGCATGCGATTGCCGATAATGCGCGTGATGTTGATTTCGCTCTGCGCTGGGGCTTTGGCTGGCAACAAGGGCCCTTTGAACTCTGGCAGTCTGCGGGCTGGCAGCAGGTTGCGCAGTGGGTCAAAGAAGATATCGATGCCGGACGCGCATTATCCTCAGCGCCCTTGCCTGATTGGGTGTTTGACGGGCGCGAGGGAGTCCATCGTCCTGAAGGTTCCTGGTCGGCTTCAAAGCAGACCTATGTGCCGCGCTCGCAGTTACCTGTCTATGTGCGTCAGGAGTTTCGCGCATCCGTGGTTGGGGATGATCACATCAACCCGGCAGCAGCCGGTACCACAGTGCATGAAGATGCCTCGGTTCGGCTTTGGCATATCAATCCTGACGTATTGATGTTGTCTTTCAAGACCAAGCTGCATGTGATGGGGCCTGAAGTCATCGCCGGTATCGAGCGCGCTGTGTCTGAGGCTGAAAAGAATTATCGTGCTCTCGTGATCTGGCAAACCGATGTATCCGAAGGTGGCGCATTCTCAGCGGGTGCAGATTTGCAAGCGATGCTGCCGGTATTCATGATGGGGGGTGTGAAGGCCATCGAGCCTGTCGTCGCCAATTTTCAGCGTGCGCAGATGCGCATCAAATACGCCGGCGTGCCTGTGGTCGCTGCCGTGGGTGGCCTGGCACTTGGCGGCGGCTGCGAGTTGATGATGCACGCCAGCCGACGTGTTGCTTTGCTGGAGTCCTACGCCGGATTGGTGGAGGTGGGTGTCGGGCTCTTGCCGGCGGGCGGTGGCCTGAAAGAAATCGCACTGCGTGCTGCACAAGATGCGAAGGGAAATGAAATCCTGCCCTTCCTCAAAGATCGTTTCACGCATGCGGCCACTGCAGCCGTCGCCAAGTCAGCGCATGAGGCACGGCGCATGGGATATCTGCAGTTCGATGATGTGATTGTTCTGCACTCGCATGAGCTATTGCATGTCGCGATAACGCAGGCGCTCGCGCTGACTGATGCAGCCTATCGCCCGCCGCTGCCCGCGCTGATCCCGGTGACGGGTCGCTATGGCATTGCCACCATCCGTGCACAGCTCGTCAATATGCGCGAAGGCGGTTTCATCTCTGCGCATGACGAGCACATTGCGACACTGATTGCCGATGTGGTGTGCGGTGGTGACGTCGAGCCTGGCAGCCTGGTCAGTGAGCAATGGCTGTTGGACAAGGAGCGCGCAGCATTCATGTCCTTGCTCGCGCACCCCAAAACGCAGGAGCGGATCATGGGTATGCTGCAGACAGGTAAGCCGGTGAGAAATTAAACATCGCTCGCGTCTACCGCGATGAGCTCCGGCTTTCGCTGGAGTCACGACTTTGAAGTCAACAACGCTTAAACGAACAGAAAACAAGTGATCAGTGGGTATCTTTTTACAAAGCCAGCACATTGAACACCAGGAGTAAGTCAGCATGAGTAAGTCAGCATGAGTAAGCAACTTCAAGACGCCTATATCGTCGCCGCCACCCGCACGCCCATCGGCAAAGCACCGCGGGGTGTCTTTCGACATGTACGGCCCGACGATTTGCTCGTGCATGCGATAGGTGCGGCTCTTGCGCAAGTCCCCAATCTCGACCCGGCCACCATTGAAGATGCCATCATCGGATGTGCATTTCCCGAAGCCGAACAGGGATTGAATCTGGCACGCATGGCCGTGCTGCTGGCGGGTTTGCCAAAAACAGTCGCAGGTGTCACCGTCAATCGCTACTGTGCATCCGGCCTCACTGCCATTGCAATGGCGGCTGATCGCATACGTACCGGTGAGGCAGAGGTGATGATTGCAGGTGGTGTTGAATCGATGTCCATGATTCCCATGCCCGGACATCATCCCTCAATGAACATGGGTATCTTCAAAGACGACAACATCGGCA
The DNA here is from genome assembly GCA_039806005.1 of Pseudomonadota bacterium. Lineage (GTDB taxonomy): Bacteria > Pseudomonadota > Gammaproteobacteria > Burkholderiales > Burkholderiaceae_D > Pernthalerella. The sequence goes on from JBDKLM010000044.1 coordinate 100,395, forward strand.
TGGCCTATGGCATGGGTCTGACGGCAGAGAAGGTTGCGCAGCAATGGAAAATCAGTCGTGAAGATCAAGATGCTTTTGCACTCGAATCGCATCGTCGTGCCATCGCTTCACAACAAGGCGGTGAGTGTGCAGATGAAATAACGCCTGTCGAGGTAGTGGAAAAATTCCCCGATCTGAACAGCGGTCAGATAAAAATCATCACCAGGACAGTGTCACAAGATGAAGGTGCGCGTGCCGATACCACGCTCGAAGCCCTGGCCCGACTCAAGCCTGTGTTTGCAGCCAAAGGGAGCGTTACTGCGGGTAATAGTTCACAAACGTCGGATGGTGCCGGCGCGCTCATTCTGGTGAGCGAAAAAATACTCAAGCAATTCAATCTGCTGCCGCTGGCGCGCTTCGCCGCCTTTGCAGTGAAAGGCGTGCCACCCGAGATCATGGGCATCGGTCCGAAAGAAGCGATCCCCGCGGCACTGCGCACAGCAGGCCTCGCGCTGGATCAGATGGATTGGATAGAGCTCAACGAAGCTTTTGCGGCGCAGGCACTTGCAGTACAGCGAGATCTAGGCCTTGATCCTGCAAAAACCAATCCACTCGGAGGTGCGATTGCGCTCGGCCATCCCTTGGGCGCTACCGGCGCAACACGCGCGGCAACCCTCATACACGGACTGCGCCGCCGTCAACTGAAATACGGTATGGTGACGATGTGTGTTGGCGCCGGCATGGGTGCGGCGGGAATCTTTGAACGTATTTAACTCACAGCGCGCCGGTGGCGCCAAGGATCATGACAATAAAAATTCATAGTGCAGACGGTGTCTTGACACTGTCCTTCGACCGACCCGAGAAAAAAAATGCGATTACCCGCGCGATGTATCAATCGCTGGGGGAAGGTTTGAAGACAGGGGGAGATGACTCATCCATTCGCGTCATTGTGATCACGGGTGAGGCGGGCACTTTCACTGCCGGTAACGATGTCGAAGATTTTCTGAAATATCCACCGCAACCCGGCGATTCTCAAGTCACGCAGTTCATGACCGAACTGCATCATGCCCAAAAGCCCGTGATCGCCGCTGTCAGTGGCATGGCCATAGGGATAGGCACAACGCTGCTGATGCATTGCGATCTTGTGTACGCAGCAGACAATACGCGTTTCGCCATGCCCTTCACGCAGCTCGGCCTCTGTCCCGAATTTGCGTCGAGTTATTTGTTTCCGCGTTTGGCAGGTTATCAGCGCGCGGCAGAAAAACTGCTGCTGGGTGAGGCATTCACCGCCGAAGAGGCGTTGCAGATGGGGCTGGTCAGCAAAGTGGTAGCCGCAGATTCCCTTCAGACTTTTGTTGCCGCCCAGGCGGCGAAATTGGCGATGCTGCCCTCAGAGTCGTTGCGCATCACTAAACAACTCATGAAGAAAGATCTCGCATCCGGTGTGGACGCGGTCATTCAGGAAGAATTGCAGCATTTCATGCGACTACTGCAAGGCCCCGATGCCAAGGAAGCGTTTTCTGCGTTTCTCGAAAAGCGCAAGCCGGTGTTCAGCTAAGGAAGCGCTGATTAAATAAATGCAGAAGCTTTTGTGGCAAGATCAATGGAGCCAAGACCTTGATTTGATTGATCCCAGCGTCGCACAGCTGCGCCGGCTCGCCATAAAACCCAGATTTATTCAGCATCTCCCTAATTTTGTGGCAAGGTAATCGTACCCAGCCCCTGATTCTTCTCTTCAAGGTCAGTAAGCCACCAAGGGATTACAATCGAGTCCGTGAAGCAGACCAGACAGTCGCTGGCATGGGCAACTATGCGGGAGGAAGGTCCGGACTCCACAGAGCAGGGTGACGGCTAACGGCCGTCCGCCGTGAGGCGCGGAATAGGGCCACAGAGACGAGTCTTTGCAGCGCAAGCTGCAAAGGGTGAAACGCGGTAACCTCCACCTGGAGCAATCTCAAATAGGCACGCGACGATGCTGCTCGCTGAGCGTGCGGGTAGAGAGCTTGAGCGTCGGAGCAATCCGGCGCCTAGAGGAATGACTGTCATCGCTGTCGGGCTTGTCCGGCAGGGAAACAGAATCCGGCCTACCGGTCTGCTTCACTTTTTAAAGCGCTGCTGAGGAATCTGCATTTCAGCGCTTGCCTGTATCGACTCTTGCCACGTGCATTCCCGATGCACTATGGCTAGCCTTTCATCAGTGGGCTGCAGTGAGAGACCGATCCTTCAAAATCAGTGTGCCATGCGCGATGTGATGAGCTTTCATTGCGCAAATTTTCATACAAGTGTAATTACCTACTTCTTGCTGATTACTGATATCGGCACGTCGCGGTGCAGAGATTTTAATCGAGTGCTGTGTTAAGGGATTAATGCAAGCCCTGCTTCAAGAAGAGTCGCAGCGTCGAGCCAGGTAAAAATGCACGTCAAGGTTTTTCCAATACTCATAATGCCCTGCAGATTTTTAACAACAAATCGATGGGCTTTTTGGTCGTTGCGATCGAATGCCAGAAAACCTCCGAAGATTCCTAATCAAAAAAAGTCACTCATTGAAACGCCATTGCTTGGTGAATAAGTTCAAATTGAGGTGACAACAATGAAGCCCATTCGAGACATACCAAAAACGCCTGCCGAGACGATCGCAAACACAAGCGCAACACCTGATGGAAAGTCAAAAGACATTCAAAGCCATAAAGAAAAGCAAATTGACGCCGCCAGTACGACGGTCAAGCACCGAATACCCACCAATGCCACGAAGGACATAAAAACTCCGGTTAACGTAAATAATCTTTTTGATTCTGCATTCATGACAACTGTTGTACTCAAGAATCCTAAAAGCTCAGCTGCCTCGGCGGGATCAACTAAACAAGTGTCTCAAGCCCAAAGCCACTTTCCTGCACACAGCGTGGCCACAGCAAACGCAGCAATGACGCCATCAAACACCGTGAATGCAAGCGTTTTCTCCGCTGTGTCTGCCAGGGCCATACCCGTCAACAGTCAGCAAAAACCGATAAATAACTACAGTGCGCCGGTTACAACATTTGATATCAAAAACTTCCAGTTTGACTACGATAAACACGCAAAGACGGTAACACCCCAGGGACGCTTACTAGGCAGCGAATTCAATTTAAATGAAGACGAAATGGTGGCGATCAGCGCATACACACAAGATTGCTATAAGGCGATCAATTATCAATTGCGGAATTTGCCCGATCCCACGGTGAATATTTATGATGCCAAGGCATTGAAAGATTCAGGTGTCTCCGAAGATCTGGCATTTTTGATCGCCAATCTAGTGAATGGTTTGAAAAAACTACCACCTGCTTATAGAGACACCGGTTCTGGTGCACCAATCAATCGAGGTATCGGCCGAGATGTCAATCTGCCTGCGGAAGAACTCGCAAAATTCCAAGAAGGAAAAATTGTGTCCAGTTCGATGCTGACTTCGACGACGAGTGCACTGGAACAGATGGTGGAGGGCCAATGGTGGTCAAATAATCCCCACTCGCTCATCATTCACCAACAGCTCAATGGTAATGGGCGCGATATTGCTGCTTTCAGCATGTACCCTCACGAAAGCGAGATTATTTTTTTGCCCGACACAAAATTTAAAGTCACCTACAGAAAAGATGATACGGTCATGGGAGGTCCCGTTAACCGGGATAGTTTGCGGGGTAAAACCGAAGAAGAGATTCGGCAAGCCTATAACGATCCCACCGGGCCAACCTACCAGAAGACGGTTATCACCTTGACAGAAATGCCCTCCGCCTGAGGAAGGGCTGATTAAATAAATGCGGAAACTTTTGTGGCAAGATCAATGGAGTCGGGACATTGATTTTATTGATCCCCGCGTCGCACAGCTGCGCCCGCTCGCCATAAAACGCAGATTTATTCAGCGTCTCCCTAACACGCAGAATCAGTGTCCGTTTGAAAATCGGCGTCCCAACCCTGGGCTCCATCCCCGTCGGACGAATCTGGCAGGGATGGCCGAGATGCCCATAGCTTCCTGATGTTCTTTCCATATTTTTAATCTTCTGGTTTGCCATGGGCAAACACATGTGTATTACTCAGGTTCTACTTTCACTTGTGCATCTAAGTCCTTCATTTCTCAAGGCTATTCTTCTTCAGCCTAATCTCAAGTAGTTGCGCTAAGTCCTTGACTTTATTGAAAAAAATCTCACTTCTAGTACGGGATATTCCTTGACCGACAATTCGCGATCCTCTAAAGTGAGCGCCAGTGTGAAAAAGTGTCTTTTTGTGGGGGAAAAAGTTTCTCTTTTTCCAGCAAACGGGCAGGACCGGTGTTCAGGATTTTTTGGCGATCAAGGAGGCAGGCGAGGTGTACCAGGGTGCGTCCGCATTGAGCATGGATGCGAAGGGACGGATGTCGATTCCGGCCCGGCATCGTGACGCGCTTGCGCTGCAGAGCGAGGGCCGCGTCACGCTGACCAAACACCCGCATGGTTGCCTCTTGTTATTCCCTCGTCCCGTCTGGGAAATCCATCGCGAGCAGATTGCCGCCTGGCCCATGTCGGCGCGTGCCTGGCAACGCATTTTTCTGGGTAACGCCAGCGATGTCGAGATGGATAGCGCAGGCCGCATTCTGATCGCGCCGGAATTGCGCGCAGCGGCCGGCATGACGCGCGAGGTGATGTTGCTGGGCATGGGCAGTCATTTTGAAATTTGGGATGCCGCGAAACTCGAAGAGAGCGAGTCCCAGGCGATTGCTGCCGGCATGCCCGATGTACTGAACAATTTTTCTTTCTGACGGTACCGGATGAACGACATCACGGTGCCCGAGTACACGCACCGCACGGTGCTGCTGGATGAGGCGATCGATGCACTCGAAATTCGAGATGCGCGACGTGATGGGATTTTCGTTGACGGCACCTTTGGCCGTGGCGGACACAGTAAAAAAATATTGGGCCAGTTGTCGGCGCGGGGACGTCTGATCGCTTTCGACAAGGATACGCAGGCGGTTGCCGTCGCAGAGCACATCGCAGCGGAAGATCGGCGCTTTTCCATCGTGCACGACAGTTTCGCGACGATGGCGGCAGCGCTGTCTTCGCAAGGCGTAGCGCAGGTTGACGGTGTGCTGATGGATTTGGGCTTGTCATCACCGCAAGTCGATCAGCCAGCGCGTGGATTCAGTTTTCGCGCTGATGGTCCACTGGATATGCGCATGGATACCACGCGCGGCATACCCGCGTCGGCCTGGCTGGCAACGGAAACACAGGACAACCTGGAGAAAGTGATTCGCGACTATGGGGAAGAACGGTTTGCTTTTCAGATTGCAAAGGCGATTGTTGCTCGCCGGGCAGTCGAGCCCATCACCAGCACAGGACAACTTGCCGCGCTCGTGGCTGGCGCCGTCAAGACCCGCGAAAAAGGCAAGGACCCGGCCACCCGGACTTTTCAGGCTGTACGGATTTTCATCAATAAAGAACTTGAAGAACTTGAAGCAGGTTTGACACAGGCATACGGCTTACTCGCGCCGTACGGGAGATTGGTGGTGATCAGTTTTCACTCGCTTGAAGATCGCATCGTCAAGCGGTTCATGGCTTCCAAAGCCAGCGTGCCGCAGCCCGACCGTCGGCTGCCGATTCGTGCCGTCGATCTTCCTCAGCCGGCGATGAAGCTGCTTTCCCGCATCAAACCCTCTGACGCTGAAATCATTTCCAATCCACGTGCTCGTTCGGCCGTGATGCGCAGCGCGATGCGCTTGCCGGAGGTGGCGGCATGAATCAGCGTTCACTCATTCCCATGCTCGCGCTGCTCGTGCTGTGCTCCCTCTTGCTCGTCAATTCACAGCATCAGGCGCGCCGACTGTTTATCGCGCTCGAGCAAGCGCAGCTGCGTCAGCAGCAACTTGAAACGGAATGGTCACAGCTTCAGTTCGAGCAATCGAATCTCGCCAAGCACGCTCGCATTGACACGATGGCAAAGTCGATGGGCATGACCGTACCCACGGCGGATCGCACGCGTTACGTCACGGTGGGAGATCGCTGATGCGTGCACCCAGCCGCAAAGCCGCCGCCCGAGGAGTTCCCTTCTCGCCGAGCCCCATACTGGCGGTGCAGTTGCCTGCGTGGCGTTCGCGGTTTGTGTTGTTCGTGCTGTTTGCTGCTTTTGTCATGCTGGCCGCGCGTGCATTCTGGTTACAGGTGCTGACCACCGATTTCCTTCAGAAGAAAGGGACTTCGCGCTACGCGCGCACGCTCGAGCTGCCCGCAGTCCGCGGGAAAATTTTTGATCGCAATGGCGAGGTCATGGCGACCTCTTTGCCGGCCAAAGGTATCTGGGTCATTCCGGATGCTGTTGAAGTGACCCCCGAGAATCTCAAGAAGCTCGCGCAACTGCTCGACATCGGCGTTCCTGATTTGCAGAAGAAGCTCGGTGCCAACGGCAATTTCGTACCAATCAAACGGCAGGTGGAGCCGGAAGTCGCTGATCAGATACTGGCGCTCGGTATTCCCGGTATTTACGCGCGCAAGGAGTACAAGCGCCACTATCCTTCGGGTCAGGTTGCGTCGCACATTCTCGGCTTTACGAATGTCGATGATGCTGGCATCGAGGGTATCGAGTATTCCCATCAAAAAGAACTCGCCGGGCAAACCGGCAGTCGCCGCGTCATTCGAGACGGCAAAGGGCGCGTGATCGAAGATATCGCTTACATACGCGAACCTCAGGATGGCCGCGATCTTACGCTCTCAATTGACAGCAAGATTCAATACATCGCATTTACGCACCTCAAGCAGGCGGTCGAGGAAAACAAGGCCAAGGCAGGTGCGATTGTGGTGCTCGATGTGCAAACCGGCGAAGTACTGGCACTGGCGAATATGCCGACTTTCAATCCCAACGAGCGTGAAGGTCGCAACATCAATCACGTCCGCAATCGCGTGTTTACGGATACTTTCGAGCCAGGTTCGACGCTCAAGCCGTTCACCATCGCACTGGCTATGGACCGAGGCATGATCACGCCGGATACCGTGCTGGATACGCCTAATAAAATTACCTTTGGTTCCATGTCAGTGGGCGATTCCCATGGTCACCCATCTAGCATGTCAGTGGCGCAAATCATTCAACATTCGTCGAATGTCGGCACGATACGAGTTGCGCAGAAACTGCAGTCGCGTCAGATGTGGGATATGTTCACTGCAGTGGGCTATGGTCAGGCGCTGCCGCGTTCCTTCTTTCCTGGTGCCGTCGCCGGCCGCCTGAGGCCTTACAAGACCTGGCAGCCAGTTGATCAGGCCACCATGAGTTACGGCCATGGCATCTCGGTTTCGCTGATTCAGGTCGCGCGTTCGTACATGATTTTCGCGCGCAATGGCGACATCATTCCACTGTCCTTCCAGAAGGTCACGCAACTCCCTCAGCCACAGCGTGTCATCACTGAAAAAACAGCGATGCAAATGCGCGAGATGATGGAGCGTGTCGTTGGTCCCGGCGGTACCGCCCCGTATGCGCAAGTGCGCGGCTATCGCGTCGCCGGAAAAACCGGTACTGCGCACAAGGTCGAATCAGGCCGTTATGTGAACAAATACGTGGCCTCTTTCGTTGGCCTTGCGCCTGCATCGAATCCACGCATCATCATTGCGGTGATGATTGATGAGCCCACGGGTGGTCAGCATTTCGGTGGGCAGGTGGCCGCGCCCGTTTTCGCGAAGGTGGCATCAAGCACGCTGCGCTCGCTCAATATCGCACCTGACACCTCGGTGGCTAACGTGATCATTCCGGCGACACCGGTGGCGGAGAGCATGTGATGGCCGCCGCCATGATCACCACAGCCGACATCCATCAGTGGTTGCGTGAGGCTGCGCCCGGCGCTCAGCTCACCACCGATTCACGACGGGTACGTACCGGTGATGTGTTTCTTGCCTGTCCCGGCGAGTCGGGCGATGGTCGCGACTACATCGCGCAAGCTGTCGAATCCGGCGCGCGCGCCGTGCTGTTTGATGACGCCGGTGATTTTCAGTGGGATGACAGCCTGATGCTGCCGCATATGGCCGTGCATGATCTGGCAAAGACAGCCGGGCGTATTGCGCATGACTGGTACGGCCAACCTGATCGCGATATGTTGTGCATCGCGGTGACGGGTACGAACGGCAAAACATCCTGCACGCAGTGGCTGGGTCAGGCACTGTCTCTGCAGCGCATGAACACTGCCGTCATTGGCACGCTGGGCGCAGGGCAATGGCGCAACGGTGCGAGCGGCATTTTCAATGCGACTGGCTTTACCACGCCCGATGCCGTGCAATTGCATCGCGAACTGGCAGAACAGAAAAAGCAAGGTGCGGTAGCACTCGCCATCGAAGCGTCATCCATTGGTCTGGTTCAGCGACGCATGCATGAGCTGCATGTGGATGTTGCAGTGCTGACCAATTTCAGTCGTGATCATCTGGATTTTCACGGCACCATGGAAGCCTATGAAGCTGCAAAAACACGGCTCTTCGACTGGCCGGGTCTCAAGCACGCGGTGATTAATCTGGATGATGCAATGGGTCAGCGACTGCTGACGCATCTACGCAAAAAACATCCTGCTCTCGCCGTGACTGGCTACAGTGTGGAGCCAGATCAGCTGCCGAAAATCCCTCAGGGCGTCAGTCTGCTGAGCGCGTCGGATATACGCGTCAGTCAGCACGGTACGACTTTCATGCTGCATTCGCCGTCGGGTCAGGGCGCAGTTCGAACGCAGCTCATCGGTCGATTCAACGTCAGTAATGTGCTCGCGATTGCCGGTGTGATGTTCAGTCAGGGTATGTCATGGCAGACCGTGGTGTCGGCACTCGAGTCGCTGGTGGCGGTGCCCGGACGCATGCAGCAGATGGGCGGTGTGGAGGCGCCATTGGCGGTGATTGATTATGCGCACACGCCGGATGCACTCGAGAAGGCATTGCAGACGCTGCGCCCCGTCGCGCAGTTGCGACATGGTGAATTGTGGTGCGTGTTTGGTTGCGGTGGCGATCGTGATGCGGGCAAGCGCGCGCCCATGGGTGCGGCAGCCTTGCTGGCCGATCACCTGGTCATCACCAGTGATAATCCGCGAAGCGAAGACCCTGCAGACATCATTGCACAGATCATCGCCGGCGCTGAACCTGCGGGCACCAAGCTGCAAATCATTGAAGATCGAGCCAGTGCCATCCTGCATGCGATTCGTCATGCCGGGAAAAATGACGTGGTACTGGTGGCAGGTAAAGGTCACGAAGACTATCAGGAAGTCAAAGGTCGTCGCCTTGCGTTTCGCGATGCCGATCATGCTGCGCTGGCACTGGCCACGCGTGCTACTCGTAACGGAGGCCATTGATGCAGGCGAGTCTTGCTGATCTGTTGCCTTCGATTGCAGGTGCGCACATGACTGCGCCGGCACAATTTTCAGGCGTCTCGACCAATAGTCAAACCGTCGCTGCCGGCAATCTGTTTGTGGCACTGCGCGGCGAACGTTTCGATGCACATGATTTTCTGTCGCAAGTTGTCAGCCGTGGCGCTGCAGCAGTCGTGGCCGAGCGAGTGCCCGATGATTTTTCTTTGCCTGCACTGATCGTGCCCGACACCCGTCATGCACTGGGAAAGATCGCACAAGTCTGGCGTCGGCGTTTTGCGATACCCGTGGTCGGTGTTACCGGCAGCAACGGCAAGACCACCGTCAAGGAAATGATCGCCTCGATTTTTGCTGCAGCCTATGGTCAGGATAATTATCTGTCGACACGCGGCAACCTGAACAATGACATTGGCGTGCCGCTCACCTTATTCCGACTTGAGGCCCATCATCGCGCTGCAGTGATCGAAATGGGCATGAATCATCCCGGTGAAATCGCTCGTCTGACCGAGATTGCCGAACCCACAGTCGGTTTGGTCAATAACGCGCAGCGCGAGCATCAAGAATTCATGGCCAGCGTCGCTGCGGTTGCTGAAGAAAATGGTGCGGTGATTCGCGGACTCGGCGATGCAGGTGTAGCGATTTTTCCCGGTGATGAGGAATACACATCACTCTGGCAAGACTATGCCAACAAGCGCAGAGTCTGCAGCTTCGGTTTGAAGGCATCGTGCGATATCAGTGCGCAATGGCAGGCAGAAGATTTTGGCAGCCAGATCATGATCAGCGCACCTGATACCCAATTCAAAGTGCGGCTGTCTGCCGCTGGTGTGCATAACGTGCGCAATGCGCTCGCCGCTTGTGCTGCTGCGATGGCCGTTGGCATTGATGCGACCAGCATCGCACGCGGTCTCGAGAGTTTTTCGCCGGTGGCTGGCAGACTGCAGCGCAAGACAGCCGCCAATGGTGCCTTGGTCATTGATGACACCTACAACGCCAATCCCGATTCGGTACGCGCTGCTATTGATGTACTGGCCGCAGCGCCAGCACCTCGCACGCTGGTGCTGGGTGACATGGGTGAGGTCGGCAGCGAAGGGGTTGCATTTCACGAAGAGATCGGTGCTTACGCCCACGCGCATAGCATTGATCGTCTGTTTACTCTCGGCACACTGGCACGTCACGCGACACAGGCGTTCGGTCAGGGTGCCGTGCATTTCGACGATATGGACAAACTCACCGCAGTGATCACCGGCGTACCCGCCGGTGCCAGCATACTGGTCAAGGGCTCGCGCTTCATGCAGATGGAGCGCGTCGTCAATCACCTGACCGGTCAGTCGACGGGGGGGCATTGAAATGCTGCTCTGGCTCGCCCAACATTTTCAGGATCAGGTCGGCGCACTACGCGTCTTCAACTTCATTACCTTCCGAGCCGTATTTGCAACGCTGACTGCTTTATTGATCGGTCTCATCGCTGGTCCGGCGGTGATTCGCATGCTCACGACGCTTAAGGTGGGTCAGGCCGTGCGTACCGATGGACCTCAAACGCATCTGATCAAATCCGGTACACCCACCATGGGCGGCGCGCTGATCCTGATTGGTATTGCAGTCTCTACGCTGTTGTGGGGTGACTGGAGCAACCGTTTTATCTGGCCGGTATTGATCGTCACGCTGGGCTTTGGCGTGATCGGCTGGGTGGATGACTACCGCAAGGTGGTTTACAAAGATCCGAATGGCATGGCCTCGCGCGAGAAGTATTTATGGCAGTCGCTCATTGGTCTGCTTGCAGCGTTCTATCTCGCGTTTTCGGTATCCGGTCCTACCAATCTCAAAGTCTGGGCCTTGTTTACCGAATGGGTGCAATCCGGTTTTGCAATGGAACTGCCTCCCAAGACGGATTTGATTGTGCCCTTCTTCAAAACGATTACCTATCCGCTGGGCGTCTGGGGTTTTATTGCACTGACTTATTTCGTGATCGTCGGTACCAGCAATGCGGTGAATCTCACTGATGGTCTGGATGGCTTGGCCATCATGCCCACCGTGATGGTGGGCTCAGGACTGGGTTTGTTTGCCTATCTCACCGGCAGTGCAACCTATTCGAAATACCTTCTGATTCCGCATATACCGGGTGCGGGCGAGTTGCTGATTTTTTGTGGTGCGATGGCCGGAGCCGGTCTGGCCTTCTTGTGGTTTAACGCCTACCCCGCGCAAGTCTTCATGGGCGATGTTGGCGCACTGGCGCTCGGTGGTGCCTTGGGCACGATCGCCGTCATCGTACGTCAGGAGATCGTGCTCTTCATTATGGGTGGCGTGTTTGTCGTTGAAACCTTGTCGGTGATGCTGCAGGTAGCGTATTTCAAATACACCAAGATGCGTACCGGAGTTGGCAAGCGCGTGCTGCTGATGGCGCCCTTGCATCATCACTTCGAACAAAAAGGCTGGAAAGAAACGCAGGTGGTCGTACGTTTCTGGATTATCACAATGATGCTGGTACTGGTCGGATTGTCGACCTTGAAATTGCGGTAAAGCGATATGGACTATCGGAACAAACACGTATTGGTACTCGGACTCGGTGAATCCGGTCTGGCGATGGCGCTCTGGCTTGCGCAAGCTGGTGCGCGTCTGCGCGTCGCCGATACGCGTCCGGGTCCTGAACGTTTGGCTGCACTCAAAGAGGCTTGTCCGCAGGCGGAATTCATCCCTGGTGAATTCACCGCTGCCTTGCTTGAGGGCGTGGATCTGGTCGCGGTCAGCCCGGGGTTATCGCCACTCAATGAACTTGTCGCAATCTTGCCTGCAGCGCAGGAAAAAAATATTCCGGTCTGGGGTGAAATTGAAATCTTCGCGCAAGCACTGGCTGCACTGAAAGCCGAGCGTGATTACCAGCCAAAAATCATCGCGATCACAGGCACCAATGGCAAAACCACGGTCACCAGTCTCACGGGTCAGCTGTGCCGTGCTGCAGGCTTGTCCGTCAAAGTCGCGGGCAACATCAGTCCCGCTGCACTGGACGTATTGCGCGATGCCATGGCACACGATGAATTGCCGCAGTGCTGGGTATTGGAATTGTCCAGCTTCCAGCTGTTCACCACCTTCAGTCTAAATGCGGATGCGGCGACGGTACTCAATGTCACGCAAGATCACCTCGACTGGCATGGTGACATGAAGGCCTATGCCGATGCCAAAGCCCGTATCTTCGGCCCTGATACCGTGCGCGTACTCAATCGCAACGATGAACGCAGCATCAAGATGGTCAGCCCGAAAGCTCATTGCGTCAGTTTCGGTACTGATCTTCCGAGCGAGCCTGACAGTCTGGGTTTATCGACCGAGCACGGCATGCAGTGGCTGATGCTGGCGGTGGGCACTGAAGAAGGTGAAAAGAAAAAACGTGGCAAGGCGGCAGCCGAGGTCGAGTTGTTCATGAACCGCCTCATGCCTGCGGATGCCCTGAAAATTCGTGGTCAGCACAACGCGACCAATGTACTGGCAGCCCTGGCACTTTGCCGTGCGATTGGCTTGTCGCTGGCACCTTTGCTGCATGCAGCGCGTCAGTATCGTGGCGAGCCGCATCGCGTAGAACTGATTGCGACCGTTGGTGGTGTTGATTATGTCGATGACAGCAAAGGCACCAATGTCGGCGCGACGGTTGCTGCAATCGAAGGTCTGGGGCAAAGCGAACGCGCGCATCTGATTCTGATTGCCGGCGGCGATGGCAAGGGTCAGGATTTTGCGCCATTGGCACCCGCAGTGAAACATCATGTGCGTGCGGTGATGCTGATTGGTCGAGATGGACCCGCCATTCGTGCGGCACTGGCCGATACTGGCGTCACACTCACGGATTGCTGGACGCTGGAACAAGCCGTGCAACGTGCCGCAGAAATCGCCAGCGAAGGCGACACCGTATTGTTGTCGCCCGCCTGCGCCAGCTTCGACATGTTCAAAGACTACGGGCATCGCGCACAGGTATTTGCAGATGCGGTCCATGAACTGGCTGCCAGCCGTGGCGAGGTGCTGGCATGAAGATGAGTCTGCCATTTTTCGGTGAAAGCGAGCAGAACAGCGCCGAGCTGAAGCTGGGGCAGCGCTCGAGCATGCTCGAGTACGATCAGGCGCTGGTCTGGGTGACATTCCTGTTGCTGCTGATTGGTTTGGTGATGGTGTACTCCGCGTCGATCAATCTCACTGAAACCAAAAAATACCAGGACGCCTCCAGTCATTATTTTCTGGTACGGCAGTCGGCTTACATCGTGATTGGTATTTTTGCCGGGTTGATGGCTTTCCGCATTCGCGTAGAGCAGTGGGAGAAGGTCGCGCCGTATCTTTTTCTTGGCTCGCTATTTCTGATGATCGTGGTCCTGATTCCCGGACTAAGTAAAGATGCAGGCGGCGCACGCCGCTGGATCAGCATCGGGCCTATACGACTGCAGCCTTCCGAAATACTCAAGCTGATGATGGTCATCTACGCTGCGGACTTCACCGTCCGCAAGCAACAGTACATGCACAAACTCACCAAAGGTTTCCTGCCCATGGCCGGTGCGGTCGGACTCGCCGGTGGCTTGTTGATGCTGCAGCCCGATCTGGGAGCCGCCGGCGTGGTCGTGTGTATCGCGATGGGTATTTTGTTTTTGGGTGGTTTCAATATCGTCTGGTTCGGCGGCATTGCTGGCGTCCTGGCCTCCGTGTTCAGTCTCATCATACTTTTCTCGCCATGGCGTCGCGAGCGACTGACCGCCTATCTTGATCCCTGGGCTGATGGCAACGTACTCGGCAAGGCTTATCAGCTCTCGCATTCACTCATTGCTTTCGGTCGTGGTGAATTGTTTGGCGTTGGTTTGGGTGGCAGCGTGGAAAAACTGCACTACCTGCCCGAAGCACACACCGATTTTCTGATGGCAGTCATTGGCGAAGAACTCGGACTGGCCGGTGTCTTGCTGGTCACTTTCCTGTTCTATTTCATTGTTCGTCGCGCTTTCGATATCGGCAGACAAGCTATCGCTACCGAAAAGTTCTTTGCCGGTCTGGTTGCCAAAGGCATAGGCATCTGGATTGGCGTGCAGGCTTTCATCAACATGGGCGTCAACCTCGGCCTGCTGCCTACCAAAGGACTTACTTTGCCACTGATGAGTTTTGGTGGTTCGGGCATTGTCACCAATTGCATAGGCATCGCGATACTGCTGCGTATTGATTACGAAAATAGAGTTCTCATGCGCGGAGGCCGCGCATGAGAACTCTATTTCGGTGCAGGCTAACTTTGCGCAGCAAAGTTAAGGACGCTTTAGCGTCCGGCCGGAGCCAAAATGCTTTACCGCGCGGAGGCCGCGCATGAGAACTCTATTTCGGTGCAGGCTAACTTTGCGCAGCAAAGTTAAGGACGCTTTAGCGTCCGGCCGAAGCCAGAATAGCTCGCATGGAGGTGGCCGCGCATGAAACACCTCATGGTCATGGCAGCGGGCACAGGCGGGCATATTTTTCCTGGCCTTGCGATCGCTGACACCATGCGTGCGCGTGGTTGGCAAGTGTCGTGGTTGGGTACGCAGCGCGGCATGGAGGCGGAGATCGTGCCACGCCATGGCCTTGCATTTGATGCGATTGATTTCAGTGGTTTGCGTGGCAAGGGCGTAATGCATACGGTGACTGGTGTTTTCAAACTGGCGGCAGGCTTTTTGCGCTGCAGAGCGATTCTTCGTTCGCGCGCACCCGATGTGGTGCTCGGTATGGGGGGGTATGTGACGGTACCCGGCGGCATGATGGCTGCATGGTTGGGCAGGCCTCTGGCACTGATGAATGCCGATGCGGCGCTGCTGATGTCGAACAAGGCCTTACTGCCCTTTGCGCGAAAGATTTTGTTTGGTTTTGATGCGGACACGACGGTCACTGGCAGCAAGGCGCAAGTCACCGGTAATCCAGTACGTCGCGAAATCAGCCAGCTGTCCGCGCCGGCTGAGCGTTATCGCGCACGATCGGGTCCGCTGAATGTGCTGATCATTGGCGGCAGTTTGGGCGCGAAGATCTTGAATGAGGTCGTACCTGCAGCAGTGGCCAAAATATCTGCAGAGCAGCGACCCCGCGTCGTGCATCAATCAGGTCGCGCCCACATCGCCGCGCTGAAAGAAAGTTATGCGCAGGCAGGTGTGGAAGCCGAGGTGGTGGATTTTATTGATGACATGGCAGCGCGCTATGCAGCGGCTGATTTGGTGATCTGCCGTGCCGGCGCAATCACGGTCACTGAATTATGCGCAGCGGGTGTTGCCAGCGTTCTGGTGCCCTTGGTGGTCTCGACCACATCGCATCAGCGCAATAACGCGCAGTGGATGGAAAAAGGACAGGCAGGTATTCACTTGCCGCAGCCTGACTTGAAGCCAGACACGCTGGCCATATTGCTGCAGACACTCACCCGCGAGCGCTGCCTGCAGATGGCCGAAGCAGCTTATGCGCAAGGAAAGCGTGATGCGAATGAAGCGATTGCGCTCGTGTTGGAAGAACTTGGAACGATATGAAGCACAAGGTTAAACATATTCATTTTGTAGGCCAAGCAGCGTGGTCGCGCTGCGTTTGTCACTTGGCGGCGAAGCCGAAGCCACCGGCAAATATGGATTCGCGTGTGGAGTGGTTTGCATGAAGCACAAGGTTAAACATATTCACTTTGTTGGCCAAGCAGCGTGGTCGCGCTGCGTTTGTTCCTTGGCGGCGAAGCCGAAGCCACCGGCAAATATGGATTCGCGTGTGGAGTGGTTTGCATGAAGCACAAGGTTAAACATATTCACTTCGTTGGCATAGGTGGTTCAGGGATGAGCGGCATCGCCGAGGTGTTGCTCAATCTCGGCTACACCGTCTCCGGCTCCGACCTCAGCAGCAATGCCGCGAGTCGACGTCTGGCGGATCTTGGTGCCTGCATACGCATTGGCCACTCGCCTGAAAACGTGGATGGCGCAGATGCGATCGTGACATCCACTGCGGTACAGCCTAGCAATCCTGAAGTACTGGCAGCACGCGCGCGGAATGTGCCCATTGTGCCGCGTGCAGTCATGCTCGCGGAGTTAATGCGACTCAAGCGTGGCATTGCAATCGCCGGCACGCATGGCAAAACTACGACCACCAGTCTGGTGGCCAGCATTCTCGCCGAGGGCGGCCTGGATCCCACTTTTGTGATTGGTGGTCGACTCAACAGCGTGGGTGCGAATGCCAAGCTGGGTGCCGGTGATTTCATTGTCGCCGAGGCTGATGAATCCGATGCGTCTTTCCTGAACCTGTCGCCCGTGATCGAAGTCATCACCAATATCGATGCCGATCACATGGAGACCTACGATCACAGTTTCGCCAAGCTCAAGCAGGCCTTTATCGAATTTACTCAACGACTGCCGTTTTATGGCGTCGCTATCTTGTGCATTGATGACGCGAATGTGCGCGAAATCATGCCCTTCATTTCCAAGATGGTGATGACTTATGGCTTCCATCCGGACGCCAATGTGCGTGCTGTTGATGCGCGCGCCGTCAATGGTCATATGGAATTCACGGTGGTGCAAAAAGATTATCCGCCGCTCTCGGTGCGACTCAATCAGCCGGGTATGCACAATGTACAGAACGCGTGCGCAGCGATTGCGATTGCTCGCGAGCTCGATGTTGCTGATGCCCATATACAAAAAGCCCTGCAGGAATTCACCGGTGTTGGTCGACGTTTCACCAAATACGGCAAGCTGCCATTGCCGTCCGGTGGCAGCTTCTCATTGGTCGATGACTATGGCCATCATCCGGTAGAAACTGCTGCAACGATTGCGGCTGCTCGTGGTGCGTTTCCCGGTCAGCGATTGGTGCTGGCGTTTCAGCCGCATCGCTACACACGCACGCGTGACTTGTTTGAAGATTTTGTCAAAGTGCTGTCCAGTGTCGATGTGCTGGTACTCGCTGATGTGTATCCCGCAGGCGAGCAACCCATTCCTGCCGCAGATGGCCGCTCGCTGGCGCATGCGCTGCGCGTGGTTGGCAAGACTGAGCTGGTATTTGTTGAAGATATCGCCGAGATGCCTGAAACGCTGCTCAAGATGGCCAATGACGGTGACATTGTGATGACCATGGGCGCGGGTTCGATTGCGAATGTCCCCGCACAGCTGCAACAACTGACAGCGCAGGTGTCCGCATGACTGGCGCACTGAACAAAGAATTCGGCAAGGTCGGCGTCTTGTTTGGCGGGCGTTCTGCCGAACGGGAAATCTCGCTCATGTCCGGCGCAGGCGTGCTCAAGGCGCTGCAGTCGCAAGGCATTGATGCACATCCCTTCGATCCGGCGCAACGCTCGCTGGCTGAACTCGCCGCAGAAAAATTTGATCGTGTCTTCATCGCACTGCATGGCCGTTATGGTGAAGACGGTACCCTGCAAGGCGCACTCGAGCAGCTTGGTATTCCTTATACCGGGCCGGGCGTATTGGCCTCGGCGATTGCGATGGACAAGGCGATGACCAAGCGCGTATGGCTGCACAGCGGCTTATCGACTCCCGACTTTGTGATGCTTGCTGCCGACAGCGACTGGTCTGCGATTGCAAAGCGTCTCGGATTGCCTCTGATCGTCAAGCCAGCACATGAGGGATCCACGCTGGGTCTTACCAAAGTCACCACCGTCGAAGCACTGCCGCAGGCGTATGCGCAGGCAGCCAAATTCGACAAGGCCGTGATGGCAGAAGCGTTCATCAGCGGTACGGAGCTGACATGTCCTGTGCTCGGCGCAGGTGAAAACGCACATGCGCTGCCGGTGGTGCGCATCGTGGCACCTGATGCGAATTACGACTATCAGAACAAATATTTTTCCGATGAGACGAAGTATCTCTGTCCCAGTGAATTGCCGCCAGCGCAGGAACAGCAAATACAGCAGCTGGTGCTCGAGAGTTATCGCACGCTGGGTTGTCGTGGCTGGGCGCGCGCTGACGTGATGGTGAGCGCGAAGGATAACCAGCCTTATCTGCTCGAGATCAATACTTCGCCAGGCATGACCAGTCACTCGCTCGTGCCCATGTCGGCTGCTGCCGCGGGCATGCCGTATGAAACCTTGTGTGTGGAGTTGTTGCGCATGGCGGCGCTGGATTTGCAGCCTTCGCCGGACTGGAAAGTTTAAAAGACAGGTCAAGGAAAAGACGAAACATGTGGAATGACATCAGGACATTGAACACGATCACCCGAGCCATGCTCGGTGTGCTCATGCTCTGCCTGCTGTATGGCGGCTACAAATGGATGGCGCGTCAACCCATGTTTGATTTTCGTGTGGTGCAAGTACGCGCAGTGAAAGGTGCGTCGCTGCGGTATGTCGATGCAGTCACGGTGCGTAGTGCCGCGCTGCCGCGCATTCGCGGCAATTTCTTTACCGCCGATTTGCAGGCAATTCGTGCTGCATTCGAAACCGTACCCTGGGTGCAGCGTGCATCAGTGCGGCGCGAGTGGCCGAACAAGCTGGTAGTGACGGTAGAAGAGTACAAGGTGCTCGGTACCTGGGGTGAAGAAGGACGATTGATTTCGGCCGATGGTTTTGTATTCACCGCCAACCTGGCCGAGGCCGAAGCCGAGGTGGAAGGCAAATTGCCCGAGCTGGATGGGCCAGATGACAGCGCGCATGAGGTCGCTGCAAGACTGGCGGATTTGCGCAACTGGCTAGCGCCACTGCATCTGACGCCGCGATCGCTGTCGTTGTCGCAGCGCTATGCATGGACAGCGCGACTGGACAATGGCATCACGCTGCATCTTGGTCGTGCAGCCGAGCGCGAAGTGCTCAAAGCGCGCATCCATCGGTTCGTGAGCGTATATCCGCAGTTGTCAGTGGCGATGGCGGGCCAGATAGGCAGCGTCGATTTGCGTTATCCGAATGGCCTTGCCTTGCGGCGACGAGGTCAGAGCGCGCCGGTGGCCGTGCCAGTCACGGATGCAGAGAGTGCGACATGATGAACGCGAATGCCAGCAGTCAGACGAAGGACGAATGAGTAATGCGATGCCAGAGCGAATAAGCAAACACGTAAATACGAACGAGACAACACATAACAAGCCAGAAAATCTATGACGAAAGACGCAAAAAACCTGATCGTAGGTCTCGACATCGGTACATCGAAAGTGGTGGCAGTCGTCGCTGAGGTGCTGCCGGATGGCCGCCATGAAGTCATCGGTCTCGGTCAGCATGAATCCAAGGGCCTGAAAAAAGGTGTGGTGGTCAATATTGAGTCCACGGTCGAATCGATACAGCGTGCACTGGAAGAAGCCGAGCTGATGGCGGACTGTCAGATACGCAATGTCTGGATCGGTATCGCGGGCAGTCACATCCGCAGCTTCAACTCGCGCGGCATGGTCGCGATCAAGGACAAGGAAGTCACCGCTACCGATGTGGCGCGCGTGATCGAAACGGCGCGCGCAGTGAATATCCCGACCGATCAGCAATTGCTGCACACGATCCCGCAGGAATTCATCGTCGATAATCAGGAAGACGTGCGCGAGCCGATTGGCATGAGTGGCGTGCGCCTTGAGGTGAAGGTGCATATCGTCACTGGTGCGGTGTCAGCAGTGCAGAACGTAATCAAGTGCGTGCGCCGCTGCGGACTCGAAGTCACGGATTGGATTTTGCAGGGTCGTGCATCGGCTGATGCCGTGCTGACTGCCGATGAAAAAGAATTGGGTGTGGTGCTGGTTGATATCGGTGGTGGCACGACGGATGTCGCGATCTTCACCGAAGGTGCGATTCGTCACACCACGGTGCTGCCGATTGGTGGCGACCAGATCACCAACGATATTGCCATGGCCTTGCGTACACCAACGGCAGAGGCCGAAGAAATCAAGGTGCTGTATGGCGTCGCCAAGCAGGTACTTGCCGATCCGGGTGAGACCTTTGATGTGCCCGGTCTGGGTGATCGCGGGCCACGCGCCTTGTCACGTCAGGCGCTGGCTGCAGTGATCGAGCCGCGTGTTGAAGAATTGTTCTCGCTCGTGCATCAGGTAGTGCGCGAATCTGGTTTCGAGGAAGTGCTGTCGTCCGGCATCGTCATCACCGGTGGCAGTGCGCTGATGCCGGGCATGTGCGAGCTGGCTGAAGATATTTTCCTCAAGCCAGCGCGCGTGGGTGAACCGGATTATCACGGTCAGCTGACCGATGTCGTGCGCAGCCCGCGCTACGCAACGGTACTGGGCTTGCTGATGGAAGCGAAGCGTCAGTATCTGCGTGGTCAGGTCGTTACGCGTCATGGTGGTTCGGCCAAGGCGCTGTGGGAAAGAATGAAGGAATGGTTCATGGGGAATTTTTGAGTCTGCGTTTTTTGTTTATCGGGTAGCAGTAGTGAATGCAGCAGGTAAAACCAGTCATCAAGTGTTTGTTTAACCACGCAGTTGTTAGTTGCTAGCCGTCACGCCATGTGGCGGTTAACGACTAGAAACTGCACCACAAAGGGAGTCATCATGGAAATCGATATGCTGGAAACGACAAAAGGCACGATCATCAAAGTGGTTGGTGTCGGTGGTGCTGGCGGCAATGCCGTTCAGCACATGATTAACAAGGGCGTAGCTGGCGTCGAGTTCATCGTCGCCAACACCGATGCGCAAGCATTGTCCCTCTCCAAAGCCCATAACGTGATTCAGATCGGCGAGTCTGGTTTGGGCGCCGGCATGCAACCCGCACTTGGTCGCCAGCTTGCCGAAGAAACTCGCAGTCGTATCGAAGATGCGCTGCGTGGTGCGCACATGGTATTCATCGCAGCCGGCATGGGCGGTGGTACGGGTACCGGTGCAGCACCGGTGGTCGCCGAAGTGGCGAAGGAGTTGGGCGCGCTGACCGTGGCAGTGGTGTCCAAGCCCTTCACTTACGAAGGTCAGAAGTGCATGAAGATCGCCGATGAAGGTCTGGAAGAGTTGGGCAAGCATGTTGACTCGCTGATCGTGATACTCAACGAGAAGCTCGAAGATATCTACGAAGACGACAGCATGATGGAGTGGCTTCAGCATGCCGACGATGTGCTCAACAATGCGGTCGCAGGCATTGCCGAGATCATCAATGTGCCGGGTCATATCAACGTCGACTTCAACGACGTCAAGACCATCATGGCCGAGCAGGGCAAGGCGATGATGGGTACCGCCGTTGCCTCGGGCCTGGATCGGGCGCGCATCGCGGCAGAGCAGGCGATCGCGTCGCCACTGCTGGATGGTATTGATCTCTCGGGCGCGCGTGGCGTGCTGGTCAATGTCACCGGCAGCAAGTCGCTCAAGGGTAAAGAGATCCGCGAAGTCATGGCTACCGTGCGTGCATTTGC
>JBDKLM010000045.1:0-13206 GCA_039806005.1 Pseudomonadota bacterium
CACGTTTTGCCAAAGTCGCCAAAGACGTCGGTGCGTACTTTCTGGTGGATATGGCGCATTACTCGGGTTTGATCGCCGGTGGTGTGTACCCGAATCCTGTGCCGCATGCGGATGTGGTGACATCAACCACGCACAAGAGTCTGCGTGGACCGCGCGGCGGCATCATTCTGATGAATGATGAAGACATCGCAAAGAAAATCAACAGTGCGATTTTCCCCGGCCTGCAGGGTGGTCCGCTGATGCATGTGATAGCGGGCAAGGCAGCCGCGTTTCACGAAGCGCTGCAACCAGCCTTCAAAACCTATCAGCAGCAAGTCGTCAAAAACGCTGCCGTACTGGCAGAGACATTGGTGGCGCGCGGTCTGCGTATCGTCAGTGGTCGTACTGAATCACACGTGATGCTGGTCGATTTGCGCGCCAAAGGCATTACCGGCAAAGTAGCAGAGGCGGCACTGGGTCAGGCCCACATCACCTGCAACAAGAACGGCATTCCGAATGATCCGGAAAAAGCGATGATCACCAGCGGTATTCGTCTGGGATCACCCGCAATGACCACGCGCGGTTTCCGCGAGGACGAAGTGCGCGCGACAGCGCATCTGATTGCTGACGTACTTGAAGCGCCCAACGATCCCGAGCGTATCGCTCAGGTGCGTGAAAAGGTCGCTGCGCTGGTGCGTCCATTCCCGGTCTATGGCGCGCGTGGTTAACGAATTTTAAGTATGGAAAGGGCGACATAGATCGCCCGTGAAACTCCAAATCCAATCAATACCAGGAGGTCAAGATGGCTGGTCGTAATTTTTTGTTTGTACCCGGTCCTACCAACGTACCTGATCGCGTGCTGCGCGCGATGATGGTCTCGATGGAAGATCATCGCTCGCCGGCATTTCCCGCACTCACTCGTACTATTCTGCCGGGCCTGAAAAAAGTTTTCCGTACCGAGCGCGGCACGCCGTTTGTTTTTCCTTCTTCCGGCACTGGCTGCTGGGAAGCTGCGATTGCCAATACGCTTTCGCCCGGTGATAAGGTACTTGCTGCCCGTTTCGGTCAGTTCAGTCACTTGTGGATTGCGATGTGCGAGAAGTTCGGACTCGATGTGCAAATCGTCGACGCCGACTGGGGTACCGGTGTGCCGCTGGAGCAGTACGCCGACATCCTGCGCAAGGATACCCAGCATCAGATCAAGGCCGTGCTCGCCTGCCACAATGAAACCGCGACTGGCGTGACATCGGATATCGGTGCTGTTCGCAAAGTGCTCAACGATGCAAAACATCCGGCGCTACTTTTCGTGGATGCGGTGTCTTCACTCGGCTCGATTGATTTCCGTTTCGATGACTGGGGTGTTGACATGGGCGTGTCGGGTTCCCAGAAAGGTCTGATGCTGCCAGCAGGTCTGGGCATCATGTGTGCCAGTCAGAAAGCGCTGGACATGCACGCGCAGGCCAAACTGCCCCGTGCCTACTTTGATCTGCAGGACATGATGGCGTCGAATCAGACCGGCTATTTCCCTTACACGCCAGCCCTGTCGCTGATGTATGGCTTGGTCGAGTCGCTCAAGATGATCGAAGAAGAAGGTCTCGATAACATCATTGCGCGTCATCACTATCTGGCTGAAGGTGCACGCGCTGCGATTACCCAGGGCTGGGGCATGAAGTTGTGCGCTGCCGATCCCAAGTGGTACTCCGACACTGTTTCAGCTGTCATGGTCCCTGAAGGCATCAATGGCGCCGACGTGATTGCGCGCGCGTACAAGCGCTACAACGTGTCGCTGGGCGCAGGCCTGTCCAAGGTCGCAGGCAAACTCTTCCGTATCGGTCACCTCGGCGATCTGAACGAAGTGCATCTCATGTCGGGCATTGCTGGTGCAGAGATGGCGATGCTGGATTGCGGGATCAAAGTACAGCCGGGTAGTGGCGTGGGTGCGGCCAGTGATTACTGGCGCAATCATCGCGCGCCGGCGGGGCTGGATCAGTATGCGCAGGAGCAGGTGGTATTGCAGAAAGCAGCTTGAGCTAGCTTAGTATCGCTGGCCTGAAACGGGCTCCGGGTCTTGCGATCCGGAGCCCGTTTTCTTTTTGGGGAGCGAATTAATTAAGAATAATTCTCATTTGATGTAAACTTTTGGCTTTGGTTTTTTGTCTTTATCGGGAAGCTGATCATGAAATTTTTCCGCCGCCCTATCGGCGCACTAATGTTCGCCTTGGCCGCATTTGCCAGCCACACACTGGCTGATACCGTCACCGTCTATTCCGCACGCAACGAGCAATTGCTCAAGCCGCTCCTGGACCGCTACAGCAAGGAAACTGGTACGGAAATCAAACTGCTGACTGCGAATGAAGGTGCCTTGCTGGCGCGGCTCAATGCCGAAGGTACGAGTACCCCGGCAGATGTGCTGATCACGGTGGATGCCGGCAATCTCTGGCTGGCAGCGCAGCAGGGGCAATTGCAGCCGCTGAAGTCTTCGGTACTTAGTGCGAATATCCCGGCGCATCTTCGTGATCCCGGCAATCAGTGGTTTGGTTTGTCGGTCCGCGCACGCACGATCGTTTACAACCCGCAGTCGGTTCGTCCTTCGGATTTGTCAACCTATGAAGATCTCGCCAATCCGAAATGGAAGGGCAAGCTATGTCTGCGTACCAGCAAGAAGGTGTACAACCAGTCACTGATTGCGATGATGATGACTGAAGTGGGCGAGGCGAAAACAGAAGCCATCGTCAAAGGCTGGGTCGCTAACCTGGCGACCGATGTCTTCCCTGATGACACGGCTTTGCTTAAAGCGATCGCAGCAGGCCAGTGTCAGGTCGGCATCGTCAATACCTATTACCTTGGCCGTTTGCTCGTGAAGGATTCGCAATTTCCGGTGGCACTGTTCTGGGCTAATCAGAATAGCGGCGGGACGCATGTGAACGTCTCGGGCGCTGGTGTCACACGCCATGCGAAGAATGTCGCGGGTGCGCAAAAGCTGATCGAATATTTATCCATGGATGCGGCGCAAAATTTTTATGTGGATGAAGATCTGGAATTCCCTGCCAATCCCAAAGTGAAAGCCAATTCCATCATCAAGCAATGGGGTCCTTTCAAGCAAAATCTGCTGAATGTGTCCAAGGCCGGTGAGTTGCAGGCTGCTGCAACGCGACTGATGGACCGCGCCGGCTACAAATAAAAAACTCATGAACCACGGCGCTTCAAGGCCGGCCTGGTCGGTGCTCCTGCTCTCGCTGCTCACACTAGTGCCGCTGGCGGTGGTGATGGGCAGCTGGTTGCAGCCGCAGCCCGAGGTCTGGGAACACCTGCGCGCCTTCGTCTTGCCAGCGGTCCTCCAAAACACGCTGTGGATGGCGCTAGGTGTGGGTGTGGTGGTGACCGTGCTCGGCGTATCACTCGCCTGGCTGACGGCGATGTGCGAATTTCCTTTACGACGATTTTTTGCCTGGGCCTTGGTGCTGCCCTTGGCATTGCCTTCCTACGTGCTTGCCTCAGTCATGGTGGGACTGCTCGACTACAGCGGCGTCGTGCAAACGGTGTTGCGGCAGTACTTGGGGCCCACAGCGGGACTTCCCTCGATTCGGTCGATCACGGGCGCGATACTGGTATTTGGTTTCGTGCTTTACCCTTATGTGTATCTGCTGGCGCGCCAGGCTTTCATAACGCAGGGACGGCGTGCGATGGAAGCTGCGCAGACACTGGGCATGCCTCGCGGAACAGCCTTTTTCAAAGTCGCTTTGCCGATGTCGCGTCCCTGGTGGGCCGCGGGCATCACGCTGGCGTTGATGGAAATGCTCGCTGACTTCGGTACGGTCGCGATATTCAACGTCGATACCTTCACTACTGCCATTTACAAAGCCTGGCTGAATCTCTTCAATCTGCCGGCGGCATCACAGCTTGCTTCATTGCTGGCAATGACCGTTCTCTTGCTGGTATGGCTGGAGCAGCGCGCACGAGGTCAGCGGATTTATACGGCCACCGGAGCTACAGCACGCGCTTCGCAGCAAGAACGGATCGTGCTGCGAGGCGCCGCAGCGATCATGGCTGTCATAGGATGCGCTCTGGTTTTACTCACGGCATTCATTGTGCCTGTCGTACAGCTTTTGCAGTGGGCGCTTGCGGTCGCCCCCACCGATTGGGATGCGCGCTATTGGGGATTCATCGCTCATTCCTTGCTGCTGGCGTCATTCGCTGCCTTGCTGGTGGTCGGGGCCGGATTGTGGATGGCGTATGCGCAGCGCCAGCATCCGGGCCGACTCACGCATTGGGGGGTGCGCTTGTCTACCCTGGGTTATGCATTGCCGGGCATGTTGCTGTCAGTGGGCTTGTTTGTGCCCGTTGCCTGGCTGGACCTGCAGCTGATGCCGTTCTGGCAGTCCTGGGGGGTGATGCCTGCACCCGTGATCAAGGGGACGCTGGTGGTGATGCTGCTCGCACTTTCTGCGCGCTTCATGGCGGTAGGCTTTGAACCCATGCAGGCAGCCATGCAGCGCATCACATCGCATCAGGAACAAGCAGCACGCAGTTTAGGGTTGAACCGTTGGCAGACTTTGCGTCGTCTGCACCTGCCTATGCTGCGCTCTGGCTGGCTCGGTGCAAGCCTGTTGGTGTTTGTGGAAGTGATGAAGGAAATGCCGATCACGCTGATGACGCGTCCTTTTGGCTGGGACACGCTGGCGGTTCGTGTATTCGAAATGAGCTCAGAGGGTATGTGGGAGCGAGCTGCATTGCCCAGTCTGTGTATCGTTGCAGCCGGTATCTTGCCGGTGATTTTGCTGGTGCGGGAAACTGAAAAATGAATCAAGCTGAGCAAGGCGATCCAAAAATCCCGGCATTGATGCTGGAAGCGTTGACGCTGTCTTATCCCTCCGATTCCGGGTATCAGAGTGTCGTGCAAGATTTGTCGATTGACGTCAACAGAGGTGAGATCATTAGTCTGCTCGGCCCTTCGGGTTGTGGCAAGACGACGGTATTGCGCGCCATCGCCGGATTTCAGCCGGTGCACTCGGGACGCATTGTACTGATGCAGCGCGAGGTGAGTGCACGCCACACGCACATTCCCCCAGAGCGTCGCAAGATCGGCATGGTGTTTCAGGACTATGCTTTGTTTCCTCATCTGAGTGTTGCGAGCAATATTGGTTTTGGTTTGCACGCTTTGTCTGCCAAAGAACGTCAATATCGAGTCGCCGAGTTACTGCAACTGGTTGGCATGACCGAGCTGGCGCATCGCTCGCCGCATGAATTGTCAGGTGGGCAGCAGCAGCGCGTGGCCTTGGCGCGCGCGCTTGCGCCCCGACCAGAATTATTACTAATGGATGAGCCTTTTTCCAATCTTGATGTCGAGTTGCGCGAGAGGCTGGCTATCGAAGTGCGCGATCTTCTAAAACAAACTGGAACGACCGCCATTATTGTCACCCATGATCAGCATGAAGCTTTTGCGGTGGCTGACCGTATTGCAGTGCTCGCAGAGGGGCGTTTACAGCAGTGGGGTACGGCGATGGATCTGTATCATCGACCTGCCAATCGTTTCGTCGCAGGCTTTATTGGTGAAGGCGTGATGCTGCCGGGAGTGATCGACGCCCAGTCTTGTCTAGTCAATGCTCTGGGAGAATTTCACTGCGAGCTGTCGGGTTCTTCCATGAAAGCCGGCGAACCAGTCGAGATGCTGGTCAGACCTGACGATATTCAACATGATGACGATAGTCCCCTCAAGGCAAGGGTTGTCAGCAAGGCGTTTCGTGGCGCGCAATTTCTTTACACACTCGCTTTGCCCGGTGGACAGCATCTGGTTTCACTAGTACCCAGCCATCACGATCATGCGATTGGTGAAATGATTGGCATACGCATGGAAATTGATCATGTCATTTTTTTCCAAGTGTGAAATAGCGTCGGCTCTAGCCATTCAACTCGCCTTTCTTATCCGCTCGGTCTGAAGATCACTCGCCGAGTCATCTGCCCCCTTTGTGCTGCTGCCCCGGGAACCATTGTTGCACCCAAGGTTTCGAATCCGAGGCGATCTATCGCTGGCTGACATCAGGGGGTGCATTGGTTTGGTATCGGCAATACGTCACCAGGTTTTTCAGGAGAATACAAGATGAGTCCATGACGATCTCTGCATGGGTGGTGGGTCTCTTCATTCTCCTGACTTTGTTGTGGGTAACCACCGAGTTATCGCTGCGGCAGGAAGAGGAGCGAGTGCGATCGTACACGTTGCATCAGGCAATCTCACTGGCCAATTCGTATGCGACACAACTCACCTTTTTGACCGAGCAAATGAATCAGATCTTGCTGGGTATTCATTCGAGGTGGCAGGATACTCCTGACTTTCTGGATCTGGAGCGTGACAGAAAGCGAGGACTTTTCCCTGACCGAGATGAATTTTTCATCTTTGTTCTGGATACGCAGGGGCACATCATCAAAGCCTCAGGTGCGCCCAACCAACGACATGATTTTTTCAGAAACGGCTATTTCGATACGCATAAAGTGAATTGTTGTCTGGATCTTGTAATTACTCTGAAAAATCTGGGTCCGGGAATCAACGATAAAGTGATTTACTTTTCCAGGCGCTTGAGTCATCAGGATGGCAGTTTTGGTGGTGTAGCGGTGATCTCGGTTCGACCTGATTTTCTCGCCACCTTTCAAGATGAGCCTTTGCGTAATACGCATGATTTTGTCAGCGTGCGTCTGGCCAGTGGCCCGTTGCTGGCCACACGTATGGGTACCGGGAATAATCAAAAAAACGTCTTCTATCTGCAGGATCCTCAGTTTGCAGAGTCTCAGGGTACACGACTTGAAGCTGCAGAAAAATTTAGGGACAAGAGAGCGCGTTATGTCGCCTGGAGAAAATTAAAGGACTATCCACTGGTGACCCTGGCGGGGCTGACCGAAGAAGATGCGCTGGCAGGCTATCAGATTCTGGCCCGGCACTACCGATTGACGGCGACAACGGCCAGTGTACTGTTCCTCATCTTCGCCGCTGTTGGCATATGGTTCTCCGAGAGGCTGAACCTTAGGCGACGCGCTGAAGAGAATGTGCGATCGACTTACCGAATGGCCACGGATGCAGCCAACGAAGGCTTCTACATGCTGCGTCCCGTATTTTCGAGTGACGGTTTACTCGTTGATTTTCATATCGAAGATTGCAACGATCGTGCGGCGATATTGCTCGGATCAACGCGCATCCACCTCACAGGCAGACTCGCCAGCGAGATCATGCAGCACAAGCTGCTTGAAGACTTGATAGAGATCTGTCGTCGGGCACTTCAATCAGGCATGTATGAAGATGAGTTTCGCGTACCCGCCCAAGGAGGACTGGATGCGAACTGGGTCTACCGCCGCGCTGTTCACTCGGGATCTGGGATTGCGCTGACGCTGAGAGATATCTCCGAGCTGAAAGCGCACGAGCAAACACTGGCCGATCTTGCCAATAAGGATGCGCTGACTCTGCTGCCCAATCGGCGCTGGCTGAGCGGTTTTTTACCCGAAGCGGTGCAAAGGGCACAACACAGTGGCAGTCGTCTGGCCGTGTTCTTTATTGATCTCGATAATTTCAAACTGATCAATGACACACTTGGACATCAGGCGGGCGATGAATTACTGACGCAGGCGGCGAACCGCATTTGTCATGCGGTACGAGCAAGTGATCACGTGGTCAGACTCGGGGGTGATGAATTTACGGTGGTTCTGGAACATATTGGCAGCAATCGGGATATTGCACGCGTGGCAGACAGCATCATTCATGTGCTGAGCGACCCGTTTACCCTGAGCGCTGGTGCCGGCAATCGAGTATCCGCTTCCATTGGTATCAGTGTGTATCCCAATGACGGTAAAGATGCCGATACCTTGCTAAAGCACGCCGATGTTGCGATGTATGCGGCCAAGGCCGAAGGCAAGGCACGACATCATTTTTATCATTCTCGATTATCCGATGCGATCCTGCTTCGATTGAGCAAGGAGCGTGCATTGCGGCAGGCAATCGCTCAGGATGAATTCGTCATTCACTACCAACCACGTGCCGACACACACACAGGGCGACTTTGCAGTCTGGAGGCACTGCTGCGTTGGCAGCACCCTGATCTGGGCCTGGTTCATCCGCTGGATTTCATTGATGTCGCAGAAGATGCAAGACTGATCATTTCCATCGGCGAAACGGTCATAGAAAAAGTGGCGGTACAGCTAGATGATTGGCGCCGCCGTGGTCTGCGGGTGGTGCCTGTCTCGGTCAATATCTCCCCCTATCAGCTCCAGTCGGGTACGACTGCGGCTTGTTTCGAAAAAATCCTGAAGCAGTATCAACTGCCCGTACGCTGGCTTGAAGTTGAGGTGACTGAATCGGCTGTTGTGGATCGCAGTAGGGTGGTCTCCAACGAACTGGATGCATTGCGCAAGCAGGGTGTTCGACTGATGATTGATGATTTTGGGGCTGGCTATTCATCGCTGGCGCAGCTGCATCGGCTGGATGTCGATGTTCTGAAAGTTGATCAGGCTTTTACAAAAGCGCTGGCTGAGGGTTCTGAGGGGGAAATTGTTTACCGCGCGGTAGTGTCCATGGCGATTGCGCTGGACATGCAAGTGGTTGGTGAAGGTGTGGAAACGCTGGCGCAGTTAAAGTTGTTGCAGAAAATTGGTTGCCATGAAATACAAGGTCACATCATTTCACCGGCGTTGCCTGCTGCGCAAATAGAGATGTTGCTGAGAAAAATAGTCATGCCACCTTTCGATCAAATGACGCAACTGGCGATTGTCTAAAAATGTGAGAAAGCGAGTTCGAGGAAGACTGTCGCAGGAAATATTTTAAAGACTGGTATTTGCCCTCATCGTCGAGTGAAGTGCAGTTCGATGTTCTTGATGAGATGAAAACCCGGTAGCAGCATCACACCGATGAACGAGCTGCCCAGCCAGGCTTGAGCGTTCATCGGCGTGAAACGAAATAGCTGAGCCAGCATCGGTACACAGGTGATGGTAGCCAGTGCCAGCAGCGTGATGCCGAGTACCCAGATCGAGGTGGGTGTCAGCGGGTACCAGAGCCGCTGCCATTCGGTTCGCGCGGAACGACTCGGCAGTATCAACACCGCATTGGCCGTCACCAGAATCAAAAACGCAGCGGTGGCAGCGGTGGCTGCGGCAATCTCTACCGACAAGAGCCATGCATAGATACCAAAGATCGCGGCGGTAGTGAGGCTGCCATAGGCGACGCCTAGGAAGATATGCCGACCGGACAGCAGTGCTTCATCGCGTCTGCGTGGCGGACGATTCATCAGATCGGCATCCGCTTCTTCTGCTTCAAACACAATTGAGCAGGCAGGATCGATTACGAGTTCCAGAAAGGCGATGTGCAGTGGCATCAGTATCAGCGGCAGCCCGAAGAGCACGGGAAGCAGCGCCAGACCAGCGATGGGGATGTGTACGGCCAGTGTATAAATCATCGCCTGTCGCATGTTGGCAAAGGTGCGTCTGCCCATGCGAATAGCCTGCACGATGGAGCCAAAATCATCCTTCAGCAGTACCAGCGAGGCAGCTTCGCGTGCTACATCGGTACCGCGTTGTCCCATCGCGATACCGATATGCGCTGCCTTGAGTGCCGGCGCGTCATTGACACCGTCTCCCGTCATCGCAACGACATGGCCTTGCGATTTCAGCGCTTCGACCAGTGCCAGTTTTTGCGCAGGTCTGATGCGCGCAAAAACATTGATTCTGGCTGCACGATCGGCAAGTTCATCCTCGCTCATGTTGAGGATATCGCTCCCGGTGATGATGCCTTCACTCTGAATGCCCGCTTGCCGGGCGATGGCAAGTGCCGTGCGAGGATGATCACCCGTAATCATGACTACGCGAATGCCAGCACGCAGGCATTGCGTGACAGCCTCAGGTACTTCTTCGCGCAGCGGATCAGCCAGTGCAATCAGTCCGACCCACTGGAAATCGAAAGCTTGCTGTTGTTCTGGCCAGGGATGGTCAGAAACGTGCAGGGCTTTCGCAACACCCAGTACACGCAATCCCTGGTCTGCCATCGTCGCAGCTTGTGCTGAAATCTCGTCGCGCAATTCCTCGGAGAGCGCGCATAACTCTGCCACGGCCTCCGGCGCACCTTTGGCCGCGACAATATCGTGTTGCCCATAGTCCGACTGCCATAAATGGGTCATCGCGAGCAGTTGGGGCGAGAGTTCATATTCGCGTGCGAGACGCCATTCTGGATGCAGTCGATTCGTGTCTGATAGATGCGCGCCTGCCATGCGATGAAATGCCTGCTCCATGGGATCGTGTGGCGCTATCTCGCTCGCGAGCACGGCATACTCAAGCAGTTCGAGGTGAGTATCCGGCAGGGGAACGGGCAAAGATACGGACAAGGGCTGGCTGACATCAATAGCCCTGTTATCCGTACAGAGTACTGCGACGCGCATGCGATTCTCGGTCAGGGTGCCGGTTTTATCGACACACAACACGGAGGTTTCGCCCAGGGTCTCTATCGAATTCAGGCGGCGGGTCAATACCTTTTGTGCTGCCAGTCGACGTGCCGCCATCGCCATGAAAATAATCATGATGACCGCGAATTCCTGCGGCAACAGCGACATGGCGAGCGCAATGCCGGCCAGAAGCGCATCGAGCCAGCCGCCACGCAGCAGCCAGAACAGCAGTACCAGTCCGCAAGACAGCGCAACACCAAAGGTCGCCAGCCGGCGAGTGAGCCGGTTCATTTCCTCGCGCAGCGGTGAAGGTGTGATGGCAATACTTTCCAGCGATTTGCCGATGCGGCCCATTTCGGTGTGATGCGCGGTGGCGGTGACTTGAACCACACCCTGACCTGCGACGACCAGCGTTCCCGCGTACACCCTGTCACCGACGTTTTTCATCACGGATTCGGATTCGCCCGTGAGCATCGATTCATTGGTGGCGAGTTCATGGGCATCAATCAGCAGGCCATCGGCAGGAATGCGATCGCCTTCAGCCAGTACAAGCACATCTTCGCGAACGACATCTCGTCCGGCGATACGCTGGGCCTCGCCGCTGCGGATCACCAGGGCGCGCGGGCTCGACATATCGCGCAGGGCAGCCAGCGCATTGTCGGTACGCCGCTCCTGAAACGCGGTCATCCCCATGATGATGAATACAAAGGTCAGCAGTATCAGCGCCTCGTGAGTGTCGCCCATCGCAAAGTAGATAGCACCAGCACCCAGCAAGAGCAAAAACATAGGCTCGCGCAAGACGTCGAGCAGGATGTCGAGCAGCGTGCGACGCTGCGACAGCCCGAGTTCATTTGGCCCCTCTTCATGCAGACGTCTGCGAGCAAATTGGGTATCAAGACCACGCGGCAGGGGTGGAGTCATGTGAAGTCGTGGTGCTTGCTGTTAAGTTGATGTCTGCGTATAAAGGTATATCACTTTGCTCGAGCTTCGGGCGAATTGCTGCACCCTCAGTAACGGCGGCTTGGCGATTCAATGATCATTTTGCGTCACGGACTTGCCTGCTTCCGTCGGCTCGCCGGTTCGCCTTGCCTGTATTTTGGCCGGGGCGCTGTGGATTCTCGGTTTATTTGACGTTTCAATGACCAATTACAATACCGATTTTTGAAACCGGGGAGGAAAAATGTCAGGGTCGGAATTTCATGTGCACGGTCCGCATGACCATGAGGTAGAGCATGCGGGTCATGGCAGTACCAACGGGTCGTCCCGATTGGCGGTGGCCACGGCCATTCTGGCGACTGTGGGCGCGATTTTTTCCTACATGGGTGGCTATACCCAGGCCAATGCCGGACTATTCAAGAACAATGCAGCCATCAAGAAAACCGAGGCGGCCAATCAGTGGAATTTCTATCAGGCCAAGAGCAGCAAGCAGAACCTCGCCGAATTGAGCGCCGTTCTGGTGACCCAGCCCGAAGAGAAAGAAAAGTACCGCGCATCGATTGAGCGCTACAAGACCGAGAAGGAAGACATCAAGAGCAAAGCCGAGGCACTCGAGAAGGAATCACTGGAATGGGATCACCAATCGGATGAGCAAATGCATCAGCATCATCGCTGGTCGCAGGCGACCACGATGCTGCAGGTAGCAATTGCCCTGGCTGCGATCGCGCTGCTGACCCGCAGGGGCTGGATGGAGTATGCGATGTTTGGTCTGGCCGGCGTGGGTCTGGTTTTGGGCGGCTTGGCTTACCTTCACCTGTGACGGACACGCCATGAAACTTTCCTTTCTGGGCGCTGCCAGCACGGTGACGGGTTCGAAGTACCTGATCGAGCATGGTGGTCAGCGCATTCTGGTAGATTGCGGACTGTTTCAGGGCTATAAAAATCTCAGGCTGCTGAACTGGCAGCCTTTTCATTTTGATCCGGCGTCGCTGGATGCCGTCGTCCTCACGCATGCGCATCTGGATCACTCGGGTGCGATTCCGCTCCTGATCCGAAACGGGTTTCGCGGACCCATCTATGCGACGCCCTCGACCATCGATTTATGCGAATTGCTATTGCCCGATAGCGGACATATTCAGGAGAGCGATGCCAATTTTGCGAACCGGCGTCAGTCTTCACGACATCATCCGGCCTTGCCGCTGTACACCGAAGAAGATGCGCAGTACGCGCTGAAGTTTTTCAAGCCGCTGGATTTTGACCAGTCCATCAATCTGGGAAGCATGAAGCTGCGGCTTCGCCTCGCGGGGCATATTCTGGGTGCGAGTTCGGCAGAATTTCGTACCGCAAAAGGCAGCCTGCTGTTCTCGGGCGATCTGGGGCGACCCGATGATCTGCTGATGCGCGCGCCAGTACCGATTGAACACGGCGATACACTGGTGATCGAATCGACCTATGGTGATCGTTCACATACCGATGAGAGCAGTGCGGATGCTCTGGCCAAGATCATCACCCGAACGGCCGCACGTGGAGGCAGTATTCTGGTGCCGGCATTTGCCGTTGGTCGCGCACAAAATCTGCTGTTCGAGATTTTCCGGCTCAAGCAGTCGGGTCGAATTCCCGACATGCCGGTGTTTCTCGACAGTCCGATGGCCATTGAAAGCACCGGCATTTATCAGCGCCATCGCGATCAACACCGGCTGAGTATGGCGCAGTGCGAGGGCATGGCCAAGGTGGCACGCATCAGTCGCACCGCCGATGATTCGCGCGCGATAGGGCAGCTCAAATATCCGGTGATCATCATTTCAGCCAGCGGCATGGCGACAGGTGGTCGAGTCCTTCACCATTTGACGCATATGGCGCCGGACCATCGCAACAGCATTGTCTT
>JBDKLM010000046.1:0-48247 GCA_039806005.1 Pseudomonadota bacterium
ATCTATACCGATGGTGCTTGTAAAGGGAATCCCGGCCCCGGCGGTTGGGGTGCGTGGCTGATTGCCGGTGATCGTGAAAAAGAAATGTGCGGCGGCGAACTCAATACCACGAACAACCGCATGGAATTAATGGCGGTGATCGAAGCATTGAATGCGCTCAAGCGCCCTTGCGAAGTGATTTTGCATACCGATAGCCAGTATGTACAAAAGGGCATCAGTGAATGGCTGCCGGGCTGGAAAGCCCGCGGCTGGAAGACCGCGAGCAAAGCACCGGTTAAAAATGTCGACCTCTGGCAGGCGCTCGATGCGGCGCAGGCAAGACACAGCATCGACTGGCGCTGGATCAAGGGTCATGCCGGTCATGAGGGCAATGAGCGCGCAGATGCGCTGGCCAATCGCGGTGTCGAGCTGGTGCTTTCTGGTAAAGTTCCGCAAGCTATTTAAGACCACGACTCATCACGCAATGCGACAAATCATTCTCGATACTGAAACCACTGGCCTCAATCCCAAAAGCGGCGACCGTATCATCGAAATCGGCTGCGTCGAGATGCTCAATCGTCGGCTGACCGGGAATAACTTTCACTATTATCTGAATCCCGAGCGCGACTCCGATCCCGGTGCGCTGGCGGTGCATGGCCTGACGACCGAATTCCTCAGCGATAAACCGAAGTTCGCTGAAATCGCAGAAGAGTTCTGTCGATTTGTGCGGGATGCCGAGATCATCATCCATAACGCCTCATTCGATGTGGGTTTTATCGATGCCGAACTCGAGCGTCTGGGGCTGCCGGCGTTTCATGCACACATTGTCAAAGTCACTGATACGCTGGCGCAGGCCAAGGAGCTGCATCCGGGCAAACGCAATTCGCTGGATGCCTTGTGCGAACGTTATGGCATCTCGAATGCGCATCGCACGCTTCATGGCGCGCTGCTGGATTCAGAACTGCTGGCCGAGGTGTACCTCGCCATGACGCGGGGGCAGGATAGCCTGAGCATGGATCTTCACGGGCATGGCGCGGGCGGAGGAGAAGGCAGCGATACCATCCCGCTGGCCGATATCATTGTGCTGCCCGCCGACCCGGATGAGTTGGCCGCACATGAAGCTGTGCTCAAGGGCTTGGATAAAGAAGTCAAAGCGACCTGCTTGTGGCGTCAGCTGGCAGAAAATTGATCGGTCTGCAGTGCTTGTGCGATAATGCGCGCCGGTTTGGGAGGTTAGCTCAGGGGTAGAGCGATCGCCTCACACGCGATAGGTCGCTGGTTCGAAACCAGCACTTCCCACCAACCGACAAAAAAATTAACCGGCCTGAAGGCCGGTTTTTTTGTGTCTGCTGCGTCAAGCTTGCCGCTTGCGCACAATGGCCGCGCCGGGCCGAGGTTTGTTCTGACCAAATTTTTTCGCGATACGGTTCACTGAGGGCGTTTCATTTTTTGACAGGCCGCGAACGCGAACTGTGCCGCCATCCGACCTTGGCACCAGATGCTGCGGCCCGTTGCCAATCAACTCGCTACGTCCCATGCGCTTCAAGCCTTCGCGAATACTTTCCCAGTTGTCCGGATCGTGATAGCGCAGCAGCGCCTTGTGAAATTTCCGTATTTTCCCCAAGCGCGGTGTTTCCACCGTTTCTGAATCTTTGGCTATTTTGCGCAGCGGATTTTTTCGTGTGTGATACATGGTGGTGGCCATGGCCATTGGCGTTGGCAGGAAGGTCTGTACCTGATCGAGCCGGAAATCATTTTCCTTGAGCCAGAGCGCGAGGTTCAGCATGTCCTCATCGGTGGTACCCGGATGGGCCGCAATGAAGTAGGGGATAAGGTACTGCTCCTTGCCGGCTTCTTTCGAATACTTGTCGAACAATTCCTTGAAGCGGTAATACGAACCCATGCCCGGCTTCATCATCTTGGACAAGGGCCCGTCCTCGGAATGCTCGGGCGCGATCTTCAGCAGCCCCCCGACGTGATGGCTTGCGAGTTCTTTCACATACTCGGGAGAGCGGACTGCCAGGTCATAGCGCAGACCCGAACCAATCAGAATTTTTTTCACGCCGGGTATGTCGCGCGCACGTCGATAGAGCTGAATCAGTTTGCTGTGATCGGTATTGAGGTTCGAGCAAATGGTCGGATAGACGCACGAGAGTCGCCGACAGGATTCTTCGATGGTTTTATCTTTGCAGGCCATGCGATACATGTTCGCCGTCGGGCCGCCGAGGTCTGAAATGGTGCCTGTAAAGCCTTTGGTCTTGTCGCGTATGAGTTCGATCTCGCGCAGGATGGAAGGCTCGGAGCGACTTTGTATGATGCGGCCTTCATGCTCCGTGATCGAGCAGAATGTGCAACCGCCAAAACAGCCACGCATGATGTTCACCGAGAAGCGGATCATGTCCCATGCGGGTATTTTTGCTTTGCCATAGACGGGGTGAGGCGCGCGTGCATAGGGCAAATCGAATACGTAATCCATTTCATCCATCGCCAGTGGCAAGGGTGGCGCATTCAGCCAGACATCACGATCTCCATGGGCCTGCACCATGGCGCGCGCATTGCCCGGATTGGATTCCAGATGAAAGACACGCGATGCGTGAGCGTAGCTGATCGGATCTTCTTTTACGACCTCAAACGCTGGCAGGCGTATGATACTTTTTCCGCGGATCTCTTTTTGTTGCGCGAGACGCTCTTCGCGCGACATCAGACGTATGGGCTGAACCGCAGGTATGGGACTGCCATCCTTGGTCCCGCATGCCTCGGGATCTTTTTCCTTCATTTCATACGGATCAGGATGCGGATCGATTCGGCCCGGGGTGTCAACACGGGTGGAATCCACCTCGCGCCAGTCTTCCGCCGGTTTCCAGCCGCGAGACACCATGAACGCCGTACCACGCAGATCGCGAATCGCTTTGACGGACTCGCCGGCTGCGAGCCGATGCGACAGGGCCAGCAAGGCACGTTCTGCATTGCCGAACAACAGAATGTCCGCTTTTGAATCCGTCAGCACCGAACGCCGCACAGTATCCGACCAGTAGTCGTAGTGAGCGATCCGTCGCAGGCTGGCTTCTATGCTGCCGATCACGATGGGTGTGCCCGGGTAGGCCTCGCGTGCGCGCTGCGCATAGACGGTGACGGCGCGATCGGGGCGTTTGTCGGGCACGCCACCGGCGGTGTACGCATCATCGGAGCGAATTTTGCGGTCAGCCGTGTAGCGGTTGATCATCGAATCCATATTGCCGGCGGTGACGCCGAAATACAGATTGGGTTTGCCGAGTGCGCGGAAGGCATCTGCCGAATGCCAGTCGGGTTGACTGATGATGCCGACGCGAAAGCCTTGCGATTCCAGCAGTCGACCAATCAGCGCCATGCCGAAGCTGGGATGGTCGATGTAAGCATCCCCGGTAATGATGATGATGTCGCAGCTATCCCAGCCGAGTTTGTCCATTTCTGCACGTGACATTGGCAGAAATGGCGCGGGCTTCAAGCCAGCGCGGTGCGGCGGGTAGGAACGCAAATTGGCAGGCGTGGGTGTCATGCGTTGTGCAGCGCTTCGTTCAGGTGCGACAGTATGCCAGTCTTGCGCGACTTGCGTGCCGCAGCCGCCCGACGGGCGGCTCGGAATGCCCCTGCTTATTTGAAGGGATTGTCGACCTGATCTGTTGGCTTGGGACTCAGTTGTGTTGGCAGATCCTGCGCCCGCTGCAGATGGGCCACCGCGTCATCCAGCAGTTGCTTGAGTTGCAGCGCCAGCGCCAGCCCCGCCTGATCCCGGGTAATGATCAGAGAACCGTAGATTTCCAGCTGATCCAGACGGTTCTCTATCGTCAGATCTCCGAGACTCATGGACTGGGTTTCATTAGCAAAAGGCTGAAGCTTCATGAGGCCTCTCAGGGATTGCGTTGGCGTTGGCGGATGCGTGGTTCGGGGAGTGCCGCGATTTTATCTTTTACCTCGGGCGCTACGCCGGGGAACAGATTAATGTGTATGCGCTTCTCCAACGCTGCTATGGAAACAACCTCATAGGTATTGTCCCCA
Source organism: Pseudomonadota bacterium (assembly GCA_039806005.1). Taxonomy (GTDB): domain Bacteria; phylum Pseudomonadota; class Gammaproteobacteria; order Burkholderiales; family Burkholderiaceae_D; genus Pernthalerella. Next base: position 4,015 of record JBDKLM010000046.1, read on the forward strand.
GTGTTGGGAGTAATCCAGGCTGCACCTTCTTTTTTTGCCGGATCGTAGACTGCTTTGTAAATGTGGGTAGGTACAAATACACGGCTATTGATGCGCTCGATTTTCTCACCTTCAAATATCGGTCCTGTAATCACATACAGCTCACCGCGCTGGTTGGTCATATGTCGCGTGGCACCTTCAATTGCTGCCCAGAGTATCTGATTGTTTTGCCGCTGCTGGGGAACGATATTGGCCAGGGAGAAGCTTTCATGCTGTGCGTTCAGGGTCGGCATATCTGCGGCAGGTGCCATGTGACCGCGATCAAATCCCGAGCGCGCGTAATCGTGCAACTCGGCACGGTCTTGCGGTGGCAGCGTTTCTTCCGCGTGAAAATTATCTTCGCGCTCAACGCTTCTCGCACGGAGCAGGCTCTCGCGTGTGAGCTTTTCCGCTACCCACAGCGGTGTGTGCGACACACCTGAATGCATGACCGCAAACGCCTCGAAACACAAACCTGTGGTCCTCTTCTGAAGCGCAGGCCGTGTCAACTCGGGTGCGGTCTTGTTGACAAAATGCTCGAGACAAGCGGTGGTCTGGGCTGTGGAGACCGTGCTGAGCAACAGTAGCAGGAAGGCGATCAGCAGTTTTTTCATGAAAAGGATACGGGGCCGGTCTTGCAGGTTCGAATCGGGGCGATCAAACGAAGTTCCGCTCGATAGCCGAAGGTGCTAAACAGAAAGTTTACCTGAAGGAAACTTTGAGCTTTTTTTGGCCGGCAAGGTCAAAAGGCTTGCGGTTCAGAAGAAGAGCGAGATTGGCGGCCGAGGCGGGCAGGCACGGGGCTTGCACGACGGTCGTGCCGTATGCAGTGATCCCCTTTGAATGCTTAAGGAGAGCAATGTGGAATATCAGACGCGCAGTACCGAGATACCCTGGTTAAGCTGGATGGGAGGCATCGCGCTTGGCGCACTCGCGATGTATATCGCTGACCCTGTTCACGGGCGACGGCGAAGAGCGCTGTTACAAGACAAATTTACGCATGTCACGCATTCCACCTCTCGATTGATGGACCAGACTTTGCATGATGCGCACAACCGCTGGTCCGGTTTGCAAGCGAGTGCGATGCGCATGTTGTCGCAACGGCAGGCCAAGCCGATTGATGATCATGTGCTCGAAGCTCGGGTGCGCTCCCGTTTGGGTCGAGCCATGTCGCATATGCGCGATGTGGAAGTGCATGCCCATCAGGGTGCGGTGACGCTGTCTGGCCATCTCGACCAAGATGAACAGGACAAGGTGCTCGCTTTGGTGGCCGCCATTCCCGGTGTCGAGTCAGTGAATGGCCCGCCACAGTTGCAGACGGAAGTAGCACCGGTGTCAAGAGATCTCAGTCCGCTCTGGATTGCGGGGGCAGCGGGGGCTGGCTTGTTCACCTGGTATGTGCTGACACGCCGGCAGCCATTGGGATTGCTGGCCGCCGTGACGGGTCTTGGACTGATGTCGAGCGGGGGCACTCGTGCGCTTGGCGGCACTTCAGGCTATGAGGTCGAGCGCACCATTGAGATTGCCGCTTCGCCCGACCTGGTGTTCGATATTTGGAGTCGCTATGAAAACTTCCCGCATTTCATGTCGCAGGTAACAGAGGTGCGCGATCTGGGGCAGAGCCGTTCTCATTGGATTGTGCAGGGTGCCCATGGTCAGGATGTGGAATGGGATTCAGTGCTGACGGTATCGGACCGTCCACATCGCTTGGCTTGGCGCAGCGAACCCAATGCAGCGATCGATCATGAGGGCGTCGTGCTGTTGCAGCCCGCGGGTGAGGGTACACGCGCCACGGTGCGATTGTTCTGGCGTCCACCGACAGGCACATCCGGCGAAGCGTTGAGGGTGTTGAGTGGCAAGGATCCACAGGCCATGCTTGAAGATGATTTGCATCGCATGAAGGAATTCATCGAGCGAGGTTTGCCCGCACGCGGAGAGGCAGGGAGTGTCAGCGGTGGAACCGTGCTGCATTGACTCTGAGGGAACTTCGTCTCTAGCCTCTGGTTCAAAGTGAAGCCGGATTCTCCGGTTACTGCAAACACACAGGAGTACGATCATGATGCAAGCCACTGAAGTTCAACAGCGAGTCAGTCAGATCAAGCAAACGATTCAGCAAGCCAGTCAGGCTTGTGACAGTGCCGGTGACAGCGTACCGGGCAATATCAAGAGCAGTATCAAGCAATTGGATCAGCGCTCAGATCAGGCAACCAAAACCTTGCAGCAATCTTCAGATGAAGCATCGATACGTCAATGCGTCGATGAGCTGGAACAACTGGGTGATCAGGCAAAGGCGGCATGCGAAAGCGCTGTCAATGTCAACCAGAAGGTCAAGGATGCGGTCATAAAAGCACATCAGGAACTCTCCCAGCTCAAACATCAGGTTCACTGACGTTCCGGCCGACTTGTCGGGACGGTTCGTCTGCCGTTCAGTTCTCCCCTTGGTTAGTTTGCATTATCATGCGCAAGCTATTAACAAAAACAACCGGGAGACAGGTATGGCGGACGACCACCCGCTTTTGTGGACACCCAGCGCCGAACGCGTGGCGCACAGCCGGCTGACCCACTTCATGCAATGGCTGGCCACAGAGCATGGCTTGCATTTTTCCGATTACCACGCATTGTGGGAATGGTCGGTCGATGATCTCGAACGCTTCTGGTCTTTACTCTGGATCTATTTTGATATCAAGAGCTCGGCGCCGTATCAGGAAATTTTGTCGACCCACGCCATGCCGGGTGCCGAGTGGTTTACCGGCAGCCGCCTGAATTTCGCCGAGCAGCTGTTCCGTTTTAATACCGAGGGTGCGAGCGGGGACAAAGTCGCGGTAGTGGCAGAGTCCGAAGTGCGCGATCGAGTGACGCTCAGTTGGCGTCAGGTGCGCGAGCAGGTGAAGGCGGTGGCCCAGGCCCTGCGTGGCATGGGCGTCGTGCCGGGTGATCGAGTCGTGGCCTATTTGCCCAACACGCCCGAGGCAGCAATCGCTTTTTATGCTTGCGCGAGTATCGGTGCGGTCTGGTCGTCCTGCTCGCCCGACATGGGCAGTGCCAGCGTACTGGATCGCTTCCGCCAGATTGATCCCAAGGTTCTGATCGCCGTCGATGGTTATCGCTATGGCGGCAAGGATTTCAATCGCATGGAAGTGGTCGAGACCATGCGCACCGAGCTCAAGACGCTCGAGCACACCATTCTGTTCCCGTACCTGAATCCGGCATCCACACTGCCCGGCGTCACTACCTGGAATACGCTGCTCTCACATCCTGCAGAAGGCGAGATGCAATTCGAGCAGCTCCCCTTCAATCATCCGTTATGGATTGTCTACTCGTCCGGTACTACCGGCATGCCCAAGCCTATCGTGCACGGTCATGGTGGCACGCTGATCGAGACGCTGAAAGCGCATGCCTTGCATCTTGATCTGGGTGAGGATGATCGCTTCCTTTGGTTTTCCACGACCGGCTGGATCATGTGGAATTCCCAGGTCACTGGCTGGATGGTGGGATCCACCATTTGTCTCTACGACGGCAATCCGGGTTATCCCGACATGAGTCGCCTGTGGCGTTTTGCGGATGAGATGCAGCTGACCTTCTTCGGCATTGGCGCGGCTTATTTTTCCAACTGCATGAAATCCGGTATTGAGCCGGGCAAGCAATTCAATCTCTCGCATCTGAAGACCGTGGGCGCGACGGGTTCGCCGCTGGTCACCGAAGCGTATCAATGGGTGTATCAGCATGTGAAGCAGGACATCATGCTGGCATCCATCAGTGGCGGCACCGATATTGCTGCAGCTTTTGTAGGTTCTTGTCCGATCTTGCCTCTGTACGCTGGCGAGATGCAATGTCGCACGCTGGGGGTAGCCGTGCATGCGTTCGATGATCATGGACATTCCATGACCGATGCTGTGGGTGAGTTGGTGGTGACCGAGCCCATGCCATCAATGCCCCTGTATTTCTGGAATGATGCGGGTGACAAGCGCTATCTCGAAAGTTACTTCGAACATTACCCCGGATTGTGGCGTCATGGTGATTGGATACGCATCACGCCGCGTGGTGGTGCGGTGATCTACGGTCGCTCTGATGCGACCATCAATCGTCATGGCATCCGCATGGGGACGGCGGAAATTTATCGGGTAGTGGAAGATCTTCCCGAGGTGCTCGACAGCATGGTCGTGGATCTGGAATACCTTGGCCGGGAATCCTGGATGCCTCTGTTTGTGGTCTTGCGTGAAGGTGTGGTGCTGGATGAGACGCTGGATCAACGCATACGCGAAAAAATTCGCGTCCAACTCTCGGGCCGGCACGTACCTAACGACATCTATGCCGTTGCCGAAATTCCGCGCACGCTGACAGGCAAAAAGATGGAGCTGCCGATCAAGAAACTGCTATTGGGTATGCCCCTTGAGAAAGTGGCGAATCCGGACGCGATGAGCAATCCCGGATGCCTTAAGTGGTACTCCGAATTTGCAGCGCAGCGCAAGACGGCTTGATCACGAGATCATCCGAAACAGGCTCAGGCGCCGACAATCCATCCTTCCAGTGCATCATGGGGAGGCAGGCCGTAGCCGGTATCTCGGCGCTGCCAACCCCATGCAGCGAGCAGGGCGCACAACACGGCATCCAGTAAATCACCACTGCCATCATCGAGCAGAGCGCGGCGATGTTTTCCTGTATCCAGCGCTATACCTTGCGGATAATCCCCTCGCTCAAGCGCTTTGATGATCTCGAGCCTTGCGGCGCGGCGCTCAGGTGTTTGCATCGCACGCGCATCGTTTTTATATGACGCACGTGTGATCGACCGTGCCACCATACCGGGGTAGGCTTCGAGCGCAATACGATCCGGATCTGCGTCGTGCATGAAGGGTATGGACACGCCGGCCTCGAGCAGCATGGGCGCACCCGCGTGCAGCATGTAAGCGACGGGCGGATTGACCCATTTCATCGACGACGAAGAGCTCGAGAGCAGATCAGTGGCGCGATGAATGAACTTGCTGCCGACGGGCCGCGCATCGCATACTGCCTTGAAGGTCTCGCGCAATTCACTTCGGGTACAGGTCGCGATGTGCCGAATCAGCTTTGCCCAATCAGTGGGCCAGCCGAGTTGCACGATCAGCTCGCGCGGAAAAGAAAATGGAAAATCAAAACCCGCAACCCAGGGACCGGGTTGCTTTAGCCAATCTGAAAAGCGGTCGAAGTCATGTAGCGTCGTCAGGGTGCTCAGCGTAAAGCGGTGCCCGACGAGATGACCTGACGCAATCGTGATGCCTTTGCTGCGGCGTGGCGCCGATGTGAAATCGACGCCATGCAGCAGTGGAGAAGTGCGGTATTTAGCGGGTGGGGCGGGCATCCGGTAAAACGACGTTCACATCCAGCACCTCAAGGTTACCTTGACGGTCCAGTGAAATTTTCACGTCTTCCGGATTGATGTTGACGTATTTTGAAATGACGCCGATCAGTTCCCGGTGCAGTGCCGGTAAAAACTCAGGGCCACTGTTGAGGTTGTGTTCATGCGCGATGATGATCTGCAGCCGCTCCTTGGCAGAGGTCGCCGAGGTTTTTTGATCGTTTTTGAAAAAGAAGGAGAGTAGTGACATGATCACTTGCCTCCAAAAATTCGAGACAAAATACCCGGTTTTTCATAATCTGCGAAGCGCAGCGAGCGTTCTTCTCCAAGGAAGCGTGCAACGACATCCTTGTAAGCCTCGGAGACTTCGCTACCGGCAATGTGTATCGCAGGATTGCCCTGATTGGAGGCGTGAAGCACGGACTCGGATTCAGGGATGATGCCCAGCAGCGGTATGCGCAGAATTTCCTGAACATCTTCGTAAGACAGCATTTCACCGGCCTCGACGCGTTTGGGTACGTAGCGCGTGATCAGCAAATGTTCCTTCACTGGTTCATCGCCGGTTTGTGCACGCCGTGACTTCGCCTGGATGATGCCCAATATACGATCCGAATCTCGTACCGAAGAGACTTCAGGGTTGGTGACGATGATGGCTTCGTCGGCAAAAGTCAGTGCCATGACCGCGCCGCGTTCGATGCCGGCGGGCGAATCGCAGACGATGTACTCAAAACCGGAGTTGCGCAGTTCGTCGAGAATGCGCTCGACACCTTCTTCAGTCAGCGCATCTTTGTCGCGCGTCTGGGAAGCGGGCAGAACGAAGAGATTGTCGCAATGCTTGTCCTTGATCAGCGCCTGTGTCAGCGTTGCTTCGCGGTTGATGACGTTAATCATGTCGTAGACCACGCGGCGTTCGCAGCCCATGATCAGGTCCAGATTACGCAAGCCGACATCAAAGTCGATGACGGCAGTTTTATGTCCGCGTAATGCGAGGCCGGATGCGAAACTGGCGCTGGAGGTGGTTTTGCCGACGCCTCCCTTACCGGAGGTCACAACGATTATCTTTGTCACAAAAAACTCCTTTGCTGAAGAAGCACCATCAGATAAAAAATCATTTCAGTTGAATAGGCGCCATGTCGAGACGCTCATCTCGCAGGCGAATCTGCACGGCCTTGCCGGAAAGATCCTTGGGCCAACCCTCATCAAACGTGCGGTATACACCAGCGATGGAGACCAGCTCGGCCTCCATGGACATCGTGAAAATACGGGCTTGTGCGTTGCCGGCAGCGCCCGCCAGTGCGCGACCGCGAAGCGGTGCATACACATGAATACTGCCGTCGGCAATGACTTCTGCACCGGCATTCACGGCCGCCGTCAGAACCAGATCGCAGCCACGCGCGTAAATGCGCTGTCCGCCACGCACCGGTGTGTCCACCACCATGGTGCTTAGAGGCTCGGCGAGCGCTACCGCTACCGGTGCAGGCGCTGACTTGGTTTTTTCTTCTTCTGCGGGTTCGGATTTCGGTGGCGACGGCGGTGGTGTCAGTTCAAACTGCCGCGATGCATCCACGTGGTCGATGCTCAGGCCTTGCGCGCGGATCTCATCTTCAAGACTGGCAGGAATATTGCGAACAGCGACCGGGTTCAGCCTATGGGATTTGAACAGTGCGATCAAGCGCAGCCAATCGATCTGCCCCGGGCCGGGCATCGGTGAGGCGTGCGCAAAGTCGAGCAGGGTGAATTCGTCTTCGAAGTAGTCAGGCGTACCGGCAGTGATGTGGGCCAACGCTGAAGACAGTTTGTCGTAGTCGGTGTCGCCGATGAGGGCAGCAACAGCGACCACCGTGGATATCTTGATTTCCAGCGGCTTCCTGGCTTGGTTCTTTGACATACAGTCCCGGACTTGTAACGGCCGCTCGCCCGGTGCCGGATGAGTCGGGGCAAGACCGTGCTTGCCGGGCATTATTATACCTGCGCGCTGAGTCTTGTTTGCGTGTGCGAAAAATTGTCCTCTTGGCCGGAGAACTTCCGCATTGCACAGGGAAATCCAGGCCTCTGCAGGAGTACCGCTGCGCTCAGGGTTTTGGTGACGCGTGTTTGTGAATTCTCAAAGCCATGTCATCGTCGAATGACAAACTCGACTGAGCAGGTCTCGGCAGCGTTCGGCATTGTCTTGGTGTTTTCGTGTTGGCGTTTTTGCGTCTCTACGGCGCGCGTCCGGTGCTCGCTGGCAAGATCTTGAGTCCCCTGCTTTCCTGATTCTCCATCGATCCCAAGGAGCCATAATGCCTAAAGCACAGCAGCACAATCCCGTGGTTGATATGGTCCAGTATCAGCTGGATGCGTCCATACAAATGGCTGATGTCGTATTTTCCGGAACTGAAAAAATTGATCGGGCGGTGCTGGATGTTACCCATCAGGCAGTTGACAGTCAGCTCAAGCTCGTACGGGCCATGACCAATATGCGCGATCCGTCGAGAATGGCCGACTTGCAGTCGGCGATTGCTCACCGGCCGGAAAAAGCCATGCACTGCCAGCAGCAAATCATGTCGGCGCTAGTCGAAATGCAAACGGAATTTGGTCGATCCGTTCGTGAATACATCGACCGCGTCAGTCACAGTGCTGCTGAACAGGTCGAGTCCGCTCAACACCAGGCAACTGCCGGGCTGAGTCAGCCGGGCGAGACAATGGCTAATCCCTTTACCGGCATGATGGGGGTCTGGGAGCAGGCATTCCGCGAAGCGAGCCGCTTTGCAACCCAAAATATGACGGTGGCACGGAGTAATGTGGAAACGGCAGCAAATTTTGCGCGCGATGCTGTCTCAAGAACTGTCGAGCATGTTGTCGAGGAGGTGGAACATCCTCACGGTCATAAAAGGACGACTGCCAACAAGAAAAAATAAACCGCTAGCGGGTGACTCGGACGGGTTCTGTCACTGAACCCATCCGAAATGATTTGAGCGCAGATTACGCAGCGGACCCGCTGTAGTAGGGCCGGATAATCGTTACCCGATTCGGGTGCCCGCTGTGTGGATTTTCCAAGAACTATACTGCGGCGACAGGATTCCAGTTTTTGCTGACTTCCGCGGATGTGGCTCTTGCTGCTGCCTCACGCGCTCGCTTTCCAGCGGCTTTGGAGCGCGAGCTTGAGGGGGGCAGACGGCGCAGTGTGCGCAAGGAGTCAATATCTTTGATTCCTATTGAGCGCTGATCCACGCTGATCAAGCCGATTTCATTGAATGCTGACAGCGTGCGACTCACTGTCTCCAGCGTGAGGCCGAGATAACTGCCGATTTCATGCCGTGTCATGCGCAGGTTGAACAACTTGCTGGAATAGCCCATTTCAGCGAAGCGCTCTGACAGTGAGACCAGAAAACGCGCCACTCTCGCTTCCGCAGAGAGTGCCCCGAGCATGCTCACCATTGCTTGTTCGCGTACCAATTCGCGACTCATGACGCTGTACATCGCGTGCTCAAGTTCGATGTAAGACCTTCCCAGTGCAGTGAATTTCTTGAAGGGTAGGAGAATGAGATCGCAGTTCGACAGGGCGACCGCCTCGGACGAGTAACGCTTGGTGTGGATGCCATCGACACCGAAAAGATCGCCTTTCATCGGGAAGCTTAATACTTGTTCATTGCCGTATTCATCAATCAACACGGTCTTGAGGAAGCCAGAATGCACAATGAACAAGGTATCAAAAGGCTGGCCTATGGTGTGTATGCGTTGTCCGGTTTTGAATTGAACGTGCTGAAAAAGAAATTCTTCATCGTTCACGGAAGGCGCTGCAGGTATGCGAAGCAGATCGCAGAGCTCCTTCAGGTTTGACCATAATTTTCCTTGCCGCTGCCACCCGGCTTCGCTGGATGACGCATGCTGAATGGCATTCGTGTTGCCGGGGCGTGGCTCGGAAATCTGTATTGATGTCATGGTCATCTCCTGGTGTTGAGGGCTGTGTAAGTTAACGGTGGTTCGCTTCATCTCATGTGCTGTCGTCTCGCCCCGGAGGGCGTCGTTGGCTGTCATGATTTGTTTGAGATAAAAATCGGGTCGAGTCACGGTGAGTAATCCTTGAAATTTTCGCTGTCATCAATTCAGTTACGCACAAGATTTTCGATTTCTGCACATCATTCGCTTTGCGAGTGGGTAGTATCGCCACAGCGTATTGCCATTGCTATCGGGCTGCTCTGAATACCACTCAAGTCACTACTGAGCTTTCTTAGGGCTATTCCTATCGTCGCAACTTTGTTCGATTTATCTTTGATGTACATGAAGTTCAGGGCTTGAATTTTTCGAGCAAACCGTGAACGACAGCGTATTGGACCAACTCTGCGAGCGAACTACTCCCCATTTTTTGCAAGATGCGCGTCTTGTGCGTGCTGACTGTCTTGACTGATAAATGGAGAATCTCTGCAATCTCTGTCACCGATTTTCCTGACACAAGAAAATTGAAAACTTCAAACTCTCTGTCAGACAGTGATTTGTGAGGCATGTCGGTTCGCGTTGGCATCGCATCCATTGCCAGCTGCTCGGCCACATCCATGCTGATATAGGGTCGGCCGTTGTGTACTTTGCGGATGGCTTTCACGAGTTCCGTGCCTGCACTCTCTTTGGTCATGTAGCCGAGTGCGCCTGCTCGAATGGCTCGCGCCGCGTATTGGTTTTCGTCATGCATAGTCAGTACCAGAATGGCGACTTGCGGGAACTCATCCTTGATTTGACGAATGAGATCCATGCCGCTGCGACCCGGCATGGATAAGTCCATCACCAACACATCGAAATCTCCTTTGCGAACCAGTGCAAGGACTTCAAATCCGTCACTGGCTTCGGCCATCACCTCAATATCGTCTGCCTTGTTCAATATGTGCTTGAGGCCTTCACGCATGAGTGCGTGATCATCTGCAATGACTGCGCGAATCATTTCCTGCTCATCCCGTCTGTCTTACGTGGTGCCAAGGCATTAGATAGGTTTTGCATCTCAGATACTCCAGCGCAATTTGCAATGTGACTCGGTATTTATTTTCATCACGGTTTCCCTTTAGTAACAAAATGACAACACATGGGGTAAATGTATCAGCTTTTGACAAAACTACGCATATGATTTGGATCAAAAATCTGTGCTTGCCAGGAATTTTGTGCTTGTTTCTTCCGGTTTGTTCCCGCCAAGAATTGGAAGTGTTTTTGTGCGGAAATATTTGCTTGCTACGATCATGAGTGTGTGCGGGAAGCTTGAGGCGCGCGTGAACATTGCGCCACTGCTACACTGCGCACACTATTTATCTCATTTGAAATTTCAGACTATCGAGAGGACGGATACTGACCCATGAAAATCGGACCAGATGAGATTGGACACATCATTCAGCTCGCGATTGCGCCTGTGTTTTTGCTGACGGGGGTGGGTACCAATATGCTGGTACTCACCAACCGACTCGCGCGGATCATAGATCGCTATCGCGCATTGGAAGAGCGTATGAATGGGCGGGATGGTCTGCCTGCCAAGCTGGCCAGCGCAACCGAACGGGCAGAACTCGACATGCTGTTCAAGCGAGCACAAAAAATCAATCGAGCGATTTTTCTATCGACAACTTGCGCACTGCTTATTTGCATGGTGGTGGCCACGCTCTTCATTGCAGACGCGCTGAATTTGAGGCTGAGTCTGTTCATTGCAAGTCTGTTCGTACTCGCGATGATGTCACTCACAGCAAGCTTTATTTACTTGCTGCGTGAGGTATTCCTGGCCACAGGGTTTCTGGATGAACAGCACAGGCAAGCTGCCAATCAGTCGAGGAAGGACTGACTGGCATCCGTTTGCCTCAACTATTTTCAATGAGCTTGCAGGACTGCTCGAAGAGTGGATGTCCGCGAAGCGCAAACATATCGCAAATGGTCAGATGATTGATGCCTTGCAGCGCGATATCGCCTTGGTGGGCGGACTGCCACTGGCTGGCGATCAAAGTGGTCTGGCGTTTGAATTCGGATGACTCCAGATCGCCCACTGAGGTGATAAAAGGAATGGGATGCGGCTGCGGCATGTAGCCCGGCGAGATCCGTAGCGCATTCGCTTCCGTGATTTTCAGATCCACATTCACAAACTCTGCATAACGAACCGGATCGAGGTCATACAGACCTGACATCAATATGCCCGCTTTGACCAGATCGGCCGGTAGAGCAGAATCATAGTCGTTCCAGCGGGCTGCCATCATCATTGCCGCCAAATGAGCGCCTGCAGAATGACCAGCCACGACAATACGATCCCGGTCATATTCATAGCGTGCCGCATTGTGATACAGCCAGGCCAGAGCACGCAGTTGCTGACGCGTGATTTCTTCGATAGAAGCTTCAGGTGCGAGGGTGTAATTCGTCAACGCGACATTGAATCCTGCTTCGTGATAGCCCGGCACGATAAAAGTGAAGTCGGATTTGTCGAGTGAACGCCACCAACCGCCATGAATGAACACCAGTAATGGTGCTCCGGGACGCGGGGCGGGATAGAAATCAAGTCGCTCGCCGGCCGCACTGCCGAAAGCGATATCAAGCAAACCGGCATGGGTGCGCCTGACCAGAGCCGATTCATTTTGCCAGCGCGTAAACAGCTGAGGATGATCCGGAATCTCCGCTCGGGCATTGTATTGGCGGGTGTAATAGTCAACTTTGGACGCCAGGGTATCGGTTGCGGTGGGGATGTGGTCACGCATGTGCTCTCCTGCCAGTTTGGAATCGTTTTAAGCTGTGTGGGCGTGCAGTGTAGTCCATAACACCCGACGGTCCAAAAGCGACTGATGTGACTGCTGATTTACGTTGACGTAAAGGTAAATCATCTTCTACACTGCGCTCGTTTTGGTGCTCGCGGGTCGTTCTCGACTCGCAGTTAAACGGGAAACACGGCGCAAAAGCTTGCCAACGCTGCAAGCCGCTGCCAACGTGTGCTGCCCCCGCAACGGTAAGCAAGTGCATGGTTCACCATGCGATCCGCGTTTCACGCCACTGTGCGCTATGCATGGGAAGGCTACCCGGAATCACTTGCCAGCCCGGATACCGGCCAGAACAGGTGGGAGTGGCGAAGCGGGGAGACCTTTGCCAGATCATGCTGCACTTGGATTATCTGATTCGCACTCCTGTTGAGTCTCGCCTGCGGGGAAGCTGGCGAGGCATTCTCGTTTCTGGAAAATCTCTATGTGTTTCGCTGTTATCCAACGCAATGGCGCCAAGTTTCGCGCCCTGCTTGTTGCACTTTTCTTTGTCACATCCATTAATGCACTCTCGGAAGTCAATCCGACTTTACCTCAGGTCGTAGTCACCGCCTCACGCAATGAGCAAGCGCACCAGGATGCCTTGCCGCATACCAGCGTGCTCACTCGCGAGGATATCCGTAATTCTGCCGCGATCGACCTTCCCTCATTGCTTCAACGCGAAGCCGGCATTCAGCTTGTTCAGTCTGGTGGGCTCGGGCAGGCCACTTCATTATTCATGCGAGGATCAACGGCTGCCCAAGTGCTCATATTGCTGGATGGTGTGCCCTTGAGACGGGAGGCGTGGTCTGCAGCGCCAGCACTTGAGCATATATTGCCTGCCCAAATCGAGCGCATTGAGATTGTCCGTGGCAATGTATCGGCTATCTATGGCTCTGGTGCTGTGGGTGGGGTTATCCAGATTTTCACGAACAAGCCCGATGCCGGAGCAAAGCAATCTTTTTTTGCCGAGACAGGGTCGCAGGGCACAAGGACGGTCACGGGCAGTGTTTCAGGTCTGTTTAATACCACGCGTTACTCATTGTCTGTAACTGGCATGAGCTCAGATGGAATCTCTGCCAGAAATTCCTCGCAATATCCCACAGAGAATCCGGATCGTGATGGTTACCGCAACAACAGCGTGAGTGGTCTGATTGCACAGGAGTGGAAGACTGGACAGGAATTTGGTCTGCGCTTAATGGCTAATTCATCGAAATACGATTTTGATGGGCTTGGCAGTGGGATAGCCACTGATATAGGTCGCGGAAAATCGTCACAACAAACGATTGCGCTTTTCTCCAAAAACAAAATTTCCTCTGACTGGGAATCCACGCTGACTTTATCCCAAAATCAAACGCGAAATGATAACAAGTACGACAGTAGTGATCCCAGTGTGTATGTCTACTACGTTCGCGACGCCGGTAAAAATGAATTAATGCAGTGGTTAAATCAGATCAGAGTGTCGGAAACGACAATCCTGAATATCGGTGCCGAATCGGGCCGAGACAGTCTCGACTCGACCGATTTTCTTGCCAGCTCTACCGCCGCCTACAATCGAAATCGTTCCAGCGTGTATTCTGGTATCAATTCAAGTCTGGGAAGACATCAATTCCAATTCAATCTTCGTCGAGATGTCATTGGCCTGGCCGGCAATGAGACGACAGACTATGCAGGATATGCTTACGCACTTACGAGTGGATTGAAGCTGATTGCCTCATCCTCCAGCGCATTTAATGCGCCTACACTGATTCAGCAATTCGACCCCACTTACGGTAACACGGCATTGCGGGCCGAAAGAGCCAGGTCAAGGGAGTTCGGGGTGCAACAAAATATCGGCGCTGGTTTAATCAGGCTGACAGCCTTTAGAACAACGACCCGCGACCAGTTCAGTTACGATCCTTCAACCTATGTGACAGTGAATATTGATCGTGCTCGAAACGAGGGATTCGAAGTGAGTGGATATGGTGAATGGGCGGATACTAATTTTCGATTCAGTCTTACATTGCAAGACCCGGTCAATCTAGATACCGGGGCGACATTGAGCAGAAACGCCAAGACACTGGCTTCTCTCTCTGCTTACAGAAAATATGGATTATGGAATGTGGGTGGCGATGTCAGCTATACCGGGATTCGTACGGATAAGGAAGCATCCCAGCAATTATCGCCCTATTGGTTGGTTAATATGAATGCGCGTTATGAGCTTAATCGGCAGTGGTCTTTTCATGCACGTTTAATCAATCTTCTCAATGAGAGTTACCAGACCGCCTACGGCTATAACCAATTGCCGCGCAGCTTTTTTGTTGGCGTCAGCTGGCAAAAATGACAGAGATTTACATGACTGTGCGTAGTGATCGGTTAAATCATATTTACCTGCCAGTACTGCTGGCAGTATCTTTGCTTGTGCTAGTGATTGGTTCTTTCTGCGGTGGAGCAGGGTGCTACCTCCCCTCCGATGACAATCTGCTCATTTTGCAATTGCGTATGCCGCGTGTACTAGCGGCATTTTCTGTCGGTGCTTTGTTATCACTGGCCGGTGCATTGATGCAGCTACTGTTGCGAAATCCGCTGGCCGATCCCTATGTACTGGGGGTATCCGGCGGCGCTGCTGCGGGGGCTTTGAGTTTCAGTTTGTTGTTGCCAGCCTCGGCTGCGTTCTACAGCCTTCAGTCCGGCGCCTTGCTCGGTGCACTGTTGGCCACAACACTGCTCCTGATTCTGGCGCGACGCAGTTTCTACAACGAGATAGCAATGGAGTCGATATCCAGCGACATTCGCTTGATTCTGACCGGTGTGATGATCTCTGCTGGCTTTGGTGCCTTGATTACCGTACTGTTGGTACTTTCGCCGGATGCGCAGTTGCGTGGCACATTGTTCTGGCTCATGGGCGAGTTGGATTCTCCCGATTTTGTTATCTCGGCATGGCTGGTCTTGTTGGTGGCGTGTGCGTGGTCCTTCACCAAAGCCAGAGAGCTTAATGTGCTTTCGCATGGAGAGGTCACGGCCCACTTGCTGGGCTTGAACGTGCGGCGACTTCAGGTCAGCCTGCTGATTGTCGCTTCGGTATCCACTGCGGCTGCAGTAGCAGTGGCCGGCACCATAGGCTTCGTCGGTTTGGTCGTACCCCATGCATTGCGGCTTGTCATTGGCAACGATCAGCGCCTATTGCTGCCTGCTTCAGTCCTGAGCGGTGGTATTGCGTTGACATTGGCTGATCTTCTTGCGCGCAGTATTGCCGCTCCCACACAACTGCCGGTTGGCGTGATTACAGCACTTATTGGTGTGCCGGTATTCCTGGTGCTGCTTGCACGGAGTCGATCATGACATTACTCCAGTTGAGTCATCTCGACATTGCCGCGGGTGATCGGCTATTAATCAAAAATCTCGAGCTAAAAATCAACCGTGGTGAATTCTGGTGTGTCATTGGAAAAAATGGTGCAGGTAAAACGACGCTGCTGCAAGTCATCGCAGGTCTTGGATCACCCCTGAACGGTCAGATTCAGTTGCACGGCGATCTGCTGCAAAGCACGTTATTGCCATTGCTGGCACAGCGTCGTGGCCTGATGATGCAGCAACAGGTAGACGTCTTTCCTCACACCGTGTTTGATACGGTTTCCATTAGCCAGATGGCAGGCTGTATACGGGAAAATGATGATTCTGCGTTATATATGGTTTCGGTGAATGCCGCGCTGGAACGAGTGGGCATGTCAGGAAGCGAGGAGCGCAATGTGTTGAGCTTGTCTGGTGGCGAACGCCAGCGCGTTGCACTGGCTGCGCTGTTGGTACAGGCGCCTGAACTCATGCTGCTTGACGAGCCTGTATCGCATCAGGATGTGGCGCAGCAATTGCAGGTGATGCAGTTATTGCGAGAACTCTCGGCCAATCACGCCGTGATCGCCAGCTGCCACGACATCAATCTGGCAAAACGCTTCGCGACGCACGCGCTGGTGTTGGGTGAGGAGCAGCATTGGTCAGGACCGGTCGGTGACATCGTCGTACCCGAGATATTACGTTTGGCGTTCGGATGCGAGTTCGCACAGCAGGGAGACTGGTTAGTGCCGTTTCAAGCGGATTCCACCAGCGACCGATGATCATGTGTATGGACCTCTGACGACTGGAATCTGGGCTCAGGTTTTTGGCCAAAGTACCATCTGCGTACACCGAAACAGGGCGATCGTTTTTCCAGCGGCGCTGACGGTCGCATCCCATACCTGCGTTGTTCGACCCAGATGAACAGGCGTGGCGGTGCAGTCCACTTTGCCATCGCGCGCTGTCCCTAAAAAATTACTCTTGAGCTCGATCGTGGTGAAGCTATTTGCACCTTCCGGCAGAGTCATCATGCATCCATAGCCACATGAGGTATCTGCCAGCATGATGATGGAGGCAGCGTGCAGAAAGCCATTGGGTGCAAGATGATGGGGCTTGATCTCGAATCGGGTTTTGATTTCCTGCGTGTTCGCAGACACTATCTCGAATCCCAGCAGGTCTGAAAGCGTGCCTCGTTGGCGCTCGTATAACTGATCGACTGATATTTTTGTCATTGTTGTCTCCTAAAATGAGTTACTGACTGCACTGTGGATGAGTGCTTATGGCGATGTCGCTGGTTTGTGCTTGCGTACAGTGTCAATCTGTTCGCAGAGATTGGATATGGCCGTCAGCATTCGTGGCGTTGGGCGATTAAGCAGTTTGCCATTGACCTGGAAGATATGTTGCTGACGCACCGCTTTGAGCGAGGTGAAATGCGTCCAGCGCTCGAATCCGCCTGATTCATCACTGACCAGAATCGCATCCGGATTGGCTGAAACGACGGCTTCTCTGCTGACCGTAGGCGCTAGCTGAGGCAGACCGCTGAAAACATTCCTTGCACCGCAAAGTTTCAGGGCTTGTGACACGAGATGTTGTCCATTGAGCGTCATCAGGGGTGATGGCCAGATTTGATAGAAGACGGTTACGGGCGCGCGGCCCTGATATCGATCGCCGAGCAAGGTCAGGGAACGTCTGAAATCTGCTGCAGCATCGCGACCTTGTGTGCTGCCAGTGAGCGTGGCCAGCCGCTCAAGCGTCGTTGCAATGTCTTCTAATCGCCGTGGTTCACTCTCGAATACTGTATAGCCTTGTTGCCGGAGTTGTGCGATTTGTCTGGGGTTGTTTCCGCTGGTCCAGGCAACGATCAGATCGGGTTTCAGCAGTGTGATGCGTTCGATATCAAGCCGTGCGCTATTGCCGGTCGGCGGTAGTTGTGATGCTTGACTCGGATAATCGCTGCCTGAGGATACGCCGACAACTTTGTCGCCGGCGCCGGCCACGAACAAGAGTTCGGTCGCGTGCGGCGCGAGACTCACGATGCGTCTGGCGGGTGCTGACAGGGTGATGTGCTTGCCGCTATCGTCGGTGACAGAAATTTCTGCGTTGGTACTGGTGCAGAAAAAAACAGACAGCAGAGCGACTGATTTTGCTGCGGACCACAGACCGACTGGCCTCATATCTCGAGATTGTCGATGAGCCGTGTCGCACCGAGTTTGGCTGCAGCGAGTGTGACCAACGGTTCATTCTGTGCCAGATCACCCGCTGTCGGCGGTTGAAGATCGATGCGTTTGCGTATGGCGACGTAGTCAGGATGCCATCCACGATCTTTCAGGCGCTGCATTGCATTGTTTTGCAGAAGCGAGATGTCGAGATTGCCGCTGCGGATTTCATCTGCAATCGCATTGAGCTCGCGGAATAGCGCAGGTGCTTCTGCGCGTTCCTCTTCTGAGAGATAGCTGTTGCGCGAGGAAAGCGCGAGACCATCCTTGGCTCGATACGTTTCTGCAGCGATGATTTGGGTGGGCAGTGCAAATTGGCGAGCCATGTTTCGGATGATCATCAGCTGCTGATAATCCTTTTTGCCGAACACGGCAACGCTCGGCTGTACGCAAGAAAAGAGCTTGAGTACAACGGTGGTCACGCCATCGAAAAATCCCGGTCTGAATTCGCCCTCAAGGATATTACCCAAATCTGATGGCGGCTTCACACGAAATTCTTGCGGCTCCGGGTAGAGATCTTTCTCGGTCGGAGCGAAGAGGACATACACGCCTTCTTTTTCAAGCTTTTCTACATCCGCGGCGAAAGTACGTGGATATTTGTCAAAATCTTCGTTGGGGCCGAACTGCAGGCGGTTAACGAAAATTGAGGCCACCACAGGGTCGCCATGTTTGCGCGCCAATCGCATCAAGCTCAGATGGCCATCGTGCAAATTGCCCATGGTGGGAACGAAGGCCGTGCGCAGCTGACCGCGTAACTGGTCGCGCAACTCGTCAATCGAAGAGATGATTTTCATCAGATCAGGATCAGCAGTAGGGGCTGGGCTCTGGCATTTTCCGCCAGTGACTCAGTGCCACCTTTTAGTTTGGTGAATAGGACAGGCGCACATAGATAGGCGCGAATGCTTCGGCCTGAGTGATTTCGATCAGCGTTTCTTTGGCCAGCTCCAGAAGCGCGATGAAATTCACGACGACCACCGGTACGCCACGAGAGGGATCGAAGAGCTCATGAAACTCGACGAATTTTGCCGATTGCAAATGACGGAGTATCGAGCTCATATGCTCGCGCACCGATAACTCTTCTCGCGAGATCGTGTGTCTTGCGGTGAGCTTCGCGCGACGCAGGAGGTCACTCCAGGCCGTTTGCAGATCGACGACATTGACATCGGGGAAGCGCGTAACGACGGCCTGATCTACAAAAATCTGCGTACGAACAAAATCCCGGCCGACTTGCGGCAGAGTATCCAGCTGGAATGCGGCGAGCTTGATTTGCTCGTATTCGAGCAGACGGCGTACCAGCTCAGCGCGCGGGTCAGCGGGCTCTTCGCCTGAATCCACTTTTTTCGAGGGCAGCAGCATGCGCGATTTGATCTCGATCAGCATGGCTGCCATCAGCAGATAATCCGCCGCCAGTTCCAGATTGCGCTTGCGAATCTGCTCGATATAGCCCAGGTACTGGACTGTGACCTGCGCGAGGGGAATATCGAGGATATTGAAATTTTGCTTGCGGATCAGGTAGAGCAGCAGATCAAGCGGGCCTTCGAATGCTTCCAGAAAAACTTCAAGCGCATCCGGTGGAATATAGAGGTCAGTAGGTAACTTGAACAGTGGCTCGCCATACAGCTTGGCGAAAGCCACATTGTCGACCACCGTCGGTTCATGAGCTTCGCCGGGAGCGCTCTCCACGATGTCAGCGACATTTTCAGCAGGCACGCTCATCAGTGGCTCTGGTAGACGTACGCAGACTGCTGCACGCGGGATTCCTGCGAGCGACGCATGTTGTCAAGATCGATCGGCTCCTTATCCCACAGGCGTGCGCGGCCCTCGCGCTGGCCCGCTTCAATGGCAGGATTTTTTTGTTTCATCTCGCCCAGGAATTGCGTGAATTCGGACACGTAGCCGCTTTTCTTGATGAACCAACTCATAACCAGACTCGCAAAAAAACGTAAGCGCGTATTTTACCCCGAGTGCCCCTCATCGAATCCGCATTCCCGGCTGTGCACCCGGCCATGGCTCGAGGATATAGATGCCAGGATCGGTTTTTTCGTCGGCGGCCGAGGCGGCCAGAACCATGCCCTCGGAAACACCAAATTTCATCTTGCGCGGTGCCAGATTGGCAACCAGTACCGTCAGCTTGCCCTTCAGGTCCTCTGGCTTGTAGGCAGATTTGATGCCGGAAAACACATTTCGCAGCCGTCCTTCACCCACATCCAGCGTGAGGCGCAGTAGTTTGTCGGAACCATCGACGTGCTCGCACTCGACAATTCGCGCGATGCGCAGATCGATTTTGGCAAAGTCATCAATCCGGATTTCCTCGGCGAGGGGTTCGATGCCGGTGGGCGCGGATGGCGAGTCCCCTTCTGCTTCAGGTGCCTCAAAGAGCTGCTCCAGCATCGGCGCTTCTACCCGAGTCATCAGGTGCGTGTAGGGACGAATCGCATGCTGGTCGGGCAGGGCCTTCATTGCATCATCCCAGCGCAGCGGGGCGATATTGAAAAGCGATTCCACTTGTGTGGCGAGTGATGGCAGCACGGGCTTGAGGTAGACCGTCAGAATCCGGAATGACTCCAGCAAGCGGCTGCAGACTTCCTGGAGTTTTGCATTATTGGCGGGGTCTTTGGCCAGCTCCCATGGTTTGTTCGCGTCGACATACGCGTTGATCGCATCAGCCTGCTCCATGATGATGCGCAAGGCTTTGCCGTACTCGCGTGCTTCGTAGAGCGTCGCTATCTCGGTGCCTGCGCTTCGAAGGCTGACGAGGAAAGCATCGTCGGCGCTTGCCCAGCCCATGCTCACACGGCCATCGAATTTTTTCGTGATGAAGCCAGCGGCACGACTGGCGATATTGATGTACTTGCCGATCAGATCGCTGTTGACACGCGCAATGAAATCTTCCGGATTGAAATCCACATCTTCAACGCGAGCGTTGAGCTTGGCTGCGATGTAGTAGCGCAGCCACTCGGGATTCATGCCGATGTCGAGATAGCGCAGCGGCGAGATGCCCGTGCCGCGTGATTTCGACATTTTTTCACCACTGACCGTGATGAAGCCATGGACAAACACATTGTTCGGCACCTTCATGCCTGCAAAATGCAGCATCGCGGGCCAGAACAGGGTGTGGAAATAGGTAATGTCCTTGCCGATGAAGTGATACTGCTCGGTCGACGGATCTGCCATAAAGGCATCAAAGTCGCGGCCGGTTTTGCCGAAATAATTTTTCAACGAGGCGAGGTAGCCAATTGGCGCATCCAGCCAGACATAAAAATACTTGCCCGGTGCATCAGGAATTTCAATGCCAAAGTAGGGTGCATCGCGGCTGATATCCCAGTCGCCCAGTCCGCTTTCACTCTCCAGCCATTCGCGTGCTTTGTTCGCCACTTCGGGCTGCAAGCGAGAAGGGTCAAGCGCCCACTGACGCAGGAAGTCGCCACACTTCGGATCCGACAGCTGAAAAAAGTAATGTTCGGAGGACTTCATCACCGGCGCTGCGCCGGTGAGGGTGGAGTAGGGGTTTTTCAATTCGGTGGGTGCATACACGGCGCTGCAGGATTCGCAGGAATCGCCGTATTGATCTTTCGCACCGCACTTTGGACATTCGCCCTTGATGTAGCGATCCGGTAAAAACATATTTTTCACCGGATCAAAAAATTGTTCGACACTGCGCGTGGTGATCAGCTTCGCGTTATCGCGGAGTCGACGATAAATTTCCTGCGACAGTGCATGATTTTCTTCACCATCGGTGGAGTGCCAATTGTCAAAGGCGATATGAAAACCATCGAGATATTGCTTGCGACCCGCGGCGATGTTCGCAACGAATGCCTGGGGTGTCAGACCTGCTTTTTCGGCAGCAATCATGATCGGCGCACCGTGTGCATCATCTGCACAAACAAAATGCACCTCGTTGTCACGCATGCGCATGAAGCGAACCCAGATATCGGCCTGGATGTACTCCATGATGTGGCCAACATGGAATGCGCCGTTGGCGTAGGGCAGGGCCGTGGTGACGAAAATCTTGCGAGGATGGGCGGTGCTCATTGCGTTTGGGGGACCAGAGAAGGCAAACCGCGATTTTATCAGTGACCACTCGCTCGCAGTGCTGACCCGCAATGCCCCGCCCAAAACCCGCTGAGCAGCTGGCAGCCGCCCGGCTTCAGGCCTTTTTTATCCTGGCGACCCTCTTTGCAGCCTCGGGCGCTACGCCCATTTCGGCAGAGGCTCTAAAATAGCGGTTTTTCTGACGGCGCCTGCGCCCTGATCATGACTGTTCGCACCCGTTTTGCCCCCAGCCCCACCGGCTACCTTCACTTGGGTGGTGCCCGCACCGCGCTGTTTTCCTGGGCCTATGCGCGTCGCTTTGGCGGCACCTTCATTTTGCGTATCGAAGACACCGACCTCGAACGCTCCACTCCCGAGGCCGTGCAAGCCATTCTGGATGGCATGCAGTGGCTGGGTCTTGATCATGATGAAGGTCCGTTTTATCAGATGCAGCGCATGGATCGCTACCGCGAAGTGATTGCGCAAATGCTCGCCGCTGGTACTGCTTATTACTGCTATGCATCCCCCGAAGAAGTAGAAGCGATGCGCGAACGGCAGCGTGCAGCCGGCGAAAAGCCACGTTATGACGGTACCTGGCGACCCGAGCCGGGCAAGACTTTGCCCGCCATACCCGAGGGTCGGCAGCCAGTCGTGCGTTTCAAGAATCCATTGGACGGTGATGTCAGCTGGGATGATGCGGTCAAAGGTACGATTACCATCTCCAACCGCGAGCTGGATGATTTTGTGATCGCCCGCCCCGATGGGACACCGACCTACAACTTTTGTGTCGTGGTGGATGACTGGGACATGAAAATCACCCATGTCATTCGCGGTGATGACCATGTCAACAACACACCTCGCCAGATCAATGTACTCAAAGCCTTGGGCGGCATGCTGCCCGTGTATGGGCATGTGCCGATGATCCTCGGTGCGGATGGCGAGAAGCTTTCCAAGCGCCATGGTGCGGTGAGCGTGATGGAGTATCCGGCACAGGGTTATCTGCGCGATGCCATGCTGAATTATCTGGCCCGGTTGGGCTGGAGTCATGGCGATGACGAAATCTTCAGCCTCGAGCAATTCTGCAGCTGGTTCGATCTCGATCACCTGACCAAATCTCCCGCGCAGTTCAATCCCGAGAAGCTGGCCTGGCTGAATAATCACTACATCAAGACCGCCGATAATGCCGAGCTGGCCCGATTGGCGATGCCCGAGCTTGAGCGTGATGGCGCGCAACTCGATGGCGGTCCGTTGCTGTCCGAGGTCATTGGTTTGCTCAAGGACCGCGCCAATACCGTGAATGAACTGGCCGATGCCGCCATGCTTTTTTATCGGGAGCCCAAGCCGGATCCCGCGCTACTTGCTCAACACCTGACGGAGGCCGCGCGCGTTGCGCTTGGGCAGTTTGCTGCCGCAGCGGCGGATATCGACTGGACCCGCGAAGCCATCAGCGCATTGATGAAGCAGGTGCTGGCCGACTGTCAGCTGAAAATGCCGCAGCTGGCCATGCCCTTGCGATTGCTGGTCACCGGGCAGCTGCAGACCCCGTCGGTAGATGCCGTGCTTTTCCTGTTCGGGCGGGACAAGGTGCTCTCGCGCCTGAATGTCGGCCTGGCTTGAGGCGGCTGCAGCGATTTACAGGGGGTAAAAGATTCGGCTATAATCCCGCTTCTGCTGCATATGGGGGTATAGCTCAGCTGGGAGAGCGCTTGCATGGCATGCAAGAGGTCAGCGGTTCGATCCCGCTTACCTCCACCACTGAGTCGGAATCAAATGTGCAGCAGCGGTAATTCATAGGTCGGCAGTACGGACAGTTTTTGTCCCCATCGTCTAGAGGCCTAGGACATCACCCTTTCACGGTGAGTACCGGGGTTCGAATCCCCGTGGGGACGCCAAAATGAAAAGGCCGGTATCTTTCGATACCGGCCTTTTTCTTTTTTTCGCGGAGTTTCTCTCCGCTTCATCAAACTGCTGCGCTGATCCAGTTCTCTGTTTCTAATGCGGGCACGCGCTCAAACTCTTTCAGATTGTTGGTGACCGGCACCAGCCCCCAGAGCAAGTCGTAGGAAAAAATCTTTCCCTTCCAATAAATGTCAGCGAATATCGTTGGGACTTCCATCCACCCTGCGGAAGCAGGCTACAAAGCATTCACAAACGCCACCAGATTCTCTCGCTGCTCCTTGCTCATCCCGGCAAAAAAATCGCGAGACATCTGCGCCTCGCCACCATGCCAGAGTATCGCTTCCAGCACATTGCGTGCGCGCCCGTCGTGCAGCAGGTTGGTACTTCCATTGACTTGTTTTGAAAGGCCGATGCCCCAGAGCGGCGAGGTACGCCAGTCGCGTGGGCCTGCGCGAAAATCAGGTCGACCGTCTGCGAGACCTTCACCCATATCATGCAACAGCAAATCAGTGTAGGCATGAAAACGTCGGTTTGACAGCGCGGGTAGTGCAGCAAAATTTCCGGTTTTCAGTTCAGGCAGATGGCATTGCGCGCAGCGTGCCTTGATGAATAATTCTTCGCCACGACGTACGTGTTCTTGTTGCTGATCCCGTGAAGCCGGTGCATCCAGAGCCAGCGTCCAAAAACTTATATCGTCCAGTTCGTACGCTCGCAACTCGGCCTTGTCGCCGGGCGGCATGGTCTGACAATGTTTCTGTACGGGTGGGCAGTTTTGTTGGATGTACAGCGGACTGGTAATCCCCATGTCACCATGAAAGGCTGCTGCAATTTGCTGTCGCACGCTGGGCTGATTGGCTTTCCAGCCGAAACGCCCAAGCGTGGTTTTATCGTTGACGTCGTCGCGTACATAATTCGGACGACCATTGAGTCCTTGTGTGGACTGAAGTTTTGCGATCGCCAAAATATCTTCTTCAGATACCGCTTCCAGATAACCCAGACCAAAGACTGCGCGTGCATTGCGCAGCGAAGTCAGCAGGTTGTCACCCAGCGGCCCAAAGGCTGGATTTTCAATCCGGATATTCGGCGCTCTCAATTCAACGCTCGTTCCATCGGGCAGCGTGACTGACTTGGGTACCCAGTCCACGAAGACATCCGCTTCGCCTTCCTTCGTGTGATGTTTATCTGGCGTGATGACATCAAAGGGTTGCAGCTGATGGCCATAATTGGGATGAGGCAGGGGTTCGCCATGCTTGCCTGTGCCCGGCAGTGAAATGCGAACCAGCTGTTGCGATATCGGGCTGCCGACTTTATCGGGCGTTTTCCCATGGCCGGCCTGAATATGGCACGCCATGCATGAATTGGCGATGAAAGTGGGGCCCAGCCCCCAGGCAATCATCGAAGGAGGTCGCACATATTCCCAGTTCGGTATGGGCAGCGAGGGAAAGAGAATCCACGAGGTACGAAAGAGCTTCTCGCCAGCGCGGAACTGCTTGATCTGCGCTTCATCCAGTCCCGGCATGGGTTGCATGTAGACTGCGTTCGCGTCGACGCTGCGCGCAGCAGGCGATGTCTCGCCGGCTCCAGCGGGAAGTGTGACCAGCCCAATCAGAAGCAGCACTGTGCGCATGGCAAGGCTTGGCTGTTGTGTGGCTGAAAGCGGGTTTAAGTTTTTGGGGTTGTTCATTAGCTGTCTCAGTGCTGACCCTGAGTCTCCCGAAAACTTGAATTTATGAAATATCGCTGTCAATTTTAATGATTAGAATCAAACTTTAAAAAATTAAGCATGTCTGTTTTTCATTCGATAACTTTTCATGTCTTCTCACCCTGCCTATTTTGGTATCGATGATGCCGGTGAGCTGATGTGGCTCGGTACCCACGCGGGCGTGGACGCTGCGGAAGAGGCTGCACACACGCAAGGTTTGTCCTTGCGGTTTTTGGTCGACTATCCCACCGCTCGTATGCTGCTGCGTCGATTGCAGATGTTCGCTGCGCTGGAGTCTTTGCCGGGCTTGTCCTGGTTTGCCCATTTCGAGTGGGACGGCAAGCTCTATTTGCTGGAAGAGCTGGGTAGCAGGGAAGACGCCGCTGCGATGTTAAACAGTTGTGACCATGAATCCGTAGCCCTGCTCGATCAGACCCAAATGCGTCACTGGGCTGGGGTGCTGCGGCAACATATCGACCTCAATCTGTCATGATGCTGCCCCAACATCCTTACCGATACCTTGTTGAAATGATGCGCTCGCCTGCTTGGTGTGCTGTCTTTTTTGCGGTGATCCATTTATCAGCTCAAGCGGCGCGACCCTTTGTCACTGATGATGCGCGCCTGACCACGGCGGGCAGCTGCCAGCTTGAGAGTTGGACCCGTTTTTATGGCGACAGTACTGAGGTTTGGGCGCTGCCCGCTTGCAATCCGACCGGGAATCTCGAGCTGACCTTTGGGGGTGGACAAGCGCGTTACCAAGATCAATCGATATCGACCTCCGAGGATTACATTTTCCAGGCAAAAACGCTATTCAGGGCACTCGACACCAATGGCTGGGGCTGGGGAGCTGCAATTGGCACCGTGCGTCATCCGGAAGTCAATCCAGGCCCTAATTTGCTCGGTAATAGCTACATTTATTTTCCAATGTCCTTGTCATTTGCTGACGATCGCCTGGTCATGCACCTGAACACGGGATGGATTCATCACAATTCGCTATCGCGTGAGCGTCTGACTTGGGGTGTGGGAAGTGAAATCAATGCGACGAAGCGACTCACGCTGATCGCAGAAAGCTTTGGTGATAATCAGGATAATCCTTACTGGCAGACTGGTGTGCGGTACTCCGTCGTTCCGAACTTGTTTCAGGTGGATGCTACGGTCGGACGACAAATCGGTAACAGCGACAGCAATCGCTGGTTTTCTTTCGGGCTGCGTTTTACGCCGGCGAGTCTGTTCTGAGGGACCGGTAATATCTCTGCAGCTGATGTCGGTATCTGGCTTCTTTGCAGATTTGTGCTGTGAACATGATTGATCAGAAGCTGCTTTTCACGGTAGCGCATTTCCCGCGATAGAGCGTATGTCCTCTCCGGCCTTTTTCGAGGGCCGTGATGATGATTTCACCCGTGCCGCGATTGAGCATGAAATCAATGTATTCAATGAAATCATCGACCATCATTTGCTTGAAAGCGATAGCTCCTTTGATATGAGACTCGTTGATTTTTGTCGCAAAATTGGCGCGGCCTATCATCGTCAGAACGAAGCTGGTCATTCGCGTGGCTTCGTTGACTTCAATCGTCAATGAATCGAAATCGCTCGGGTCTGGATTGATGGGCACCCAACTCCCTAGATAGATGGGCATCCATCCCCGGCAAGCGAAACGCAGCGTGTCATTACCAGGCTCGGCCGATGCCGAGGACACGGTCAATAGCAGTGCGGCGATCATCGCGCAACGAATCACGAAAGCTTTCATCATGGTTTATCTCGCCAATGCAACGGACTTGACCTGTACCCAGACAGCGTCACCCGGCTTCAATGCCAGATCGGCGACTGCCCGGGCGGTAACGCGCGCCAACAGGGGTGTTTGTCCGATGAGCACGCGCACGATCACGCTACCGGGAGTGTCGTCATCGACACATCGGTCAATACGTCCGGCAAGTATATTCTGAATACTGCTCTGTAATGGTTTTTCGCGCGCGATGCTGACGTCGCGCGCCAGAATGTGAAGACGCGCAGGATCCTGCAAAGCCAAACCCTGATCACGTGTCCAGAATGCGCCATCAGGAAAATCCAGTCGTGCCAGATGCCATTGCCGGTCAATCTCGCTCACACGAGCGTCAATGATCACACCCCGATCATCGCCAAGTCTGAGAGGTAAATCGACCCGCGACAATGTGTCATGCAAAGACCCGCTGGCTGTGACCTTGCCGCGTTCCAGCATCACAATGTGATGGGCAAGCCGAGCGACTTCATCCGGGGCATGCGTCACGTAGATGATCGGTATGTCGAGTGTCTGCTGCATGCGTTCCAGATACGGCAGGATTTCCTGTTTGCGTTGCATATCGAGCGCTGCCAGCGGTTCATCCATCAAAAGCAGTCGGGGATTTGCCGCAAGTGCGCGCGCAATTGCCACACGCTGTCGTTCGCCACCAGACAGCGCATCCGGTTTGCGTGATAGCAGGGCTTCGATGCCCAGCAGTTCGATCACCTGCGAGAGATCGAAGGAGGCTGCTTGCGATGCACGTTGTCTGCCGTATTGCAGATTACCCATCACGCTCAGGTGGGGGAAAAGACTGGATTCCTGGAACACATAAGCCAGTGGCCGACGATGTGTTGGCACCCAAATGCCGTCGTCCTGCCAGAGGTCACCATTCACCCGAAGCAAGCCATTGGGCGGACGCTCCAGCCCGGCGATACTCCGCAGCAGCGTGGTTTTGCCGCAGCCTGAAGGGCCGAACAAGGCAGTGACGCCACGACCGGGTAGCGATAGATCGATATCCAGCGAGAATCCCGGCCAGTCGAGTTTGAAGCGGGCCTGAATGCTGTTCAACTCAGGCTCCCCTGCGTGTGGTAGGCCGCCAGATCTGCAGCAGCAGCAAGACGATGAAAGAGAAGGCCACCATGATGCCTGCCAAAGCGTGCGCTTGCGCGTACTCCATTGCCTCAACGTAGTCGTAGATTTGTATGGAAGCCAGTCGAGTTTCGCCTGGAAGATTCCCGCCAATCATCAACACAACACCAAACTCACCTACCGTATGCGCGAAGGTCATCACGGAGGCAGTCAGAAAGCCGGGTAATGCCATTGGGATGGCGACTGTAAAAAATGCATCGATGGGTGATGCACCTAGTGTGGCAGCGACTTCCATCGGGCGATGCGTGATTGATTCGAAGGCATTCTGTAGAGGCTGCACCATGAAAGGCAGTGAGTAAAGCACCGATGCGATGACCAGTCCCCAGAAAGTGAAAGGAAGATGTCCGATGCCAGCCCAATGCGTCAATTGGCCAATGAATCCCTTAGGGCCCATTGACAGTAAAAGATAAAAGCCCAGAACTGTTGGCGGCAAGACCAATGGGAGTGCGATGATGGCTGCCAATGGGGCTTTTAAAATGCTTTGGGTTCTTGACAGCCACCACGCCAGCGGTGTTCCAATCAACAGAAGAATCAGAGTGACTACCGCCGATAATTTGATGGTAAGCAGGAGTGCCTGCCAAAGCGAAGGGTCAAGCACGAAATTCATCGATTAATTTTTTTAGTATTGATTAGGGCTCTGCGATGTCAGATAGACAGGCATGTAGACAAAAGTTGATGAATTTTAATCCAGAATAACTGGAGGTTTGTACAAAAATGCGGGTTGGGATCGAGGCTAAAAAAATGGGCCTTCGCGTCCGAAAGCCCGAAGCTCATCCGTAACCACAGCCAAACGGATAGAGGAGAGTCGATACTATTTACGGTAATTTGTAGCCGTAGCGCTGGATAATACTTTTGGCTTTGTCGGTCTTCAGGTACTCAAGCAAGGCGAGCGCAGCGGCAGAGTCTTTGCCGGGATTGAGCAATACCGCGTCTTGCTTCAATGGTTCATGCATGTTGTCTGGCACGACCCATCCTGACCCTGATTTGATTTTTCCGTTATCCCAAACCTGAGACAGCGCGACGAAGCCGAGTTGTGCATTGCCGCTGTTAACAAATTGATAGGTCTGGGCAATGCTCTCGCCTTGTACCACGCGTGGCTCTAATTTCATCAGCAGCCCCATTTTTTGCATCGTCTGTATGGCAGCCTTGCCGTAAGGTGCAACTTTGGCGTTTGCAATGGCGATGAATTTGAATTTATCCGTACTTAACACTGCGCCGTCGTTTTGAATCAGGGTTTCGTCAGGAGACCAGAGCACGAGTCGACCTGTCGCATAAGAGAATTGCGTGCCCGCGACAGCTTTCCCTTCTTTGATGAGTTTGGCGGGTGTTTCGTCGTCTGCTGATATCAGTATTTCAAATGGAGCGCCATTTGAAATTTGCGCATAAAACTTTCCCGTTGCACCTTGGGTTAGGTTGATTTTATGTTTGGTATCTTTTTCGAATTCAGCAGAAATTTCCTTCATCGTCTGTGTGAAATTTGCAGCAACAGCTACTTTTATTTCGGTAGCTTGTGTAGAAATTGATGCAAATAGTATTGATACGAAAATGAAGGTTTTAATTGTTTTAATTTTCATTGGTCATTTGCCTTTTTAGAACTTGAATAATGCGCCAATGCTGATCCCAGATTGTGCTTTTGTGCCCGCTGCGAGAGTGCTACTGCTATTGGTATCTGGACGCCATGCATCGTAGATGGAAAATGCAGCAGTTGCATTTTCCTTGCGTGAGGCTTGCGCATAATCGATGAAAAAATCCCATTCTTTGTAGGGGGACCAAGTGAGTCCTGTTGCTGCCATACGGACGTCATTTTTCCCATTGGTAGTGGTTTTGTCTTGAACCTTGTACCACCCAAGATTCGCGCTGAGGCTGGGTGTAAACCGGTAAACCAGTCCCGTGAATAGGGTATCTACGTCGGCCTTTCCGCCCGGCGTTGTCGTGCTGAGGGTGGCTGCAGAATTTGAAGGGTTTCGGGTTATGACGTAGCCGACATTAAAAGTCATATTCTGGACTGTGTATTTGCCGGCAATAAAGTCGACGCGATTATTGGTTTCGTTGCTACTCAGTTTAGCTTCGATATGGTTGTATCCGATTTCAAAATTTTCATTCTTGTAGCGACCGCCTATGTAATAGTTTGTCCCGTAATTTTCATCACCGGGTACGCCGCCGAAGGAAACTGCGCCGTCAAAATTGAAGCCTTCGACACTGGGCGAGATGTAACGTATCAATTTATCTGCTCTATTAATGCCGCTTGCACTGTGGAAGCCGGCATAGCGACCAATCGCCTTGAGTCCACCAAAGTTCCAGTTTTGCCGCGCATCGAAAGCGCCGCTCAGGTCAGTTTGCAGGTTTGGTCCTCTACCTAAAATTAAGGTGCCATACGGTTTTGACACTAGCCGAAAATTGGCTTCCCTGTCGAAGATAGGGTTAGTTCCCGTGCCACTAGCCCCCGCATCTTTTCCCACAGCGCCGGTTCGGGATGAGAAGTTTGATTCGAGAGTCACTACAGCCGTGGTATCTGCATCGAGCTCTCGTGACACTTTGAGACCAACGCGATTATTGCCTTTAGGTTGATCGCTCATGCCTGAGGCATCGATCGCACTATTTTTCATGTTCGAAGCGCTGTAGTAGCCGGCCGATACGAGACCGTAAAACTGTGTTTTGAATTTTTTCTCTTCATCCGCTTTTTTCTCGATTGCCGATGCTGTTCGCCGAATATCTTGAGCCTCGTTGAACTGCCTGATCTCTTCGTTCTCCTGCGCTTTTTTGATTTTCGCTTCGTACTCCTCTCGTGTGATGACACCTTTCTCCAGCAGCACTTCGAGCAATGCTTTGACGTCCTCTCCTGCTTGCGCGCCTGCGGTTGCAGCACAGAGCCCAACTGCTATTGCTATTTTTAGTATGGCTGCCTTGGGTGAGCGCTTTTTCACAAGGACTCCTTTTTCGTTATGGTTGAAAATGTGTCTAGGTATATTTTGATTGGCGCAAAAATCCATAACCCACGGATTTAATGCCGCTTCTACAAAATATACTGGAATATATTTTGATGCGAAATGTACCTCTGTTTATTTGGCTTGTCAACGGCGATAATGCGGGGAAGTTCACTAGGTGGGTTCGTATGCAAAAAGACAAGTTTGAGCTGTTCGCGGAATTGACACTGCGGGCCGGTGGAGAGTTGTTTGCCAATGCAAAACGCATGGATTTGCTGAGAAAGATAGATGAGCTTGGCAATCTGACGCAGGCGGCAAAGCAGGTCGGCTACAGCTACAAGGGCGCATGGGATGCGATTGATGACATGGCTCGTTTATCCGGTGGCACCCTGATCGAGCGCCATGCGGGCGGCAAGGGGGGCGGCAGCACGCATCTCACCGAGCGCGGTCAGCAAGTATTGCGCAATTTTTCGCTGATACAAGCCGAGCATGCGCGATTCATCGCCCGATTGGATGCTTTGGCGAACGGGCTGTCGAATGACTATGCGATGGAAAATGAAATCGCAATGCGAACCAGCGCGCGGAATCAGTTTGCAGGCATTCTGGTATCCATCACACCGGGTGCAGTCAATGACGAGCTGGGCATCATGGTCAATGGCAGTCAGACGCTCATTGCATCCATTACGCATGAGAGCTGCCGCGAGCTGCGGCTGGCTGTGGGTGCCAAGATCTTCGCGTTGATCAAGGCATCATCAGTGATGTTGCAGGTGCCACATGAAAATCACGGAGCTCACGGAAAAAACGTGTTCCTCGGTACGGTGCACGCCATTGCGCAGAGCGAACATCATTCGGAGTTGACGGTCTTGCTGGAGAGCGGCCTGTTACTTGTCACTACCATGAGCCGGCCCGAAATCGATGTGATGGACTTGCAGGTCGGATCTGCCGTCTTCGCCGTGATCGAGCCGTCGAATGTGATTATCGGTATCGCAGCTTAAGTTCGACCTGCCAGGATCGACAGCGGCCAATCGATCTGTCGACGATGTTCAATGCCTCCCCATACCGGCAGCAATTCTGCTGCGAGACTCATCACAGGATCTTTGCCCATCGCAGACAAGTAACGTGCCGACGCCGACCAGCTGCGCAGATATCCCAGCAGTTGATCAAGCGTCCAGTGGACACTCATTGACAGCGTGGGCGGATCGATCCGCTGGAAGGGAAAGTCGAGATCGCGATAGCCGTTTTCTACATGGCGTCGCTCGGGTGGCCAGTAAGGTCCTATCGTGTCTTTGTAAAAATGCTGAACTGCGGCGTCCACTTCAACACCTTGCACGCTGATCATGCCGTAACTCCATGCCGCTATCACGCCACCGGGTTTCAGCACGCGCCGGACTTCTAAATAAAAACGATCGAGATCGAACCAATGCAATGCCTGAGCTACGGTAACCAGTTCGACGCTGTGTGAAGCGAGGCCACTCTTTTCGGCGCCGGCAACGCGATACTGAATGCGGGGATGAGGGCCTGCCTGGGCGATTTGTGATGCGCTGGCATCAGTGGCGTACACAGACGAAAAATGATTTGCGAGAGGTATTGAGGCCTGGCCGTTGCCCGCACCGCAATCCCAGACGCATTCATGCGTCGTACATTGCGATGCCAGCCAGTCGAATAAGGCAGCAGGGTAGTAAGGGCGAAAGTCCGCGTACTGTTCAGCGACCTTGCCAAAATGGTCGTTGAATTGTTTGATCATGACTAGAGTTTTATCAGTACCTTCGCGTTCGCGCCACGCTCGACTTGTTCATGTGCCGCCGCAATATCGGCCAGCGGATAAATCGCCGTGATCGGATGCTGGAAACCAGGGCGCGACAATACAGCGTTGACGCCGTCCAGTACCTCGCGCATCAGATGGGGTGGCAACTTGTAGACGATGAAAAAGTACACACGAATGAAGCCGAGAATCATGGGACCAAACGGCATGGTTACCGGCGGTTGGTTGGTGCCATACACGACAGCTTGCCCACCAAAACGCAGCAAGCTGCCGTAGTGGGGTGCATGCGTCGCCGCATCGACATCAATGATCGCATCCGCACCCACGCCACTCGTCAGTGCCTGCACACGATCAAGCAGTGATTCAGTTTTGTAATTGATGGTGTCTGCCGCACCAATACTCTTGGCAAGCTTTGCCTTGTCTTCGCTGCTGACGATGCCGATGACGCGTGCACCCGCGGCGCTGAGCAGTTGTGTAACGTAGAAGCCCACGCTGCCTGCAGCACCGGGCACCAGCACGGTCTTGCCGATCAGGGAGCCACAGGCCTGTACTGCGTGCATGGCTGTCATCAGCGGAATCGCAATCGATGCACCGACTTCAAAGCTGATGTTGTCGGGCAGTGGCACGACCTGCGAGACTGGCAGCACAATGTATTCCGCTGCCGTGCCATACGGACGCTCCCACTGTCCATTGAATATCCACACGCGACGTCCCATGAGCGCAGCATCGACACCGGCGCCCAACTTGTCGACAGTGCCGGCACCATCGCTGTGGGGTGTCACTTCAGGAAAACCGCCTGCGCGCGATGCCACACCGGCGCGTGACTTTACATCTGACGGATTCACGCCCGAGAAAGCGACACGAACCCGTACTTCACCCGAGCCAGGTTCCGGTACGGGTTTGTCGACGATGCGCAGCACCTCTGCTGCGGGCCCTTTGCTGGTGTAGATGGCTGCACGCATGTAAGTTCCGGTTCTCAAGGGTTATTCAATTAGGGAGACGCTGAATAAATCTGCGTTTTATGGCGAGCCAGCGTAGCTGTGCGACGCGGGTATCAATAAAATCAAGGTCTCGGCGCCAATGATCTTGCCACAAAAGTTTCTGCACTTGTTTAATCAGGGCTTCCTTAGAAAAGGCCAACGACTTTGCCGTTTTCATCGATATCGATTTTTTCTGCACTGGGTATCTTGGGCAGACCCGGCATGGTCATGATGTCGCCGCAAATCATCACAATGAATTGTGCACCCGCTGCGAGGCGTACTTCGCGGATGTTGACCATATGTCCGCTGGGTGCGCCGCGCATGGTGGCATCCGAGCTGAATGAAGATTGCGTCTTTGCCACACAGATCGGGTAGTGACCATAACCGGCTTCTTCCCAGGCCTTGAGCTGTTGCTTGATTTTTGCAGGTGCGCTGATATCGGCGGCACCATAAATCTTGGTGGCCACTTTTTTCATCTTGTCCCACAGCGAGTCCTGATCGTCGTAGACAAATTTCACACCGTCACCGCGCTCGGCCAGACGCACCACTTCATGCGCGAGTGCCTCGGCACCCGCACCGCCTTTGGCCCAGTGTTCGGCCAGTACCACGTTGACATCGAGCGCTTTCATGCGTTCAGTCACGAGGCGGATTTCCGCGTCAGTATCAAAAGTGAAGCGGTTGATCGACACCACGCAGGGCAGACCGTAGTGGGTCTTGACGTTCGCCACGTGTCTTTCCAGATTGACCAGACCTTTTTGCAGGGCATCCAGATCTTCGGTATTGAGTGCCTTGACATCCTTGCCACCGTGGTATTTGAGCGCACGTATTGTGGCCACCAGCACGCAGGCGGCAGGTTTGAGACCTGTTTTCCGGCACTTGATGTCGATGAATTTTTCTGCGCCGAGATCTGCACCGAAACCGGCTTCAGTGACGACGTAATCACCGAGTTTCAATGCGCTTTGGGTGGCAATAACGGAGTTGCAGCCGTGCGCGATATTGGCAAATGGGCCGCCGTGCACAAATGCCGGGTTGTTTTCCAGGGTCTGCACCAGATTCGGTTGCAGAGCATCTTTCAACAGCACTGTCATTGCACCGTGTGCATTCAGGTCACGCGCATGAATGGGTTTGAGATCACGGCTGTAGCCGATGACAATATCTCCCAATCGCTTTTTCAGATCCTGCACCGAAGTGGCAAGGCAGAAGATCGCCATGACTTCGGAGGCGACAACGATATCGAAACCATCCTGACGCACAAAACCGTTCGCGGTACCACCGTTACCGACCACGATGTCACGCAGCGCGCGATCATTCATGTCCACCACACGCTTCCAGGTGATGCGACGGGGATCAATGTCCAGCGTATTGCCGTGATTGATGTGGTTGTCGATCATCGCGGCCAGCAAGTTGTTCGCCAGCGCGATCGCAGAAAAGTCACCAGTGAAATGCAGGTTGATGTCTTCCATCGGCACGATCTGGGCATGGCCACCACCAGCAGCGCCGCCCTTGACACCAAACACCGGGCCCAGCGAGGGCTCGCGCAGGCAGATCACGGTTTTTTTGCCGATACGATTGAGCGCATCGCCCAGTCCGACGGTGGTGGTGGTTTTACCCTCACCAGCCGGTGTCGGGCTGATCGCTGTGACCAGAATCAATTTACCGTCAGGCTTTTTCTTGAGGCTTTCAAGGTAAGACAGCGCAATCTTGCCCTTGTAATGGCCATAAGGCTCGATCGAATCTTCGGGAATGCCCAAGGTAGCGGCAACGTCGACCACCTTGTTCATTTTTGCTTTTTGTGCAATTTCGATATCGCTTTCCATGGGGCTCCCGCAGGTTGAGTATTTTGAGGAAAGGCGCAATTTTATAGCGGCTGGAAAACCCGTGCGTTATTGTCAGAAAGGCCATGACGCAGTGCAGATCAAGACGATGTAAGACCTCTGTTAAACTTGCAATCCCTGCTACGGTTTTGCCTGTCATTGTCAGGTGCAACCAAGCTCATTCATCTGTACAGGACTCGCCATGCCCGGTTTGCTGCCCCACGTTGATCCCGACGGATTGCTCGAATTTTCTGTCGTTTATACCGACCGCTCTCTCAATCACATGTCGGAAGCCTTCAAAGGCGTGATCACCGATATCTCGAAAATCCTGAAAGAGGTCTACAACGCAAAGTCCGCGCTGGTGGTTCCGGGAAGTGGTACCTACGGTATGGAAGCCGCTGCGCGCCAGTTCGCCACCGGCCGTAAATGCGCAGTGATTCGCAATGGCTGGTTCAGCTACCGCTGGACACAGATTTTTGAAATGGGTGGTATCTCGAATGATTTGCACGTCATTCAAGGCCGCCAGCTTGCCAATGAATTCGAAGGTTCCTATGCGCCGCCACCGATTGATGAAGTCGTGGCCTGGATACGCAAGGAAAAACCGGCGGTCGTATTTGCACCGCACGTTGAAACCTCGGCAGGCATGATTCTCCCTCCCGACTATTTGCGCGCTGTGGGCGAGGCTGTGGAATCCGTTGATGGTCTGTTCGTGCTGGACTGTATCGCTTCGGGCGCGATGTGGGTCGACATGGTGGCCTCCAAAGTGGACGTGCTGATCAGCGCGCCACAAAAAGGCTGGAGCAGTTCACCTTGCTGCGCATTGATTGCGATGAGCGAGCGTGCGCGTCAGAAAATCGATGCAACCCAGAGTACCAGCTATTCCTGCGATCTGAAAAAGTGGTTGCAGATCATGGAAACCTATGAAAAAGGCGCGCACATTTATCACACCACGATGCCGACAGACTCGCTGCGAGTGCTGCGCGATGTGATGAAAGAAACTCAGGCCGCAGGTTTTGCCAACCTGAAGAAAAATCAGGAAGATCTGGGTCTGAAGGTGCGTGCACTGCTCGAAGCCAAGGGTTTCAAGAGTGTGGCAGCGCCCGGCTTTCAGGCGCCGTGCGTTGTCGTCAGCTACACCAAGGATCCCGATATTCAGAACGGCAAGAAATTCATCGCGCTGGGTATGCAGACAGCCGCCGGCGTGCCGCTGCAGGTCGGCGAGCGCGAGGACTTCCGCACTTTCCGTATCGGCCTCTTTGGTCTGGAAAAGTTGCTGAACATCGACCGCACCGTCGGCCATCTGTCCGGCGCGCTGGACCGTTTGCATTAATTCATCGGGTCCGTCCGTCGCAATGCAACGGACGACTTCCAGTCTTCTGACTGTCGCGACGCGCTGCATTCTGTTCGCTGCGATCGTGGCGACGAGTGGGGCGCCGAGCGCGCAAGTATTGGATTATGTCTGCGACGGTGAACTTCGCACCGACAAAGTATTCGAGCCTGATGGCGTGCAATCCAGGATCGAGCGCTTTCGTGTCACCGCAAATATCGCTGCCGGCTATGTAAAGCGCGATCCTGCGCTGGCTGCTGGATGTTTCGCCGGGCGCACCGAAGTTTGTGCCTGCGAGCCACCCAGCGCCGAGAAAATTGTCTGTCGCAGTCTGGGTTTCAGGGCTGACGGTACGGAAGTCACTCTGGATTTCATTTTGAGTCCCGGCGATCAGGTTCTATATGTAACGGGTAAAGAATTCAATGCGCGTCTGGGCGCGTTGATCGAGATACATGGGCAGTTGGTCTGCAGTCGCTCGCCAGCCGTCACTTCTCCATGATCCTTAGCGAGGTCACGATGGTCATTCGAATTGCCGCAATCTTGTTGACAGGCTGGCTCGCCATTTTGCCTTCACACGCGCAGGCCCAAGATGACATGCTGCCTGTCCCGCAGAACCTGCAGCGCGAGGCAGCGCAAGCGCATGCGGATCGCAAGCCTTTTCTGCTGATGTTTTCCTTGCCCGGTTGTGGCTATTGCAAAGTAGTTCGTCGCAATTATCTCGTACCTCTGCTGCGCGATGCCTCACCGGCGGATCGGCCAGTCATTCGCGAAGTACAGATCACCAGCCGTGATTCCCTGCAGGGATTTGATGGCAAAGCCACCACGCAATCCGCACTGGCCACTCGCTATGGTGTGCAGGTCGCGCCGACCGTCATTGTGGTGAATGCCGAGGGGGAGCTACTGGCAGATCCCATCGTTGGCGGAGACAATAACGGGTTCTATTCAGCCTATCTCGACAGGGCGCTGGAAGCAGCAGAAAAACAGTTCACGAGTCAGCGAGTGAAGGTGCGCTGAATTCACGATGGTGGGCTATCGTGGCGCGGCAGCGCCAGTTTAGAAGTGAGAGTGCTATTTTCCTGAACCGAATTTGCAGCGGCCGGTTTCGGAAAAAAGGCGTGGACGGTAGTAAGAGAAGCGCTTCTTGTCGGTTGCATTGATATCGTCCTGGGTGAGGTAGCGGCCGCTATTGGTTTTGTACTCGTTGGCCATCACGAAAACGCCAGTATCGCGCTCGATTCGATAGTAGTACTGCTCGATAAGACCTCTGTCCAGTCGTGTCTGATCTTCATGCGCGATGATTTTCTTTTCTTCCCACTTATCGACCACCACGGGTACTTTGGGATTGTTTTCATCGACCCGTCGCACCATCGACTTCTCTCTCTCATTGACGATGAAAACGAAAGTACACAGTTCAGCGTTATCCTGACAAATCCATTTATTGCCGCGCAATGCGGTGGTCACGCAGGTATACGTAGCCGCGTGCAGGGGCACTGCAACCAGCGTGCTGGCCAGCAGGGCGATGATGCCATTGCAAAGGTTTTGGGTCAGAACCTGCATTGCCGGGTCAGGCGGTCGGGCCGCTCGGAAGAATGTTGCCTATTATAAACGTTCCTCAGGGCCATTTTCCCATCCCGAGTGGGAGGGTTTTTCAAAAACACGCGAAGTGGGCGACGCTGGCTGCAAGGCTTGAAACACACCCAAATCAGGCACGTCATGAAGATGGTGGTGGTACCACGCAGAGACAGCGACCTGCGGGCGCGGTCGGAGGGGAAGCGAAGATCAGCTATTGCTTCGTGCAGCCTCAATGACCTGAATGGCGGCTGCTTCGCTCTCAGCCTCGTCACGGGCGATCAGCTGTCCGTGCACACTGGCGCCGGGTTCGACCGTAATCGATTTGTGCGTGATATTGCCGCGGACTTCACATCCATCAATGAGCTCGATGCTCTCGCTGGCAATGATGTTGCCGATGACCTTGCCGGCGATCGAAATATTTTGCGCACGAATGTCGCCGTGTACTTCGCCCGTGGGTCCAATGAGGATCCAACGTGCCTTGCCATCGGGTTGTTCGAGGTTGCCTTCGAGCTTGCCATCGATGCGTACGCTTTCGTCGACATGAAGCGTGCCCTCGAGGCGCGTGGCGTTACCCAGCACCGAACCGATGCTCTGCATGGCCTTGCGATGTGACGAAGATTTCATTTATGAAAACAATTCTGCCGTGAGTTATACCGCAGACTAACAGCCGCACCGCTCGCCGGCAACTGCTCAAGTGGGCATGATGACGTGATGAGCCTCGCTATTGCTTCAGAAGCCCTCCAGAACCGGCGCATTGGGGTTGGTTGCTCGGTCTTGCGTCCCGGTTTCCGTGATTGTGCTCGGTGCCAATTCCGGGGCTGGCAGAACAAAATCCTCCGGTCCCCGCAAAGGCCGGGTATCAGGCACCGCGCGAATTTCCGTTGGCTGCAAGGGTTTGGGTTCAAAATCTGCCTGCACAGGCGCAGGATCGGCGGCGATGGCCAGCAAGGGGCAGCTTGCAGCCAGCATCAATATCAGAGTCAGGCGTATCATCGATCGTTCTCAATCTGCATCGGTTCGAGACACCCAAGTATAGGGTCTTGACACCGTGTTAGCATCAATGGCGATGCCTCCAACCACACTGCGTGCCCTCCATGACACCGATAAAAATTGATTTTGTCTCCGATATAGCCTGTCCATGGTGTGCGGTGGGTCTAGCTTCGCTAGAACAGGCCATCGAGCGTGTGGGTGACGAAGTCAGCGTTTCTCTGCATTTTCAGCCTTTTGAGCTCAATCCGAATATGCCGCCGGAAGGCGAGGATATCCTCGAGCATCTGATGCGCAAATATCAGATCTCCGAAGAGCAAGTGGCTCAGAATCATGAGCATATTCGCGAGCGTGGCGCTGCGGTGGGCTTTAGTTTCAACATGGAGGGTCGCAAGCGCACCTACAACACCTTTGATGCACACAGGTTGCTGCATTGGGCTGGCGAAGTGGGTGATGCGACTGTGCAGCGTCGATTGAAATGGCGCTTGTTGTCAGCGTATTTTTCCGAGGGAGCCGATCCTTCGAGTCACGAGGTATTGCTGGCAGTAATTGATCAGGTGGGCCTGGATGTAATGCAGGCCACCGAGATTCTCAATACTGACAGGTGGCGTGATGAAGTTCGCCAACAGCAACAGTTCTATCTATCACAGGGCATACATTCCGTGCCGGCGGTGATCATCAATGATCGGTATTTAGTGCAGGGTGGACAGCCGCCGGAAGTGTTCGAGCAGGCTTTGCGACAAGTCGCTGCGGAGTCCTGAGTGATGCGCTGCTTTGTAATGGCGATTTTTCTGAGTTGCTCTTTGCAGTCTGGCTGGGCCATATCTGCGCCATTGCCTGTGGAAGAAATTGCGCCAGGCGTTTTCGTGCACCAAGGCATACATGAAGAATTCGGTGATCACTATCATGGGGATATCGCCAACATCGGCTTCATCATCGGCGACGACGCAGTGGCCGTCATCGACAGCGGTGGCAGCTATCTGGTGGGAATGGCATTGCGCGAAGCCATACGTGCACGCACGCAGAAGCCCATACGTTATGTGATCAATACGCACGTGCATTCCGATCACATATTCGGGAATGCAGCGTTTGAACAAGACAAGGTGGAATTCATCGGCCACGTGCAGTTGCCACGCGCGATGCGTTCTCGCGCAGAGTCTTACGAAGCCAATCTCAAGACCATGCTGGGTGATGCGGCGGCAGGCAGTCGCATCGTCGTCTCGACACATACTGTGACAGCCGAGCGCGTAATCGATCTGGGCCACCGGCGACTACTGCTCAAGGCATGGCCGATCGCACATACCGATCATGATCTGAGCGTGATGGATGAGCGCACCCTCAGTTGGTGGCTGGGTGATTTGATGTTTGTGGATCGCACACCATCCATCGATGGCGATGTGCCCGGTTGGCTGAGTGTCATGGATGCGTTGTCCGAGGTGTCAGCCGCTCGCGTCATTCCTGGCCATGGCCCTGTGGTGACCGACAAGAACGCAGCGCTGGCCAAGCAGCGACAGTACTTGCAGATCTTGTTGAAGGATTTAAAGCAAAGTATCGCAGAGGGAAAACCCATGCAGGCCGCGATAGAGTCAGCCGCCCGTTCGGAGCGCAGTCGGTGGACGTTGTTTGATTCCGCCAACCGGCGCAATGCGACGATGCTGTACCCAAAGCTGGAGTGGGATTGACGGTCGCATTGCGCGACCGTCAATGGCTATCCTTATTTGCAGGCGCCCTTGCCGCCCCATTGGCCGGTGGTGACATCACCATTCAGGCTGACTGCCTGAAACCAGCCGGTCTCGCGTGAATTGGTAAATTTGCCTGTGCCGCCCTTGCGTGTGTACTTGCCTTCGCGCGCGCCACGTCCTTGCGTGAATGCGTAGGTCAGCACATCACCTGCAACATCCGTGACTGCGCACAAGCCTTCGGCTTCAACGGTGCCATCAGCATAAACCACAGCGCCGCCGGTGCACTGGCCCGAAAGCTCGTTGAACTTGGAGCCTTCTGACGATTGCATTTGTGTACTTGAACGGAAGTGCATGAAACGGGTATTGTTGCCCATATCGACGGTTTGTTCGCCAGTGTCGACGCTGGTGTAGGTGCCGCATTGATCGGCACGATCTTTGGCCTGAACATTCACGGCCAGCAGCAGTCCGAATGCGACGGGCAGCAGAGTGATTTTCATTGGGGGGTCCTTGTTATTAGGTAGTTGTCTGTCTCGCATCCCTGTCGGAATGACACGCCAGTGTGCCACGTTCGGCGAATTGCTGCGCGAGCTCACGATGACCGAAGCGGTTTGAGCTTTTTTTGAGGTTTGGTGTGCATTCGATTGCAATTCTGCGGGCGTGTGCGTAGTCTTCCGGCTGCCGCCGACGGGCGCTCTTGTTCATGTCAGGCTTTATGCGAGAACTTAATACAGCCGATATCTATTGTCAGGTGATCGACAACTACGGTGATGCAGGTGTCTGCTGGCGTCTCGCGCGCTCGCTTGCACAGCATGGACTCGCGGTGACTTTGTGGATTGACGATATCGCACGGCTTGCGGCACTGCGACCGACCTTGAAAACGGATATGCAGTCACAGGGCCTGGACGGATTTACCGTGCGAAAGTGGGAAGCGCACACGGCCCCGCATCAACCGCCTGATCTCGTCATCGAAGCCTTTGGATGCAGGATGCCGGCAGCTCAATTGACGGTGATGGCCGCCATGTCCAATCCACCGGTCTGGATCAATCTGGAATATCTCTCTGCCGAAGCCTGGGTGGACGAACACCATGGTTTGCCATCACCCCATCCGAGCTTGCCACTCACGCGTTATTTTTTCTTTCCCGGATTTGCTCTTCGTTCGGGTGGTTTGATCAGAGAGCAGCAATTACTGGCAGAGCGACAGGTCTTCGATGCCGGAGCTCGCGATGCTTTTCTCGCGCGACTGGGTATCTCGCTCGCACCAGCAGAGATGCTGGTCTCGGTGTTTTGCTATCCCTCGGCACCATTGACTGAATTACTGCATGGCTTGCATGAAGGTCCACCGGTGTTATGTGTTTTCCCGGGCGGTCTGCCTGAAGGATGCGATGTATCGCACGCGAGTACAGTCCGTGTTCAAGCGCTGCCATTTCTTGAGCCGGATGACTACGACCGCTTGTTGTGGTGCTGCGATCTGAATTTTGTCCGTGGTGAGGATAGTGCGGTACGTGCGCAATGGGCTGAACAGCCTTTCATCTGGCAGTTTTATGAACAGACGGGTGATGCGCATCATGTGAAGCGAGATGCTTTTATGCGAGCTTATCTGGCAGCCTCTGACGACGATCTGGCAGGACTAGTGAGCGCGGCTTGGCAGCGCTGGAATGGTGAAACGCAGACAGCAGCCGACTGGTCTGCGCTAGTCACTGCATTGCCCCGGTGGCGGGTTCGCGCGCGTGACTGGGCCGGGCAGCTGGGCAATCAGTCGGATCTCGCATCCCGATTGCTCGGGTTTGCCCGCAAAATCAGGTAAAATCCGCCGGCTTTTGTCTCTGCGCGCGGCGTCAAATGATCATGGTGACCTGCCAACGCGCTTCTGTATTTCGAACTTTTACGCCTGCTTATTATGAAAACCGCACAAGAAATCCGTATCGGCAATGTTGTCATGGTCTCGGGCGAGCCCATGGTGATTGTCAAAACCGAATTTTCCAAGTCTGGCCGCAATGCTTCTGTGGTCAAGATGAAAATGAAAAATCTGCTGACCGATGCTGGTCAGGAAGCCGTGTATCGCTCTGACGATAAATTCGACATGGTGATCCTGGATCGAAAGGAAGCCACTTACTCCTACTTTGCCGACCCCTTGTACGTGTTCATGGACGCCGAGTACAACCAGTACGAAGTCGAAGCCGAAAATCTGGGTGACGCGATCCACTATCTCGAAGACGGCATGGCATGTGAAGTCGTTTTCTACAACGATAAGGCGATTTCGGTTGAACTGCCCACGACGGTCGTGCGCGAGATCACCTACACCGAGCCGGCAGTCAAAGGTGATACCTCCGGAAAGGTACTCAAGCCTGCGAAGACGGCCACTGGTTTTGAGGTGTCGGTGCCTTTGTTCGTCGGACAAGGTGACAAGATTGAAATCGATACCCGGACCGGTGAATACAAGCGTCGCGTTTGAGTATTTATTTTCTATCGAAAAACCGCAGACCAGTCTGCGGTTTTTTTTTTCGTCCGTCTCTCTCAAACACAGGCAAGCCGTCGGCGGGGCGGTGCCGATGAGGATGCGTAATCAGCCCAGATCATCAACGCCGCTTCGTTGCGTCATGAAATTCTTCGAGCGGAATTTGCAAACGAAATCGACGCGCGCATCACCTGCAGAGCCTGGCTTGACTTGCTGGAAGCGCAGTTTTTCCAGTGCCACAACCGGCTCTTGATGCACAGGCTTGCCGACCGGATCTTCGGAGCGATAGTAGACATTGGCAGTAAACGCAATGCTGCGCGTATCGCAGTCGAAATAATTAATGTAGGTAGATGATTGATACACCGTGTCATCCGGCGCATATTGCGGAGTAGACCAGCTGGTGCGGAGAAACGCGCGCATGTAGTCATCTTCATGAACAATGCTGCTCATGTCAACATACCAGCTGATGACTTTGCCGGGCTCTTTGGTTTCCGAGATCAGCTGCCACTCGGTGGCGCTGGCGGGCAAGGCGATGGCTGCGAAGATAAGACTGAACAAACGAGATTTCATGGATGCGGGTCTCCGGCGCAAAGTTTGT
>JBDKLM010000047.1:0-3835 GCA_039806005.1 Pseudomonadota bacterium
GATCAACACCTGCCAGCCGGTGGACCAATTTTTAGCTTGCAATGGCACCAGATCCACCCGCATACGTCGGCGTATCGCTTCTGCTCGGGCGAGGTTGATCGCTTCGTGAAAATGCGCAGTAATCGTCATCACCCGCATTCGGTCCAGTATGGGAGCAAAACTTGGCAATGCGATCACAGCGAGAGTAGAAAAGACAAGGATCGTCACCAGTAATTCCAGAAGCCCGATACCCGAAGGGGTGTGAAATCGAGAATACATTGATTCACGTTGCGCGCAGCAGACGC
Source organism: Pseudomonadota bacterium (assembly GCA_039806005.1). Classification (GTDB taxonomy): domain Bacteria; phylum Pseudomonadota; class Gammaproteobacteria; order Burkholderiales; family Burkholderiaceae_D; genus Pernthalerella. The sequence goes on from JBDKLM010000047.1 coordinate 285, forward strand.
CACGAAATCCGCTGCACATGCGGGATGCATTCTGCATCAGACTGTCCAGCGGCTTGATCATCGTTCTGCGCGCCACCATCTTGTACCGCGTTACAAATCCGTGCTTCAAACTCCGCTTGCAGGACGACCATGGTGGATTGGCTGAGCCCCTTACCTGTAGCAGTCACACGATAGCGGTACGAATCCGCTGCCTCGTGCTGCGTCGCAATGGCACTACCTGGCTGAGAAAGCAGTTCAAGAAAATATTCAGGTGCAGCGCAAGACTGTCCAGGACCACCGTAGGGGAAATGCCCACCAGTGATATCGCCGAGGTGATATGAGCCCGGCGCTTGCACTATCGCTCCGTTTTTCGGAATCGTAGCCAAGCTCGTGGAGGCGTCGCGCAATGCGGACTCCGCAGCCTGCTGCGCGAGCAAACGATCGATGGTGCTGTAGGTGAGACTAATACCATCTTGCTGAGAACGAAGCGAGGCACTTGCCAGCAACGCCACACCGAACAACACCAGAGAACACGCCAACAGTGTCATGCCTGATTGCGGGACGGTACATGGCCATGGCTGCCGATTCACGATATCTGCTCCGGCTTGTGCAGAAAAATAATCGCTTCGACGTGCCGGCGAGCACGCGTACGGACCGATGGAGCAAGATCGCCGGGACCAATGCGTGTGCCAGGATCTTCTCTTGCGCTCGCATAGTCTTCGCCAAATAAAGCAATGCCCTTGAAAATTGAGGACTCGGCCCCGTTCTCCGCGGACCGCAGTATCAGTGCGATGTGAACGGCCACCACGCCTCGCCAGAAAGAAGGATCACTCGCCGGCTTGGCCTTGTCTTTTCCCGCGATCGCCGAGGCGCTGAGAAATTGATTGGGCAAGTTGTCGCCGTCGGTGTCCAGTCCGTAAAGCACCTGAAAACATTCAACACCGGACAGAATCGCCTGAGAATCCCAGGTTTTCTGACCACGATATCGACAATGCAGGCTGGGCTCCCCATCAGAGCCAACGGCAATATGAAAAAAGACCCAGCCTGATTCGGGCGACAGGACAGCAGTCTCCGGCACCACGAAGCCGGCACAATTGACCGTATCGCCATCGAGTGGGCTCAAGTTCACTGCCAACACATCATTCCCATTCATCGCTGCAACGATGGGCGCGCCGATACTGGCGGTATCGCTGCTCATACGCGCGTTATCCAGTCCCTGCACTTCGCCATTGACAACTTTGAAGGTTAAATTTTCTGACGGTGACGCCATGGATACCAATGAATCTGTATCTACGGCCTGCTGCAAGGTGCGTGAGATGATTTCTATCGCAAATGCAGCACTGTCCTCAAGTAATGCCGTCTGATGGTGATGCTGGAAATTTTCACGAGCGATGTGCAGTAGTGACACCGATGTCAGCAGCACAGCGCAAGATAAACTCATCGCGATCATCAGGCTGATCATGCTCATGAGCTAGCCCAAGGCAAGCACGACTCGAGGCGGGAATTCTTTGCCATGGCTGTCCTGCGGCCAGCCAATCTTTAGAAAGCGCGTTCCATTAGTCGTATGACTACTGTCACAGGACCAATGATGAGATGCCGAACTCATCAAGGCGTTGTCCTGACACACCACGATACGAGCATTCGGCACCCTGAGAAGCAGCCGGCGTCGCCAATAGTGCAAATAAAAAAGCGCAGCTGCTTTAGTATCGCAAGAGGCGCTGAAACAAACCGGCACAGATCCAGCCGCATCCACCAGTTCGAAGGGATTCTGCATTGCTGGAGCAAATACACTTAGCCCGCCTTGCCTCGCCCAATCCGACAATTCAGCAGCGAGACGAAAGGCCGTCGAGAAACGCGCATTACTCGCTTCCTGCATACGGCTTGACGCCATGTTTGATATCAAGGCACTTGCGGCAAGCGACACTAGCAACAAAGAAATCATTACTTCGGGCAGCGAGAATCCCTTGTGTCGACCGAAAACATTGAAAGGAAGTGAGCCCTCAGTGATAACTTTGATTTTGATCGATATTGAATTCAAACAAGTGTTAATCATCTCGGCGCTGAGCAGTATCAATTGCCGAATACTGAAGTCAGGCTTTCCTTGTGCCCTGTAGAATTATGTTGCAGCTAACAATTGAAACAAAATCGAGAAGAAGTGGATGATCGAAACAGCTCTCATGTTTGGAAGCAATGATTCCGCAGGTTAGCGTGCCATGAAACGCCTACCTGGCTAAAAAATTCGAAAAGCGGAACGACTGAAGAAGCCCCTGTAAACAAATAGAAGCTGGCGCTTGATTTATCAGGCCTGGCGGGAAAGAGCTGCATCTGTTCACAATGAACAGAGATTCATTCGGCGATTTTCTGCCGCTTATCCGGATTTTTTGTCGACTTGGGATCGAGATCCACTTCATCAATGGCATCGCGAAATTCGGCAATATCCTCGAAGCTGCGATAGACGGAGGCGAATCGAATATAGGCAATTTTGTCGAGCCGCTTCAACTCGCGCATGACCAGCTCGCCGATCTGACCGGAGAGAATTTCACGCTCACCAGAAGAGCGCAATTTTTCTTCAATCCGCTGCAAGGCTGCATCGACGGCGTCCGCAGACACCGGGCGCTTGCGCAGCGCCAGCATCAGACTGCCGCGCAGCTTGGATGATTCAAACTCGGTACGGCTACCATTTTTCTTGACGATGACCGGCATCGCAAGCTCGATACGCTCATAGGTCGTAAAACGCTTGTCGCAGTGACTGCAGCGGCGGCGGCGACGCGTGATGTCGCCTTCCTCCGAAGTTCGGGTATCGATAACCTGCGTGTCTTCGTGATGACAGAAAGGACAGTGCATGGGGCAATCTCCTTTCCGTAATTCGACTTAAGCCTGATAAACAGGAAATTTATCGGTCAGCTCTTTGACACCCGCCCTGACACATTCGAGATTGCCAGCGTCATGCGGGTTATCAAGCACATCAGCGATCAGATGACCCACACGCGTGGCCTCTGCTTCGCCGAATCCACGCGTGGTCATCGCAGGTGATCCCAGACGGATGCCGCTGGTGATCATGGGCTTTTCGGGATCATTGGGAATACCGTTTTTGTTGCAGGTGATGTGGGCAGAGCCGAGTATGGCCTCAGCTTCCTTGCCGGTCATTTTTTTGGCGCGCAAATCCACCAGCATCACGTGTGACTCGGTGCGGCCGCTGACGATACGCAGACCGCGTTCGATCAGTGCTTTGGCAAGGGCATCCGCATTCTTGAGAACTTGCTGCTGATAGACCTTGAAAGAAGGCTGCAGTGCCTCATGGAATGCAACTGCCTTGGCAGCGATGACATGCATGAGCGGACCACCTTGCAAGCCAGGGAAAATCGCACTGTTGATTTTCTTTGCGATGTCTTCATCATTCATCAGAATGATGCCGCCGCGCGGTCCACGCAGACTCTTGTGCGTGGTTGAGGTCACCACATCCGCATGCGGCACAGGATTCGGGTACACACCACCGGCGATCAAACCCGAGTAATGCGCCATATCCACCAGAAAGTACGCACCGACGTCTTTGGCGACTTTGGCAAAACGTG
>JBDKLM010000048.1:0-21824 GCA_039806005.1 Pseudomonadota bacterium
CGGGACTATTCATTGCAAAGTAAACGCCAGGTTCGATGATGCTCGCGGCGACGAGTGCCATGATGGCCACGAAGGATTCCATCAGCATGCCGCCGTAACCGATGTAAGGCGCATGCATTTCGTTTTCCAGCAGTTTGGGTGTCGTGCCTGAAGAAATCAATGCATGAAAGCCGGATACCGCGCCACAGGCGATCGTAATGAAGAGGAAGGGAAAGAGCGAACCCGACCAGACAGGACCTGTGCCATCAATAAACTTGGTGAGCGCCGGCATTTTCAAATCGGGCGCGACAAACAGAATGCCCAATGCAAGCCCGACAATCGTGCCTATCTTGAGGAAGGTAGACAGGTAGTCGCGAGGTGCCAGCAACAGCCACACGGGCAAGAGCGAAGCAACGATGCCATACGCCAGCAGCATCCAGGTCAGTTGTTTGCCATTGAAGGTAAAGGCGGGGCCCCACACAGGATCCGCAGCTACCTGACCACCGACCACGATAGCCAGCATTAGCAGGATGAAGCCGATGATGGATACTTCACCTACCCGGCCCGGGCGAATATAGCGGCTGTAGATACCCATGAAGAGTGCAATCGGTATCGTCGCGCCCACCGTGAACGTACCCCAGGGACTTTCTGCCAATGCTTTCACAACGATTAGTGCCAGCACGGCCAGCAGAATCGTCATGATCATGAAAGTACCGAACAGCGCAATCAGGCCCGGTACGATACCCAACTCGGATTTGATCATGTCGCCCAGAGAGCGACCATCGCGCCGCGTGGAGATAAACAGAATCATGAAATCCTGCACCGCGCCAGCGAGAATGACGCCTGCCAGAATCCACATCATGCCGGGCAGGTAGCCCATCTGTGCGGCGAGTACCGGGCCGACCAGCGGGCCAGCGCCTGCAATGGCGGCAAAATGGTGGCCGAACAGCACGTGCTTGTTCGTGGGCACATAATCGAGACCATCATTCAGTCGCACGGCGGGCGTTGCACGGTTCGCATCAAGCTGCATTACATGCGTTGCAATAAAACGTGCGTAAAAGCGATAGCCGATCATGTAAACAGCCACTGCAGCCACCACAATCCACAGCGCATTGATACTCTCGCCTCGTGCAAGTGCCACGGTGCCAAGCGCAAACGCACCCAGCAGTGCCAGTAAGATCCAGCCAGCTTGTTTGACGATAGAACCCATGAAAATCTCCGAATGACCGAGTGATGTCGAATGAAAGAAAACGGCGGATTATAACCCTGAAAACTGCTGCAGTTTCCCTCGATTGGCGCATGAAAATCTTGGGGTCAAAGCCTGAAAAATATAGGTGCCGTGTCTTTTTGAAATCTCGATTCTTCTCATTGGCGAAACCCGGGTTTGTGCTGGATTTTGTTAGACTTCGGAGACATATTTGAAGAAGAACTGATACTTGGAGAAATATTTTGAAAAATACAACCCATCTAGCTGCTGTCCATCTTCTAAGGCAACGACTCTCGCTGACGCCGATCGTTGCGCTGCCAGAGGATCTGGCGCCTCACAGCGTGACCGATGGCTACGCTATCCAGTCCGCGATCAATACGCTCCTTATCGATGCGGGTATGGGCCAGATGGTGGGACACAAGATTGGTTGTACGACGCCGGTGATGCAAGCCTTTGTAAACATCAATCATCCTTGTGCCGGTCGAATTTTCAGTAAAACAGTGATGCACGAAAACGGCAAGGTGCCACGTCATGGTTTTGTGAAAATCGGGATGGAGTGTGAAATTGCGGTTCGCTTGAATGCAGATTTGCCGCCCCAGTCAGCACCCTATACCAAAGAGACCGTTGCACCGGCGGTCGCTGAAGTCATGGCAGCGATTGAACTGGTCGACGAGCGTTACGCAGATTATCGTGCGCTGGGCATACCGACTTTGGTTGCGGATGATTTTTTTAATGCAGGTTGCGTGCTGGGGCGTCCGGTATCGGACTGGCAGCATCTTGATCTCGCTGCATTGACTGGCCGAGCCGTGATTAACGGTATCGAGGTTGGTCGTGGCGTCGGATCCATGGTGCTTGGCCACCCGTTGAATGCGCTTGCCTGGTTAGCTAACGCGCAGGCCGAGCATGGTCTGCCGGGACTCAAGGCAGGCGAGTTTGTCATGCTGGGTAGTGTTGTCGAGACTAAATGGCTGAATGCGGGTGACAAGGTGCGCATCGAAATTAGTGGCCTCGGTGAAGTCCGGCTGGATATCGAGTAACAGAAGACTTTTATCCGAGATGAATGGTCGAGGTTTCACCCTGAACGGCTCGCGGTTGATGAAGATGCCGGCTCAGTCATACCAGAGCGTCATGGGCCTCATTGACCGTGGAAATCAGCGGTTTAGCCACCATGGTAAAGTCCGAACATTCTGAGTGGGATGGAGATGTAATGCGCGCAGATGCAATACAACGTTTAATCGTTCTGATGGTCCTGATTTTTTCGGTTGTCCTTCCAGCGAGTGCAGACGAAAAAGCCGAACACGGCGACTGGACGTCGCAATTTCTCGATGGGATGGGTGAGGCAAGTACGCATGAAAACGGTATGTCCATGCTGGGCATGTTGTGTGGCAATGGCAGCTGTCGATACTATTTTGCCAATGGTCTTGATTGTGAGCCCAGTGTCAATTATCCGCTCATGGTGACAACGGATGTGGGTGCGCTTCCGGTTGAAGCGGTTTGCGAGCCGATGAATACAGCCAATGGCGAGGTGATGCTCTACTGGTTTGCCGAGACGCCGTATTTGAATGAGGCGTTTGTCAAAACACCAGTGATCGGAATTGCTTTTCCGCTGACGAACGGCGAATTCAAGATCAGTAAATTTTCAATGAATGGTTTCGCCCAAGCAGTGGAGCGTATGGTGAATATCATGCGAGAGGGCAAATCGCAGGAGTCAACGCAGGAACAAGACGCGCCAAGCGAGCCCCTGCCTGATCGCACATAAGGGCACAAGTTCGAATTACTGAGAACGCTCTGCCTTCAGTCCGGTCCATTCAGGTGCCAGTGACTGTTCGATAGACAACAGATCGAGTACCCGGCCCACGGTGTGATCCACCATCTCCGAGACGGTTTGAGGGCGCTGGTAGAGCGCAGGCAGCGGCGGGAAAATAATGCCGCCCATTTCAGTCACGGCGGTCATGTTGCGAAGGTGCGCCAGATTGAAGGGCGTCTCGCGCACCATCAGTATCAGCCGACGGCGCTCCTTGAGCATCACATCGGCAGCTCGCGAAATCAGGTTGTCACACATCCCGTGTGCGACTGAAGCCAGCGTTTTCATGGAGCAGGGCGCAATCACCATGCCATCCGATTGAAAGGAACCGCTGGCTACGCAGGCACCAATATCACGAACACTGTGGACTACATTGGCGAGCGACTCCACGTCCTTGCGTTTGATGTCGAGTTCGTGATGAAGATTGAGAGCTGCAGCATCCGAAATCATCAGGTGCGTTTCGACGCCACCTGCCTTCTTCAATTGCTCCAGCAGTCGTACACCATATAACGCGCCTGATGCACCCGTCATGGCGATCACCAGGCGCTTCATCGCCGATCAGCCTTTGAGGAGTGCTTGCAGCTCGCCAGACTCATGCATTTCACCGATGATATCGGCACCGCCAACGAACTCGCCTTTGACGTAGAGCTGGGGAATGGTTGGCCAGTTCGAGAATTCCTTGATGCCCTGACGGACTTCTTCATCTTCCAGCACATTGACCGTCACGAGATCTTGTACGCCGGAGGCTTTCAGCAGTTCGATGGCGCGGCCCGAAAATCCGCATTGTGGAAACTGGGCGGTGCCCTTCATGAACAGCACCACGGAGTGGCCAGTCACGGTCTCTTTGATCCAGGATTGAACGTCGCTCATAAACCCTCTTTAATTAGTTGGGACAACCTCGCCATTATAGGGAAAAAGCCGGATGTCCTCCTGAAGTCGCTTCGACGGGAATTCATCGCTTTAGGCGGGCGAAAGCATCGGCCATGGCCGAGCCGGCGGGCGCGACTTCGCGTTGGGGCTTCATCTTCGGCTCCGGGGCGCGGCGTGCTCGGGGTTCGCCGCCCGCAGCAGCGCTATCCGACAAGCGCATGGTCAGTGCAATGCGCTTGCGCTTGGGATCGACCTCCAGCACCTTGACCTTCACTACTTGTCCCGCCTTAACCACCGTGTGCGGGTCTTTCACGAACTGGTCCGACAGGGCGGATATATGGACCAGGCCATCCTGATGAACGCCGATATCCACAAATGCACCAAAAGCAGCGACATTCGTCACCACACCTTCGAGAATCATGTCCGGGCGCAGATCCGAGATTTCCTCGACACCCTCCTTGAAACTGGCTGTCACGAATGCCGGGCGGGGATCGCGACCCGGCTTGTCGAGTTCTTTCAGAATATCCGCGACGGTAGGCACACCGAATTTTTCGTCGGCGAAGCGCTTGGCATCAAGAGATTTCAGCAATGCGCTGTCGCCCATCACGCTTTTCACATCACGCTGAATATCGGCCAGAATTTTTTCCACCAGCGGATAGGATTCCGGGTGGACTGCTGATGCATCAAGCGGGTTGTCACCATTCATGATGCGCAGGAAGCCTGCTGATTGTTCGAAAGTTTTTTCGCCCAGTCGTGGGACGTCGCGCAAGGCAGCGCGCGAATTGAACATGCCGTTCTTGTCGCGAAAGCTGACAATGCTCTGTGCGACTTGGCCATTGAGGCCAGAAACGCGTGCCAGCAAAGGCGCTGAAGCCGTATTGACATCCACTCCGACGGCATTAACGCAGTCTTCAACGACAGCGTCCAGCATACGTGCTAGACGAGTCTGCGAAACATCATGCTGATACTGACCCACACCGATAGATTTGGGATCAATCTTTACCAACTCAGCCAAAGGATCCTGCAGCCGGCGTGCGATCGATACCGCGCCGCGCAGCGATACATCAAGTTCAGGCAATTCACGTGAGGCAAACTCGGACGCCGAATACACCGATGCACCCGCTTCTGAGACCACAATTTTGTTGAGCTTGAGTTCGGGTTGCAGACGAATCAACTCCTGTGCGAGCTTATCCGTTTCGCGCGATGCGGTACCGTTGCCGATCGAGATCAATGCCACCTGATGCTTACGCGCCAGTTGCGCCAGTACGTGTAGCGAACCATCCCAGTCATTGCGTGGTTGATGCGGATAAATCGTGGCGGTATCCACCACCTTGCCAGTGGCGTCGACCACGGCGACTTTCACACCTGTACGCAAGCCAGGATCGAGGCCCATCGTCGCGCGCGGCCCCGCGGGTGCTGCCAACAGCAAATCTTTGAGATTGCGCGCAAAAACACGGATCGCCTCCGCTTCGGCTTCCTCACGCAAGCGCGTCATCAGTTCTGTTTCCAGATGCATGAAGATTTTCACGCGCCAAGCCCACCGAACGGTATCGATTAGCCATTTGTCCGCGGGCCGATTTTGCTGACGCACGCCAAAGCGCGCTGCGATCTTGCTTTCGCAGGGATTGGGCGGCGCATCCCATTTGGGCTTTTCTGCTTCTGTGTCCAGACGTAATGTCACGGTCAAAATTTCTTCACGCCGGCCACGCAGCAGCGCCAGCGCGCGGTGCGATGGAATACTGCTGAGGTTCTCGGAATACTCAAAGTAATCGGCAAATTTTTCGCCGGCGTCCTGCTTGCCATCGATGACTTTGGCGTCAACCACGCCATGACTGCTCAGGTATTCCCTCAGGTCTTGCAGCAGCACCGCGTCTTCGGCAAAGCGTTCCATGAGAATTTGTCGCGCGCCCTCCAGCGCTGCCTTGGTATCTGCGACACCGGGATTTTCGCCCTGCTCAGTGGTGAAAGGCGGACGCAAATAACGAGTAGCCTCTGTCTCAGGTTCAAGCGCTGGATTTTCCAGTAATGCATTGGCCAGCGGTTCCAACCCAGCCTCTACGGCGATCTGTGCTTTGGTGCGGCGCTTGGGCCTGTAGGGAAGATACAGATCTTCCAGCAGGGTTTTATCCTGCGCAAGACTAATGGCCTTGAGCAGCTCAGGCGTCATCTTTCCCTGTTCCTCTATCGAGGCAATGATGGCTGTACGACGGCTTTCGAGTTCGCGCAGGTAGCGCAAACGCTCTTCCAGCAAGCGTAGCTGTATATCGTCAAGGCCGCCTGTTGCTTCTTTCCGATAGCGGGCAATAAAAGGCACGGTCGCACCTTCGTCAAGCAATGCAATGGCGGCCGCCACTTGTTCATGGCGCGCGGCAAGTTCAACAGCAAGTCGTTGTTCAATGGAAGGCAACATCGGGATGATCGTTAAAGAGGTTGATGAATAGAAGATGCAGGGCAATAGAGTAACGTCGGTTTTTTTATGATGCGTGCAAAGCGGTGTTCCACCGACCGCCAGAGACGCGTTCTATACCCGCCAGGTCTTTCCAGCTCTGCACGTCGCTCCAGCCAGCACGAGTCAGTTGATGGCGCACGACCGTGGCCTGATCGTAGCCATGTTCTAGCAGAAGCCAGCCACCAGGTTTCAGATGCGCAGGCGCGCCGTCGATAATGGCCGAGAGTGCCGTCATGCCGTTCGCATGGTCGGTGAGCGCAGAGCTGGGTTCAAAGCGCAGATCGCCTTGCGACAGATGCACGTCGCTGGCGGCGATGTAAGGCGGGTTACTCATGACAAGATCAAACAAGCCATCGAGACTGCAGAACCAATCGCTGCGCATGAATTGAATTTTCACGCGATGATGTTCCGCATTATCGCGAGCCACTGCCAGTGCTTCATCGCTGATATCCGTCGCGGTGACCTGCGCGTCTCGGCGAGTGTGTGCCAGTGCGACTGCGACAGCGCCCGAGCCGGTGCCCAGGTCAGCAACGTGGCCCGCCTGCGGTAATTTTTCCATGGCCAGTTCGACCAGAAGCTCGGTTTCGGGTCGAGGGATCAGCACATCTGGAGTGACCTTGAAGCTGAGGCCAAAGAATTCGCGCTCGCCAGTCAGGTAAGCGATGGGCTCGCCCTGCATGCGTCTGAGCAGCAGCCCGCTGATGTTGTTTACCTGCGCGGCACTCAACGCATCGTTTTCCCGAATGACCAACTGAACGCGCGAGCACTGCAGCGCGTGCGCCATCAGAATGCGAGCTTCCAGTGGATCAATCAGTGCCAGCTTGAGTAGATCGCGAATTGTCATGCGGTCGGCTTGCTGCGCACTGTCACGAGCACCAGCGCAATTGCAAAGATCACGAACCAGACCAGTGCCCATTGCGGTATCGACAGTCCGAGAATCGGATCGTATTCGGTCGTGCACAAGCCATCTGCCTGAAACAGAGTGGGCAGCCAGCGTGCAATGAAAATCTTGTTCAGCGAAGTTTCCAGCGGATCAATGCCGCAGGAAATGGTGGGGTGAGCTTTGATCCAGAGATGTCGTATCGCGATACCCGCGCCCGTAAGTGAGGCAAGTGCGGCCAGCGCTGCACCCAGACGCAGCATCATTGATGGAAGAAAGCAGGTGATCAAACACAGCAAGGCAACGACTGCGAACGCATACCGCTGCAAGATGCAGAGTGGGCAGGGCAGCATTTCAAGTACCAGTTGCAGATACAGGCCGACGCCTAGCATGCCGATGCAAGCGAGTGCGATCACGAGCAATAGTGGTTTGGCGAATAGTTTGGTTTGCATGATGTGAGCGTGAAAGATTTTCTTTGTCTGGCCGAGCTGCAGGGTCAATCTGCGAGTGCCGCCAGTAATTCCGCCTGATGCTCTGCCATCAGCGCGTTGGTCAGTTCATCCAGATCACCTTCCATCACCATTTCCAGCTTGTACAGCGTCAGGTTGATTCTGTGATCCGTGATGCGTCCTTGCGGGAAATTGTAGGTGCGAATACGTTCGCTGCGGTCCCCCGATCCTACCAGTGATTTTCGCGTGGCAGCTTCTGCCGATTGTTGTGCGCGCAGTTGTACATCCTTGATGCGTGTTGCAAGCACCTTGAGCGCCTGCGCCTTGTTTTTGTGCTGACTGCGGTCATCCTGACATTCGACCACGATCCCGGTAGGCAGGTGGGTAATGCGTACGGCGGAATCGGTTTTGTTGATGTGCTGTCCACCAGCGCCGGAAGCGCGGAAGGTGTCGATGCGCAAGTCTGCCGGATTGATATCGACCTCGCCGATTTCATCAGCCTCCGGCATCACTGCCACGGTACAGGCCGAGGTGTGAATGCGTCCCTGCGCTTCGGTCGCGGGTACACGCTGGACGCGATGGCCACCGGATTCAAATTTCAGTCGCGAGTACGCGCCATGACCTACGATGCGAACAATCACCTCTTTGTAACCGCCCAGTTCCGAGGGCGATTCCGACACCATTTCCACTTGCCAGCGTTTGCGCTCTGCAAAGCGCGTGTACATGCGCAGCAAATCACCGGCGAACAGTGCCGATTCATCGCCACCCGTACCGGCGCGTATCTCGAGGAAGATGTTGCGATCGTCATTGGGATCTTTGGGCAGCATCATCTTCTGCAAATCCAGTTCCAGCGCAGCGGCACGCGCTTGTGCCGAATCGATCTCTTCTTGCGCGAAACTTTTCATTTCGGGATCGCTCATCATTTCCTGTGCAGCGATCAGATCTGCCTGCGCCTGCGTCCACTGAGCGTGTACAGCAACCAGCGGTTCGAGCTCCGCATGCTCACGGGTGAGCTTGCGGTAGTGCTCCATATCGGTAGTCGCACCTTCCTGATTCATCAGAGCGCTGACTTCTTCCAGCCTTTGGGTGAGCTGATCGAGTTTGGAAAGCAGGGAGGGTTTCATGCGAGGTTCAGGCGAAGCAAGGGTGGTAAAGCTGGGATCAGGGGATGCCGGCCAAGGTGCCGGGCGCTGCGAGGGACTGCGGAAGTGCGTCGCTAGCGCTTGGTGCGGAAGAGTTGCGGCAGCCACTGGGCCAGACGCGCGCGCTCGTCGGCATCAGCTTGATGCAAAGCCTGTTGTGGACCGTGGAGGAATTTTGCGGTCAGTCCTTTGGAGAGTGCTTCGAGTACGGCTTCCACATCTTCGCCACGGGCCAGCAGTTTGCGTGCGCGCTCGAGTTCCATCTGGCGCATTTGTTCGCTGCTTTCCTGCAGGTCCTGAATCAGCGGCACGATGGCGCGGCTGTCCAGCCAGTTCATGAATCCCTGCACACGGGTTTCGATGATGGCTTCGGCCTGTGCCACCGCCGACTGACGGTTCTCCATGCCGATTTGTACCGCAGCGCCCAGATCATCGACGGTGTACAGGAAGACGTCATTCATGCGACCGACTTCCGATTCGATATCGCGTGGCACGGCAAGATCGACCATTACCATGGGCTTGCGGCGCCGTGCCTTGATCGCACGCTCGACCATGCCCAATCCGATGATGGGGAGTGAAGAGGCAGTGCAAGAGACGACGATATCGAAATTCGCGAGCTGGTCGGTCAGCTCGGCGAGGCGCATGGTTTTGCCGCCCAGACGATTGGCGAGTTGTTCGGCGCGCTCGACCGTACGGTTGGCAATGGTCAGTGATTTGGGATGATGCGCGGCGAAGTGGGTTGCGCACAATTCGATCATTTCACCGGCGCCGATGAACAGCACGTGCTGTTCGGCGAGTTTGTCGAAAATCCGTTCGGACAATCTCACCGAAGCCGCTGCCATCGAAACACTGTGCGCGCCGATCTCGGTGGTGGTACGCACTTCCTTGGCCACCGCAAAGGTACGCTGAAACATCTGATGCAGATAAGTACCCAGCCCGCCCGCCGCTTCTGCCTGACGGACCGCATCTTTCATCTGGCCGAGAATCTGGGGCTCGCCCAGCACCATGGAATCCAGGCCGGAAGCGACGCGAAACGCATGGCGAACTGCATCATCCTGCGGCAGGGCATACAGGTAAGGCCGAAGTTCGGCGTAAGGCAGCTTGTGATAATCCGCGACGAAATGCGCGGTCGCATCAATGGCGGTCTCTATTTGGCCGTCGTTGGCGCTGGCGCCGTAGATCTCGGTGCGATTGCAGGTCGAGAGAATCGCGGTTTCATGGGTCTGCTGCCCCGATGCGCCAAACCACGCGCACGCCGACGACACCGCCTGACCAAGCTGGTCGGCCGGGAACGCCACCTTCTCGCGGAGCGAGACCGGTGCCGTGGTGTGATTGAGCCCTACGGCGAGCAGTTGCATGCGGGGTTGCTTGGAAAGGTTGATCCGAGGCTATTATAGCCTCTGACCGTCAGCACTCAGAGCACCCAACGTGAAATAAAGCCGGGCGCCTGGGTGGCCGCAAAATGGGGACGAATCCCTGATTTTCCCTGTGTACGCGTCGTCAATGGGCGCGTGGTCTCTGCGCAATCCGGATTTATTGCGCGCCGCCCATGACGTTGATTTGCTCAAGCCGGTAGCCATAACTGTAGACCGGCGCAAGCCGGAATCCCCGCGCCGGCTGCAGGCCCAGCTTGCTGCGCACCCGGGACACATGGGTGTCCATGCTGCGGGATGAAAACTCCGCATTCTCCGGCCAGACCGACTCGAGGATAAAGGCACGCGACAGTGGTTTGCCCATATGCCGGAAGAACAGCAGGGCGAGCCGGAATTCCTTTTCGGTCAGGCGAATGGGCTCGTCATTCATGCTTAGTTGCTCCATCCGTGTGTCGAAGACATAGGGCCCGAACACATGGCGATCTTCAGGCAAGGTGCTGCCGGTGTAAAAACGCTTTCCCAGCACATCGACCCGTGTGATCAGATCCATGCGCCGCAGGGGTTTGAGCAAATAATCGACGGCCGGATAGTTCAGTAATTCGGTCTGAGCATCCAATGCGGATCGCTCGGTTACCAGCAGCAGAGGTACGACTGGAGATCGTTGGTCAATGGCTTCTTTCAGGGGCTTTGCATCGGTAGCAGGTGTCCAGTGAACCACCATCAGATCGATTTCGCCTTTGCGCATGCCTTGGATCATTGCGTCCAGGTTATGAAAGCGTTGCAGCGTAGTCGATGGCCTGCTCAACCAGAGGCGCATTTGCTCGGCTTGAGCAGCATCGTTATCGAGGATGGCAATACGCATGGCGCTAAACCGGGCTGCCGTGGCTGTTCGGTCTGAATGGCTGCATTACCGAGGCACCATTGTCGAAAAATGCCACGACCTGAGCGCCCGATTATTCGCAGACATGATTGAAGAGTTGCTCTGCGCGAGATCCGGGTCCGGCCTCCACAAACGCCATAGCGCCAGCTTCTTCGGACACTGGCTTGCCGGCACCCATGCTCTGAGCGTGTCGTGAAGTGCCCAGCACACGCCATTTGCGTGCGCGGCATTGATACTCGACTGCATAAAGTACCGACCGATAAGACTTGCCAGAGGTGTCTGCGGCTGTGCTTTTCAAATCATGCAAATCCCACACAAAGGCGGTATCGCCCATCTTGCGGGTGCGCAGGCTGTCGAAGTACATCAGGCTCTCATCGCTCTCGGCATAGCGAACCCAGTGCTGCGCCAGCGCGGGTGTGGCCAGGCAAACAAGCAGGATTGTCAGTAGTTTTGTCATGCTGGCGACCATCAGTGAAAGGGCAGATTCTGGGCATTGTATGATGCAGCATCAATTTTCCGGATGACTCAGATGAAATTTGCCATGTTGCTGGCCTCGTTGGTGGGGCTGCTATTGCCGCCGGCCGTCTTCGCGGCCGACATCCAATACGACTGCGAAGGCAAGCGGCGCTTCGAGCACCGCGGTGCACCGTCAACGGTACCGGCGGATGCCCGTCATCGTTATGTGGTGACGGGTGTGAAGATGGAGGGCCTGGATTGCAAACTCAGCGATCAACTGATCAGCTGCATGGGGCTTACGCCGGAGAGCGCGATGCGCAAGGTGGTGATCGATCGTGCCGCTGTTACTGTCAGCGACACGCTGGAGATGCCAACCTCGATGCTGATTTTTGAAGGCCGCTGCAAATAATTCAACGCCAGGCGCACTTGTCTTCTTCGTCCATCGTCATCATTGGTGCAGGCATCGCCGGCGCGAGCATCGCGCGCCAGTTCGCCTGCCGAGGCATGGCCGTCACGGTTGTGGAGTGTGAGAAGCCCGCCTCAGGCGGATCGGGCAACCCCGTAGCCGTGGTGCGCCCCGAGCCGGGTGGTGCCGATAATCCGATTGCCGAATTTTCTGCGGCCGGTGTGCACTGGTTGCGGTATTGGCTTGAACAGCATGGCGCTTCTGTGCCGCATGCATTTTGCGGTGCATTTCGCATGACACGCGATCAGCGGCGCCATGACAAGCTGCTCGCTTATGCACAGACGCGTTCGCATGGTGAGATTGCCGAAGTCAGTGGCCCAGCGGCAGCGCAATTATGCGGACAGGCGCCCGCTGGGCCGGGGTTTTTTTTGCCGCAGGCGGGATGGCTGGATCCGGTGGCACTTGTTCATGCATTTCTTGATCATCCGCTGATTCAATTGCGGACCTTTGAAGCAGTGACACACCTTGATCAGAGCGCAGACAAGTCATGGCAAGTCACTCTGTCTGACGGTCAATCGATTGTGGCTGATCGTGTAGTGATGGCAACGGCCTATGCAACCGAATTGAGTCCGGTACCACTGGAGGTCGATCGGGCTCGCGGGCAGTTGTCAATCGTGCCTGAACAAGCAGATCGCGCCATTCATGTGATTGTTTGTCGCGATGGCTACATCACGCCAGCGATCAAGGGTTGGCACACGATAGGCGCGACGATTCAGTATGACGATGAGGATTCAAGCCCTCGTGCGGCGGATGATCTGGAAAATTTCCAGCGGCTGCAGCGCTTGCTGCCCGGTTTTGTGAATGATCCCGAGTCCGTTCAGAGTGGCCGCGTCGCATGGCGTGCCACGACGCAGGACAGGCTGCCGCTGGTGGGCAAGATCGCCGAGGGCCTGTATGCGAGCGTTGGCCATGGTTCGCGCGGCATTGCGTGCGCGCCGTTGTGTGCAGAATTATTGGTCGCAGATTTGTGTGGCGAACCCTTGCCGATGGCGCGTCACTGGTTGAAGCGACTCGATCCTTTGCGTTTCAATACGCGCTAGAAGACGTCAGGCGAATAGGCGAGCCAGCTCGGTGCCGGGCTCAGGCGCACGCATGAAAGCTTCACCAACCAGGAAGGCGTGAACATCGGCATCGCGCATGCGTTTGACATCATCCGGAGCGAGGATGCCGGATTCAGTAATGACCAGTTTGTCGGGCGAGATGCGCGGCAAGAGATTGATGGTCGTGTCGAGACTGGTTTCGAAAGTCCGCAGATTGCGGTTGTTAATGCCCAGCATTGCTGTCTTCAGTTTGAGTGCGGCGGAAAGTTCATCGGCATCATGAACCTCGACCAACACACCCATACCCAATTCATGTGCACACGCTTCGAGTTCGGCCATGAGCCCGTGGTCGAGCGCAGCGACAATCAGCAAGACGCAATCCGCACCCCATGAGCGGGCCTGATAAATCTGGTATGGATCAATGATGAAATCTTTACGCAGCGCCGGAATGTCGCAGGCTGCACGTGCCTGCTGAAGATATTCGGGTGCGCCCTGAAAAAAATGAACGTCCGTCAGAACAGACAGGCAGGCGGCACCATGCTGTGCATAGCTTTGCGCGATCTCGGCGGGCTGAAAATTTTCGCGCAACACGCCTTTCGAGGGCGATGCTTTTTTGACCTCGGCAATCACCGCTGCTTTGCCTGCGGCGATCTTGTTGCGCAGACTGGCCTCGAAGCCGCGCATTTGTGCACGCGAGGCATGGTCGGATTCCACGTCGCGACGCAGGCTGGCCAGGTCTTGATGTTTTTTGGCAGCGGCGACCTCGTCGGCTTTTACATCAAGAATTTTTTTCAGAATGTCGGACATGATGAGTATTGTTTTTTGATGTCTTTACGAAGTGCCCAGTTTTCGGGTGAACTGCGCGAACTGATCGAGTTTCGCCCGCGCGGCGCCGGAAGCCAAGGTCTCTTTGGCACGTGTGACGCCAGCCGCGATACTGCTGACTATGCCGGCCGCATAAAGGGCAGCGCCGGCATTGAGCATGACAATGTCACGAGCCGGACCAGCTCGGTTATCCAGCGCCTCAAGAATTTTTTCTTTGGATTCTGCTGCACCAGTCACCTGCAGATGTCGACCTGAGGTCATTTGCAAACCAAAGTCTTCTGGGTGGATATCGTATTCACGAATTTCGCCGTTAATAAGCTCGCCCACCATGGTGGCTGCGCCCAGCGAGATTTCATCCATGTTGTCACGAGCCCAGACCACGACTGCGTGTTGTGCGCCCAGTCTTTGCAGCACGCGTACCTGAATGCCGACCAGATCCGGATGAAACACACCCATCATGATGTTGGGTGCGCTTGCGGGATTGGTCAGTGGTCCGAGGATATTGAAAATGGTACGCACGCCCAGTTCTTTGCGGACCGGTGCAGCGTGCTTCATGGCTGCGTGATGGTTGGGGGCAAACATGAAACCGATACCAGTTTCATCGATGGAGGCTGCGACCTGCTGGGGCGACAGATTAATGTTCACACCGAGCGCTTCCAGCGCATCCGCGCTGCCGGAGGATGACGAGACGCTGCGTCCGCCATGTTTGGCCACGCGTGCGCCTGCTGCGGCCACTACGAACATCGTTGCGGTTGAAATATTGAAGGTGTTGGCGCCATCGCCCCCGGTACCCACAATATCGACCAATTTGTCGGCATCAGCGACTTCGACCTTGGCTGCGAATTCGCGCATGACCTGGGCTGCTGCAGCGATCTCACCAATCGACTCTTTTTTTACGCGCAATCCCATGGTTAGCGCAGCGATCATGACGGGTGACATCTCGCCACCCATGATCTGGCGGAACAGCGCCAGCATTTCATCATGGAAGATTTCGCGGTGTTCAATGATGCGCAAAAGCGCTTGTTGCGGTGTGAGTGTCATGGGCTGCCTGCGATTCAGGTATTGAGGAAGTTTTTCAAAAGCGCATGTCCGTGCTCGGAAAGTATGGATTCCGGATGAAACTGCACGCCTTCGATAGCAAACTCTTTGTGACGCACTCCCATGATTTCGCCATCTGCAGTCCACGCAGTAATCTCGAGACAGTCAGGCAGGGATGCGCGCTCAATGGCAAGCGAGTGGTAACGAATGATGGTGTAAGGGCTGGGCAAGTCTTTGAATACGCCAACGCCGGTGTGTGTGATGGGTGAAGTTTTGCCATGCATGACTTCCTGCGCGCGAATTACTTTGCCGCCGAAAGCGGCGCCGATGCTCTGGTGGCCGAGGCAGACACCCAGTATCGGCAGCTTGCCCGCGAAATGCTTCAGGACAGGCACAGAGACGCCCGCTTCGTGCGGCGTGCATGGACCGGGCGAAATACAGATGCGCGATGGATTCAACGCCTCGATTTGCTCGACACTGATTTCGTCATTGCGGTAAGTGCGAACGTCTTCTCCCAACTCGCCAAAATACTGAACCAGGTTGAAGGTGAACGAGTCGTAGTTGTCGATCATCAGCAGCATGTCAAATCTCCCCGTCCAGTCCGTCTTGCACCTGCTCTGCGGCTCTCAAGACGGCGCGCGCCTTACTCTCTGTCTCCTGCCATTCCATTTCGGGGATGGAGTCGGCGACGATGCCGGCTGCGGCTTGTGCGTACAACATGCCATCCTTGATGACACCGGTGCGAATGGCGATGGCGAGATCCATTTCGCCACCGAAGGACAGATAGCCGCAGGCACCGCCATAGATGCCGCGCTTGACGGGCTCCAGTTCGTCGATGATTTCCATCGCCCGAACTTTAGGGGCTCCAGAGAGAGTGCCGGCCGGGAAAGTGGCTCGCAGGACGTCGAGATTGGACATGCCTTCCTTGAGCGATCCTTCGACATTCGAGACGATGTGCTGTACGTGTGAATATTTTTCGATAATGAATTTGTCGGTGACATTGACGCTGCCGATCTCAGCAATGCGACCGATGTCGTTACGTGCAAGATCGATGAGCATCACGTGCTCGGCAATTTCCTTGGGATCGGCCAGCAATTCGGCGGCGAGTTGTTTATCCTGCTCCGGCGTGGATCCTCTCGGGCGCGTGCCAGCAAGAGGGCGGATCGTGACTTTTTTCTTTTGATCCGGTGTGGTTTCGTTACGAACCAAAATCTCGGGTGAACTACCTACGATCTGCATGTCGCCGAAGTTGTAAAAGTACATGTACGGCGAGGGATTCAGCGAGCGCAGCGCACGATACAAGGAGAGGGGTGAGTCCACATAGGGTTTGCGTATGCGCTGGCCGATTTGTACCTGCATCAGATCGCCGGCCATGATGTATTCCTTGGCGCGCGCGACTGCAGCAAGGTAATCCGTTTTCGAGAAATCGCGAATGGCTTCCGTACGAACCGAGCCCGAAGTCACTGGTGCATCGACCGTGCGACGAAGCATGCCGCGCAGATCTTTCAGCCGCTGTCTGGCTCGCCCGTAGGCTTCGGGTTGTCGGGTGTCTGCGTACACGATCAGGTACAGCTTGCCTGACAGATTGTCGATGACAGCCAATTCTTCGGTGAGCAGGAGTTGTATGTCCGGCAGTTGCAGATCATCTCTGGGCGCTGTATTGGCGAGGCGGTGTTCTATGTAGCGCACGGCGTCATAACCGAAGTAGCCGGCCAGGCCGCCGCAAAAGCGCGGCATGCCGGGGCTGACGGCAACTTTGTAGCGCGATTGGAATTCCGCGATGAAGTCCAGCGCATTGCCGGTGAAGGTTTCAACGACTTCGCCGTGCTGAACGATTTCGGTTCGCTGACCTTGCGAGCGCAGTAGTGTGTTGGCAGGCAGACCGATGAAAGAGTAGCGACCGAATCGCTCTCCACCGACAACTGATTCGAGAAGAAAGGTGTTTTTGCCCTGATTTTGTGTCTGCGCCAGCTTCAGATAGAGCGTTAGCGGGGTTTCCAGGTCAGCGAAGGCTTCGGCAAGCAGGGGAATGCGGTTATAGCCCTGCGCGGCGAGCGATTTGAATTCAAGTTCAGTCATGTTTCTCTCCGGGCCGCTATTGTAGGTGAGCGGCGAGGTGTCCAAAAAACCGCCAGTCCGGAGCGGACTAGCGACAGGCAGCGGTATCAGTCGATACGGGGTTGCCAGCGTCGCCATAGCCAAGCCTCAAAGGCACCTGGCGGGATCAGCTTAGTTTTTTTGACAAGAAACATAATGGTGGGCATCAAGCGACCATCAAAATGGACGCAATTTTCAATCACTTAACTATAACATCCGGACCGAGATTCCGGATGGACTTTCCTTGATCAGACTTGGGACAGCTGCGCACGCATCGCGTCGATAACGGCTTTGTAATCCGGTTTGCCGAAAATCGCCGAGCCGGCAACGAAGGTGTCAGCGCCTGCTTTTGCCGCCTCTGCGATATTGTCGGGTTTAATGCCACCGTCGACCTCCAGCATGATGTCGCGTCCGCTGGCATCAATGAGTTTGCGCACGGCAGCAATTTTTTTCAGCGCCTCGGGAATAAACGACTGCCCGCCAAATCCGGGATTGACTGACATGATGAGTATCAAGTCGAGCTTGTCCATCACGTGCTCGAGATGATGCAGCGGTGTGGCCGGATTGAATACCAGTCCTGCTTTGCAGCCCTGGTCACGAATTAACTGAAGGGTGCGATCGATATGTTCTGACGCCTCCGGATGGAAGCTAATGATATTGGCACCCGCTTTTGCAAAATCGGGGATGAGCCGGTCGACCGGTTTGACCATGAGGTGGACGTCAATCGGTACCTGCACGTGCGGCCGAATCGCTTCGCAGACCAGCGGTCCGATTGTCAGATTGGGAACATAATGGTTGTCCATCACATCGAAATGGATGATATCTGCGCCGGCGGCCACGACATTGCGGACTTCTTCGCCCAAGCGGGCAAAATCGGCGGACAAGATGCTCGGAGCGATGCGGTAGGTCGACATGTTTTTCCCCCTGTTGGCAAGCGGGGAATTCTACCTTGATGAAGCAGGTTGCTTGCCACAGGGCTGAAATTGGTGTGCAATCGATAACTTCCGGGCCGCGAAAACTTGCGACCGTAAACTCACATGAAAGAACGTTAGAACATGGCGGCATATGAGATGACTGTGACGGTGCGCACCCAGTATCTGGAGGATCAATCCAACCCGGACGCGTCACAATATGTATTCGCGTATGCAGTCACGATCAAGAATACGGGGAGTGTCACAGCACAGCTGATATCGCGACACTGGCTTATTACCGACGCCAATGATCAGGTGCAGGAGGTGCGAGGGCTGGGCGTGGTGGGTCATCAGCCGCTGCTCGCGCCGGGCGAGCAGTTCGAATACACCAGCGGCACATCACTGTCCACGCCTCAGGGAACCATGCGCGGTAAATATTTTTGCGTGGCTGAGGATGGTGAGCAATTTGAATCCAAAATACCCGAGTTCGTTTTGTCCCTGCCGCGTACGCTGCATTAGGCTGACGTTGATAAATTACGGGTCACGAATCGATGCAGGACTGCGTTTCACTGTCTTGCGATAGACCTTTTGAGAGAACGTAAAAACGGGTGCCGGCGTGAAAAAGGTCAGTCGTCGTCTTTGCGACCCGAGAACATCGTCCACCATACGATGAAAATCAGCAGGCCCAGTGCCAGTCCCGCTTCAAGAAATAACAACCACATGACATCGTGCCTCGTTCAATTCAATCGTTCAGTGTAACCGTAGCTCTGTGCGTCATGGTCTTGCTGCTCGGCGCCTGCGTTACTCCGCCCCGACCGGCCAAGCCACCCAAGCCAACGCCCTCAGTTCCGGCGCAGCCTGCAGCCAAAGCCGAGACCATCACGCCGGCGGATTATTTGCGCGCGGTGAGTTTTGATCAGTTGCCCGGTTGGGCCGATGATGATCTCACGCAGCTCTGGCCCGCGTTTCGGGCATCGTGCGAAGTGATGATTCGACGAGCTGGCTGGCAGGAAATCTGCACTGAAGCCCGGCAACTGAGTGCCGTGGATGGTGCGGGCATGAGAAGTTTTTTTGAGTCGCGCTTCTTGCCACATCAGGTGCGCAACGCCGATGGCAGCGTATCCGGCACGGTGACCGGGTATTACGAGCCACTGTTGCGTGGGTCAAGAACGCGCGGGGGTTTGTTTCAGACGCCGCTGTACCGAACTCCCGGCGATTTGCTGACCATTGATCTTGGCAGCGTGTATCCCGAACTGAAAAATATGCGCCTACGGGGCCGATTGTCCGGCAATAAGGTCGTACCTTATTACTCGCGCGCCGAGCTCATGCAGAACGGTCTGGCACCGGGTTCGGAACTGGTGTGGGTAGACAACGCCATCGACGCTTTCTTTCTGCAAGTGCAAGGCTCGGGGAGGGTCACGCTGGCTGACAGCAAAGAGACCATACGCATTGCATATGCAGATCAAAATGGCCATCCTTACAAATCCATAGGTCGTTATCTGGTAGAGCGCGGTGAACTCAAGTTGGAGCAGGCCTCCATGCAAGGTATCAAAGCCTGGGCAGCCGCTAACCCGCATCGTTTACAAGAACTGCTGAATGCCAACCCCAGCTTTGTATTTTTCAAGGAAGAGAAAATTGTTGATCCCGTCAAAGGGCCGCGTGGCGCGCTCGGCGTGCCACTGACAGCGCAACGTTCGATTGCGATTGATCCTCAATTCATATCGTTGGGTGCACCGGTGTTTGTGTCAACCACGCGACCCAACAGTGACCTTCCGCTGCGCCAACTGATGATGGCGCAGGACACGGGAGGTGCTATTCGCAATCCGGTGCGCGCTGATTTTTTCTGGGGTTTTGGCGATGAGGCGGGTGAACTGGCTGGCAAGATGAAGCAAGCCGGTCAGATGTGGCTCCTAATTCCCAAGGTTTTGTCCGTCTCGCCCTGAGCCGTACAAAAGATTGTTTTTGTCCTGCTGTGCTGATGCTTGAGATGGCACTTGCACATCGCCATCTGACTCCCGAGTAATCTCCGGCCACAATGCTCTGCGCGGCGTAGTCAGAATCGTTTGGCCTGACTGCAGGCATTCAAGCCAGGCAGCCAGACAGGCGTCCAGCGTTTCATGATGCAGCTCGAACCAGTGCATGAGCAGGTGCGCGCCGACATATCGTCCTTTATGGCAGGCGCCGCACATGACTAGTGAGTGGGTGCGATGCAACCCTATCAGCGCTCTGGCGTGCTGCTCAACATGGCAGCGTAATGCCGGAAACTGATGTTGTTCCATCAGGCTGTGCTCGAGGGAAAAGAGCTTCTCGAGTGAATCGAGCAACTCCTTGAACACCTGTGGTACTTCTGCGTCGGCGCACAATGCGAGATACCGTGCTCGCTGATGGAGTTGCGTACAGTGTTGGTTCAGCGCGTTGAGTGCGGCTTGCATGATTCGATCATCAAGGAGATGGACAATCCCATATCGGATTCACCATAGCCTCATTACAGTCCAAGTCAAGTCTTGAAAAAGACTGAACCAAATCGGGCCAAGTAAAATCATGACATCCCTTCAACAAAACAAAATGGAGCCAGACATGAATTACGAGAATATCCTCGTCGAGACGCACGGCAAGGTCGCCGTGATACGGCTGAATCGGCCCAAGGCTTTGAATGCGCTTAACGATCAGCTGATGAATGAACTCGGACATGCGCTGCTGGGCTTTGATCAGGATGCGGCGATTGCCTGCATGATCATCACCGGCAATGAAAAAGCCTTTGCGGCTGGCGCGGATATCGGAGCGATGGCGGATTACACCTTCGCCGATGTCTATAACGGTGATTACATCACCCGTAACTGGGAGCAGATTCGGCGGGTGCGCAAGCCCATCATTGCTGCCGTTGCCGGTTACGCATTGGGTGGCGGTTGCGAGCTGGCCATGATGTGCGATTTCATCATCGCTGCCGACACCGCCAAATTCGGGCAGCCTGAAATCAAGCTCGGCACCATCCCCGGGGCGGGCGGGACTCAGCGCCTGCCCCGGGCTGTATCGAAAGCCAAGGCGATGGATATGTGTCTGACTGCGCGCTTCATGGATGCAAGCGAGGCAGAGCGCGCCGGCTTGGTTTCCCGGGTGGTGGCGGCCGATCGTCTGATCGACGAAGCGTTGGAGGCCGCGACCGTCATTGCATCAATGTCGCTGCCCTCTGTCATGATGATCAAGGAATCCGTGAATCGCGCGTATGAATCTTCGCTGTCCGACGGCATTCAATATGAACGCCGACTGTTCCACAGTACTTTCGCCACCGATGACCAGAAAGAGGGCATGAAGGCATTTATGGAAAAGCGCTTGCCGAGTTTCCGGGGCATCTGATCCTTGCCGGCGCCAAACCAGCCAGGATGTTTTCAAAAAGAACACAAATGACCCAGCCTTGCTTGGAATTGCCAGTAAACGGCTGCGCTGGTCTTGGTGGGCCTGAACAAGGTGCTTGACGGCAGGAGGAAAGTCCTCCATACTCGCTGGCTCTGTGTTTGACGGGCAAAACAGCCCGAAAACGCAAGTGGGTAAAGAATCAGTCGATGCAGTGCTTGACGAAATTCAGGAAGTCCCGCATAATTCCGCTTCTTTGCTGCTTCGAACACGACGCTTCGACAGCACGGCGAAAGCCAACGAATTTGCAAGTTCTTTAAAAATTAACAGCCGATAAGTGTGGGCGCTTGATGGCGTGCGACGATGAAGCTTAGGCGACATCGTAATACTTTAAAAATCAAGTGCTCACGAAGAAATATAGGAAGGTTCGCAAGAACATTCCTGTCAGTATTTTGAGTGAGCGACGGTTCTTCGGAACCTGCCAGAAATGGCACAAAACAGAGATTGAACTGAAGAGTTTGATCCTGGCTCAGATTGAACGCTGGCGGCATGCCTTACACATGCAAGTCGAACGGCAGCACGGGTGCTTGCACCTGGTGGCGAGTGG
>JBDKLM010000049.1:0-19898 GCA_039806005.1 Pseudomonadota bacterium
CGGCCAACGCGATCGTGACATTTGACCAGCTGATATTTTTCCTTGACCAGCGCGCGCGTGGTCTCTTTGGGAGGAGGAAAGCTATCCTTGATCGCCTTGAACACATAAGGAAATGAGGGTAGCGAGAACACGACCATCACCAGTCCGCGAATACCAGGCGCGATTTCGAAACGATCGGACGAGTGCGCGAGGTGATGCAGGAAGTCGCGATAGAAGGCGGCCTTGCCCTGCTTTTGCAAACCGAGAATGGTGTAAATCTCGCTGCGCGGCTTGTTGGGCAGCATGCTGCGCAGGAATTTCACATACGCTGAAGGCACTTCCATATCGACCTGAAAGTAAGCACGCGTGAATGAAAACAAGAGCGTAATCAAACCCACATCAGTGAGTACCGTATCGAGTATCAGCTGACCGCGTCGGTTGTGCAGCACCGGAATCACGAAAGGATATTCGCGCCCGCCATTGAGAATTTTTCCGACCAGGTAAGCACCTTTGTTGCGGAAGAACGGGCTGGACAGTATCTGTATCTGATGATTGGGCTCGAGTTTGGCGTTGCCCATCACGCGACCCAGCCAAGAAGCTGCTTGCGTCACATCGCGATCGAGGTCGGCGAATTCGCAATCGAACTGGAAATTGGTGACCATGCGCCGCAATGCCTTGGCCAAGCCCTCGGCACCGGGATAATAAACGCGATACGTTGGTGTGCCGTCTGCCGGCTCGATATATTCGGTGGATACTGCCGGGCGCACGAAAATGAAATCGTTGTTGAAGTAAGTGCGGTGCAGGATTTTGCAACAGACCGAGTTGAAAAATGTTTCGGCCAATTCAGGCTGACGATGGTCGGTCAGCAGACCAATGTAATGCAGCTTCACTTCGCGCCATACGCTGTCAGACAAGTCCGCCTCATCGTACTCATCTTCGAGAGTCTGCACGCATTCCTTGACGCGCAATTCATAAAACGCGATACGCTCACGCGCCTCGGCTTGCGCCTGCTTCCAGGTCATTTGCTCGAAATGACGACGCGCGGCCTGACTCGATTGCCGAAACAAGCGATAGTGTTTGTCGAAACCATCCAGCAGTACGCGTGCGATATCGAACGCGATTTGGGACGACAAAAGCTTGGGGAAATTCTGCATGGACTGATAATGATCAGGTGGTTTCGGCAAACAGTTCGCGGCCGATCAGCATACGCCGTATTTCACTGGTGCCGGCACCAATTTCATACAGTTTGGCATCACGCCACAAGCGACCCACCGGATACTCGTTGATATAACCATTACCGCCGAGCGTTTGAATCGCTTCGCCTGCCATCCAGGTCGCCTTCTCGGCCGAGTACAAAATCGCACCGGCCGCATCCTTGCGCAAAGCCCGTATCTGTTCAGGCGATTTGGCGCGATCGCAGGCTTGTCCAACGGCATACACATAGGCCTTGCAGGCCATCATGGTGGAATACATGTCGGCAAGCTTGCCCTGCATGAGCTGGAATTCACCAATCGGTTGACCGAACTGCTTGCGGTCATGCACATATGGCACCACCGCATCCATGCATGCCTGCATGATGCCCAGCGGACCGCCGGACAACACGGCGCGCTCATAATCAAGACCCGACATCAGCACGTTCACACCGCGACCGAGTCCGCCGAGCACATTCTCCGCCGGCACGCGACAATTCTGAAACACCAGCTCACCGGTGTGCGAACCGCGCATGCCGAGTTTGTCGAGCTTTTGTGCAACAGAGAAGCCAGGAAAGTTTTTTTCGATCAGGAAAGCGGTGATGCCGCGCGGACCGGCTTCGATATCGTTTTTTGCGTACACCACCAGCACATCGGCGTCGGGGCCATTGGTGATCCACATCTTGCTGCCATTCAGTACCCAATGATCGCCTTTGAAGTCGGCACGCAGCTTCATGCTCACAACGTCAGAACCGGCATTGGGTTCCGACATGGCGAGCGCGCCGACATGCTCGCCCGATATCAGTTTGGGTAAATAAGCAGCGCGTTGTGCATCGGTGCCATTGCGGCGAATCTGATTCACGCACAAATTGGAGTGCGCACCATACGACAGACCAACCGAGGCAGATGCTCGTGAAATTTCTTCCATCGCGATGATGTGGGCCAGATAACCGAGGCCGCTACCGCCAAGATCTTCTTCAACCGTCACACCCAGCAAACCGAGATCACCCATCTTGCGCCACAAATCCATGGGGAATTGATCGGTACGATCGATTTCCGCGGCGCGCGGCGCGATCTCGGCAGCAGCAAATTCGCGTACTGCGTCGCGCAAGGCGGCAATGTCATCGCCATGGTCAAAGCTCAGTCCCGGTAATTCGGTCATGCGTATCTCCGTAGCAGTATTTTGTCAGGCGGCGCGACGAGCGGTGGATTTTGCCCGGGACGGTTGACCGGCAGGATGCTCGGCGAGCATCTGCCGACATTTTTCTTCGTGCGCTGCGATTTCCGCGAGGGTGACTTCAATATCTTCGCGCTGCTGCTCCAGCGATTCGCGATGTCTGGCGAGCACCGCCATGAATCGCTTGAGCTGCGCAGCGGAATCCTTGGGCGATTCGTACATATCGACCAGATCCCGAATTTCGGACAGCGTCAGGCCCAGTCGCTTGCCACGCAAAGTCAGCTTCAGACGGGTACGATCGCGCGCGCCGTATACGCGGGTGCGTCCGCCGGCGCCTTCCCGGCTGGGGCTCAATAATCCCTGATCTTCGTAAAAACGAATGGCGCGCGGCGTGATGTCGAATTCCCTCGCCAGCTCGGTAATAGTGTAAGTTGCCATAAGGATACGGAATCGCGCTAGAATCGACGTTTACGTAAACGTCAAGTGAAGCCGTATTGTAGGCGCGCCTCGCGCAAATGGGAACCCCGCTGCACGGTGCTCCCATTCATTCTATTTTCCATAAGTTGGGCACCATGAATCCTCAAGAATCCGAGCTCGAATATGTCTTTGGCGAGACACTGCCCGCAACCGGCAAAACACTGGAAGTTGCTCCGGGCGTGCGGTGGCTGCGCATGGGCCTGCCTTTCGCGCTCAACCATATCAATTTGTGGCTGCTGGAAGATGTGCGAGAAGCGGCCGACGGTTCCGTCGAAAAGGGCTGGACGATTGTGGATTGCGGTATCGCCAGCACCCCGACCCGCGATGCATGGGAAGCAATTTTTGCGCATGAACTGGGCGGCTTGCCGGTATTTCGCGTGATTGTCACGCACTGTCACCCGGACCATGTGGGATTATCAGCATGGTTGTGCGAGCGCTGGCAAGCGCCGCTCTACATGACTGTCGGAGAGTATGGATTTGCGCGCATGATGGCCGCCGGTTTGCCAGGTGCTGATGGGCCATCGATGCTGCCGCATTTTCAGCATCATGGACTCAAAGACGAAACGATGATTGCGCAGCTGCAGGCGCGTCAAAATTACTATCCAACGCTGGTGCCGGCCGTACCGGAAAGTTTCATTCGGCTGGAGGAAGATCGGCGCTTATTGATAGGCGCACATTCATGGCGAGTGATCACCGGCACCGGTCATTCACCTGAACATGCAGCACTGTATTGCGATGGCTTGAATGTATTGATTTCTGGCGACATGGTATTGCCGAGAATTTCAACGAATACCTCGGTATTTGCGATCGAACCGGAATCGGATGCCGTGGGTAATTTTCTCGATTCAATCCAAAAATTCAAATCCCTACCCGAACACACTCTGGTCCTGCCCTCACACGGGAAACCGTTTCGCGGACTGCATCGGCGTATTGCACAGCTGGCCGCGCATCATGCGGAGCGTTTGGCCGAAGTCAAAGCCGCGTGCGCCACGCCGCAATCGGCAGCCGACATTGTTCCCATCATGTTTCGGCGTGAGCTGGATATGCATCAGCTCACTTTCGCAATGGGCGAAGCGCTTGCTCATCTTCACCGGCTTTGGTACGCAGGAGAGCTACGCCGCTTCAGAGATGATGATGACGTCTGGCGCTTTGTAAGCATTGCGTCATAAAACAAAATTGGCCCATCGCTTCCGCATCATTTTTATTTTCGTTGATTCCTAAGGATTAGGACGATTGACCTTCGCCTTTCGGTCAAACCTGCGGTTAGTTTTTTCAAAGTAACTTTCAAGCAGAAGTACTCCGAGAAGCTTGAGCAAAATTAAAGTAGTGCGTTTTTTACAGACGGTATGTGCTGACAGTACTGACTATTACACGGTTACGTGCAATATTTCCGTCCATGAATTCATCAGAAGAGCGTATGGCTTTCAGCGAGCGGCTACGACAAGCGCTCAGCAACGCCAGTTATTCGCCCCGCAGCCCAACCGAACTCGCGCGCGAGTTCAATCATCGGTTTAAAGGCCAAGCCGTTACCGTGCACGCTGCACGTAAATGGTTGCATGGAGAGTCGATTCCTACACAGGAGAAATTGCGCGCTCTGGCAAGCTGGCTGGATGTACCCGCCGAATGGTTACGCTTTGGTAATGAAGCGGGCAAAGGTAAAGGCCAGGCTGAGCAGCTATCCGCCATCGACCTGCGATTACTTAACAGCCTCAAACAACTGGATGAGCCTCAACGCCAACTGGCGCACGAGATCCTGCGTCTGATCGTAAGACTGAGCAAGAAAAAATAAATACTAGTTCAACACATCAGGTCAGCTCGCTCCCGAAAGCTCTCTCAAATAAGCCAGGCCCGCAATAGCCCGGCTGCCGTACCAGGACAGTCGCTCGCCATCCACCAGACGCACCGGCTTACCCAGCTGATTTTCGAGAGCATTTGTGTGTATTTCGGTGAAATGATAGGGCTCAGTGGATAACAATATCTCGTCCACAGAATCAAGGAGCGCCGCATCCCAGCGAAACTCGGGATAGCGTTTGTCCGACTTGATCTCGCACTGATGCCAGCCAACGAGAGCCAGCATACGTGCAATGTAGGTATCGCGCGATACCGTCATCCAGGGATCTTTCCAGATGCAATACAGCACACGATACGGCGTTGCGTGCGCCAGCACTTGTGTCGCTTCATACTCGCGCGCAAAAGCCTCGCACAACTGCTCGGCCTTGTCGCTCGCATTGAAAATACCGCCCAGCAGCCTGTACAGATCGAGGTTGTCTTCCGGCGCTAGCGGATGCGTAACGATAACGTTTGGAATGAACTGCGCCAACGCATCCACGGTGGGCTTTTCATTTTCATCGATATTGACAATCAGATGCGTGGGTGCAAGCGCGCGTATCTTGTCGATGTTTACATCCTTGGTACCACCAATCTTGGATACGCCAGCCAACACCGATTGTGGATGAATGCAAAAGCCCGTACGACCAACCAGCCAGGAAGACAATCCCAGATCACACACGAGCTCAGTGACCGAAGGCACCAGCGAGACGATACGCGGTGGCTGAGCGGAATCAATGACCGCATGCGTTTGGCCGATCGCATCGGTCAGCGCGTTCATGGCGCGTCGTTGAATTCCTGATACGAGGCCTTGTAAGGCGCGCGCGCCATCACACGGTCATACAGCCAGTTGGGCAAACATCTCAGCAGCCAGGAAACGCCTCGCATAGGCCAGGGAATCACGACATAACTGCGACCCGAATTAATCGCTCTGACAGCTTGTCGCGCAAACGCATCCGCCGGCATCAGGAAAGGCATGGGATAGGTATTAATCTGCGTCATCGGTGTATCGATATAACCCGGCGCAATGGTCACGACCTCAATGGCATGGCGACGCAAAGCCACTCGCAGCGATTCGCAATAGCTGATCACCGCCGCCTTGGATGCGCTGTAGGCTTCGGCACCAGGCAAACCCCGAATGCCGGCAACGCTGGCAATGCCGACCAGTCGCATGCCGCGCTGCCCGGCTGCCGCCTGCGACTTCATCGTTATGATAAATGGCGAAAAAGTCGCAACCGTCGCCACCAGATTGGTCTGCATGATTTTGTCAAACACCGCGAGATCCGCAGGCCGCTCGGTGAGCGTGCCATAAGAAATACCGGCGTTCGCGATCACGACATCAATACCGCCGGCCTGGACGATGAAATCGCTGGCCGCAGCAGCAAGCGCTGCATGGTCATTGACATCAACCGCGTAAGCGCGATGTGCTTGCGCATTCGGCAGCGAAGCAATCAGTTCCGAAAGCGCGCTTTCACGTCGCGCCAGAAGACCGAGCTGAGCACCCTGCGATGCAAACTCGCGCGCGAGGGCCAGTCCCAACCCGCTGGAGGCGCCAGTGATGAAGACGCGCTTCATCGAGAAAGAAAATTCATTTTTTCCGAGCGATCAGTGCGTCCATGACTTGCAAGGTCGCCATGTTCATCGCCGCCTCGGGTTGTCCGCGCATATTTGCGCCCACGATGGACGGTGATGTCACATACTGGCCATCAATGATGATGGTGGGTACGCCTTCGATGCGATAAGCGTTCTGCATCTGACCGACCCGACTCACTTTGGACTGCACGCTGAAAGAATTGAAGACATCGAGAAATTTCTTGCGCTCGATACCCTGCTTCTCGACGAAATCAATAATCAGGTCTTCCTTGTCCAGCCGCTGACGACCGATGTGCAGCGCATCGAAATAGGCCTTGTGCACATCGAAACGGTTCAATGCCTCGAGGGCGAAGTACAGTTTTTGTTGAGGCACGAAAGATTCGCGAAAACCCACCGGAATGCGTTTGAACACAATGTGATCCGCACGTTTCTTTACCCAGTCGGAGAGCGCAGGCTCGAAAGCGAAACAGTGGGGGCAGCCATACCAGAAAAACTCAAGTACCTCGACCTTCTTGCCTGCATCGGTCGGCTGGGCCTGAGGCAAGCGCTGGTAGTCCACACCCTCTACCGGATCGGAGGGCGACGCGCTCGCACAAAGTGCGATCAAACTGAAACTGGCCAGAGCAAAGAATTTTTGAATCAGTCGCATGAAATGTCCTGTTACAAGCCAACGGTGAAAAAAATGTGCGGTCTGTTGAAATGAGCGTTGCGCATCGACGCAGTCGCTGGCAACGGCATTCAATCAGAGACGCTTATTTCGGTACGCGAACCACAGCCACATCAACGCCATTGTCGGACAACCTGACACGTGTGCGGTTCATGGTTTCGACATCAGCAAACGGACCCACGCGCACACGGTACAGCGTACCTAAATCGGACTGGCGTTCAGCGATGTTCGCCGCCACGCCCATCAACGCCAGTTTGGCTTTGGTGGCTTCGGCATCGTTGGGTTCGCGGAATGCGCCCGCTTGCAAATAATAAGTGAAGCGCTCATCCGGCGCAGGATCGACCGCTGCGGTCGAGGACGTCTTTTCCTTGTCGCGTGAACGCTCTGGTGCCGGCGGCGTGGTCACCTGGGGGGTGGTCTGAGGCGTGACCGGGGGCGTAGCTTGCTGGACCGCCGGGTCCTTGTCGGTGAGTTGCTCGCGACGCTCACGCGCACCGCCGGGCAAGGTCTTGTTCGGGTCGCCCAGTTCGCCGGCGGGTTGCGCTTGCTTGCTGATCTTGTCCACGAAGGGCAGCGGCGTCTTGTTGATGGTGATGGCGACACCAACCGCAATCAGCAAACCCAGAATAAGGCCGACGATAATGCCCGTGAGCGTGCCACCCCGCTCACGGCGCGGGTGAGCACTTTTGCTCGAAGAATGCATTTTTTCCTGCTGCATATTCACACTCTGCTCACATACGGGCCGGTGCAGAGACACCGATCAATTCCAGTCCGTTGGCCAATACCTGACGCGTCGCCAGCAGAAGCGCCAAGCGCGCCTCTCTGAGCGCAACATCATCTACCAACACGCGTTCTGCATTGTAGTAGCTGTGAAGCTCGCCGGCGAGGTCGCGCAAATAAAAAGCGATTTGATGCGGCCCGAGTTCTTCAGCGGCTTTTTTCAGCACATCCGGATAATCTGCAATTTTGGCCATCAGCGAGGCTTCGCGCGGCGCTATCAAGGGCGACAGATCAACCTGTTTCAATGCGGCTTCATCGCCGCCCCACTGCGCCAGTACCGAGCAGATGCGAGCATGGGCGTACTGTACGTAGTAGACCGGATTTTCATCTGATTGCGCGAGTGCGAGGTCAACATCGAAAACGAATTCGGTATCGGCCTTGCGCGAAATGAGGAAAAAGCGCACCGCATCACGACCGCGCGTCAGATCGCGCTTGCCTTCAGCATTCGTCACATCCCCAGCAGACCATTCGATCAGGTCGCGCAAGGTGACATACGAACCGGCGCGTTTGGAGATTTTGACTTCTTCGCCATTTCTCATGACGGTGACCATTTTGTGCAGCACATAGTCGGGATATCCGGAGGGTATACCCTGACCGGCCGCCTGCAAACCAGCACGCACGCGCGCAATCGTGCCGTGATGGTCGCTGCCCTGCACATTGATGACCTTGGTGTAGCCACGCTGCCACTTGGTGATGTGATAAGCGACATCGGGGACGAAATAGGTATACGTACCGTCGGATTTTTTCATCACGCGGTCTTTGTCATCGCCATAGTCGGTGCTGCGCAACCATAACGCGCCATCCTGTTCGAATGTCTTGCCGGCTTTTTTGAGTGCTTCGACGGCTGCTTCTACCTTGCCGTCGCTATACAGTGAAGACTCGAGGTAGTAGTTATCGAAGCGCACACCAAACGCCTGCAAATCGAGATCTTGCTCGTGACGCAGATAAGTCACCGCGAAACGTCGAATGGACTCAAGATCATCCACATCGCCACTCGCAGTCACCGGCTCGCCATTGGCTGCAGAGACCGTTTTCTTCGCAAGAAAAT
The DNA here is from genome assembly GCA_039806005.1 of Pseudomonadota bacterium. GTDB lineage: Bacteria > Pseudomonadota > Gammaproteobacteria > Burkholderiales > Burkholderiaceae_D > Pernthalerella. Next base: position 8,739 of record JBDKLM010000049.1, read on the forward strand.
CGGAAGCTATGTCGGCAATGTAATCGCCGTTATAGGCCGACTCGGGCCAGTCAGCATCACCCGGCTTGCTGCCTTTCGCGCGAGCCTGCACCGAAGCCGCGAGCGTTGCGATCTGCACTCCGGCATCGTTGTAATAGAACTCGCGCAGTACCGCATAACCCTGTGCTTCAAGCAGCGCACAAATCGCATCGCCCAAAGCGCCCTGACGTCCATGCCCCACGTGCAATGGGCCGGTCGGATTGGCGGAGACAAATTCAACCAATACCTTGTGATCCTTGCCATCGTTGGTGCGACCGAAGCATTGCGCATCAATGAACACGCGACGAATCACATCTTGTTTCACCGACAGCGCGACGCGCAGATTGATGAAGCCCGGTCCCGCGATTTCAACGGCATCGATCAAGCCCTGACGTGACGCATGGGCCATCAGTGCATCGGCAAATTGTTGCGCCAGTTCGCGCGGGTTCTTTTTCAGTGGACGCGCCAGCTGCATCGCGATATTGCACGCGAGATCACCATGCGACGGATCGCGCGGTCGCTCCAGTGTGATGTCGGGAAGAACAAGGTCGGTGCCGGCAAGTAGGGGTGCTGCGACTTCGGAAAAAAGCGCAGCGATCTGCTCTTTGTGTCGGGGATGCATGGGCGGGAAACCGGGTGAGCTGCGCGGGCGCGCGGGCAAAGGCGTGATTATAACGGCCTCATGGCAGTACCTTGCAGTTATGAAAACAGCAAGCACTGCGGCCGCTCGCCACCATGTGTACGCCAGTCAACGAAAAAAAGGCGCCCGAGGGCGCCTTATGAGAGGAGATACAGCGACTACCTGTGCCGCAGTGCAGCACAACACGAGCATCGGCGATTCTGGCATTTGTGTCAACCTGAATTTACCTATTATGAGTAAACTTTAGTTGACAGTCTCCGCACTCGCCTCTAGAGTGCTTTCATGAATGATGCGGGCAATGCGTCCCGACACGGAAGCCGCATGAAGCTGCTGAGGCAATACACCCAAAAACTGGCGTCCTCGATGGGGACGCGCTGGATGCCCTTTGCCGATGTGGCAACGCCGGATCTGCCTTTGTCGCGTCTGCTCCGCTTGTCCATGTTTCAGCTGTCCATCGGTCTGGCGACTGCGCTGCTGGTCGGTACGCTGAACCGCGTCATGATCGTCGAGCTGGGTGTGCCCGCCTGGTGGGTCGCTCTGTCAGTCGCATTGCCGCTGGTGTCTGCGCCATTGCGCGCGCTGATCGGGTTTCGGTCGGATACCCACCGCTCGGCACTGGGATTGAGACGCCTGCCCTATTTGTGGATAGGCACGCTGTTGCTGTTTGGCGGTCTGGCCATCATGCCTTTTGGCCTCCTGGCGCTGGGTCAGCCTCAGCCGGGCATGTTGTGGGTGAGCCGAATTGGCGCTGCGATGGCTTTTTTGCTGGTGGGCGCCGGAATGCAAGTGACCCAGACCGCAGGTCTGGCACTGGCGACTGATCTGGCTACACCCGAGACGCGGCCACGCGTGGTGGCGCTGATGTACACGATGCTGTTGCTGGGTCTGGTCGGCAGTGGCGCTATTTATGGATGGCTGCTGGCCGATTTCAGTCCGCTGCGTCTGATTCAGGTGGTGCAGGGTTCGGCTGTTGCGGTGATCTGGCTGAATCTGAATGCGCTCTGGAAGCAGGAAGCCATGAACCGGGATCGCGCTCGGCAGGCGATTGAGCAAGACGATTTCAGTACCCACTGGCGCGAATACGTCGACAGGCCGGGCGTGAAGCGATTTTTGTGGACGGTGGGTGTGGGTACCTGCGCGTTCAATATGCAGGACATCATCCTCGAGCCTTATGGCGGACAGGTGTTGCATCTGGGCGTAGGCGCAACCAGCCTGCTGACCGCGCTCACGGCCTGTGGCGCACTGCTGGCCTTTGGCACGGCAGCGGCTCTGCTGAGTCGAGGTGTGGATGCAGTACGACTGGCGGCGCTGGGTGCGCTGGCCGGATTGCCTGCCTTTGCGATGGTGATTTTTTCTGCACCGCTGGAGGCACCCAACCTGTTTCGCGCCGGTGCGTTTTTGATTGGCGTGGGTGGCGGATTGTTTTCGGTCGGCACGCTGACCATGGCCATGGGTCTGGCGCAGGGCGAAGACGCAGGACTGGCACTAGGCGCCTGGGGCGCAGTGCAAGCCACCGCGGCCGGCGCGTCGATTGCCGCAGGCGGCATGATCAAAGACGTCATTGGCGCATTGGCCAATGCGGGATGGCTGGGAGAGAGTCTGGTGTCTCCTGTAACGGGTTACAGCTTTGTGTATCACCTGGAAATGTATTTGCTGTTTGGCGTTTTGGTCGCTATCGGTCCGCTGGTGCGGCGCGATGCCTTGCCGACACGGTCACAGCAGAAGTTTGGACTGGCCGAGTTCCCCGGCTAGTGCATGTGAATGACTGAACCACGGAAGTACTGCAGTACGAATTACCGCATCAGAAATCAGTAGCAGCCTTTATCCAAGCAGCGTTCGCTCATTGCAGGACGTCGATAAAGGCGACAAGTAGCTCCCCGGGCTCGTGTTTCGCTCAGGGCCCAACGTCAGAAGGAGACGCATCATGGAAACAATGGCTATTACCCAATACGTCGATGTGGCACAGCTCGTGCTGTATCTGTTCTGGATTTTCTTTTTCGGGCTGGTGTATTACCTGCTGCAGGAAAATCATCGCGATGGATATCCGCTGGATTCCGGTCGCACCCCGCCAGTGAAAATGGACGGCTGGCCGCCCATCCCGACACCCAAGACTTATCTGATGGCCAATGGCGACGAGGTTGTCATGCCTTATCCGCTGCAGCCGCCAGAATTTCTGCAAGCCGAGCCACGCCATCGCTACATTGGCGCACCCATTGAGCCTACCGGTAACCCGCTGCTCGCCGGCGTAGGTCCCGGTTCTTGGGCCAATCGAGCCGATGTGCCCGATCACACGCCCGAAGGCGAAGCGAAGATTGTGCCGCTGCGTACTCAGCCCGAGTACGGTGTCGCGACTCAGGATGATGATCCACGCGGTCTGCCGGTGGTGGGTGATGATGATGAAGTCGCCGGCACCGTGAACGAGCTGTGGATGGACCGCTCTGAGATGATGTTCCGCTACATTGAAGTCAAACTCAATGATTCGGGCCGTACCGTCATGCTGCCAGTGCCTTTTGCGCGCATCACAAAAGACAAAGTGAAAGTGCACGCGATTCTCGGGCATCAGTTTGCCGACGTGCCGGGTCTGCGTAATGCGGATCAGATCACCATGCTCGAAGAAGAAAAAATTTCTGCCTACTATGGCGCCGGCACGCTGTATGCGACACCGGAACGTCAGGAACCACTGGTGTGAAGCCGCATCACGAGCACGAGTTCGAAGCGGCGCCGGGCCTGCCCGAGGCTCTGCCCGCTGGCGAACATATTCTCTGGCAAGGCAGTCCCGACTGGCGACTGCTGGCCATTGATGCCTTTCATGTCAAACGACTGTCGATTTATTTTTCCCTGATGATCGCACTGCAGGCTGTGATGATCTGGGATCCCTCGCTGGGCTTGCTCGGCAACCTCAGCGCACTCAGCATCGGTGCAATTCTGGCCACGGTATCACTGTCGCTGCTCTCATTGACGGCCTGGCTGTCGGCCAGCACCACGATGTACACCATCACCAACCGCCGCGTCGTCATGCGTATCGGTATCGTGCTCACGCTCACTTTCAATTTGCCGCATCGCTGGATCAAGACGGCGCAAATTCGCGATCAGGGTAATGGCTTCGGTGAAATCGCACTCGAGCTCAAGGGTGACGATCGCATCGCTTATCTGCATCTGTGGCCGCATGCGCGCGCATGGCATATCAGCCAACCACAACCTGCGCTGCGCTGCATCGCCAATGCCAAAGAAGTCGGTACACTGCTCTACGAAGCCTGGGAAAAGCGCATGGCTGAAGTCGCGGCCACCCCCGATCTTCATGAGGCGCGCATTCCAGTCCGCATGCCAGATGGCGTCTTCGCACGATGAAAACGGCCGAATCCTCAGAGTGGAAAGCAGACCATGAGCGCCGGAGCCTGTCCACGGGACTGGGCTTCGCGCTTTTTCTAGTGGCATGTCTGGCGCTCGTAGCCTGGGTGCGCTGGACCGGCCCTGCACAGCCGGACAATATCACCGCACGCGCTGAGCAAATACGCGTGCTGCGCTTTTTGGATCAGCCCGACGGCTCCATACAAGTGATCGATGCGATCACGGGTGACAACATTCATAACTTCCAAGGCGAGCAGGGTTTTGTGCGCGGCACGCTGCGCGCACTGGTGCGAGATCGTCGTCTGCAAGGATTCGGTGCGGACCAGCCCTTCGAGTTGATCGCACACGACGCAGGCCGACTCAGTCTGCGCGATCCCGCTACCGGCTCAACGATTGCGCTTGAATCGTTTGGCTCCAAAAATATTGGCGTGTTCGCGCGTCTGATGCGATAGGACTCACCATGCACACGCCGAAAGCCATCGTCATCGGCAGCGGCTTCGGCGGACTGGCAGCAGCAGTACGTCTCTCCTGCAAAGGTTATCAGGTTCAAATTCTCGAGAAGCTGGATGCACCGGGTGGCCGTGCCTACGTCCACCGTCAGGATGGCTTCACTTTTGATGCCGGCCCCACCATCATCACCGCACCCCAGTTGCTGGAAGAACTATGGGCGCTGTGCGGAAAAAAATTCTCTGACCACATCACGCTCAAATCGATGGAACCCTTCTATCGGATACGGTTCGATGATGGCAGCTGGTTTGATTACAGCGGCGACGAAGCAACGATGCGCCGTGAAGTGGCGCGCTTCTGCCCGGACGATCTGCCTGGCTACGATCGGTTCGTCGCTGCTGCTGACCAGGCCTGCAAACTGGGTTTCGAAGATCTGGGCGGCATGCCCTTCAATACCATCGGTGATTTGCTGGCCGCTTTGCCGAGCATGATGCGTATGAAGGCATGGGAGAGTCTGTACACGCTGGTCGCACGACACATCAGCGATCCCAAACTGCGGCAGGTGTTCAGCTTTCATCCGCTGCTCATTGGCGGCAATCCTTTTTCGGTCACTCGCGTCTACAGTCTCATCAACACCCTCGAACGTCGCTGGGGCGTGCACTGGGCGATGGGTGGTACCGGGGCGCTCGTTCGTGGATTAGTCGACCTGCTCGAAGAACGCGGTGTGCGCTTGCGTTGCAACGCCGCCGTCACACGCATCAATGTGAGCAACGGCCAAGCTACCGGCGTCACGCTGGAAAATGGCGAAGTTCTTGATGCCGACGTCGTAATTTCCAACGGTGATGCCGCATGGACGTATCGCTATCTGATTGACGCGAAAGATCGACGCCACTGGACCGACCGCAAAATCGAACGCAGCAAATACTCGATGAGCTTGTTCGTCTGGTATTTCGGTACCAATCGTCGCTACGAGGACGTACCGCATCACATGATCATGCTCGGGCCGCGCTATCGCGAACTGCTCGACGATATTTTCAAGCGCCTGCATCTCGCAAAAGACTTCAGTCTGTATCTGCATCGTCCCAGCGCGAGCGATCCCTCGGTCGCACCCGCAGGTCATGATGCGTTTTATGTGCTGGCTCCAGTACCGCATCTCGGTAGCGGTACGGACTGGGCTGCAGACGGCGAGCGCTTCAGGATAAAAATTCAAGAGCATCTTGAACGTACCGTCATGCCCGATCTGGGACAGCACCTTGTCACCAGCAAGCTGATGACGCCGCAAGATTTTAACGACAGACTGTGGTCTTACAAGGGAGCTGCCTTTGGTCTTGAACCTATCCTGCTGCAAAGCGCATGGTTCAGGCCGCATAACCGCAGCGAAGATGTGAAAAATCTTTATATGGTCGGCGCCGGTACTCACCCGGGTGCCGGTGTTCCCGGTGTGCTGATGTCTGCCAAAGCCATGTCCGAGGTGGTGCCCGATGCCTGACCAAACTCCTCCCATGCAAGGCATTGATCTGGCAGCGTGTGAAGAACTCATGCGCGGCGGATCGAAATCTTTTTTCGCTGCCAGCAGCCTGCTGCCACAACGCGTGCGCATGCCTGCGATTGCGCTGTACGCTTTTTGCCGTGTCGCCGACGATGCCATCGATGAGCACGATGACGACCCACTGGCGATGCAAAAGCTGCAGCAACGTCTGGCAGCGATTTATAACGGACAGCCCGAAGCCATCATCGAAGACCGCGCGATGGCCATGGTGGCGCATCGCTATGGTCTACCGCGCGAACTCCCGGAGGCACTGCTTGAAGGCTTCGCTTGGGATGCAGCAGGACGTCGGTATGAAACATTGGACGATTTGCATCACTACTGTGCTCGCGTAGCCGGCAGCGTCGGCGCCATGATGGCGATGATCATGGGCGTTAAAAATCCGTATGCCCTTGCACGCGCGTGCGAGCTTGGCAATGCCATGCAGTTGACGAATATCGCGCGTGACGTGGGTGAGGATGCGCGTAATGGACGTTTGTACTTGCCACGCACCTGGATGCGCGAAGCAGGCATTGATCCGGATGCCTGGCTAGTCTGTCCCCAGTTCACGCCGGCCTTGGGCGATGTGATCGGTCGTTTGCTGCTCGAAGCAGATCGCCTGTATCAGCTGGGCTCGAGCGGTATCGCGACATTGCCACGCGACTGCCGTGGCGCGATTCTCGCCGCCTCAACGATTTATGCAGAAATCGGCCGCGTCATTGCTGATCGCCAAATGAATTCGGTCAATAGCCGAGCCGTTGTTGGCAGCACGCGCAAACTCACCTTGCTGTGCATTGCCAAGGCTCGCGCGCAACTACCCACCCGCTGCGAGACTGACGCGCCCTTGCCCGCCATTCAATTTCTGGTCGATGCCTGCGCACTAAGCGGAGAGCGCAAGATCAATGGCATCACGCCCAAGAGTTTTGATGAACGCTGCGAATGGGTGATTGATTTGTTTGAACGGCTGTCTACGCCGGGGCGGCAGGTCTGACGGGCGTAACGCACCAGGCGCGAGAGGGCAAACCAGCAAAGCAAGGTAGAGCGCCCAAACTTCAACCTACCCCTACAGGTAAGACATGAATGAATAAACAGCCGTACGTACACCTCCGATCAGGGATTTGCAGTTCTCCGCACCAGGCAACCATTTACGCCAGGGCAGGTGAGTCAGCGCCCCAAACAGCGCAATAGGCAAGACAAAAGCGAAGCTCATTACAAACACCAGCCGCAGCATGATGTCGGTGTTTTGTGGTCGCCGATCTTGACGCAGACGTACACGTAACATGCAAGCCCCTCTTTTTCCTCATGCACACTCGCTCAGCTGGCGCTCCTACCAGGTAGGCTGAAGTAGCGTAACTTCAGGCAATTGGTTTGACTGCATTGGCAGGCAATACATGCGTACAAATACCGCTGCACCGGCCACGCTCCAGAAGAATTTGGCGAAATTTCCTAACAGGCCACCTGAAGCCGATCCACGGTTTGCACGCTGCGCACAATAAGAGAGCCGATCCAGATTGCGTTTGAATGCAGGATTGTCGAGATCCGGCAAAATTGGTAGGCACTGCTTGATGATTTGATTGGTGATACGGAAAACTGCGAAATCATACTCGGTAGGATGAAGACCCATCGCCTGTTTCAGCGCTGGCCGCATATGGTCTCGCACATACATCGTCGCGTATACCGCTATCAGAAAAAAGCGTATCCAAAGCACATTATGACCCCGAAGCAGTTCGGGATTGGCACGCAAGATCAAACCCATGGATTCTCCATGACGGAACTCATCATCGCACCATTTCTGGAACCAAAGAAAGATCGGGTGAAAACGTCGATCCGGAAAAGCCTCAAGCTGACGGAAGATCTTGATATAACGGGCGTATCCAATCTTCTCGGACAGATAGGTCGCGTAAAAAATATACTTGGGCTTAAAATAAGCGTAGTGCTTTTCACGCTTCACCTCACCGATATTGATGCCTAGCCCGTAATCTTTTAGGGCCGCATTGATGAAGCTTGCATGCCGTGCCTCATCGCGCGCCATATAGCCCATCACTCGCTTGATATCCGGATTGCTGACTTTGCGTTTGATCTCGCTGTAAAGTATGCAGCCTGATAATTCCGAGGTCAGCGCCGTAATCAGAAAATCCAGTATTTCCTGTTTCAGTTCCGGTGACATCTTCTTGTCGTTCTTAAGCACCTCATCAGTGAAGCTGGCATCGCGCTGAAAAAATTCGCGATTATCGTCTCTTTCATAATCTGCCATCATCGCATTCCATGCCGCCCGCACCGGCTCGATACAAATCTTGTTCATCGCATCAAAGTCGGTTGTATAAAAGCGTGGCGAAAATGCCGTATTGCTCACCATTTTTTGCGCAGCACTTGCAGACGAACCAATGGTGGTCGCAGCATTGTTCATACCTCCTCCTTTTAATGTTGACTCATCAAAAGATTTTTCCCCGTTATGGTGTTTTGAGGACCCCATATTCAAAGCAAGGCGTTCAATATGACCAACTCCGGCCAGATCAGAACCCGGACGACCTTGAGAATCATTCTGCTCATGTGCGCTCCAGCTTGATGGCTTGCGATGTATAGAAGCCACTGGAAATTTTTTTGGTGTTCGCAATAGACCAACGTGCAAATTCATCACCGTGCTCAAGGTCGCTGCGCAGTGTTTTCTCTGCCAGTGGCTCAATGAATGGTGCGCGGTCCGCACGAGGGAAAAGTCGCCCAATCCGTATCAACGTCGCCAGCAAGGGATTGCTGGGTGCAAAAGTGAACAACACCGAATACCTAGTACGCGACGCAAGTCCGGCCAAACCGTGCAACAAGTCCTGTCGTTCATAGTGGATCATTGAATCCATCGCGACCACATGATCAAACGACCCAAAGTGTGTTGCCAGCATGTCGCCCGCAACGAACTCCAGACTCGTACCTTTCAGCCGGTGTGGCAGACGCTCCTGCGCGAGCTGCACCAAGGTAGGCGAAATATCAACCGCAACGACATGCGCACCCCGCTCAGCCAATGCCACTGCCATCGCGCCTGTGCCGCAGCCGGCATCAAGAATGCGCCGACCATGTAAATCTTCTGGCAACCATGACAACAGCATTTCGCGCATACGATCGCGGCCCATCCTGACAGTCTCGCGAATGCCGGAGACGGGCGCGTCTGATGTGAGCTTGGCCCACTGGTCGACAGCGATCCGATCAAAATACGCTTCGATTCGATCGCGCTGCTTTTGATAAGTCGTACTGTTATTCATGAAAATGTCGTCGTTCCGGGTTGATCTTCAATTACTAGCTATTCGTATCTGGCTAGTACAATGCGTCTGCTATCGGAATCGTGGGTGCACTCACCGACCATCTCCGTGGCGAACGGATCAGCTAACGCCTTCAAGCCGGTCTTCAAGTTCTTCGCCCGCACGACGCATGGCGTCGAGCGTGTCCTGGTCCGGTGTCCAATACTGGCGTTCATAGGCTTCCATCAGACGACTCGCGACGCGCGCCGATGCCGATGGATTCAAGCGAGAGAGTCGTTCACGCATCTCGGGGTCAAGCAGAAAAGTTTGTGTGAGTTGCTGATAAACCCAAGGCTGTACCTGACCTGTCGTGGCCGACCAGCCCATGGTGTTGGTCAGATGCAGTTCGATTTGATGCACGCCTTCATAACCATGGGCGAGCATGCCTTCGTACCACTTCGGATTGAGCATGCGCGTACGCGTCTCGAGCGCCACCTGCTCGCTCAAGGTGCGAACCGTACCGCCGCCGCGCGTCTGGTCGCCGATGTAAACCGGTGCCATCTCAGCGTCCGGTCCTTTGGCGCGCTTGACGGCGCGACTGATCCCGCCCAGCGTGTCGAAATAAGTATCGATGGTCGTGACGCCGACTTCGACTGAGTCCAGATTCTGATAAGCGAGATCCACGCGCGCAAGCAAAGTGTTCAGCAGATCCGGCTTCGCGACTGGCCGGCCACTAGCACCATAAGCAAAGCCCTTGCGACAGGTATAGGTCTCGGCCAATTCATCTTCATCACCCCAGCGGCTGCAGTCGATCAGCTGACTGACATTCGCGCCATAAGCGCCCTCGGCGTTACCGAACACCCGCAATGCAGCGGCCTCCATGCTGCAGCCATGGGCTTGCTGATATGCGAGCGCATGCTTGCGGATGAAATTTTTATCCTCTGGTTCATCTGCATTCGCTGCCAGCAGCGCTGCTTCGGCCAGCATGCGAATCTGCAGTGGCAGCAAATCGCGAAAGATGCCGGACAAGGTAATCAACACATCAACACGCGGACGTCCAAGCTCATCCTGAGGTATCAGCATGGCGCCAGCCAGTCGCCCGTACTGATCAAATCGTGGCTTGGTACCCATCAACGCCATAGCTTGGGCAATGGGTCCACCCTCGCTCTTCAGGTTGTCGGTTCCCCACAGCACCATCGCAATCGATTCCGGAAAGCTGCCCGTGTCTTGCTGATGGCGTGCGAGCAGACGTTCGGCCTGCCTGGCACCTTGTTTGACTGCGTAGGCGCTCGGCAATCGAAAAGGATCAAAGCCATGCAAATTACGCCCGGCGGGCAAGATTTCAGGTGCGTGCATCAAGTCACCACCCGGTGCGGGACGTACATAGCGGCCATCCAGCGCTGCGAGCAAGCCCTGAAGTTCGTGAGACTCGTGCATGAGCTCGCTCGAAGTCGCCAGCTTTGCGAACAAGGCTGCCTGCGTCTCGGATAGAGACTCCGGCTGCAATTCGCCTGCGAGCATGGCCCTGATTGATGCGCGCAACTCCGGCGAGGCACTCGCTTGATATGCGGACTCGGCGATGGCGGCCAGCATGTCGGCACGCTCCTCCACGGTGGGCGCTTTGCCTACTACATGCAAGCCATGCGGTATGAGCGTGTATTCGAGTTCAAGCACAGCCTCATTGAGGGCAGCAATCTGCTGCTCGCTGTCGGCGTCCCAAGTGGGTGCTGCAGGCGCAAGCTCCAGTACAACAGCCTGCGCGTGAATCAGTTCGGCGAGACCCTGCCTTTCATGAGCCTCGTTAGGGTCGAGTGCGCGCCACCGGTTCAATGACGCTTTAAGATCATTCAATCCTTTGTACAAACCCGCTTCCGCAACAGGCGGCGTCAGGTATGACACCAGCGTCGCGTTGGCGCGTCGCTTGGCAATCGTGCCTTCCGAAGGATTATTGGCCG
>JBDKLM010000050.1:0-31686 GCA_039806005.1 Pseudomonadota bacterium
TAGAGCGATTCAAAGACAGCAAGGAACGCCGCCGTTCCGGTGCTGCCGGCATTCGGAGGAAAGTTGAACAAGACAACAGCCACTTTGCGCTCTGCGCGCTGCGCCTTGCGCAAGACAATCAGTTTTTCCACGCGCGCAGCAAGCATGTCAGCGCGTTCGCTGCACACTTGCATGTCTTGTGCATTCTCGGCTTGCGGGAAGGTGCAGCCTCTGCTGCAACCGGTACAGGATTTGCCGCCCGCTTCACTGCGGCCACCGTAGACCAGGGAACCACTTGCGCCATCCAGCTCGGGCAAGGCAACCATCATCGTCGCTTCGACTGGGAGCAGGCCGCGATCCGATTCGCCCCACAGCTCCAAGGTCTGAAACTCTACCGGTGTAACGGCCACATAAGGCACATCGAGTGTTGCGAGTAGATCTTCGGCCGCTTTGGAATCGTTATACGCCGGCCCACCGATCAGAGAGAAGCCCGTCAGCGAGACGACGGCATCCACACTGGGCTTGCCATCCTTCATGAAAAACTGCTCCACTGCCGGTCGTGCATCCAGTCCGCTGGAATACGCGGGGCGCACCGATAAACCACGCGCTTCGAGTGCAGCAATCACGCCATCGTAGTGGCGGGCATTACCTGCCAACAAGTAAGAACGCATCAGCAGAACGCCTACCGCGCCCTTTGCATTGGCGATTTGTGGAAGCAGCTCTGCGCGCGTTGTCATGCCTTTGTGAACACCAGAGAGCTTGCTTTGCTTTAAACGGGGGTGATACACACCGACTTCAGGATAATCAATCGGTGCTGTTGGCACCACCTTGCCTCGCAATGATTGGCGCCCATCCGTGGCATAGGCATTCACCAAGAGCTGCACCATGCCAGCAATATTCTCTTCGGAGCCAGCGAGCCAGTACTGCAGGGTTAAGAAATAATTGCGTATATCCTGTGCGGTACCCGGAATGAATCGCAGCAGCTTGGGTAGCCGGCGTAGCATTTTCATCTGTTCGGCGCCAGAAGTTTTGTTGGCAGCAGTGCCCGGTGCATTATTGTCGGTTTTGCCGCGCAGTTTTTTTAGAAAGGCGATCGGTCCACGGGAAGTGCCGTCCATTTTGAAGCGACCGATGCGCGTGAGTTTCATTACCTCCGCCGCTGACATGATGCCAATCATCGCATCGCAATGATCTCGCCGCGCGGCGAGATCGTGCAGCACTGGCCGAAAATGATCCTCCATGAACAACATGGAAACGATCACAATATCGCCCTCGGCAATGTCTGTGCGACAACGGGATAAGGCAGACGCATCCTCGGCCCATTCAGAGGCCGCATGCACCGTCAGCGAGATGCCTGGGAGAGTTTTCTGCAGTAGCGTCTGTGCACGCGCAGCTGCGCTTGCAAGATGATTGTCCATGGTAACAATAATGACGCGCATTGCAGGGGATGTCGCATCGCCGGCTGAAATGGACCTTCGCGTCATTGATGATCTCCATGTTGATACAAGGCGCGCCAGCTTTCGCCAGCCATACGACGCACCAAATCAGCCCTATGGATAAATGCAGATGTACGATTGGTACGGAGATGCAGTGTAGAAAACGAGTCCTTCAAACTCAAATGCGCCGATGCACTATTCGTTGGTTGTTTTCCGGGCTCGTTTAGTACTCATGGCAAGCAGCGATGTACAACGTCGCGATGAGCGTTGTAATTCGTTGACTGATTTATAGAATTGACTGTCACTAGAATAAGGACAGATCGAAGGCATCTCATTTGCATGCAGCAAATGAGATCGCCGGAGAATCACCCCCGGCGCGGCATCCTGAACGGCAGCATGCGCTGTACGACCGGCGACACCAGCCTCGGCACATTCAGCGTCTCGTGCACGCTGATCACATCTTCACCAAACAAACGACTCTTGAGCACCGAACGCTCATAAAAAGGCGTGTCTTCCAGCATATCAATCACGCGCACGGGATCATTGCCCTCGCTGCGCATGCGGCGCGGTATGCGCCAGCGTGTCAGCTCGAGTGACTGTCGCGGCGGCGGTGCGAATTCTTGGATTCGCCCATCGGGAGAAAACCGCAAGCCCAGCAATCGATCGTCACCCTGCTTTTGCTGCACGTCGTAGATCACTGCGGCCGAGCCATCGGAGAGCAAAGCGCGCGACCAATCCCACTCGCGAAAGGGTTCGCTGACGGGTTCATCGCCTTCATTCGAATCGAGATAGCCATGGCCGCTCCATCGCTGTGAGGGCTTGTCCATCTCAACCTCGACGCGCGCACAGGCAGCCAGCGGACCCCAACGATGACGACCTTGATCATCAAGTGCAGTGCTGAATGTGGACAACGATGAGGGATAGACACGCACCTTGCCCCGCACTGGCCATGGCATGGGCATGCCGATTTCGTGAATATCAATTTCCAGATGGTCGCGATGCCAGTGCAGGCTGCTGGGTCCGATGGTAAAACTGGATGCATCGCGCGCAATGCGTTCACGGCCACGCTCGGTCATGGTCCAGCGACGATTGCGGCCATACAACGCCACATTGAGAGCGCAGTAGTTTTCCGGATCAGCCGGACCCCGTTTCAAGGCAGCGCGATAGTAAGGCGAGAAAACGCTGCCAACAAAGGCAATGATGGTCAGGCCGTAGTTGCCGTCGTCACTGAGCGCATCGATGTACCACCAGAGATAACCACCCGACGGGACCGACTGGTCGAATCGAGGTGAGCCATCAGGGTGGCGGCCGCCAGTTGGCCCGACATGGCTGCCATCGGTACGCCCGGTCCCGGATGCACGGTCCCACCCGCGAGGTAAAGCCCCGGCAGCGGGGTCTTCGCTCCCGATCTGGCGAAAGCCGACATCCAGCCATGGGTCGCCATGCCGTAAAGGGCGCCGGCGCTGCCCGGAAACAGACGGTGAAATTCCGCCGGCGCTGTCCGCTGCGTGTTCTCCGGCGTGCGATGTACCTTCAGGCCATACCGAGCCAACAGGGAAAAGGAATGGGTTTCGCATGCATCAATCTCCGATTCAGTAAGCGTGCGACTGCCCTCGGCGGGCGCGTTGACAAGTACCAGCAGGCGATCGCGTTTTGGGGCAGTGGCATCACTGCCACGATCCTGCGCACACACGTAAACGGTGGGTGTCTGCGGCAATCGCGAGCGTGAAAAAATATCGCTGAATTCACGCGCATAGTCCGCCTGGAAAAAGACATTGTGTCTATCCAGCGGAAAGCCTTCGGTGGCCGCGTGTACGCTCCAGGTAAGTGCAGACAAAGAGCGCTTGCTCGCAGATAGTCGTGGTGCTGCTCGCCTCAGGGCTCCACCGAGCAATCCCTGCGTGAGCGCAGATGCATCGCCATTGAAGACCACGCTGTCGGCGGGCAGCATTTCACCGGTGGCAAGGCGTACGCCTGATACTTTTTTTCCTTCGGTGAGAATTTCGGTGCACGGTGATGCATAACGAATGCTGACACCATTTTTTTCTGCCAAAGAGGCAAGCGATCTGGCCAGCGCATGCATGCCGCCTTCGACGGACCACACACCATCCAGCTCGACCTGAGTGATCAGCATCAGTGTTGCGGGTGCCTGCCAGGGCGACGAGCCGCAATAGGTGGCATAGCGCGCAAACAATTGCTGCAGTCGTACATCATGAAAATGCTGGCGCAGCGCATCCCACAAGTTGCTCATGGGTCCGAGTGACGCGAGCACCGCGAGGCCGCGCAAACCGAGATCGCCACCCATGCTGGCCAGCGTGGGCGATTGCGAACGAATGAAAGGCCCTTCGAGGGTGTCATACACTTCACGCGCCTGCTTGCAGAACTGAACAAATCGCGCGGCTTCTGCCGGACCAGCGAGACGCGCAATCGCATCGCGCGAACGTCCGGGATCGGCAAACAAATCCATGCGTTCGTTTTCGCTCCACGCATGACGTGCGAGCACAGGCAAGGCGGTGAGCTTGAGTTCATCTTCGAGTCGTGTACCCGCACTGGCATAGATCTGCTCGAAGATCCAGCGCATGGTGAAAACGGTAGGGCCACTATCGATGGGTGCACCATCGACCATCAGCTGTCGCATCTTGCCGCCGGGCTGTTCCGCAGCTTCGACCAAGGTGACCTGAAGATTGCGCTGCGCGAGCTGCAAGGATGCAACCAATCCGGCGACACCGGCACCGATCACCACCACGCGATGCTCATGCAGCGGGCTAGTCAAACGATTGCCCTTTCCATTGACCTTGCAGTGAGAGTGGCTGGAATCGGACAAACATGGATTCGGAAAAAAACTGGTGTTTCCATGCAGCGCTGATGGCATCGCGATGCGCACCTGTGCGTGCGTAGGCATCCATCGCTGCCGTGCTTTGCCAGAGACTGAAGGTGGCTTGCCGCAATACCGGTGCCTCACCCAATCCGGCGGCAAGCAGACAACCGGGCGCATCGGCCAGACTGTCCTGTGCCGCTGGCGCATGGCGCCAGAATTGCGCTGCAGCGAGCGGTCGTATGGATGCGCGAGTGAGCGTGGCAAGCATGGCGTTGGCGGGCAGGCTTTCGCCTTCGACGAGTGTCATGCCGTCCCAGCTACCGCGGGCACTGGCGGGTCTGAGCGTAGCGATGAAGAGTTCTTCGCTGCGCTCTCGATAACGCGCAATCAATGTTGATGCTTCGATGAAGTTTTTCGCCTCAGCCTCGCTGTCGAAGACGCAGAACATACCCTGATGCGAGAGGCTGGGCGTCAGACCAAAGCCACCCTCCTTGCCACTGCCGAGGGTCTTCATGAATCTCAAACCGGGCGTCGTGTTAGGCCACCAACTGCCGAAGGCAATGCGCTGCCAGCCCCAGTTCCAGTATGCGGGTCTCAGCTTGGACAGCAAGACAACCACGACGCCTTGCAATGGCGCTTGGGTGATTTTTGAACGAGTGGATGTATCTGGCGCCGCATCCGTTGCCGACGTGCCGGTGATTTGTTTGCTGACGAGTCGGCCTGTAGTCACGGAAGACTCCGCAATCGGTGGATGCTGATAGCTGGCTGCTGAATCAAACGGCATGCGATCCCGGCTTGCGCCGGGATCGCTGCTACGTTTTTTTGCTGCTTTACTTTGCTGCGGTCTTTGTTACTTCATTAGCTGGTGCTGCTGCACTTTTGCCGGGGCGCGCCAGATAAGGATGGTCTTTGAGCATGGGGTAGCCATACAGAGGCTTGTAAGCACCCTGGTGGCAAGTCGCGCAGCTGACCTTGGCGACATCACCGCCTTCGCCTTTGCGATTGATCGGGAAGGTATCCGTCAATGGCACCATGTAGCTGTTGTTCACGTCACGCGCCATGCGTATACCGTAGTAAGCGGTAATACGTTGTGGCGGACTGCTCTCCCAGCTCTGGAAAGAACGTGTGTTGTGGCAATAGGTGCAATTGACGCCGAGCGAATTCGACATGTGCGTCATCAGTCCGTAGGTCCACTCTGCCTGCTTGATCGAGCTGCGATTGCCTGATGGCAGTGGCGTAGGACCGTTGACGCGAATCTGCTTGTCCTGCAGCAGATACGGTGTCAGCGGATCGGTTGGCAATGACGACATGTTCACCAGCTTGCCCGGTGTGTTCTGACCTGCATTGTCACCAATGAAGTCGGCACCTTTGTTTTGTTCCAGCGGTGTGAACCACACTTGCTTGGGTACAGGATTGCCGCGATGGCAGGTGTAGCAAGTGACGCCGGTCTCGGCAACGTGGTTTTTCCAGTTGCTGTTGATGTGGCGTGTCATCTCGATCATCTTTCGTGCAACGACTTTGGTGTATTTCGAATCGTCGGCAAGGTTTTCAAGATTGTGGCAATACGCACAGCCATCTTTTGGCGCAACCCAGGTGGTCATGGAAGTCATCAGGCCGATGAATTGGCCTGCCGACAAATCACCCAGCACTTGTACGTTCTTGTACGCCTCTTTGGCTCTTGGTCCGCTGTCGGGCAGTGGTGGCGTTGAGGGTGGTGCCGTGTTGAGTGCATCCTGACTGGCTACGGTGCGCGGGTTATACACCTGCACCATGCCCGTACCACGATAGCCGTGCTGCACGCTGTCCATAGGCAGGCGCTCTACGGGTGGGTCTTTGCAGGCAGTCAGCATCATGCCCAAGGTGAGCATGATCACGAGTTGAAGGATTCTGACGATCATGGTTTTACTCCCTGCAGAGTGGCCGGATCGACGACCGTTCCCCACACATGCGGATAAGGTGGTGCGACGCCATGTTTGACTGCCCACAGATACCAGTTGTCGACCACGGTGCCGGTCAGCAGGATGCCGATACCGCCAGTCAGCGGGCACAGCACCGCAAACCACCAGGCCCAACGGTGAATCGATTCCATGGTGGCGTTGAAGCCCATGGTCCAGCGCCAGAACAGTGCGGCACGCTCAGTCGCGGTACCACGATCAATGATCTGTTCAATCTCGCGCTCGCCACCGTAACGACCCACTGCAAGAATGGTTGCACCGTGCATCGCAAACAGCAGTGCCGAGCCATACAGGAAGGCAATCGACAGCGCATGGAATGGGTTGTAGAACAGATTGCCGTAGCGCAGAGAAAATGCCGCTGTCCAGTCGAGGTGCGGGAAGATGCCAAACGGTACCGCTTCACCCCATGATCCCATCAGCACCGGACGGAACAGACCCAGCACGAGGAACAGCCAGATGGCAGCTGCAAACGCCCACGCGATATGCGTACCCATTTTGAGTGCGCGCGCACGGCGATATACATTGGCCCACCACAGCAGAATCGAGATGGTCAGCGAAAGACCGGCGATCTGCCACCAGCCGCCCTGATTGAGTGGCGCGAACTTGAGCCCATTGCCAGGTGCGGGTGGCTCCAGCGCCAACCAGAACAACTGTCGAATGAACTGCACCGGATCCCAGTGCACTGAGGCGAGCATGTTCATGCCGATGATCGTGAAAGCAGCCAGTCCAAACATCAGTGACATGATGCCCAGGCCACCCAGATAAATCGGGCCGATCTGTGCATTGCCCAGCCGTCCAGCGAGGTGCAGCAGGAAAGGTTTGCCCGTGCGCGTGCTCATCGAATCGTGCAACTCGGACCCGTGATGCACGGGACCGGCGACTTGCACGGCGGTGAATAGATTTTGATAGTCAGCCATCGTGGTCTCCTGTCGCTTTTTTTATCGGTTCCAGATGGGCATGTTCAGCCACCAGTTCCACCACTCGGGCCAGCCGCGGCTCCAGAATGGTCCCGAGATCACGATGCACAGCGCCGAGAACAACACTGCTGCCAGCGCAAGGAATAGGCCGAGACGGTGAATGCCCAGCGTGCCGACCGAATAACCGATCAGATCGCGGAAATAGGTATCTTCATGTTCCGGCGTCTTGACGACTTCACCTTTGCCCGGATTCGTAGATGAAAGCACCAGGCCACCGTGCATGGACAGCGCAAGCGCCGTCGTGAAGAAGAAGGTAATGGCCAGCATGTGCGCCGGGTTGTAGTGGAAGTGCAGATACTGGTAGCCCACATTCGATACCCAGTCGAGGTGACTGTAGATACCGTAAGGGAAGGCGTGACCCCACGCGCCCATCAGCACTGGGCGTATCACTTCCAAAGTCACGTACGCAAATATCGCCACCGAGAATGCTGCAGGGACGTGGTAACCCATACCGAGTTTTCGGCAAATTTCCACTTCACGCATCGCCCACGATCCAAAAGCACCAATCGCACAGACCGTAATGAGCTGCCACAGGCCGCCTTCCATTAACGGTGCCATGCGCAGGCCATATTTGAGATCTGGTGGCGCGATACTGATCTGCCAGAGATTCCAGGTGGGGCCCTGCGATGCGCCCCACAGAATCAACGCCGTTCCTAGAAACGCGAAGAAGACCGTGGTGACACCGAAGAAGCCCACGTAGAAGGGACCGACCCAGAAATCGAAGAGATCGCCCCCGATCAGGGTGCCTCCGCGTACACGATATTTTTTTTCAAAACTCAGCATGGCCATGTTCGAGCCCTCCTGCAGGAATGCACTTTGTCATCCCTCATAAATTCTGTATTGAGGGCAGGCTGCGTCGGCATGACACCGCGCCCACCTGCCCCACCACTGTGAAAGTGGATTTAGGACGATGGTCCGGGCATCGGAGCGTTTTGCGCCGTCGGTGCCGCTTTTGCTCCATCGAGCCAGTTGAATTTGTTCGTCGACAGCAGGATGAGATGAATCATCGCTGCGAGTCCGAACAAGAAGATCCCTTGAACCACCATGGCTCGCAGGGGATCGTAAAGGCGCCATATTCTCCACATGGTTCCTACCTCCCTAAAGTGTGTGTGACATGAATGAATACACTGCGGCCTGTACGCCACCGAACAGCGATTTACAACTTTCGGCACCAGGCAACCAGCTACGCCACGGCATGCCCGTCAGCGTACCGACGATGGCAATGCTCAAGACGATCAGAAATCCCAATGCGAAAACCATCCAGAAGGTCAGGTTGTGATCCTTCAGGTGCTTCTCCGTGTTCAGATGTGTATGTGCCATAGCAGTATTCCTTTTTATTGACTATCCGAGATCAGGTGATCCAGGGACGCCATGCCCATACGAGGATGTGTGCAATCACAGCCACTGCCGTGAAACCCACCATGCCCTGCATGTAGTACGCATGGAATTCCTGAGCCTCCTCATCGGTCATCCCGGAGATGCTTTTCCTTTCAGCCATGAGTGCGCTCCTTCAAATTAGCTTTGCAGCCATTGGTGCGTAAAGCCCCGCAACCACGGGCGTCCGCGGCGAACTGCCACGACATTCTTTGCATGCGGCTCTGCGATCTCACGCTGGCTCGCCAACGCGCATCGCATCACGCGCTTGCGCTACCCTCTCTACAGAAACACTGTCTTCACCTGCACGCCTTGCATCGCGCTCGGCGCGGTCTCGCAAACGTTTGGCCACTGAAATCTGCACCAGCACAGGCTCGGCAGCGACCATGTCATTCAACAGATCGCGCGCAGCGTCATCCCACGCAGTGTTTTGATCGCTCTTTGCCAGCGTTGCATCCACCTTGTCCATATCCGCGCCCAAAGGCAGGATGTGAAACAGTGCATCGAAGAGGCAATTGCAGAATTCCTGAATCAGGTAGGTCGCGCCCGCATAACCCATGAAAGGCGTGCCGGTATGACGACGAATGATCGCCCCCGGAAATGATGCGGGGATAAACGCTGGCTTCATCGGTGAAGCGCCACCGGCTTCCGAGAGGTACATGCGTTCGTTGTAACTGCCGTACATGATCAGTGGCGGTTTTTCACGCACCAGCTGACGCACGGTTTCGTTATCGGTTTTCTCACCCGGCTTGCGCGCGACGGCAAAATTGCAGGGCAGGCCCATTTCATCTTCAAGGAAATGCCGCAGGCCGCGCGTATAGGTTTCATTGGCCACGACAGCAAACGTCGCGGTGCCAAAAAAGTCTTGTGTCACTGAACGCCACAGATCCCACACCGGCTTGATGGTGGTGTGCTTCTCGCGTTCGATGAAAGGCTCGGGATCGAGATTGAGCAGCTCACCCAGCTTGCGCAAAAATTTAGTCGTGCTGTGCAAACCAATCGGCGCCTGCAAATAAGGACGATCGAGCGCTTCGCAGAGCAAGCGACCAAACTCGCGGTACATGCAGATATTCACATCGGCTTCAACCAGGCGCGATACATCAGCGAGGTGACTGCCGAGCGGGAAAACCATGTTGACTTCAGCACCGATGCCTTGGACCAGTCGACGAATCTCGGCCAGATCGCTGGGCATGTTGAACGTGCCATAGCTGGGACCGATGATATTGACGCGCGGTTTTTCATCCGGCGCGCGCTCTGCAAACGGTTTGCGTGCAGGTACATGACGCATGCCGTATTCATTCCACAACCAGAGCATCGCGCGGTTGGCACACTGCCACTGATCTTCATCGATCGTGCGCGGCAAGAAGCGCAGGATGTTCGTGCCTTCAGGTGTCACACCACCGCCAATCATTTCGGCGATAGATCCAGTGACGACCACTGCGGGCAGATCGGGGTCCAGCGTCGCATGTGCACGCTTCATCGAACCTTCAGTGCCTTCGCGACCCAACTGTTCTTCCGCGAGGCCCGTGACCACGATAGGCAATTCATGCGGTGGCAAAGCATCGCTGTAATGCAAAACGGAAGTCACCGGCAGGTTTTCGCAACCGACCGGGCCGTCGATGATGACTTGCAGCCCTTTGATCGCGGTGAATACATACACCGCGCCCCAATAACCGCCTGCTCTGTCGTGGTCGATGACGTACATCAGATCATCTCCTCGGCTTTGCGCTTCTTCGCAGCCTTTTCCAGGCGGCGACGCGTCTCGGTACGAAACTCGGGGCGCTCTTGCGGCTTGCCTTCCCAGACACCGGCGCTGTCGCCCATGCCGGTGCCACCGAAAAAGGATTTCATGTCATCCATGCGGGCTTTGTTACCAATCGCCGCATTCACCACCGCAGCGAGCGAGCCTGCACCCGCAGGACCCATCAGAGGACGCGCGGAAATCAGGTTGGTGAAATACAGACCTGGGATGGACATTTCTTTCGCAGCCTGCACCACCGGGGTGGTGCCAATGGCCAGATCGGGCTTGAATTCATGCACCGCTGCGATGTCCTGCTCCAGCGACGCGCGATATTGCACATGCACGCCGCGAGCAGCGAGCCATTCCAGATCGGCTGCGCTGTGAATGGTTTTAGGACAAGCCGTACCGACATAACGCAAGTCGGCACCACTCTCGACCAGCAATCGCGCGACCAGCAGTTCGGAGCCTTCGTAACCCGACAGCGTGATGCGACCTTTGACAGGTTTGGCGGCGAGTGCAGCACGCACAGCGGGCAGCATGCGATTTTTTGCTGCATCGATTTGTGCCTGACCGATATTGCAGCTATTGCCTATCGCTTGCAGCCAGGCTTCTGTGCCGTCATGACCCACCGGTGCCGAGCCAATCACTTGACGACCGGCGGCTTCGAATTCGCGCACGCTGGCCGTGTAGAAAGGATGAATCGCGGCGACCGCAGCGCAATCGAGTGCGGCGTAAAGTTCACGCCATTCGCGCGTTGGTACCACAGGACCTGCAGCGAGACCCATGGGCTCGAGCATCATGCCGATGGTGACCGGATCGGCGGGGAACATTTCGCCGATCAGTGTGATGGTCGGTTTGTCACTGCGACCATTGCGTGGCGCGGCGACCGGGCCTGCATCAGCTTCGTTGCGCGCATAACGCAGCATGGCGCCGGCGAGTACGTCTTTGGCTTCTGCGTGCGTAGGCACACCAAATCCTGGGACATCAATGCCGATGACGCGCACACCATTGATTTCTTTAGGCAGGATCTGCAACGGCACACCACTGGCAGTTGGTACACAAAGGTTGATGACGACAATAGCGTCGTACAAATCCGGATTGGCTTCCTTGTGTACCGCGTCGCGAATATCTTCGAACAACTTGCCCGTGACCAGCGACTCGGAGTCGAACGGTACGTAACCAACGCTTCTGCGTGCGCCGTAAAAATGGGACGTGAATGTCAGCCCGTAAACACAGCAAGCCGAGCCCGAAAGAATGGTTGCGGTGCGACGCATACGCAAGCCAACGCGCAATGAACCAAAGGCGGGGCACATGCTCTGCGGCTGATCATGCGGGCCTTTTGGATAATCCTGCGCGTACTGATCCAATGTCTCGCTCTTGCCCGCAGCGCGCGCAGCTGCATTCAGCTGGTCTTTGCCAGAGTGGCAGCCAAGGCCATCGGCCTTGAGCGCCTCAGGATTGGCAACAATCGGAATCACGGGATGGCTCATGACGCTTGTCCTTAGACTTCGTCGTACACAACTTCAAGGGTTTTCTTGATGGTCTCGCTCTTGCCCACCATGTCAGCGACCGTGGCAGGTTCCAGCACGACATCGCGACCGGTGTGTTCAGCAGAGAACAGTCCGAGCAATTCGTCTTGCGACATGGGCTTGGGTCGCACGGGCGGCGCATCGGCGACGTTTTGTGCGAGTTCGGCAAACAGCGCACCCCACTGACTTTCGGGACGACCAATAATTTCGTAGCTGGCACTCTTGCGGCGAATATCTTCGTTGGCGGGAATAGCCGAGAGCACGGGGATGCCGGCGTGCTGTGCAAAGGCTTGCGCCTCGCCTGTGCCGTCATCTTTGTTAATCACCATGCCGGCCACACCGACATTGCCACCGAGCTTGCGGAAATATTCCACTGCCGAGCAAACGTTATTGGCGACGTACAGCGACTGCAAATCGTTACTGCCGACGACGATCACTTTCTGGCACATGTCGCGCGCGATCGGCAATCCAAAACCGCCGCAGACCACATCACCGAGGAAGTCGAGCAACACATAATCAAAGCCCCACTCGTGGAAGCCCAGTTTTTCCAGCAGCTCGAAACCGTGAATGATGCCGCGACCACCGCAGCCGCGACCGACTTCAGGTCCGCCGAGTTCCATCGCATAGACGCCATCGCGTTTGAAGCAAACATCGCCAATCGAAACTGGCTCGCCAGCGAGTTTTTTCTTCGACGAAGTTTCGATAATGGTCGGGCAGGCTTTACCGCCGAACAGCAAAGAAGTCGTATCACTTTTCGGATCACAGCCAATCAACAAAACCTTCTTGCCCTGCTGCGCCATCATGTAAGAGAGATTGGCAAGCGTGAAGCTCTTGCCAATGCCGCCCTTGCCGTAGATAGCGATGATCTGGGTGTCTTTGCTTGCTTCGCCGGTCGGCGCTGGATCCGGATCGATTGCAGCCTCCGCGCGCAGACGCTCTTTCTGCATGAAATGCACAGGCGCAGCCTGGTGGTCTTGTGGCTTGCTCATTTCGGGCTTCTCCAGTCGAGGATCATCTTCAGGCAGGTGGAATCACTAAATGCCGTGCGATAGGCAGCATCGGCGTTGTCTGGCGTGCTGCGGTGGGTAATCAAATCATCCAGCGAGAGGCGTCCGGATTCCGCGAGATCGCGCACGGCGAGCAGTTCGGGCGGTTTCCATTGCGCGGCGACGCGGATTTTTGCTTCGCGCAGAAAGGCCGGCGCAAACGAGAAAGAAAGGGGCTCATCATAAAAACCCGCCAGCACGATTTCGCAGCCTGATGCGCCACGCGCGATCAGTGAATCCAGTACTTTCGGGTCGCCACTGACATCGCAAATGTTGCGGTAGTTCGAGGTCTTGTCATCTGCAGGATCAATGACCTCATAGCCTTGAGCGCCTGCACGACGAGCAGGATTGGTTTCCCACACAACCGGCTTGCCGCCGGCGATCACGGCAAGTCGCGCAATCATGCGACCCAGTACGCCATGACCAATGATGAGTTCGGGTCGCGCTGCAGCCGGCGATGAATACGCGTGATAAGCCGTCGCAGCCAGCGCAAGCAAGGTGCCGCGCTCGCCCAGATCTTCCGAGACACGCAAGGCACGCAACGCGGGAATCACCACGCGCGATGCAGCACCGCCAAACAGCCCGCGCACTTCACCAAAACACGCAGCGCCCGGCACAAACACCATTTCGCCGACTTCATATTGCGTGCTGCGTCCCGCATGAGCGACGCGACCGACCGATTCATAGCCTGGTACGAGCGGATAACCCATGCCAGGAAATGTCGGCATGCGGCCAGACCACAAGAGTTTTTCAGTGCCGGTGGAAATGCCGCTCCAACAGATATCAACCACCAGATCGTTGTCGGTGGGTTCAACGAGCGCGAGCTCGCGTACCTGCAACTGATGCGGTTGCTCGACGACGACGGCGTGCGCGTTCATCCCTTGCCCCCTGGGCAGCGACCTTGCGCTGTCATGTCTCGGTGCAGGCTATTCATGGAGAACCCGGCGTTGTTATAGGTGGGCGACGAACTTGTCTGGGATCGTCTCGTTTGCAGCCCCGGGAAGGCAGAGTCTTCTCGGGTATTGTGTCATTCTATGCTGACGCTTATTGGTGTCAAGCAATATTTACATTCTTGACGTCAGACCGCCCGGGCGGTCAGCAGCCTGACCTGAAGGGGTATCCGCGTTGGCAGAAGGCGAACGTTGTCAAAACCGGAAGATCGGAGCAGCGCGCTCAATTGTTCGGCGGTACGCGCCTGCCCCCGGCCCATGGCCAGCAGATAAAAACCGAAGTAGGCATCGCCCATGGCTTCGGCGCCGGGTGTGCCTGACATGGGCTCGGCCAGCACCAGCGTGCCGCCGGTCGGGAGCGCGCGTCGAATCGCCTTGAGGATCGTCAGCGCGCGCTCATCGTCGTGGTCATGAATGATGCGAACCAGGGAAACGATGTCCGCGCCGGTGGGCAAGGCCTCCGCCAGAAAATTCCCGCCCACGGCCTCGGCACGGTCGGCAATGCCGGCATTCTGAAAGCGCGCTCGGGCATTGGCTGCCACGGGCGGGAGGTCGAACAGGGTCAGTTTCAGGTGCGGCGCGCGCTCGGCAACGCTGACCAGAAAACGCCCTTCGCCGCCACCCACATCCAGCAGATGACGATGCGGGGCAAATGAAAAGGCATCGAGAATTTCGGCGGCCACCAAAGGCTGGGAAGCCGACATCAGCGCGGAATAATTGGCGACTTTTTCCGGCGCGATTTCGGCTGCGTGCGCCTTGGCTTCGTCAGCGGTATAGGGGTAGTACTCCGAGAGTGACGGCCGAACCCGACCCCGCAAAAGTGCGACGGGATCGGTCAGATCGGCATAGAGCGTGGCATGGTGACGAACCATGGCAATCACCGCCTCGTTATCGACCAGCGGTGCGCCCAGCATGCCCAGACCGTAGCGCTGCTCGCCCGCTGGCGTCAGACCGCGTTTCTCCACCAAACGAAGGGACTGCGCCGCTGCCAACAAGCGCTCTGCGGCCTCGACCGACATATCGAATTGGCGAGCCAGTGAACTGATGCTTTGCGGACCCTGGGCGAGTTTTTTGAAAAGGTCGAGCTGTACACAGGCAGCGAGCACCTGGGAATACACAAAACCGGCGACCAGATCGAAGACTTCCCGCGCATGGCGGTGGGCGATCGGGCGCGTGAGCAGAAATCCGGAAGCGAAACGATGAAACGCAGGATTGGCGAGCAGCCGGTCGCGCCAGCCTAGCAGCCAGTCTGACCAGGAGAGCACGGCTGCCGTCATCGCTAAGCTGAAATGCGGGTAACGCTGGGCACGAGCTTGCGCGTGAGCTCAACCGGCACCAGTCTGCGGGACTCCTGACGCACCAGTGTGCGCAGCTGTGCCGAACCGCGGCAGCTGGGAATGGACGCACTGGCGTAGGCAATCAGCTGATCAAAATACTGAATGGCGCCCGAGAGCCCGAGCTCGGCGGCGGAACTGGGGCGGCCGAGCGCAGCGTCTTGTCCGCCCGGCTTGCCCAGCTGTTCGGGGTCCAGCGCCACATCGCGAATATCGTCGGCAACCTGATACGCCTCGCCCAGCCATTCGCCCAGCGCGCGCCAGGGTGCAAACGCAGCACCCGCTGCCTGAGCGCCGGCGACCGTGGCTGCCACAAACAGGGCGCCGGTCTTGGCACGCTGGTAAGCAGTGAGCGCGACTCTCGGCTCGCACTCCCAAGCCTGACCTGCGACGATGCCTGAAGGCGCGGCGACGCCGGCAGCAAGCGTACTGAGCAATGGGCCCATGCGGTCCGGCTTTTGTGCAGCAGCGACCGCAAGACTCTGGAAAGCCGTGACGATCAGCGCATCGCCAGCCAGTACCGCCAGTCGTTCGCCGTAAGCACCGAAGACGGAAGGACGGCCGCGGCGGGTGGTCGCATTGTCGAAACAGGGCAAATCGTCATGCACCAGTGACGCACAATGCATCAGCTCAATCGCGGCGCCGGCAGCGGCAGCCAAATCGATATCGTCTGCGCCACAAGCTTGGGCAACCGCCAAAGTCAGGTGGGGACGAATACGCGCGCCGCCCGGAAATACCGAATGACGAATGGCGGCGGCCAGTCGCGGCGGCCCTTCCGGGGCTTCCTGGGCTGCAATTGCGGCCTCCAAGGCCGCTTCAATACGCGCGGAATTGTCCATGCTGTCTCCTGAGTGGCCTGCCCGGCCGGTATCAGATGTAAGGTATGCCTGTCATCCTCTAATGTCAAGTTTAATTGACATTCATTTCAGCATAGGCAATTGACAGGCAAAGCTTGTTCATTCCTAAGCTTTTGCTCAGAGCACTTCCCCCACGCCCGATCCGCTTGTCGGCCCTCAAAAAGCGCAATGCACCCTGCTCTATGTTGTGTTCTGCCCTTGGTCGTGATGTTCAATCACCGTTCGCCACGGGCTCATCACCAGCCACAACAAGGGGAATCATCATGAGTTTCGTGGGTAAACGCCGCAGCATCGCCGTGCTGTTTTTTTTGACCTCGTTGCTGAGCGCCTGCGGCGGCAGCGGAAGTGATACCAGCACCAGCAGCACATCCGTGCCATCCGCGCAGCAGTCGAGTGCGAGCACGCCCAGCTGTCCGGGCAATGGCCTGGAGTGTTCGGGCAACAGCATTTTGCGCACGGATAACGGCATCGCTGTCACCACTTCAGGCGTGCAGGTCTATGGCGTGTCTACCAATGATTTACTGACACCCAACCCATCGCCCGGCACGGCCTATGGATTGCAGCCGGCCACCGGCGGCATGGCCGACCTGCGCGTGAGCAAAGCAGCGGATGGTCGATTGGCTTCGGTGACTCTGCTGCTGTCGAAACTGGGTTTGTCATGGGACGGTACCAACGAGCGACCTCTGATCATTGAAACCTTCGAACCGCGACAGGGAAGAGTGCAACTCGACGCCAACGGGCTAGCGAGCTTTTCGGCCTTGCCACTCGCCACTGATCTGGATTTTTTTGATTTCGGAAAAAAAGGCGCGAGCGGCACACAAGCGCATTACGCCAACAACATTTATTTTCCGCGCAGTGAACCGGTGCGCTGTCCAACCAACAAACCCGACTGCCCAACGGTTGAAACAACAGGCTTGAGCGCCAATCTGGGCGACTGGCGCACCGGCGGCGATGTTCCCGATAGCGCCGGTGCTGCGCGCTTGCATGAAGACGGTGCGACACAAGCGGGGTATGGCGTTGATGCCAGTGGCAATCTGGTCTTGCTGCATGATGCGGACGGGCCGGGCGTATCCTACCCAGGCTTCAAGGGCTATCGCGATTTCCGTCACTGGTCTTATGCCTACGCCAATCTTGGCGCCTGGATCACCCAAGATACGGTACTCATCAATGAATGGGGCGGTGGCAACGAGCACAACAAAATGCGACGCGGTCTGGTGGCCTTTGGTTCTGTGACCCCACCAGCGGAGATACCCGCGACGGGCGTGGTGCGTTATCGCGGCCAGCTGCGTGGGTGGTTCAGCTACACACCTGGAGAAGACTCCTATCCCATCTTTGGTGATGTGGAAGCCGAAGTGGATTTTGCCAACCACACAGTGAAGCTCACCTTCAGCGGCACGCGCATTGATGAAGGCACGATGGACACCTTGCCACTGTCACTGACGGCAAGCGCAGATATCAGCACCGCTCAGCTCGCCAACTATTTTTCAGGCAGCGCCAGCAATACGTCTCTGAGTGGTGGCATCGGTGGACGATTCTTTGGTCCGGTAAGCACAGGTGGCAGCGGTACGGGGCCAGCAGAATTGGGCGGGAATTTTCAGCTGCAAAGCGCCAACCAGGGACCGGTCAGCATCGGCGGATTTTTGTTGCGGAAAATCTGAAACGCATCTGATACGCGTCTGATTATGTCTGCAAAACTTCGTTCATCACGTCCTTGAGCAAAGCCGCACATTGCGCAGGACTTTCTTCATGGGCGAGATGCCCCAGCATAGGCCAGAGCACCTGATGTGAACGAGGCAAGCGGCGCGCAATCTGCGCCGCTTGTATTGCGGGCACGGTCGTATCGTTCTCGGCTGCCACCATCCAGACTGGCAAAGACAATCGAGGCAATTCACGCTCGAGGGGTTCCAGATCCCAGTGGGCCATCATGGCCAGCGCAGCAGACACATGCCCCGGGCTGCGCACCAGACGCGCATACAAATTCATGCCTACGTCATCAAGCAATGAGCCTGTGCTGCGAACGAGCTTCTGAACAATCGCAGGATCATTGGCTTGCCATGCAAAAAACCGTGACGCCAGCGATCCCGCCGCCAGCAAACGCGCCACTGGAGAAAAAAACTGTCCGGCCAAACCACCAAACGCGATGAAAGCCCCGTTCAGACTCACAAGCGCTGCAGGCGAAATCGATTTATCAAGAATCATGCGCGCAGCCACCGCAGCACCCGCCGAGTGTCCCGCGATGAGTGTTGGCGATACTTTCAACTCTTGCAGTAAAGCCGCAAGATTGCGAGACATGCCTGCGAGGGATTGCTCGGCATTCGGTGGCATTGTCGTGAATGCGTGACCGGGCAAATCCATCACGATCACGCTGTAGTCCTGCGCAAGACGTGGCGCAACATCGCGCCATGAATGTGACGATGAACCCGTACCATGCAAGAGCACAATTGCGGGCACATCAGTCGACGCGGGTCCAAATTGCTGCACATGCCAATGCAAGCCTGCCGCTTTTACAAAACGACTGGCACTGCGGTTGGGCCAGTCGCGCCCGTCAATCTCCCATTGCAAACGCTCACTCACACTAACCTGCTCCGTCCTGCGTGGCTGCACGCACCGCCATCGACACGGCAGCGGCACCCGCATGCGGCAAGGGGATATAACGCGCGCGCATTGCGCCGGCAAGTTGTGCGGCTTCCTGTTGCGGTTTGGGCGAGGTATCAATGAATAACAAAGGCACTTGCAAGGCCGAGAGTTGACGCGCGGCCTGCGTTGCTTCGGCTTGCGCTCGCTCGCGACCACCGGTGCCATCGCGTGCGACATTGGCGCGACCATCCGTGAGCAGCACAATGACGGGTGACTGTCCGCGACGGCGCAATCCTTCTGCCACATTCGCCGCAGTATCAATTGCCGTCGCCAGTGGCGTGCCGCCACCGCCCGGCAATCCTGACAAGCTGCGCTTGGCACGCACCAGCGAGCGCGTCGGTGGCAAGAGCAATTCAGCAACCTTGCCACGAAATGCAATCAGCGCCACCTGATCGCGTCTGACATAACAATCGGCCAGCAGCAATTCAACAGCACCTTTGGCTTCGGCCAACCGATGCAATGCCGACGATCCGGATGCATCGACAACAAACAAAGTCGTCGTCGCCGTTTTTTGTTTAATGCGCGCGACATGAAAATCATCCGAGCGCACCTGCACGCGCTGTTGTGCATCGGCACCCAGCGTCGCTTTGCGAATTTTTTGCCAAGGGGCTGCCGCGCGCAGCGTGTCGATCAAATGCAAGCGGCTGCCATGCGCAGGCTGCGCGCGGCGCGATCCTGCAGGTCGTCCGCGCTGACCCCCTTTGGCTGTCGCGCCGGATTTGCCGCTGCTCGCACGCTGCTGCAAACTGCCGGCCAGCAGCTGCGATAACAAACCCGCAGGAATCGCGGCCTTGGCAGCATCGAGTACGCGATCTTCCATCGGTTTGTTTTCACCGGGATCGGGTGGTGGTGAATTTTGATCCTGCTGATCATCACTCGGATCAGGCGGCGGCATGTCTTCTTGTTGTGCTTGCACTTCTTCCGGCTCTTCAGGTTCCGGCGCCGGCGGCATGCGCGTCGCACGCGGTGCAAGAACGAGGGTGGCTGCAATGCGCGCGTCATCATCCGTAACGAAAACATTACCATCGAGTGCTGCACTTGCACGCGCCACCGACAGTGCCATCAACGATGTGCGCATCGAATCAACACCGAGCGCCAGCGCCGTGCCACACAATATCTTCACGACCGCATCCGGTGCTTGAATGTCTGCAAGTCGTGCACGCGCAGCGACAATATCTTCGATGCTGCCCGCCATCATTTGCTGCAACTCGTTCTCATTGATACGACGCGGCGAGATGGCGCGTAAATCGAGTTCGAATGCGAGCCGATCGCGCAGGGCGAGTGAGAGTGATTCTTCTTCCGACAAACCTTCGTCCAGCGCCACTACCGCAAAGCGTGTCGCACGTCGCTCTGCAAGACCATCACGCTCGAGCACGACCGCGCATTCATCCATGACTTGCGTGAGTCTGGCTGTGGTTGATGTGGGCAAGCGCTCGGCCATGGCCAAGAGAAGTATGCCGCCATCGGCTTCCACCAGTAAGCCATGCTGTAACACCGGGCGACCTGCGGCCAGTGTGGCAGACAAATCGAGACCACCCAGCAAACGTTCATCGGTAATGGAGATGGGCATTCGCACCCAGCGCGATGGGCTCATCAGCGAGCGCAGCAAATTCAGCCAGGCATCACGCACGGATCCCGCTGATGCACGTACGCGCACGCCACCTAAGGCGCCGGGATCAATCGCCAGCAAGACGGCCACCTGCACTGCCTGCTGCCAGAGGCGATCCTGATCTTGGTCAGAGAGATGGTCGGCGTTTGGGCTCATGCCGGGGCCGGGCGTAGGTCAGGCAAAGACTTCGTCAACAGCGCGAGCCACGCGCGTACCCGAGCCGGCATCATCCAGAGGGTTGCGTCGCAGTCTGTGGCGCAAGGCAGGTGCCGCCATGCGTTTGAGATGGGAATCATTGACGGCATCATGTCCTTCGAACGCTGCCAGCGCGCGAGATGCGCGCATGAGCGCAAGTTCACCGCGAAGACCATCTGTACCCAATGCCATGCAGAGTTGCGCAGCACGTTCGAGCGCGTGATCTGGCACGTCGACATCCGGCAATTTTTTGCGTGCCGCGACGATGCGCCGACGAATTTTTTCATCTTCCTTGCGCCAGGTTTCGATGAAGGCTTCGGGTGCACGTTCATAGGCATCGCGTCGTCGCACTACTTCGATACGCATTTTCAGATCGGTCGGCGTGGTGACATCAACGGCCAAACCAAAGCGGTCCAGCAACTGCGGACGCAACTCACCCTCTTCCGGATTGCCACTGCCCACCAACACGAAACGCGCCGGGTGACGCACCGACAAACCTTCGCGTTCCACCATGTTTTCGCCTGAAGCGGCGACATCGATCAGCAAGTCAACCAAATGGTCTTCGAGCAAATTGACTTCATCAATGTAAAGAAATCCGCGATTGGCACGCGCCAGCAAACCCGGTTCGAAGGCCTTGATGCCTTGCGATAAAGCGCGTTCGAGATCCAGTGCACCCACTACCCGATCTTCGGTGGCGCCCAAAGGCAAATCGACCACGGGTACGGGTTTGAGCACGCTCTTGGTGTGACCCTCGGCCTTGAGCGGCGCGCACTGCTCGCAGGAAGGTGTGCCGGGTTCAGGATCGCAACCGTAAGGGCAATTCGCCATGGCCCGCATTTTGGGCAGCAAGGCGGCCAAGGCGCGAACCGCGGTCGACTTGCCCGTGCCACGGTCGCCAAACACCAGCACGCCACCCACGCCAGGATCGACCGCCGCCACCAGAATGGCATGCTTCATCTCGTCCTGACCGACGATGGCTGAAAAAGGAAAGCTCAGGCTCATGAAATTCTTCTCCGCAGGGTATTCAGGCGCTCCAGCGCCGCCACAAATCAGCTGCATGGGACAAGCCGGCAGCCAGCAGCAGCAAAGCCACCAGATACCAGGGGGCGGACACCATGGACGCCCGCAACGCCAGCATCAGATACAAGCCGGCCATCAGCGTTGCGCGCAGTTCGGACATCGGAATGCCGCGCCCCGTGCGGCGATGCCACCAGGTCAGCAACACCCACTCGATCACCGTAACGGCAATCACGATGTCAATCAGCAAAGTGCCTGAGAAGATCTCGCGCACAATGTTTCCCCATCACCGCAGCCCGCGCTGCACGTTGTCATTATCTTAACTGGCTGCCGCGGCCGCCAGATTGTTTGTACTAGCTGACATTCTATATTGTCAGAATATTCAGACACTTCTTTTCGACAGTGTAACCGTGAAAGTCTGTGTTGTGATGCGTTGGCGCTTATTGATTTTGGAAGTCTCGTCCCCCGCACGGGCTTTTGTTGGGCATCCTTGAGCGAGGCTTCAAGAGGACGAATTGGAAATTTTTGTGCCGGTGGTTCCGCCCTGAGTCACCAAATTAATTCACGCAAGCCTCAGCATGCGGCCTGAGGCTGTTCTGTTTTGAGTCTTTGACATACAATGTGTACACTGTATTTTTGGAGTTTTGCATGGAATCCTCAGTCCTCACCTTGCGGGTCAGCGCCGAGACTAAAAGTCAGCTGGAAAAGCTTGCGGCCGCGACCAATCGCACTAAGTCTTTTTTGGCCGCAGAAGCACTCGAACGTTATCTCGAGCTTGAGGCTTGGCAAATCAAGGAAATCAAACAAGCGCTGAAGGAGGCAGATGCGGGCGAGTTTGCGTCGGACAAGGACCTAGCCAAAGCAATAAAGAAATATGCAAGTTAAGTGGCTTGCGAAAGCGCTGGTCAATCTGACGGATGAAGCAGACTACATTGCCAAAGAAAGTCCCGCCTCTGCCAAAGCTTTCTTCACCCATGTACTAGCCAGTGTGGAGCAGCTAAAAGAACATCCGCACTTGGGACGAGCGGGAAGGGTTACAGGCACAAGGGAATTGGTCATTTCGCACTATCCGTACATCGTGCCCTACCGAATCAAGAATGGAGCTGTTGAGGTACTTAGGATCTTGCATACTGCCAGAGCTTGGCCGAAGCAGTTTTAACCTTCGGGTCAGGCATCCTGTGTCCGGGTCGATGCCATGCAATCTGTTAGCAAAGATAGCGTTCGCTATAAGAGGGGCTGTTCGCTTGGCGGGAGTATGATAAAAAGATGCTCTACATCGTCAAAATCCTCATTACGGCTTTAATCATCGTAGCTGTAGCCGTGACCAGCAAGCGCTCCTCGGCTCTGTCAGCGATTCTACTTGCCTTGCCCATCGTCTCCATCACTGCTTTCGTTTGGATATATGTTCAATCTGGAGACAAGAGCAAAGTTGCGGATATTAGCCAAAATACTTTTTGGTATGTCATCCCCACTCTTCCAATGTTCCTAGTTCTGAGCTGGATGCTTAGAAACGACTACAATTTTTATCTGTCTTTGTTTGTTTGCTGTACTTTGACAGCTGGGCTCTTCATGCTTACTCAATATTTGTGGGCGCGGTAGGATAAAGCGCATTCAGCCTGATTCGATTCCGCCCCAGGGCACCCCGCACAATCCGTAGATTTACTCGAACCCATGACCCCCGCTTCCGCACCAAGCAATACAGATCCCAAAGCCGGAGCACTCGGCGCGGTGCATGCGTGGATGAATGCAATCAACCGCCACGATCTTGATGCCGTCGTCGCCACTTTTGCTCACGATGCCAGCTTCTTTGGGACAAGCACTCAAACACTGGTTAATGCTTCAGACGGGATCAGAGATTACTTCGACGTCGTGCTCAGAAACTATGCGCCGCTCTCGGCAGCGCTTGGTCAAATCACTGTCAGCGAACTATCCTCGAGCAGCGCTGTCGTCACGGGTTACGACCAGTGGCGATTGACGATTGAGGGCAAGCAAGTGGAAAGCATAGGACGCTTGAGTATCGCAATCGCCCTGCGCGATGGGCACTGGCAAATCGTCAGCTTTCATCGGTCAGCGATACCGGCCTGACTCAAGACTAAGGGAGTCTGCGCATTGACTCTGTTTTGTCGCAAATATCCTGCTCGCAAATTCAGTCACCCAAAAAGTCTGCACGTCGCCTGACCCTTTCGACAAGTTGTCTGTCGAACTCTCGGGAGTTTGATATCTGCGGGCTGGCTACGGCACGCTTATCGCAAACTACCGAACGATATGTTCACGCCTGACACCACGACCATTGACGAAAACCAAGGACTTCACCATGACCGGAACATTGAACAAGGCTTTACTGATCGGCCATCTTGGCCATGATCCCGATGTGCGCACCATGAACAGCGGCGAGCCGGTCGCGCATTTGTCGGTAGCGACTAGCGAAGGATGGAAAAACAAATCTACCAGCGCACGGCGGGATGCTACGGAATGGCATCGGGTGGTGCTTTACAAAAGGCTGGCTGAACTCGCTGGCCAGCACCTGAAAAAAGGGGCGCTGGTCTATGTCGAAGGCCATCTGCAAACGCGCAAATGGACGGGCAAGGATGGCGTCGAACGTCACACGACTGAGATCGTGGGTGATGAATTGCGGCTGCTGCATCGTCCGACGGAATATCGGGCGACGCTGGATGAACATGCGACACCGCGCTTTGATAAAACGATAGCGGAGAGAGCAGGTGGGCAAAACCTCTCGTTTTAACGCCGTAGCAGGCTGCTGACTCTGCTTGATCACTGATAGGGCGTCATCCACCCCAGACCGGCTGTCGTTCCCTGCCGCGGCCGGTACTCGCAACCTATCCATCCGTCATAGCCTGCTTCATCCATCATTGCAAATAACCAGGGGTAATTCAGCTCACCCAAATCGGGCTCATGTCGATCGGGCACGCTGGCAATTTGCACGTGGCCGATATTGGGCAAGTGCTGACGAAACGTGCTGATGATGTCGCCTTCCATGATTTGGGCGTGATAAAAATCCATCTGTACTTTGAGGTTGGACGCGCCTACTCTTTCCAGCAATGCGTGTGCCTCCTGTTGATAGTTGAGGAAGTAGCCCGGCATATCGCGGTTATTGATAGGCTCAATCAATAGCGTGATGTCATGCGGCGCAAGACGCTCGCAGGCATGACGCAGATTTCGCACGAAGGTGTCATGACACTCGGCCACATCTGCCTCTGCCGGCACAATACCGGCGAGTGCATGCAGACGCGGCGTACCTGCTGCCAGCGCATACTCCAGGGCGCTCTCCAATCCCTCACGAAAATCCTGCTCTCGGCCCGGCAGCGCACCCAGCCCGCGCTCGCCGGCCGCCCAATCACCCGGCGGTAAATTGAACAGGACATTCTGCAAGCCATTCGTGCGAAGCGCCTCGGCGATCGCATCTTTGTCTTCACCATAGGGGAACAAGTACTCCACCCCTCGAAATCCTGCTGAAGCAGCAGCGGCGAAGCGCTCCATGAATGGCACTTCATTGAAGAGGAAACTCAGATTGGCAGCGAATTTAGACATGGGGCACGCTCGCAAGTTAGGGAAGCACTTAAATAAATGCAGAAAGTTTTGAGGCAAGATTAATGGAGTCAAGACCTTGATTTTATGGATCCCCGCGTCGCACAGCTGCGCCGGCTCGCCATAAAACGCAGGTTTATTCAGCGTCTCCGTAGCAAATTAAGTTGCCATGATACAAGCCCTGCCCTTATCCTTTTGCAGATACCAATCACAACAAGGGAGACGAGCATGGAAGTCCTGATCACGGGTGGCGCTGGTTTTTTGGGTGCGAAACTGGCGCGGCAATTGCTGGCACGCGGCACGCTGGCCGGACCCTCGGGGCAAGCGGAAAAAATCTCCCGCATCACACTGCTGGATCAGGTGGCTGCACAAGGCTTCAATGATCCGCGCATCGCGATCATGACCGGCGATGCTGCCGATCCGGCCGTGATCGCCAAAGCGCTCACGCCGTCGGTGCAGTCGGTTTTTCATCTGGCCGCGGTGGTCAGTGGCGAAGCTGAAAGCGATTTTGATCTGGGCATGCGCATCAATCTCGATGCCACCCGCATCCTGCTGGAGCAGGCCCGCAAAAACGGTAACCGGCCGCGTCTGGTGTTCACCAGTTCGGTCGCTGTGTTCGGGGGTGATCTTCCACCCAAGGTACTCGACACGACGCCTGCGACGCCTCAGGGTTCGTATGGCGCACAAAAAGCGATGTGTGAATTGATGGTGACGGATTACAGCCGCAAAGGCTTTGTTGATGGCCGATCGCTGCGCCTGCCCACGGTGACAGTCCGACCTGGCAAAGCGAACAAGGCCGCATCCAGTTTTGCGAGCGGCATCATCCGCGAACCTTTGAATGGTGTGGTGTCGGTTTGTCCTGTACCACCGGAAACCAAGGTCTGGGCATTGTCACCGCGCAGCACCGTTCACAATCTCATCCATGCGCATGAGCTCGACAGTGCTGCGTTTGGTAGCGCCGGCGCAGTGAATTTACCGGGGCTGACAACGACGGTAGGCGAGATGGTGGCTGCGATGGGCCGTGTCGCCGGTGCGGACACGATGAAGCTGGTGGAATGGAAAGAAGATCCGGTTATCTTGAAACTCGTGCGTACCTGGCCGGGTGATTTCGTGACTACGCGCGCGGAGAAAATGGGCTTTGTTCATGACACCACGTTTGATGACGTGGTCAAAGCGTATATCGAAGAAGAGCTGCATCAATAAAAACGATCCGATTTGCGCGAGAGGGCTCTGTGAATCTCAGACTTCCTCGCGCATGCCCCATTTCCACATCCACGATGTAGGCAAGGGCAGAATCATGAACAGATGCTCAATGACGGCGAGCGTCAACAACCCGGCCACAAGACACAGACTCGTCGCAGCAAATGCATCTTGCGGCTGAACCGATACGGCCATCCACAGAGGGACGAGCACCGCCATCGCAGCGGTGACTGAAATGGGCATCAGCCAGTTCCACGAACGCCGCGTGAAATAGCTTTGCAGGTAAGCGAGATGCGCAGGCAGAAAATTCTCCGATAGATTGCGCACGCCAAGGAAAAGATTGAGCTTGGCGGACAAGCGCATGGACCACAGCACCAGATATGTCCACCAGCCGGTCTGATTGGGTTTATCCCAGCTGACAGCAAACACCATGAAGGCAAGCAGGATCAGCGCCATCTCGTGATGCAGTATCGCTTCAGTCGCGTGACGCACCCGTTGCCAGCCACGACTGCCGGGCGGGCATTCACTGCGACGCGCACCGGTAACGTAACCCAGCAAAAACGCGATCTCCTGCCAGCTCCACACCAGCACGGCGCACGTGAATGCACAGTATGCCGACGCCACCGTATTTCGCGACGCCGACATCGACAAACCCACCAGCGCAAATCCCAGCAAGAGAGTGAACTTGAGCATCGTCCACTTGAACGTCCAGCGCGGCAGCCGGCCCAAATACATGATCACGCCGGTGGAAAACCACCAGATGAACAGCGTGAACAAGGCCGGAAACAGATACTGTGACATCAGAAACTCACCAGATATTTACCAACTGGGTGCGAGACGGGCTGATACCGGCAGGCTATTGGACTTCACCGGAATGAAGTACATGCGCGCAAACACGGCAGCACCGGCCACACTCCAGAATGCTTTCTGCAGATTGCCCACAATGCCACCCGCTGCCTTGCCCGCATCTGCGCGCATGGCGCAACGATAGAGTCGATCCAAATTCGCATGGAAAGCTGGATGATCGATATCGAGCAGGATAGGAAACACTTGCTTGGTGATTTCGTTGGTGATGCGGAAGACTTCGAAATCGTATTCGGTCGGCTCCAGACCCATCGCCTGCTTGAGCTCAGGACGGGTGTGATCGCGCACATACATCGTTGCGTACACTGCGAGCAGGAAGAAACGTATCCACAACACATTGCCCCCCTGCAGCAAGCCGGGATTGGCACGCATAATCAATGCAAAGGATTCGCCGTGACGGAACTCATCGTTGCACCAGCGCTGGAACCAGCGAAAGATGGGATGAAAGCGCTTGTCGGGGTGTTTTTCGAGCTGACGGAAAATCTTGATGTAGCGGGCGTAGCCGATTTTCTCCGACAGATAAGTCGCGTAGAAAATATATTTAGGCTTGAAGTAGGTGTAGCTCTTGCTGCGCTTCAGATTGCCAAGATCAATGCCCAGTCCATAATCCTTCAGCGAAGAATTGATGAAGCCCGCGTGACGTGACTCATCACGCGCCATGTATTCCATCAGCTTTTTGATGTCAGGGTTGCTGACATTGCGCTTGATCTCGTTGTACAGCACGCATCCTGAAAATTCGGAGGTCAGCGAGCTGACTAGAAAATCCAGAAACTCCTGACGCAGTTCGGGTGACATTTTGTGCGCCAGGTCACGGGCTTCTTGAGCGAAGGTCGCATCACGCTGAAAATGATCGTGATTATTGTCACCTTCATATTCGGCCATCATCGCATCCCAGTCGGCCCGAACTGGCTCGATATTGATGCGGTTCATGGCATCATAATCCGTCGTGTAAAAACGCGGAGAGAAAATGGTGTTGGTCACCGCTTTCTTGGCGGCGTCTTCAACCGATTTTATTTCGCTGATGGCATTGTGCATGGTAATTACTCCTGTACTTCAAGAATCATGGGTGCCTCTTCCACGGGATCGGCGCGAAGCAGCCATAAGTGCAAGCCCAGATACCCGAGCCAGAACATGGCCAGAACAGCTTCGATCACCGTGGCATTCATCGCTTTTGAATCTCCATTGCCTGCGAGGTGTAAAACCCGCTGGAGATTTTTTCCGTATTGCCGATCTGCCAGCCATTGAGCGCGGTGCATTCGCCAATTGCCGAACGCAGTGAAGCTTCCGCAATAGGCTCGATGAACGGCGCACGATCGCTGCGCGGAAAAATCCGGCCGACCCGAATCATGGTGGCCAGAATGGGATTGCTCGGCGCAAAAGTGAACAGCAAAGACCGGCCGGTGCGCTGCGCAAGACCTGACAGCACGCGGACCATGTCATGTTTTTCATAATGAATCATCGAATCCATGGCGACCACGTGATCGAAGTCCCCATAAGACGTCGACAACATGTCACCGGATACAAACTCGACCTTGCCCTCGCCCAGATCATCCGGCACCCGTTTGCGCGCCAGCTCCACGAGGGTGGGTGAAAGATCAATGGCTACCACGTGCGCACCACGACGCGCCAGGTCGACCGCCAGCGTGCCGGTGCCGCATCCCGCATCGAGAATACGGCGTCCATGCAAATCATGTGGCAACCATTCAAGCAGCGTCTGGCGCATACGTTCGCGCCCCGCTCGCACCGTCTTTCTGATGCCCGATACTGGTTCATCCGAGGTGAGCTTTGCCCACTGGTCGGCCGCAGTACGGTCGAAATACTCTTCGAGCTGTTCGCGTTTTTCTTCGTAACTGGTATTGCCCATCGCCTTCCCCTTACGACCTGCCTGCTCCTAATCGAACCCCAGCAAATCAAAAATATCCCGATCTTTCATTGCCTCACAGACGAGCGGGTCAGTGCCTGCCCACAGTGAAGCTGCCAGCCGCAGATATTCCTGCTGCACTGCCTGAAGCTCGGGTGAGTCCTCCATCTCGAACAACGTCGCCTTCTTAAGACGGCTCTGGCGGATCAAGTCGAGGGACGGAATGCGCGCCATCGTCTTGAGTCCGACGCGCTCGTTGAATTTGTCAATCTGATCTGTAGCATCGGAACGGTTGGCTATCACACCGCCCAGACGTACGTTGTAGTTCTTGGATTTCGCTGCAATCGCCTGCACGATGCGGTTCATCGCAAAAATGGAATCGAAATCATTGGCAGTGACGATCAACGCGCGATCCGCATGCTGCAAAGGTGCAGCAAAGCCGCCGCACACCACATCGCCAAGCACATCGAAAATCACGACGTCGGTTTCATCCAGCAAGTGATGTTCCTTGAGCAGCTTCACCGTCTGGCCGACCACATAGCCGCCGCAACCAGTGCCGGCAGGCGGGCCACCCGCTTCCACACACATCACACCGTTGTAGCCTTCGAAAACAAAATCTTCGACTCGCAATTCTTCGCTGTGAAAATCGACAGACTCGAGAACATCAATGACCGTCGGCATCAGCTTTTTTGTGAGCGTGAACGTCGAGTCATGTTTGGGATCGCAGCCGATCTGGAGCACGCGCTTGCCCAGCTTGGAAAAAGCCACTGACAGATTGGATGACGTCGTGCTCTTGCCAATGCCACCCTTGCCGTAGATGGCAAACACTTTGGCGTTGCCAATCTTGACGCTAGGATCGAGTTGAACCTGAACACTGCCTTCGCCATCGGCGCGTCCGCGCTTGATTTCCGAAACGGGAACTGTCGCTACATTCATTGATTTACTCCTTCGGTGATGCCTTCAAGCCGGTCTTCAAGTTCTTCGCCCGCACGACGCATGGCGTCGAGCGTGTCCTGGTCCGGTGTCCAATACTGGCGTTCATAGGCTTCCATCAGACGACTCGCGACGCGAGCCGATGCCGATGGATTGAGACGTGCGAGTCGTTCACGCATCTCGGGGTCAAGCAGAAAAGTTTGTGTGAGTTGCTGATAAACCCAAGGCTGTACCTGACCTGTCGTGGCCGACCAGCCCATGGTGTTGGTCAGGTGTAGTTCGATTTGATGCACGCCTTCATAACCATGGGCGAGCATGCCTTCGTACCACTTCGGATTGAGCATGCGCGTACGCGTCTCGAGCGCTACCTGCTCGCTCAAGGTACGAACCGTACCCCCGCCGCGCGTCTGGTCGCCGATGTAAACCGGTGCCATCTCAGCGTCCGGCCCTTTGGCGCGCTTGACGGCGCGACTGATCCCGCCCAGCGTGTCGAAATAGGTATCGATGGTCGTGACGCCGACTTCGACTGAATCCAGATTCTGGTACGCGAGTTCGATTCCGGCCAACACACTCTTGAGCAAGGCTGGCTGCGCGACGGGACGACCAGTGACGCCATAAGCAAAACCTTTGCGGCAGGTGTAGGTTTCGGCCAGCTCGTCTTCGTCATCCCAGCGGCTGCAATCAATCAGATGATTGACGTTGGCACCGTAAGCGCCTTCGGCATTACCAAACACGCGCAGCGAGGCAGTTTCGATGTCGCATGCGTGTTCCAGCTGATAAGCACGCGCGTGCTTGCGGATGAAATTTTGTTCGTGTGGCTCGTCAGCGCTCGCGGCAAGCAAGGCAGCTTCCGCCAGTAATTTGATTTGCAAGGGCAGCAGATCGCGGAAGATGCCCGAGAGGGTAATCATCACATCCACACGCGGACGCCCCAGATCTTCGAGCGGAATCAGCTGCGCCCCGGCCAGACGGCCATAATTGTCGAAGCGTGGCTTGGCGCCCATCAAAGACAGTGCCTGTGCGATCGGCCCGCCTTCACTCTTGAGGTTGTCGGTGCCCCACAAGACCATCGCGATGGACTCGGGGAAGCTGCCGGTATCTTCGTAGTGGCGCTCGAGTAAACGCTCTGCCTGACGTGCACCGTCTTTGACGGCATACGCGCTCGGTAAACGGAAAGGGTCGAAGCCATGCAGGTTGCGGCCTGCAGGCAGAATCTCGGGGGTGCGCAGCAAATCGCCACCGGGTGCGGGGCGAACATAGCGACCATCAAGCGCGCCAAGCAATCCATCAATCTCGTGAATCTCGCCCATCAGTTCACTGGATGAAGCAAGTTTGTCGAGCAGTTGCTGATGTGCTTCAGACAGCGCTTGCGGCTGGGCTGTTCCGGTCAGCATCGCTTCGATCGCCGTGCGCAAGGCTGGCGTGGGTTCGGCTTCGTGCGCTGATTCGGCAATCGCCATCAGCATGTCGGCCCGCTCTTCCAAGGTGGGTGCTTTACCCACCACGTGCAAGCCATGCGGTATCAGTGTGTATTCCAGTTCGAGCACGGCCTCGCTCAATGCGGCAATCTGCTCGCCACACTCGGCATTCCACACCGGCTCTGCGACTGCCAGCTCGAGCTCGACAGCCTGAGTCTGCACCAGCGCCGCCAGATCATTCAGCTCCTGCGTTTCTTCCGGATCCAAACCGCGCCAGCGCGTGAGCGAGGCTTTAAGATCATTCAATCCTTTGTACAAACCCGCTTCCGCAACAGGCGGCGTCAGGTATGACACCAGCGTCGCGTTGGCGCGTCGCTTGGCAATCGTGCCTTCCGAAGGATTATTGGCCG
>JBDKLM010000051.1:0-92838 GCA_039806005.1 Pseudomonadota bacterium
CCCCGATAGACCTGCGCGCCGCCGCGTGAACGACCCGCACCACCGCCAAAGATATCGCCGAAGATATCGCCAAAGGCATCCGAGAAACCGCCAGCACCGGCGAATCCACCACCACCGCCACCGCCCATATTGGGATCAACGCCCGCGTGACCAAAGCGATCATAGGCTTCGCGCTTCTGAGAATCAGAAAGCATTTCGTAAGCCTCTTTGGCTTCCTTGAATTTATCCTCGGCACCCTTGCTGTCCGGATTGCGGTCCGGATGATATTTCATCGCCAGTTTGCGATACGCCTTCTTGATTTCGTCATCAGAAGCATTCTTCGCTACACCGAGTATTTCGTAAAAATCGCGTTTGGCCATCGTCGGTTGTCCTGAGCACTACGGCAGTTCTGACCTGTTTTCGGCAGAACCTCACAAGCAAAAAACCGGGCAGGCGGCTTTCAAGCCACGCCAGCCCGGCAAAACCCGCGCAAGTTACCCTGCGCGGAACAGAGGGTTATTTGTCCTTGACTTCCTTGAAGTCCGCATCAACCACATCGTCTTCCGCTGGCTTGGCACCGGCACCAGCACCAGCACTCGCACTCGCTTGCGCACCTTCCGGCGCGGCAGAAGCCTGCTGCGCCTGCATGTCGGCGTACATTTTTTCGCCCAGCGTTTGCGCGGCGGTGGAGAGCGCGGCCGATTTGGCATCGATATCAGCCTTGTCGCTGCCTTTGAGCGCAGCCTCCAGATCCTTGATGGCGGCCTCGATCTTTTCCTTCTCGCCAGCTTCAAGCTTGTCGCCATGCTCGGTGAGCGCCTTGCGGGTGGAGTGCACCAGCGAATCACCCTGATTGTGTGCTTCGGCCAGCTCTTTCAGACGCTGATCTTCAGCTGCATTGGCTTCGGCATCGCGAACCATGCGTTGAATTTCTTCTTCGGTCAGACCCGAATTGGCTTTGATGGTGATCTTGTTTTCCTTGCCAGACGCCTTGTCTTTTGCACCCACATGCAAAATACCATTGGCATCAATATCGAAGGTGACTTCGATTTGCGGTGTGCCACGCGACGCCGGCGGAATACCTTCGAGATTGAACTCACCCAGGCCTTTGTTACCAGCGGCCATTTCGCGCTCACCTTGGAAAACCTTGATCGTTACAGCGGGCTGATTGTCTTCCGCGGTAGAAAACACCTGACTGAACTTGGTCGGGATGGTTGTATTTTTCTTGATCATCTTGGTCATCACGCCGCCCAGGGTTTCGATACCCAGCGACAGCGGTGTCACGTCCAGCAGCAGCAAGTCCTTGCGATCGCCCGAGAGGACCGAACCCTGAATCGCCGCACCGACCGCAACGGCCTCGTCGGGGTTGACGTCCTTGCGTGGCTCTTTGCCAAAGAATTCTTTGACCTTCTCCTGTACCTTGGGCATGCGTGTCATGCCGCCGACCAGAATGATGTCATCGATATCGGATACTTTGACACCGGCATCCGAAATCGCAATACGGCAAGGTTCGATGGTTTTTGCGATCAGTTCCTCAACCAGCGACTCCAGCTTGGCACGGGTGATTTTCAGGTTCAGGTGCATGGGGGCACCATTGGCCATCGCGATATAGGGCTCGTTGATTTCGGTTTGCTGGGATGAGGACAACTCAATCTTCGCGCGCTCGGCTGATGCTTTGATACGCTGCAACGCGATGGGGTCCTTGGCCAGATCCAGACCGTTGATCTTCTTGAATTCTTCAATGATGTGATCGATCAGACGCTGATCGAAATCCTCACCACCGAGGAAAGTATCGCCGTTGGTGGAGAGCACCTCAAACTGCATTTCACCATCGACATCAGCAATTTCGATGATGGAGACATCGAAGGTACCGCCGCCCAGATCGTAGACGGCAAT
Source organism: Pseudomonadota bacterium (assembly GCA_039806005.1). Classification (GTDB taxonomy): domain Bacteria; phylum Pseudomonadota; class Gammaproteobacteria; order Burkholderiales; family Burkholderiaceae_D; genus Pernthalerella. The sequence continues at coordinate 1,876 of JBDKLM010000051.1, forward strand.
TTTGCGATCACCCTTGCCGCTCTTGTCCAGACCAAACGCCAGCGCTGCCGCCGTTGGCTCATTGATGATGCGTTTGACATCCAGACCCGCGATGCGGCCGGCATCTTTGGTGGCCTGACGCTGTGCATCGTTGAAATAAGCAGGTACCGTAATCACGGCCTCGGTAACTTCCTCGCCGAGATAGTCTTCAGCCGTCTTTTTCATCTTGCGCAGCACTTCCGCAGAAATCTGAGGAGGCGCGAGTTTTTTGTCACGCACGGCAATCCAGGCATCGCCGTTATCCGCCTTCATGATTTCGTAAGGCATGAGTCCGATGTCTTTCTGGACTTCCTTCTCGTCGAATTTGCGGCCAATCAGGCGCTTGACGGCGAACAGCGTGTTCTTGGGGTTGGTGACCGCCTGACGTTTGGCCGGTGCACCCACCAGAATTTCACCGTCTTCCTGATAAGCGATGATCGAAGGCGTGGTACGCGCGCCTTCGGAATTCTCGATGACCTTGGGCTGGCCGCCCTCCATGATGGCGACGCAGGAATTGGTGGTTCCAAGGTCAATGCCAATAATCTTGCTCATGATGATGTCCCTTCAAAAACTGATTAGATAACTGAATGCCGATGAAATGCGGCGCTTTGTCGCAGTTTCAAGTCCGGTTACTGTGAAACGGTGACCAGCGCGGGGCGCAGCAGCCGGTCGGAAATCATGTAGCCCTTTTGCAGCACACTCACGATGGTGTTCGCTTCCTGCTCTGCGGCGACCATCGAAATAGCCTGATGTTTCATGGGATCGAGCTTTTCACCTGCCTGAGGATTGACCTCGACCAGACGATTGCGCTCGAATGCGCTGGAAAGCTGCTTGAGCGTCATTTCCACACCCTCTTTCAACGACTCAATCGAAGGCGCTTCTATTTTCAGCGCCATCTCCAGGCTGTCTCTCACGGGCAGCAAGGCCTCAGCAAAACTTTCCACTGCAAATTTGTGGGCTTTGGAAATATCTTCCTGAGCCCGACGGCGTGTGTTCTCTGCATCAGCCTTGGCACGCAGAAAAGCGTCCTGCGCCTCGGCCAGCTTGGCCTCGAGCTCGGCGAGCTGGCGGGCCAGAAGCGGCGCTTCCTCGGTCGCGGACGCCGCAACGTTGTCGGCCGCAGCAGGCTCTTTCATGGGCTCCGCCGCCGGCTCCGATGCGCCCGGGTTTACTTGATCCTTGGAAGGGTTTTCGCCTTGACTCATAAAATCTCCTGCCATTTCAATAACTTGGGCCTACTTTTTTGCTGACATCAGGGAATCGCACCCCTGATCTGAATAACAATTCGCTGGTTATGGGGATAGCGCCCGGCTTTTCAAGGCGGTGGCATCAATGCCGGCAAAAAAAATCGGGGGCCTTTCGGCCCCCGGATCGTGTGGACGGGAATCTCAGTTTTCAGCACCCAATGTAAGCGCCCACTGTCTTCCTATCTCAGCATCTGCTTTGCGGGCCTCCTGAATGGCGGGTGAACTTACGGTGGGCCATCCGCCCAAATGCTGTTCGACGACTGAAGCCATCGCTTCTATCCATTGCGGATGCTCATTCAGGCAGGGGATGTAATGAAACGCGCTGCCGCCAGCGGCGAGAAAGTCGGCTCTGGCTTCCAGAGAGATTTCTTCCAGGGTTTCAAGGCAATCGCTGGTAAACCCGGGGCACATGACGTCAACCCGCCCCACACCCTCGGCGGCGAGCTTTTCCAGCGTGGGCGCGGTGTAGGGCTGCAACCACTCGGCCTTGCCGAAACGGGACTGAAAGGTAACGAGATAGTCGTCCTTGCTCAGGCCCAGTTTGCCGGCCACCAGACGCGCGGTTTTGTAGCACTCGCAGTGATAGGGATCACCCAGCAACAGCGTACGCTTGGGTACGCCGTGGAAACTCATGACCAGTTTGTCGGGCCGGCCGTGCTGCTCCCAGTGGCCACGCACCGTCGCCGCAAGTGCTTCGACGTAACCGTCGTGATCGTGATAGTGCTTGATCAGCCTCAGCTCCGGAGTATTGCGCACGCGCGTGTAATGAGTAAAAACGGTATCGAAAATCGACGCCGTGGTGGTGCCCGAGTACTGCGGATACGCGGGCAAGACCAGCAGTCGATCGCAGCCTTCGGCCTTGAGCTGATCGAGTATGGCAGGCAAGCCCGGATTCCCGTAACGCATCGCATACACCACACGCACATCGTGCCCGCGGGCCGTCAGGGACTGCTGCAGCAGCGCCGCCTGGCGCTCGGTATGGATCTTGAGAGGCGAGCCTTCCTCAGTCCAGATCGATGCGTATTTTTCGGCCGACTGGCGCGAACGAAAGGGCAGGATGATGCCGTTGAGGATGATCCACCAGATAAATCGGGGAATTTCAACGATACGCGGGTCTGACAAAAACTCTTTCAGATAGACGCGTACCGCCGCCGGCGTGGGTGCGTCGGGAGTGCCAAGGTTGGCCAGCACCACGGCAGTCTTGCTGACGGTGCCGTGACGATGGGAGGGTTCTGGGTTGAAGCCCATTCGGGTCATGCCTTTCTGATTCTTGTTGATTCTTGATAGTGCTAAAGGGCGGAAACCGTCTCAGGATGCCAGCAGCTCGCGGGCATGTTTGCGCGTGGTAGCGGTGATTTCCAGGCCGCCGAGCATGCGCGCGATTTCTTCGACGCGGTCGCTGGCGGACAGTCTTTCGATGCGCGAAACAGTGCGACTATCGGACATCGTACCCTTACTGACTTGAAAATGCTGAGAGGCCTGGCTAGCGACCTGCGGCAGGTGGGTCACACACAGCACTTGCCGGTCCTGACCCAGACGCTTGAGCAGCCTGCCCACTACCTCGGCCACACCACCTCCAATACCGCTGTCGACCTCATCAAAAATCAAGGTAGGGGTAGCCGTGGCACTGGAGGCAATGACAGAAATCGCGAGCGCGATGCGCGCCAACTCACCGCCGGAAGCCACTTTGGCCAGCGGCCGCGGGGTGGTGCCGGCATGGCCTGCGACCAAAAACTCGACCTGTTCAAGACCATGCGCGGCGGCTTCGCAGGCTTGCAAGGCAATGTCGAAACGACCGCCCGACATCGACAAATCCTGCATGGCGGCAGTCACGGCACCTGACAGTGATTTGGCCGCTTTCGTTCGCGCCTTGGTCAGCTTGCTTGCCAAAGCGTGATAAGCATCGGCGAGTTTTTGTTCCTGCGCGCGCATCGCATCGATATCGGTGGCATCCGAGAGTTGTGCCAGACGCGCAGACAAACCCGCATGGGTCTCTGGCAAATCTTCGGGTGCGACCTGAAATTTTCGAGCGGCGCCGTGAATGGCTTCGAGTCGCGCCTCTACCGTGCGCAAGCGGTCAGGATCGAGCTCGATGCGGCCCAAATAATCATTCAGCGCATAGACCGCTTCCTGCAGTTGTATGCGCGCTGGCTCCAGCGCTTCGAGCACCGGACGCAGTTTGTCATCAATATCGACCAGCTTGCCTAGCTTTTGCTCGATCGCACTCACCTGCGAGAGCACCGGCGAGGAATCGCTCTCGGAGAGCAAGCTCAGCGCGTGCTGAGCGCCCTCGATCAGACTGGCAGCGTGGGAAAGTCGGCTGTGCTCATTGCTGATATCGGTCCACTCACCGGGACGCACCGCGAGTTTTTCCAGCTCGCCGACCTGCCATTCCAGACGCTCGCGCTCCAGCAGCACTTGTTTTGCGTCACGCTCGAATTCCTCGCGCTGACGCATCACGGCGCGCCAGCTGCGATAAGCAGCAGCCACCGAACGGGCATCATCAATGAGGCCGGCATGCGCATCCAGCAGTAGTCGTTGCGCGTCGGCTTTGAGGAGTGACTGGTGTGCATGCTGACCATGAATATCGACCAGCATTTCTCCCAGCTCGCGCAACTGAGTTACCGTGGCGGTGATGCCGTTAATGAAGGCCTTGGAGCGACCACCATTGTCGATAACGCGTCGCATGAAAAGCACGCCGTCCTCGCCGGTCAGTGCATTCTGATCCAGCCATTCGCCGAGTGCCGCATCGAAAGGACCGGCAAATTCGGCCGTAATGTCTGCGCGTGCCGCACCTTCGCGCACGACACTGGCATCTGCACGACCACCGAGCGCGAGCGTGAGCGCATCAATCAGAATGGATTTGCCTGCCCCCGTTTCACCGGTGAACACGGAGAAGCCGGCCGAAAGATCGATTTCTATTGCATCGACAATCACGAAATCATGAATGGCCAGGGTGCGCAGCATGTTGACAATGAATTTGGATCGGAAAGGTGGAAGAATCAGGCGGGCCGCATCGTGACTGGCGGCTGCACTAACCCATCATTTTAGCTGACCAAGGACGGAAGGATATTCGTTCCAGTGCAGTTTCTCGCGCAGTGTATCGAAATAATTCCATCCCTCGGGATGCAGGAAAGTCACGGTGTGCGCCGAGCGACGAATAAGAACACGATCATGCTGAGACAGACTGGTCAAGGATTGCATGTCGAAATTGACGCTGCTCTCGCCCACGCTCACGAGTTCAATACTGATTTCATGATTGTCGGAAAGCACAATCGGTCGATTCGACAAGGCATGCGGCGCGATCGGCACAAGTACCACGCCACCCAACTCGGGCTGCAGTATCGGCCCACCCGCTGCCAGCGCATAGGCAGTGGAGCCGGTCGGTGTAGAAACAATCAGACCATCCGAGCGCTGGTTGTACATGAAATGGCCATCGACCTCGACACGCAGCTCCACCATCCCTGCACCTGCACCGCGCGACACAACCACATCGTTGAATGCCAGACCATGAAAAATTTGCTGACCGTCGCGCAACACCACGCCTTCCAGTAGCGTGCGACGCTCGGACGTGAGCTTGCCATCCAGAATATCTCCCAGTACCGAGAGCATGTGTTCCGATGGGATATCGGTCATGAAACCGAGTCGACCCTGATTCACGCCAATCAGAGGCACGCCATACGACGCGAGCTGGCGCGCAATGCCCAGCATCGTGCCATCGCCGCCCACCACAATTGCAAGGTCGGCGCGTGTGCCAATTTGCTCCGGCGTGACGGATAAAGCTTCCGGACGCTGGATATCGCGCGCAGTTTCATCTTCAAAAACCACGCGGTGTCCGCGATCCTCAAGGAAACCGGCAAGCTCGAGCACCGAGCCCATGCTGCTGGACTCGCCATGTTTACCGATAATCGCAATCGTTTGAAACCGACCGGGTGAAATGGGACTGGAATTCGACATGCTCGGGATTAGACCATAATTGGCGCCCTGACTGAATCAACGGAAACCTTGATGAATGCCCCCGCACGCGAACCCATTCGGGCTTTGCTGTTTGATCTCGATGACACCCTGTGGCCGATTACCCCGGTAATTGAACGCGCCGAAAGACTGCTGTTCGACTGGCTGAGCCAACAAGTCCCACTGGTCACGGAGCGCTATACGATCGCTGCCATGCGTGCGCGTCGCAGCGAGCTGATGGCCGCCAATCCCCGATTCCGGGTTGATCTCTGGGCGCTGCGTCATGCGGCACTGCACGAAGCCTTCGTGGCCTGCGGCGCAGACACCTTGCGTATTGACGAGGCGATGGAGGTATTCACGACCGCGCGCAATCAGGTCACGCTGTTCGATGACGTACTCGTCTGCCTGCCCCGGCTGGCAGAGCGGATTACGCTGGGTTCGCTGACCAATGGTGCTGCCGACCTGAGGCAGATCGGCCTGGACCACCATTTCAGCGTATCGCTGGCGGCCCATGAACTCGGCCGCGCCAAGCCAGATCCTGCGGTGTTTCATGCAGCCTGCGAAGCACTCGCACTCCCGCCTTCACAAGTCGCTTACATAGGTGACGACTTGCGGCTCGACGTGGAGGGTGCACAAAAGGCCGGACTACGGGGCCTTTGGATGAACCGACATGGTGCAGCCAAGTCAGCGGAACACTCACACATCGAACCAGACGCCTCCCTCGCTTCCTTGCATGAACTCGAAGAGTGGCTGCATCTGTGCAGCACTGATCGTCAAGAGTTTTTATCAAAATGAGCCGCGCGGTCGCTGGCAAGGCGGGGGAGCCGCAGACAGTACAGGCGCACGGCAAGGCGACCTCAACGCTGGTAGCGGCGTTTGACAAAGACTCTTCTGGCGGATGACGCTCACAATCGCTAGAATAGATCACATGCAACTCGATATTCGCGCACAAACACTGCTAAAAGCACTGGTTGAACGCTACATAGCTGATGGTCAACCTGTCGGCTCACGCGCACTGGCAAAAATTTCCGGCCTGGATCTCTCGCCTGCGACGATACGCAACATCATGTCCGACCTCGAAGAGCTGGGACTGGTGGCCAGTCCCCACACCTCGGCCGGTCGAGTACCAACACCACGCGGCTACCGTCTGTTTGTGGATAGTCTGCTCACCGTGCAGAGTATTGACGAAAGCTCGGTGGAATCGCGTTTTCAGTCGGGCGTGCCTTCACAAAAAATCATTGCGAATGCCGCGCAGGTGTTGTCTTCACTATCCCAATTCGCCGGTGTGGTGCTGACCCCGCGACGGGAAATGCATTTCCAGCAGATCGAATTCCTCAGACTCTCCGAAAAACGTATTTTGCTCGTCATCGTCGCGCCGGACGGCGATGTGCAAAATCGGCTGATGCTGACCGACATTGATTACACACCGGCACAGCTGGTGCAGGCCGCCAATTACATCAATCAACACTATGCGGGACTCTCTTTTGATGATGTACGCATACGACTGAAAGAAGAATTGAAGCAGCTGCAAAACGACATGACCCGTCTGATGCAGGCGGCGGTCGAGGCAGGCAGCGATGCCATGACCAGCAGCAGCGAAGATATCGTAATTTCGGGCGAGCGCAATCTGCTCTCGGTCGAAGATTTGTCATCCAACATGAGCTCGCTGCGCAAACTCTTCGATATCTTCGAGCAAAAAACCACGCTCACTGCCTTGCTCGACGTGTCCAGCAAGGCTACCGGCGTGCAGATTTTCATCGGCGGCGAATCACAACTGATGCCGCTTGAATCCATGAGCGTGGTGACCGCACCCTATGAGGCGAACGGCAAGATCGTGGGGACATTGGGTGTCATAGGCCCCACCCGCATGGCTTACGAGCGTGTCATTCCGATTGTGGACATCACGGCCAGGCTTTTGTCGAACGCGCTGTCACATCCCTGATCAGAGACCTTTCGCGCCTCAGGTGCGGTGCGGACAGTCGTCCTTTGTGCAAGTGCCGTACAAAGCCAGCGCATGTTCGGAGAGCTTGAAACCCCGCTCCTGGGCAATGCGCTGCTGACGTTTTTCAATTTCATCGTCAAAAAACTCTTCCACCAGTCCGCAATCCAGGCACACCAGATGATCATGGTGCGAGCCTTCATTGAGCTCGAAGACGGCCTTGCCAGACTCGAAATGGTTGCGACTCAGCAGGCCGGCCTGCTCGAACTGGGTGAGTACCCGGTAAACGGTTGCCAGACCGACATCGAGGTTTTCGGCCAGCAGAAGCTTGTACACGTCCTCGGCAGACAGGTGGCGCACGGCGCTGCCCTGAAAGATCTCAAGTATTTTTAGTCGAGGCAAAGTGGCCTTCAATCCACTGGATTTCAGGTCGGCGGGGTTAGTCGGCATGATTTCGCTTCAGGTAACGTGAACTGCTTTATCATATAGCGTTTTGGCCAGTGCGCTCAATTCACCTACTGAACACCATGATTCTGCCGTTCGTGCGTCCAATGAAAAGCGTATTGCTGATTGCCCTCGCCGCCGCGAGTCTGAGCAGCTGCTCGACCGCGAGCAAACTGTTTTCCGGCACACCATCCTCAACCGAAAATCAGGCCGATGCCAACGGCATCGTCCAGACAGTGCAAAAATCAAAACTGTTTGGTGTGGTGCCGGTCTACCGCCCTGATATTCAACAGGGTAATTTCATCTCCAAGGAGATGGTGGCGCAATTGAAGGTGGGCATGACGCCCGAACAAGTACGCTTTGTGCTGGGCACCCCTCTGCTGACTGACGTGTTCCATGAAACGCGCTGGGACTATCCCTTCCGTATTCGCAAAGGTAACGGTGAAATCACCAGCAGCCGGGTCGTCGTATTTTTCAAAGAAGGCCGCGTCTCTCATTTTGAAGGTGGTGATCTGCCCGAAGAAAATGACTATCTGCTTCGCATCGCGGCGCCACAAAACAAATAACCACTTCTGAAGCCCTCTGTCTGATGAATGCTATGAAAATCGCCGTGGCTGGCGCATCCGGCCGCATGGGCCGCATGCTGATCGAAGCGATTGCCGCTGACGCTGATGCCAAACTCGCCGGTGCACTCGATATTGCCGGTGCCTCTTGCATCGGTACCGATGCTGCATCATTCCTCGGCCAACCCTCGGGTGTTCTGATCGAATCCGACCTTGCGCGCGGTCTGTCCGATGCTGGTTATCTGATCGACTTCACCCGTCCGGAAGGCACGCTGCGTCATCTGGCTTACTGCGCCGAGCACGGTATCAAGATGATCATTGGCACCACTGGTTTTGACGAGGCCGGCAAAGCAGCGATCGCTGCTGCCGCAAAAAAAACAGCCATTGTCTTCGCCCCCAACATGAGTGTTGGTGTCAATGTCACCATGAAATTGCTGGAGCTGGCAGCAAAAAGTTTTTCTCACGGCTATGACATCGAAATCATCGAAGCCCACCATCGCCACAAAGTCGATGCACCTTCAGGCACAGCGCTGAAAATGGGTGAAGTCATTGCAGATGCGCTTGGGCGTGATCTGAACAAGGTCGGTGTATTTGCACGCGAAGGGGTCACTGGTGAACGCGATCCCTCATCGATCGGTTTTGCCACCATCCGCGGTGGCGACATCGTCGGCGATCACACCGTGCTGTTTGCCGGCATTGGCGAGCGCATAGAAATCACCCACAAATCATCCAGCCGCGTGACCTACGCCCATGGCAGCCTGCGCGCAGCGCATTTCCTGCAGAGTAAAACCACAGGCCTGTACGACATGCATGACGTACTGGGTCTGCGCTGACAGCGCTGCCGCCAGTACTGCAGTCGCCCATGATGAACCAACGCTCCGGTATTGCCGCCACCATCGCCATCGCACTGCATGGCCTGATGCTGATGCTGCTGGTGTCGGGCGTCATCGAGATACAGCACAAGGAAGCGGAGAAGCCACCGGTCGTCATCGAGCTCATATCGCCGCCCAAACCGATCGAGCCGCCACCCAAGCCCGAACCGCCGAAACCGGAACCACCCAAGCCGCCACCACCCAAGCCGGAACCTCCGAAGCCCGAGCCTCCAAAGCCCGAGCCTCCCAAACCGGCACCACCGAAACCAGAGCCCCCGCGTCCCGAGCCAACTCCGCCGCGTCCGGCACCGCCTGCGCCGACGCCCCCGGTACCGGCACCTGCGCCTGCCCCTGCGCCAGCGCCCGCGCCGACTCCTGCGCCGACTCCGGCACCGGCACCGCCAGCGCCTGCCCCTGCACCAGCACCGGAACCGCGTCCGGCGCCTCCCGCACCCGCACCGGCACCACCAGCGCCCGCGCCAACACCGGCACCACCGTCAAAGACCGGCGTGAGCATCCCGGCCAGTTACAACGCGACCAATGCCAAGCCGGTGTACCCATCCATGTCCAAACGACTCAATGAGCAAGGCACCGTGATGTTGCGTGTTCAGGTCAAGGCCGACGGCACGGCTGGGCACGTCGAAGTAAAATCGTCCAGTGGTTTCCCGCGTCTGGACCAGGCCGCAATGGATGCTGTAAAAACCTGGCGCTTCAATCCAGCGACCGTCGATGGAAAACCCATCGAGGAGTGGTATCAGGTGCCCATTACCCTTAAACTGCAAAATTGACTGACGCATGCTTTCCGAGAACCAATCCGAATGAACGAACCACTGAACCCGAATCTGGGCTTTGCGCACTACTGGGCGCAAGGCGATGCGATTACGCACACCGTCGCTTATCTGCTGCTGCTGATGTCGATCGCGAGCTGGTACTACATCCTGTCCAAAGCCTGGGCATCCTGGCGCATACGCCGAAGCGCGAATGCAGTCGAGCATTTCTGGGATGCCCCGAGCATGCACGATGCGATCACGGCACTCAGCCATGCCGACACCGAGCAGGTCTATGCGCCCTTGGCCTCACATGCGGTCGAAGCCGTCAGCGTGAAAGCCAATAGCGCCTCGCTCAATGCCAGCGTTGATCCCGGCGAACTGGTCACGCGCACATTGCGCCAGCAAATCAACCGCGTATCGTCTCGCCTGGAGAGCGGACTGACCTTGTTGGCATCGGTCGGCTCTACCGCGCCTTTCGTCGGTCTGTTCGGCACTGTCTGGGGTATTTATCACGCACTGGCTGCGGTCTCGACGTCCGGTACGATTCAAATCGATAAAGTTGCCGGTCCTGTGGGTGAAGCACTGATCATGACGGCAATCGGTCTGGTGGTCGCGATTCCGGCGGTGCTGGGCTATAACGCTTTTACCCGGGTCAATCGCATTACCTTGTCTGAACTCGATGCCTTCGCGCATGATCTGCATGCGCATCTGACTACCGGCTCAAGAATCAGCACGCGGCGCAAGAAGGCCGAATCCATTCAATAAAAGGCGCAACTCATCATGGCATTCGGCGGATTCAACGAAAGCAATCATCAGGCACCGATGGCAGAAATCAACGTCACGCCCATGGTGGACGTCATGTTGGTGCTGCTGGTTATCTTCATCATCACAGCGCCGCTTTTTACGCACGCAATCAAACTCGAGTTGCCAAACGCACCCTCGCAGGCAGCCCCGGAAAAACCCGAAACCATCACGCTGGCGATCAATGCCGATGGCAAGCTTTTCTGGAACAATGCTCTCGTCACGCAGGAAGAGCTGGCCACACGCTTCAGCACTGCCTCGCAAAAAAAACCGCAACCCGAATTGCATCTGAGAGCAGACAAATCCACCCGCTACGAAATCATCGCGCAAGTGATGGCATCGGCACAGGGTAACGGCATGACCAAGATTGGGTTCGTCACTGATCCGAAGGCAGCGGGGAAATAAAAGCTGCCCCGCGTGGAAGTCATTGCGGGTTCAAATCGTCGTTCCTCGATCCAATCGGCATCGCAGCATTCAACCGTCATCCCGGCGAAAGCTGGGATAACGATTTGAAGGTTAACCCACCCACCCGCACCATTGCCCCCACGCCCAGCCGGTATAATGGAGGGCTCTGCCCACACTCACCCATCACCCGACATGCAAGACAAATACAGCCCGGCCGACGTCGAACGCGCGGCACAGGAACACTGGCGCAAGATAGACGCTTACAAGGTCACCGAGCATGCGCGCGACGCGCAAGGCAAGGAAAAAAAGAAGTTCTATGCCTGCTCCATGCTGCCCTACCCGTCGGGCAAACTGCACATGGGTCATGTGCGCAATTACACCATCAACGATGTCATGGCGCGCCAGTTGCGCATGCAGGGTTATAACGTCTTGATGCCGATGGGCTGGGATGCCTTCGGCATGCCCGCAGAAAACGCAGCGATGGCCAATGGCGTGCCACCGGCACAATGGACCTACACGAACATCGACTACATGAAGACCCAGATGCAATCCATGGGTCTCGCAATCGACTGGTCGCGCGAAATGGCGGCATGCAGTCCGGATTACTATCGATGGAATCAGTGGATGTTTCTGAAGATGCTGGAAAAAGGCATCATCTACAAAAAAACCGGCACCGTGAACTGGGATCCGATCGATCAAACGGTGCTCGCCAACGAACAGGTCATCGACGGTCGTGGCTGGCGCTCCGGTGCCGTGATTGAAAAACGCGAAATCCCGATGTATTACGCGCGCATCACCGATTATGCCGAAGAGTTGCTCGATCACGTGGAGCACAAGCTGCCCGGCTGGCCCGAGCGCGTACGCATCATGCAAGCGAACTGGATCGGCAAATCCACGGGCGTGCGCTTCGCTTTTCCCCATCAGATCAGTGATGCCAGTGGAAAGCTGATCAGTGAGGGAAAGATGTGGGTCTTTACCACCCGCGCCGACACCATCATGGGCGTGACCTTTTGCGCAGTCGCTCCCGAGCATCCGCTGGCAAGCCATGCCGCACAGTCCAATCCCGCGCTCGCTGCTTTCATCGCCGAATGCAAGCAAGGCAGCGTCATCGAGGCCGACATGGCCACGATGGAAAAAAAAGGCATGCCCACAGGTCTCACCGTCACCCACCCACTCACCGGCAAGGCCGTTGATGTCTGGGTCGGCAACTATGTCCTGATCACTTACGGCGACGGCGCGGTGATGGGCGTACCCGCGCATGACGAGCGCGACTTTGCATTCGCCAAAAAATACCAGCTGCCGATCGAAGCCGTCATCGCAGTTGAAGGTCACCACTACAGCACCGATGCCTGGCAAGAATGGTATGCAGACAAGACGCAGGGTCACTGCGTGAACTCAGGCAAATACGATGGCCTGGATTATCAGTCAGCGGTGGATGCGGTCGCTTCCGACCTTGCCGCCAAAGGTCTGGGCGAGAAAAAAATCACCTATCGTCTGCGCGACTGGGGTATTTCACGCCAGCGTTACTGGGGCACACCCATTCCCATCATTCACTGCGCGGACTGTGGCGACGTGCCCGTACCGGAAAAAGATTTGCCTGTCGTGCTTCCTGAAGATTGCGTACCGGACGGCTCAGGCAATCCACTCAACAAGCATGAACAATTCCTGAAGGTCGATTGCCCGAGCTGCGGCAAAGCTGCCCGCCGCGAAACCGACACGATGGACACCTTTGTCGACTCGTCCTGGTACTACATGCGCTACTGCTCGCCGGGCAGTGACAAGGCCATGGTCGATGACCGCAATGATTACTGGATGCCCATGGACCAGTACATCGGTGGCATCGAGCACGCCGTACTGCATCTGCTCTACGCGCGCTTCTGGACCAAGGTCATGCGCGATTTCGGTCTGGTGAAATTCGACGAGCCCTTCGTGAACTTGCTCACGCAAGGCATGGTGCTCAATGAAACCTACTATCGCGAAGATGCATCAGGCAAGAAGATCTGGTTCAACCCCGAAGAAGTGGCACTGAATCTGGATGAAAAAGGTCGCCCCGTCTCTGCGACGCTCAAGGGCGACGGCCAGCCGGTTCAGATTGGCGGGACAGAAAAAATGTCCAAGTCCAAAAACAATGGCATTGATCCCCAAGCCATCATCGATGAACACGGTGCCGATACAGCGCGTCTGTTCACCATGTTCGCATCCCCACCGGAGCAGACCCTGGAATGGTCAGGCTCGGGAGTCGAGGGCGCGCACCGCTTCCTGCGTCGGGTCTGGACGTATGCTCATGCCAAAGCCCAGCACCTCGATTTGTCTGGCAAACCCGGCAACGTCACACCTGCGATCCAGACGCTTCGACGCGAAATTCACAAAGTTCTGCAACAGGCTGACAATGATTACCGTCGCGTGCAGTACAACACCGTGGTATCGGCCTGCATGAAAATGATGAATCTGCTCGAAGGTGCGCAGCTTGATCAGAGCGCCGATGCCAGGAAAGCCATCGGCGAATGTCTGGGCATTTTCCTGCGTGTGCTCTACCCGGTCGCACCGCACATCACCCATGCACTGTGGCAGGATCTGGGCTATGCCGGTGTCATGGGTGATATCCTCGATGCGCCATGGCCACAAGTCGACAACGCAGCGCTCGAGCAAGCCGAGATCGAACTGATGGTTCAGGTTAATGGCAAGCTTCGCGGTAGCATCACCGTGGCGCGCGATGCAGACAAGGCAGTCATCGAGGCCACCGCACTCGCCAGCGAACAGGTACAAAAACATGTAGCCGGCACGCCGAAGAAAATTATCGTCGTGCCCGGCAAACTGGTGAACATTGTCGCCTGAGGAGAATGGCATGACCCCGACTCGTCGTCTGTTGATTTCCTTGCTGCTGATCGCATCTGTGTCTGCCTGTGGGTTTCAACTGCGCGGTTCCACACCGGCCTCACAAATTTCGTTCGACTCCCTCTACCTAGAGTCTGCCAAGGGGACACCGCTGGAGCGCGAGTTACGCCGATCCATTCTGTCGCAGGGCAATACCACTCTTGCAACGGATCAGAAAACTGCGGCCGTCACGCTACGCATCATCTCAGAGGCTCAGGAAAGAAAAATTCTCACACTAAATGCACAAGGTCAGGTCCGCGAGTACAGCCTCATCTACCGGATTAATTTTGAGGCTACGGACAAAGAAAACAAGAAACTGATCCAGCCCAATGAACTGGCATTGCAGGCATTCCTCAGCTACAGCGAATCGCAGGCCCTCGCAAAAGAAACCGAAGAACGCATGACCTTCGACGACTTGCGCCGCGATGCCGTCAGCCAGATCATGCGCCAGCTCTCCCGCATCAAGCCCGAGCAATAACACCCGCAATGCAGCTGCGCGCCGAAGCGCTTGATGCGCATCTCTCCAAATCATTGGCGCCGCTGTACGTCATCAGCAGCGACGAGCATCTGCTGGCACTCGAAGCAGCAGACCGCATTCGCGCCAGCGCTCGGGCGGCCGGATTTTCCGAACGCGAGGTGCTGAGCGTTGACCGCTACTTCAAATGGGGTGAATTGCAATCGGTGAATCAGTCGATGTCACTGTTTGGTGATCGCAAACTGATAGAGCTGCGCATCCCCGGAGGCAAACCCGGCAAGGAAGGTGGACAAGCGCTCCAGGACTACGCAGCCGCATGTGCCCAAACCGGACAGGCACAAGACACGCTGACACTGATCAGTCTGCCCCGGCTGGACCGCACCACGCAAAAAAGTGCCTGGGTCACCGCCCTGCAGCAGGCCGGTGTGTTCATCGACATTCCACTGGTCGAGCGCGCGCATCTGGCTGGCTGGATAGGCCAGCGGCTTGCCGCACAGGGACAAAGCGCCGACCGGCCTGCGCTTGACTTTATGGTCGAGCGCGTGGAGGGCAACCTGCTCGCTGCCCATCAGGAAATCCGCAAGCTCGCGCTGTTGTATCCTGAGGGCAGGCTATCGCTGGAGCAGATCCGCGATGCAGTGCTCAATGTCGCCCGTTATGATGTCTTCAAGCTGTCCGAAGCGATGCTGGCCGGCGATGTGGCGCGCGTAGTGCGCATGCTGGACGGCCTCAAAGGCGAAGGCGAGGCGCTGCCGCTGATCCTGTGGGCCGTGGCCGAAGAAATACGTACCCTGTTGCGATTCAAGCTGGCCACGGCGGAGGGCCAGCCACTGGCCATGCTGCTCAAGGAATATCGGATATGGGGCGCACGCGAGCGACTCATGGGGCCGGCGCTGGCACGTGTGAAACTCTCGACACTGCGGCAAGCCTTGGCACAATCGGCGCAAGTCGATCGCATGATCAAGGGCTTGCGCGCAAAAGCCTTTGCGGGTGATCCCTGGGACGCCTTGCTGCAACTCGCACTGCAGATTGCAAAAAATTAGAGGAACAGAAAGCAAGCATGGACATTCAACACTACATGACCGACATCGGCCGCGCTGCGCGCAAAGCTTCACGCGCCATGGCCAAAGCCGATACCGCCGCCAAAAATCGTGCACTGACGCTGATTGCTGCCGGCATACGGCGTGATGCAGCACTGCTGACCGCCGCCAATCAAAAAGATCTGGACGCCGCTCGCGCCAGCGGACTGGCGCCGGCAATGATTGATCGTCTCTCGCTGTCGGAAAAAGCCATCGCCACCATGGCCGAAGGTCTGGAGCAAATCGCCGCCCTGCCCGATCCCATCGGTGAAATCACCAACATGAAATATCGCCCGACCGGCATTCAGGTGGGTCAGATGCGTGTGCCGCTTGGCGTCATTGGCATCATCTATGAAGCACGGCCGAATGTGACGGTCGATGCCGCAGGTCTGTGCATCAAGAGCGGCAATGCCACCATACTGCGCGGCGGCTCGGAAGCGATTCACTGCAATCAGGCACTCGCCAAACTCGTCCGGGAAGGATTGGCTGGCGCCGGTCTGCCCGCCGAAGCCGTGCAAATCATCGAGACCACCGATCGCGCTGCCGTCGGTGCATTGATCACGATGCCGGAATTTGTCGACGTGATCGTGCCACGCGGTGGCAAAGGTCTGATCGAGCGGCTGATGAAGGAATCCAAAGTCCCGATGATCAAACACCTCGACGGCATCTGCCATGTCTATATCGACGACAAGGCCGATATCGCGAAAGCCCTGCCGGTGGCCTTCAATGCCAAATGCCATCGCTATGGCACGTGCAACACCATGGAAACTCTACTGATCGCACGCGCGATTGCGCCAGCGGTCCTGCCCGAGTTGGCCAAACTGTATGCCGAAAAACAGGTCGAGCTGCGTTGCGACGCCGAGTCCATGACTCTGCTGGCCAGTTATCCGCATTTGAAGCCCGCCGTTGAAGAAGACTGGCATACCGAATATCTCGATGCCATTCTGTCCGTCAAAATCGTGGCGAATGTCGATGAAGCGATTGATCACATCAATACCTATTCTTCACAACACACCGATGCGATCATCACCGAAGACTACAGTCGTGCCATGCGCTTCCTGCGCGAAGTCGATTCAGCCTCAGTGATGGTGAATGCCTCTACGCGCTTTGCCGATGGCTTTGAATACGGACTGGGCGCGGAAATCGGCATCTCGAATGACAAACTCCATGCACGCGGCCCGGTCGGTCTGGAAGGCCTCACCTCGCTGAAATATCTGGTACTTGGCCACGGCGAAGTGAGGGTGTAAGTCATGTTGTGGATCAAGGCCCTGCATATCGTCTTCATCGCTTCCTGGTTCGCCGGCTTGTTTTACCTGCCGCGCATCTTCGTCAATCTCGCCATGGAAACTGACGCAGCCGCCAATGAACGGCTACTCCTGATGGCACAAAAGCTCTACCGCTTCATGACGATTCTGATGATGCCTGCGCTCGCGCTGGGGCTGATCCTTTGGCTGTATTACGGTATCGGCAAAGACAGTGTGTGGATGCATCTGAAAGTCGCCTTGGTATTCGTCCTGGTGGGCTATCACCATGTTTGCAAACGTCTGCTGCGCCAATTCGAGCGAGGCGAAAACACACGCTCCCACATCTGGTACCGCTGGTTCAATGAAATGCCGGTGCTGGGCATGTTCGCTGTCGTGATTCTGGTCGTCGTCAAGCCATTTGCCTGAGGAAGCGCTGATTAAATAAATGCAGAAACTTTTGTGGCAAGCTTAATGGAGCCAAGACCTTGATTTTATTGATCCCCGCGTCGCACAGCTGCGCTGGCTCGCCATAAAACGCAGATTTATTCAGCGTCTCCCTAAATCATTTTTAAACCACAATAAAAAAGAAGGACACTCATGAGCAAGACTGTTGAATATTTCATGGCACCCGCCTCGCCCTGGGCTTATCTTGGCCATCAGCGCTTTGTCGCGATCGCCAAAAAACATCACGCACACATTGAACTCAAACCCGCAGATATCGCCAAAGTCTTCGGCGCTACCGGTGGTGTGCCTGTTGCACAACGACCGATACAGCGGCAGGAATACCGTCTGGCGGAACTCACTCGCTGGAGCCAGTATTTGCAAATGCCGCTGAACCTGCATCCGAAATTTTTTCCAGTATCAGGTGAGCTCGCCTCAAAGTTGATCATCGCCGCTCAACAAAAGGTGGACTCAGAAGCTGGATTGTCACTGGCCTTTGCACTTGGCCGCGCCGTCTGGGCGGAAGAGAAAAATATCGCCGATGGCGATACCTTGGCCAGCATCGCCGACAGCATCGGACTCAAGGGGGCTGATTTATTGGCGCACGCTGCAAGTGAAGCCGTCGCTACCGATTACGCGCGCCATACCGACGACGCACTCGCAGCTCACATTTTTGGCGTGCCCTGGTATCGGGTCAATGGCGAAGGCTACTGGGGCCAGGACCGGTTGGATTTTGTAGAACGTGCACTCATGGCCTGATGGGAGCATTCTGCCTGCGGCACTAACAAACCGGTCGACCATGGCGCGACCGGCTTTACGGATAAAAGGTATCCCATGAATCACTCTTATTTTTGCCCCTGCCCACGCGGACTCGAAGCCGCACTCGCGGCTGAACTCGGCGAAATCGCTGCCCAGAGCCAGACGCTGAAAGTACACAACCAAGTACCCGGCGGTGTGCACTGCTCCGGACAATTATCTGACGCGATGCGCATCAACCTGCACTCGCGCATTGCATCCCGGGTATTGCTGCGCATCGCGCATACCGGTTACTCAAACGAAAATGATATCTACGATCTTGCACTGGCCGCCCAATGGGAAAACTGGTTTGGCGTCGACCACACGATACGTGTGGATATCACCGCCATCAAATCGCCGCTGAAAAGTCTGGAATTCATCACCCTCAAAATCAAAGACGCGATCTGCGATCGCTTTCGTGATCGCGAAGGCAAGCGACCCTCGGTAGACACGCGCACACCCGACATGCGGATTTCCGGTTTTCTCGACGCCCGTACGGTCACGCTCTATCTCGATACTTCCGGCGAGCCTTTGTTCAAACGCGGCTGGCGTCAGGAAACCGGCGATGCACCCCTGCGTGAAAATCTGGCGGCGGGTTTGCTGCGAGTCGCTGGCTGGACGCCGGGCACGCCCTTGCTGGATCCGATGTGTGGTTCGGGCACCTTGCTGATCGAAGCCGCACAAATGCTGGCCGGCATACCGCCCGGGGTGAACCGCCACTTTGCCTTCGAAAAATTTCACAGCTTCAAAGTCAGTGAGTGGCAAACGATACGTGAGGCACTGCCGGCGCCGAGCATACCGACGACCATCACGATTTTCGGCAGCGACATTTCCGGCGATATGTTGGTCATGGCGCGCAATAACCTGCAGCGTGCGGGCATTCCATTTGAAATTCCGCTCAAGCAGATCGAAGCGCAGGAAGTCAAACCACCCACCGAAGTACCGGGACTGTTGATCGCCAACCCGCCCTACGGTGAACGCATCGGCGTTCGTGGCGACAGCACGCAAGAACCGGATGCACTGGCTACCGCATTTTTCAGCGCGTTTGGCAGCACTCTGAAAAATCGCTTTGCCGGCTGGACTGTATGCTTGTTTACCGCCGATCTCACCTTGCCGCGCATGCTGCGGTTGAAAGAATCAAAAAAAACGCCGTTTTTCAACGGCGCTATCGAGTGCAGATTGTTCAGGTTCGAGATGGTAGCGGGGTCGAACCGGAAAAATACGGCAGACTCCTGAAAAAACTGCCGGTTCATTTTCAATCGATCTTGTCATGCTGCCCCGAGACCCTCAGATTCCAACCCTCTGCATGAAGTTGGATGGGTGACATCCACAAATCTCGATCAGCAGAAAAGTCGAGCGTCATACTCAAGGTGAGTCTCGCGTCAGAGTCGATATAAACAGGCTGGCCATTTTTTGTCTGGCAATATCTGGCTGGATTAGGCTTCATTTCATAAAAAACCTGAACCTGCACACCGCCATTATCAGTCTTTTTGAAACGGTATCGTATCTGCACATCTCCCTTCGGGGTAATTTCAGTACCGTCACTCAGCTTTACATACGAAGGCAATCCGGGAATCATGCCCAACCCAACTTTTCCCATAAAACCCGTTACGTTCTGCGAGCAGAAATGCGTGATATAGCGCGATCTCATGAAAATTTCTTCCGATTTTTCTTTATTGGAATTTTTCAAGGATTTTGCTTTCTCAGATTCGAGATCGCCCTCATTCAGAAAACTCGCCAGATCCCAAATCGATTCGAACTCCCGTATTTCACCGGGCTTGGATTCGAACTCAAGTTTGACCATTCCGCCAGAAATATCTCTTAGAAAATAAGGTCCAAAATTGAATGCCATTTTTTCTTTATCTTCCGATGAAGCATTCGTATAGATTGTCCCTCGATCTGTATTTTTCCCAAAGTTCTCTTCGAGAAATTTTTTGAAAATCTTAACAGGATCCAGATAGGGATCTTTAGTCAAATCAATCTCCACATCGACGACCGCGTTGTTGCTGCGGCGCCCCACCTCCTCGGATAACATTTTTAATGTTTCCAGATCAAACGAAATTTGATCCTGATGTAGCAATTCAATTAACTTAGCATTAACGAGAAGCTCTTGCCTGGTTGGGCTAGATTTCTGAAAATCGTCGTTCTTTTTGAAATCCAAAATAATCTTGGTGGCCTTGTTGCAAAAGTCGTTTGTAAAAGCCACAGGCCAGTCTTTACGCGGTGTTTTTGATCTCGATTTGGTGGGTGAGGCTCGGCCTGAAGATTTAGGGGATGCAGGTGGACTATGCCAATCAGAATTGATTTTGGAAAGATCAATCGCCATTTTTGAAAGTTTTTTACTAACGGCCTTCTTCAAACGATCCGCACTCGGACTGCGCGGCGAATCGGTTTCATTTTTTTCTTTTTCTCTTGGCGTCACCGCGGGCGATGACGAAGGCGTTGTTGTTGTCGATACACTGGACGATCCTGAACGCTTTGATTTGGCTGACTCCCTCGAAAGAATTTTCGTACGCCGTGGGCTGTCAACCGTATGTTCTGATTTTTCTTTTCTTTTTTCCTGACCAGGACCACCATCCGAACTCGTCTCAGGCGAAAATATCGTTTGCTTTCTTGGGGTGATGACGGGTTTCGTATGCGCCATCGGATCCGTCTGAGCGATGGTAGTTGTCTGTGTTGTGGTAGTCGTCTGTGTTGTGGTGCTTGTCTGCGTATGCGTCAGAGCCTTGGCAGAGTTCGCGCCTTGATCGGATTGAGTCAATTTCCAGGCCGATTTCTCCTGCTTTTTTGCCTCGCTACCCGGGCCGTTCACATCCAAGAAATTCAACTTGGGAACGCAGGGCCTTTTGGGGGTATTCGCTGCTTTGGCTAATTCCTCAAGCTGTTTCCATTCCTGCTCGAAAGATTCCTGCGTGAGGTTCGTGGACTTTCTTTGTTCTGATCGATGCGCACTCATGTTGACAGGCCTTTCCTTGAATTGTTGGGGGTATGGAACAGAATCCGTAACCCTGGGCAAGAAGCCGTTCCCGATGGCCGAACTTTTTATCCGGCAAAGTCCCGAGTGCTTGTGTGATTTGCGCTGCCTTCCGTTATCCTGTCGTACTTTCAAGACAATCACGCTGAGGAGTCCCGCATGCTTTCCCCCGCATTTCCACCGCTGTCCGACGCCGATTTGTTGCGCAGCCAAGCCTGGCTTGACGGTCAGTGGGTTGACTCGGCCAACCAGTTTGAGGTTGCCAATCCCGCCAGCGGCGCCCGCATCACCGCCGTGCCTAACCTGAGCGGGCCAGATGCCACCAAAGCCATCGCCGCTGCCCACGCGGCCTTCCCGTCCTGGTCGCGCAAGACCGGCAAAGAGCGCGCTCAAATCATGCGTAAATGGTTTGATCTCATCGTGGCGCATGCCGACGATCTGGCGACGCTGATGACAGCCGAACAGGGCAAGCCGCTAGCTGAAGCCAAAGGCGAAGTCATGTACGGCGCCAGCTTCATCGAGTGGTTTGCAGAAGAAGCCAAGCGGGTCAATGGCGATGTACTGGCTTCACCGGCCGCAGACCGCCGCCTGATTACGCTCAAACAAGCTATCGGTGTATGTGCCGCCATCACGCCATGGAATTTTCCGATTGCGATGATTACCCGCAAAATCGCACCCGCACTGGCGGCGGGCTGCACCATTGTGATCAAACCGGCTGAGCAGACGCCGCTATCTGCCTTGGCATTGGCCGAGCTCGCCAACCGTGCCGGCATTCCTGCTAGTGTCATCAACGTTCTCACTGCCGACAGCGAAAACTCGATCGCGATTGGCAAAGTCCTCTGTGAAAGCCCCATAGTCCGTCATCTGTCGTTTACCGGCTCCACGCCCGTTGGCCGCATCCTGATGGCGCAATGCGCACCCACGATCAAAAAGCTGGCACTGGAACTGGGCGGGCATGCACCCTTCATTGTGTTTGACGATGCCGATATTGATGCTGCGATCGAAGGTGCAATGATCTCCAAATACCGCAATGCCGGCCAAACCTGTGTCTGTACCAACCGTTTTTATGTTCACGATACTGTGCATGATGTCTTCGTCAAAAAACTCGCTGACGCGGTGGGCAAGATCAAAGTAGGCAATGGCTTTGACGCCGGCGTACAGCAAGGCCCGATGATTGATGCACAAGCAGTAGAGAAAGTCAGTGAGCATGTGGCCGACGCGCTGGCCAAGGGTGCGAAACTGGAATCTGGCGGACAAGCCCATGCCTTGGGTGGTCTGTTCTACCAGCCCACGGTACTCTCGAATGCCAGTAAGAACATGAAAGTCATGCACGAAGAAACCTTCGGGCCGGTTGCGGCCGTCATGCGCTTCAGTACCGAGCAGGAAGTGATTGCAGCAGCCAACGATACGGATTTTGGCTTGGCGAGTTATTTTTATTCGCGTGATATCGGTCGCGTGTGGCGCGTTGCCGAGCAACTGGAATATGGCATGGTAGGCATCAATACCGGATTGATCTCCAACGAAGTCGGCCCGTTTGGCGGTGTCAAGCAATCCGGTCTGGGACGCGAAGGATCGAAATATGGCATTGATGAATATCTCGAACTGAAATATCTGTGCATGGGTGGCTTCTGATGCAGCACTGCCACGGTCGGGCGCTTTGAAGTCTGCGCTCAAGGAAAACTCTGGCGATCCAGCCTCGTCCGGATCGCTGGCGCTGCTGCTGGCAGCGCTGGCGATGCTCGGGCCGTTTTCGGTTGATAGCTATCTCCCTGCCTTCCCCGCCATCCAGAACAATCTGGGAGCCAGTGCGCTCGAGGTACAGCAAACGCTGACGGTGTACATGCTGTCCTTCTCGGTGATGATTCTCTGGCATGGCGCACTGTCGGATGCATTTGGTCGCCGCAGCATTATTCTGATTTCACTGGCGGTTTATGCAGTCGCTTCACTGGGTTGCGCATCCGCTCACAGCGTCGAATACCTGTGGGCTTTTCGGATGTTGCAAGGCGTGTCGGCCGGCGCTGGCGTGGTGATCGGCCGCGCCATCATTCGTGATTTATATGCAGGCGCTTCGGCAGAACGCATGCTCTCGCTAGTGACCATGATTTTTTCCATCTCGCCTGCGATTGCACCGATTGTTGGCGGCTGGGTGGTGACGCTGCGGGACTGGCGCAGTATTTTTCTGTTGCTGTTTATCTTTGCGCTGTTGATGCTATTCGTTGGCTATCGCAGGCTGCCGGAAACCTTGCCACCTTCAGGGCGACAGGCGTTCAATCCTGCCTCGCTGTGGCACAACTATCGACAGATTTTTGTGTCGCCGCTGTTTCAGCTACGCGCGGGTGCGATTGCCTGCAATTTCTCAGGTCTATTTTTGTATGTCGCTTCTGCGCCAGTGCTGATCACGCAGCACCTGCAGCTGGGTGCCAATGAATTCAGCTGGTTGTTTGTTCCATCGGTGGCCGGGATTTTTCTCGGTGCGCTCGCGGCCAACCGCATGGCTGGCGTTGCGCCACCGGGACGTCAAGTCATCATCGGCTTTGTGCTGCTGATCACGGCATGCATTGCCAATGTAGGCTATCACCTGTTTTTTCCGCCGGCACTGCCCTGGACCGTCGCGCCGCTGTTCCTGTATACAATGGGCATGTCGATGGTCGCGCCCGGTCTCACGCTACTGGTGCTCGATCTCTTCCCGCACATCCGAGGCACAGTCGCTTCATGCCAGTCCTTCACGATGACCATGCTGTCGGCCTTGGTTGCCGGCGTGATCTCGCCGCTGGTGAGCACCAGCGTACTGTCGCTCGCAGGCGCACAACTGGCTTTTGTAATGACAGGATTCATGCTCTGGCGCCTGGCTCGCAGCGAGCGTCTGACGTCGACATAACAATAAGGAAATTTTGGTGAATAAATTTATCTGCGCAATAACGGCTGCACTGATAACGATGACGGCACTACCGACGCATGCCGAAAATTGGGTCGAAATCACTTCCTCGCCCGATGGTGGCGTGAAGCAGTACCTGGACATCGATAGCATAGAGCGCAATCTTGGCTCGGTAGTGTTGTGGCGAGTATTTGATTATCAGCCGCCCTATATGCGCCGGGTGAATGGCAACCCTTACCGATCGCAACGTGTACAGACAGAGTTCGATTGCGACAGTCGCGCCATGCGCCAAAAATACTTTGCCTGGCATGGCGAGCCCATGGGCAAGGGGCTCATTCATTACGAAGGCAGTGCAACGGAATGGGAAATCGATTCTTTCGATGAATTCACCCTGCCCTTGTGGAAAATGGCTTGCGAGTGATTTTTCGCTGATGCCGCAAATGCCAGAATTAAATCAGCTCAATCGCTCTTCGCTTCAGAGAAATAGCGATCCACGGCACGTTTGAGCGCTTGTGCAAACTGTTCACGAAATTGTTCGGAGTTGACCAAGGCCTCATCTTCTGCATCGGCGATATTGCCCACTTCAACCAGAACCGCAGGCATTCGAACATGCCGCAATACATACAACTGCTGATGCCAGACACCGAGCTCGCGAATCACCGGCCTGCAAGAGCGGCAGTCATCTTCGGGAAAATAATGATAATTGGATGGCTTTCGGCCAATGCCGATTAACTCCTGGCCTAGCAACGATGCAAAACGCAAGCTCTGCTGGTACTGCGGGTTTTTAGGATCCTGATCAATAAACACATTAAAGCCAATATCATTTCTCGCCTTGAATTCCGGCAGCAAGGTATGCCCACCACGCCCCTGACAGATCGATTTATCCGGTGTAATGAAACGCGATGCGGTGGAATCGTGGTGAATGGAAATAAACAAACTGGCTTTGCTCGAGCTCGCCAGAATCGTTCGAGCTTGCAGAGAGGTCCTCAGCGTATATCGACTTTGGCGCACACCATCGATACCGGTCTTGAGCTTTAGAGTTCCGGGGGGCTGGCCTGCATCTCGCGTCGTGATAACGCGGGCTGACGTGGTTTTCAGATACGCAGCTACAATCCTGTCGTTGTAGGTAAATTCAAGCTCGCCGCAACTCCCCAGCGCACCAGGATAAAGCGGGTCATGCCCCGGGTCCAGGATAATCACAGGCGCTGCGGCGCTGACCATATTGGCAATACTTAACAGTACCGCGGGCAACAGGCGAGAGACGCGAGTGCAGTTTTTCATATTTTCTGATTTTGGACCATGACACACGTGATGCGTTTTTTTCTCATTCTTCTGGTATCGATCAATCTCTTTGGCTGTGCAGAAGCGTACCGACATCCGAATTATGAATTCAATTCCCCCGAAGATCAGCAGAACTTTGACAAGGACAGACAAACGTGTGCCTCAACCTCCGAGCGCGAACGTTGTACGGAATTGCGGGAAAAAGCATCCATGATCTGCGAGAACGACGGCAAGGGCGGACACAAGTGCCAGGACATCATCCCGAAAAGCTGTACTCTGGAGACAATGGCGCAATGTATGCGCCGCAAAGGCTGGCGCAAAGCAGACCAACAGGGAAATTATCTGGAATAAGATCCGTGGCAGCCCGGTAGTCCACTCACGGACAGACACCCATTACCTGCTTGACCAGCGCCGATTTCTGCTCGCAGTAAGACTGCCACCAGACATCGGTTGCCCCGATCTGATATTCGAGAACGGCCCATTGGCCTGACTTTTTGCGCAGCACGGCGGTCAGGGTGAAGCCATCCATATGCTCCCAGCTCTCACCGAAGATTTTTTTGCCATCGAGCTTTTTGCCATCTTTTCTCTGAGGCTGCGCCATCACAAACGCCCAGTCAGCAGTGGCTGTGCGCCCTTGCTGGCCAACCATTGTCCGGCCTTGTTCTGCAAAACGACGTCCACCTTCCAGCGGCGCGCGCGCGCCATCACTTGGGAAGGCGGGAGCATGAAAAATACCTTGGTCAGTGCATCGGCCATGAAGCAAGTGTCGGCAATCACCGTCACGGATGACCAGTAGGCTGGCGAGTAGCCTGTAGCCGGATCGATAATGTGGTGATGGCGGCGATCCGTGCTGAAAGCGGTGTGTGCATCCGATGAGGTCGCAATGGCCCGCCCGTCACTGACCAACACGGGGCCCGGCACAACCACTTGATTGTTCAGGTGGTCGATGGGGGCTCCCGCCTTCGAGGCAGCATCCTCGATACCCAATGCCCAGGGTGCCAGCGCAGGAGACTGTCCCAACGTCAGAGTCTCCCCAGTGTCGATCAGCGCATGCTGTATGCGATGCGATCTCAGTACCGAACGCACACGATCTGCGGCATAACCTTGGGCGATACCGTTTAACGAGACGCCCATGCCTTCCAGATTCAGGCGCACCGCCCATGGGGATACTTCGATCGCACGCCAATTCACCTTTCGCAATGCCTGCTGCACGTCGCGTGCCAGGGGCAGGCTCTGCGTCGCTGCAGCACGCGACCATACCTGCCACAGAGGTTGCATGCTAACGTCGAAACTGCCGCCACTGTCGCGAGAAATCTGCCGCGAGAGCTTCAGCACGTTCAGCAGTTGCGCATCCGGCTGATGCAAGACGCCGCGTGCATTCAACCTGCTGAGAGCACTATCGGGATTGAACAAACTCATCTGCTGCTCGATACCGCGGATCTCGCGCACTGCCTCATCAAGTGCCGCCTCCAGGCGATCAGCGCTCTCGCCACCCACCTTGATCCACAACGTTGTGCCAAAGCCGATGAGTGCGCGTTCACGCCATACCGATTTGGCTGGCTCGTACTGCCGCGCTGCGGCCGCGAAGGGGCTGGCTGCGACCGCACCCAAAAAGCCTGTTGCCCAGCGCAGGTACTGACGTCGGTTATTCATGTTCCGTCTCCGGGTTTGAGCTGCAATTCGTGAATCGGTATCACGCGCTGCTTGCGCTCCTGTATCAGGGGCAGGCAGCGCTGTTCGTCCTGGTAGATTGAAACACAATCAAGGCACTGAAAACATTCACTGTAGGAGATTTTGCCATCGGGCGCGATCGCCTGATATTCACACCGATGTCGGCAAGACTGGCAAGGAGCGCCGCACTCGGCGCGGCGTGGTATCCATTGCCAGCGCTGCAGCAAATTCACTGCGGCGAGCGCGGCACCCAGCGGACAAATGTAGCGACAGTAGCCGCGGTAGAGGAACAAGCCGAAGCTCAGACAAATGACCGCCCAGACAATATAGGGCCAGTCGCGCATGAAATAAAAACTGATTGCGGTCTCAAAAGGCTCGATCTTGACAGCCAGTTCCGAGAATGAAGGTGCAACAAAAATTGAACCGATGATGATGGTCAGCACAACATATTTTATCCACTTCAATTTCGCATCCAGTATGGTGCGCAATCGGCGCTGCTGGATACCCAGCCGATTTGCAATCATGCTCACGAGTTCCTGTAATGCACCGAACGGGCACAACCAGCCACAGAATGTGCTGCGTCCCCAAACGAACAGCGTTACACCGGTGAACAACCAAAGTATTACGGTCATCGGGTCGTTGAGTAGAAAACTGAGGTCGCCCCCACCACTAAGCGATTCAATCGCGGCCGTGATGTTGATGATAGTGAGCTGACCTTGTGCGAACCAGCCGATAAAACCCAGCGTGAAAACAAGATAGGCCGTACGAAACTGCATTAATCGGCGCGAAGTGGCGCTCGTGCGCTGTTGCGCGAGCAATGCGGTGGTCAGCACGCCCAGTCCAACCAACAGGATCGCTATCTCTATCCAGCGCGACTGCCAGACTTTAATCCAGTCGATCGATGACCAATCGGTGTCCCACCAGTCATAGGCGGTCGCGCGCCAGCCATGGAAATCGTAGGCGAGCCCAAAATGACGCCGCTCGACATGATTCATGATCTGATTGGTGCCGAAGCGCCGGCCAAGTCGGAAGTCCAGTTCGAAAGGCTGGGAGGGATCGAGTGGTGTCGCTTTGTCGATGACGAGGAAATACGCCTTGGTCATTTTGGGATAGCCGGGCACCTTAAGCACCTTGTCATAGCTGATGCTGCTGAATTTCAGCGGCTTGCCGCTCTGGGTAAGTACAAAAGGAAGTTCATCGGGTACGCGAAGCGCCTTGAGTGCCGGATCTGACGGCGCTGCACTCGCAGGCGGCGTTGCACCGCGCTCGGCGAGCCGAGGATCGCCAGTGCTGCGCATTTCAGGCACAAGTTCTCGACCGGTACCCTCATTCGCTGCGGCGAGCGGCCCCTGCTCTGTAACGAGCAGCGCCTGAGATTTGCGCCGGCTGGTGTTCAGGTAACGCCAACCCTCAGCATCGAGCAAGTTGCGGCCTATCGATGGTATGCCCAGTAGCGCCACCTGAAAAACGAGCGCCGGCGTCTCAGGGGCCACCCCTTCAAGCTTGCCGCTGCCCGGCTCGTTCACATTGGCGTAAGCACGCTGAATATCAGCGAAGGTGATGGTCGTCGTGCGAACCATACCGCGCGCCAAAAGATCGTCCCAGTCCAGAGGACGGAAGCTCTCGCGCGTACTGCGGCGGCGCGCAGCGGCGCTGGCTGCGATACCAGGATCAAGTTTAGCGACGGCAATCTTGGCGGCGGACGCAAAGATAGATCGGTCGATGGCCTTGGTGGTCACCGTACCGTGATTGACGCCCTGAAGATCAGCAGACTGTTCGTCTCGCTTGGTGGGCGAGCGCCAGTCATGGATGCGCACGGTATGGTGCAAGGACAAATCGGTGTATTGCGCCGTAAACGTGGCCAACCGCGCAGTGCCGGTAGGATTGTTGAAAAAGGGTTCTTTGTGATCGATCAGCCGCAGGTCGATAAAGCTGCCGCTCAAGTCCATCGCGACCAACAGATCAATGGGCTTGCCGCTATAACCGCGCACCGGCTCGAAGTCCAGTGACTCAAAGGCATACCCTTTTAATTCGGGCTTGCCACCCGCAGAATTTTTAGCAAACAAGGGGTAGACCGGCATGTCAGGCTGGCGTTCTCCGACGACGAACTGACTATCGAGAAGCCTGTCGATATCCTCGCGCTTGAGCAGCCCGGCTCGGGCATCGGACGATACACCCAGTGCAGCGATCAAGCTGACACACACTAGCGCGATTGCGCGCAATACGCCTCGGTCCATGCTGATGCTCTTTCAAGCTGAGCGCCGACTGATTATTTTCGGCGCAATCATCCTGCCTCGCTTTCGGTCCGATGACGTCGATGCATGCTGAGCAAAGTCGCCGCCGACAGTGTCAGCAGAAAGATCTCTCCCAAAAACCGGTTCGCTCCTGTGTGCTGACTTCGTCTGCACCATGCGACCGATCGCCTTTTTATCGAACCACGGGCATCCTCCGCCACGAGGTATCGTTTTTTACGCACAAGTCAAACAGGCAGCAAGCTGCGTGCCTCCCACAACTTCCTTGCCAGCGAGCGCGTGCTCATATTGCCAGAGACTCCGAGTCCTCCGAACGGACAAACAACTTGAAACTACTTTTCTCCAGCCACGGTCACATTGATACTCTTTCGCAAGCCCTCGCCGTAGGAACGATGTGCGCCATCCGCAAACTGCAAAGTCAGCCGATAGCGACCGGGCTGAAGAAAGACCTGACTTTCAGTCTGCCCCTTGCCGAAGTGCTTGTGCTGATTGTCGTTCGGGATGACGACACCCGTTTCGATATCGCGGGCATCGATCAACAAATGATGATGGCCGGTACCCTCGGTCATGTCACCGGCCGGCGCAACACGCATGCCCGTGACCTTGAATTTCACTGTGAACGTGGTTGGTACCGTATCACCATCCCTGGGCTCAACGAAATCCACTGACTGTGCCTGTACTGCGCCCAATCCCAGACACAACAGCAAAATCAGCGCTTTCAGCGCGAGATCGATCAATCGATGCATTTTATCCCTCTGTAATGGCATTGGATGCCCTCGGCATCATTAAAAAAAACGAGAACCCGACGACATCGCCGCCGATAAATGACGACTGCGCGACGCAGAGGATCTCAGCGCTGTACGCTTTCCACGTGTTCGCTGGTACCAGACAGGCGGCCCGGAAACATAATGTCGCTTTTTCCGACTGAATGTTTTTTGCTTGAGCCGGAGATCATCATCAGAGACCATCGGACCGAATTCATTGATCCGCTCAAAAGAGTGATTCGCTTCCATGATCGCAGCACTAAAATCTTTTTCCGCGTCAGCCAGATCATCGGCGACTGAACGTAGGACATCCGTCGATTCAGTGAGCATTTTTTTTTGGTCTTTGAGTATGTCTGCTTGCATCTGTTGATGAATCTCGGCCTTGAGCCTGCTCATATAATCTTTCGCACGACCGAACAGCCGTCCCGCGACACGGGCGACAACCGGCAGTCTCTCGGGACCGATCACAACCATCGCAACCACACCAACGATCGCCAGTTTTGTCAGACCCAAGTCAATCATCATCAGCCCCGCTTGCCACAGACAATTTGCATCAAATCGAGGTTGCGCGTACCTTCAACAACGGGACGCCAACTGTCTTCGGGATCGGCATTGCTGCTGACAGTTTGTCCTTTCAGATAAGGCTCGGAAAAAAACTCGCCCTCGAGATTGCGAAATTCGCGGGACGCGCAGTTATATTCCTTGCGCGCGCGGTTTGACATAACCCCATTCAGCGGAAAGCTGTAACTGAGCATCTCCACCACCGACACGGTAGCACCGGCGCTAACAATACTTTGATCATCGTAATAAAATTCGGCTTTACCATTGTCGCCATAAAGCACCCAGCCCGCCTGCGCAGCGTGGGATACAAGCAGCAGTACGAAAGCGAAGGTTTTCATGATGCGTCCTTGGTCGATGAAATACCACGCTTTGCAGCCCACAGGCGATACAAATAAAAGCTCGGCAATACGACTGCGAAAACATAGGCACCCACAATCAGCCATAGCCCATCTAGCCCAAGGTGTGGCCCGAGTCCATGTCGAAACACCTGATACATCACCAGTGCCGATAGAAAGTAGATCGTTTTTTGTCTGAATGTGAGCGTCATCCGGTAGCCGCTAGAGGGAGTTAACAAAGGCAATCAGATCATCGCGCTCATCTTTGGACAGCCCGGCGAAAATATCGCGCGATGCCTGCGCCTCGCCACCGTGCCACAGAATCGCTTCGAGTACATTTCGCGCCCGACCATCATGTAACAAGTTGGCACTGCCGTTGACTTGCATCGACAGGCCGATGCCCCACAGCGGCGAGGTTCGCCAGTCACTCGGACCAGCCTTGAAATCTGGACGACCATCAGCCAAACCCGATCCCATATCGTGCAACAGCAAATCGGTGTATGCACGAAAAGTTTTTTTGGAAATGGCTGTCAGAAGCGGGTACTCGCCGGTGCGCATCTCAGGGATATGACATTGGGCACAGCGCGACTTGTCGAATAACTGACGACCTCGAATGATTTGTGGTTGATCCTGATCGCGCGCCGGTGGTGCCTCCAGCGCGACTGACCAGAAGTTGAGCTCATCCCAAGCGTAATCGAGCAGCTCGGGCCGATTCCCGGGCGGCATCGCGCGACAAGCAGTTTGCACCGGAGGACAATTCTCTTCAATGTAGAGCGATGAAGTGACCCCCATATCACCATGGAAAGCGGCCGCGATCTGCTGGCGCACCGTGGGTTGATTCGCTTTCCAGCCAAAACGTCCCAGGGCGATGCGCTTGCTGATGTCATCCCGCACGTAATTCGGTCGGCCATTCAGCCCTTGTGTACGCTGCAGCGCGGCCAGCGCAAGAATGTCCTCCTCGCTGACCGCTTCGAGATATCCCATCCCGAACACCACTTGCGTATTGCGCAGTGATGTGAGCACCTGATCCCCAATCGGACCGAAATTGGGTTTTTCAATACGTATCGCCGGTTTACGCAAAGTGACCGAAGAGCCATCAGGCAGGAGAACAGGTTCTGGCAGCCAGTCCACATACAGTTCGGCCTCGCCGGGTTTCAGGTTTTCTTTCAGACCGACGTTCACACCAAATACCTGCAGCTGATCGCCATAATTCGGGTGCGGCACCGGCCCGCCATCCGCTGCCTCGCCTGGCAGAGACAGTCGCAACAACTGTTGAAACACAATCGCACCGGTCTGATCAAAGGTACGTCCGCGACCCGCCTGCACATGACAGCCAACGCAAGAATTCGCAAGAAATGTAGGCCCGAGTCCCCACTCGCCGCCGAGGAGCGGAAACACAACCCAAGGCGCCTTGAACTGCTTCTCGCCCGCTTTGAACTTTTGCAATTGGCTGTGGGTCAGGCCAGCCACTGGTTGCATGTAAACCGCGTTGGGTGGAATGGACTGGGGACTGGAACGAATGACCTGCGAATGCGCGGGGATGAACGCCATCAGCGACAGCACCGAGAACACGGTCATCGCATACAGCAGCTTGACGCTGCCAGAGAGTCGACCAGACCTGCTTCGCATCCCATGACTCCTTCTTGCACAATCACTCATCAAGCCTGCCAGGAATATGGGCAGGGGACTCATTGAACCCATCATGGTCCGCCCGGAGTGCGCCCGGATAGCGACGTAAAAAAGCCGGCAGCCAGGGCTGCCGGCAAACTACCAAGGGATGAAGAGAGCTTCGATACCATCAGCCTCGCGGGAAAATCATGAATGACACCAAATTGGTAAAACCCGTTTACTGCATCAACACTTCTGTTCCATCTTGCAGGATTTGTAGACTTCGTCTTTTTCTACGATACCCTCGCAAGCTTCCTTGACATTGATTTTCGCATTTCGGCAAGCGGTCCCGAGCGCCACCATGGAATCGTTCGCCGCATTTTTCTGATCACAAAAATACTCCTGCTGCTTTTTTGCATCTTCACAAGTGCCTACCCGTGTCTTTTTTGTTTCATGGTGATCGGCCAGCGCTACACCGCCCGTCAACGCCAGAAACAGACCCAGAGTTACTGTGCTTTTCATTACGTTCATTTTTTATCATCCTCCTGTTTTCCATCAGCATGAAGCAAGATCCTCCGTGTGCAGGCGAACCTGCACACGGAATCATGCTTTAGCTGAAGTCAAACTCCCTACCCTGTTTCGCAATGTAACCATACGCCGCATTGCTGCGCTCACCGCCCATGGCCAAATACTCGGCCTTCATCTTGGCGATCATGTCATTGTCAAACGGTGTGGTCATTGCATCGGCTGCCATCTTCTGGGCATCAAGACGGTAGAGCTTGGCCGAATTGAGGCCGAAGATCTTGTTCTTGACGGTGCCACGGCCATCGCCCAGTTGAATCTTCCAGCCTTGCTTCTTCATGATGTCCTCGGGAATTTCCAGACGGCGCATCGCTTCGATCTGCCACTGCGGCGAACCGTACCAGACCGAGTCCGTACCCCAGACCACCCGATCAGGCCCCATCAGGTTGACCAGTTGGCCAACAAAGGCGGCGCAGAAGCGCGGGTTGGTGACCGCTGTCGATGCAAAGACGGAGCCCAGTTCGGCGTAGACGTTGTTGACACCGTATTTTTGCGGGATACGCGCCAGATCAGTGGCCCATTGGATATAGCCGCTCTTCTCGAACTCAGCCATCTCCTGATCAGGGTTGTCGGCTAACCATGGACGAAGCGCTGCGTGATAGATCACGAAGTTCATCTTCGGCCAGTCTTTGGCGGCTTTGCCGAGATCGTTCACGGTCGCATGCTCCCACGTGCCGGCAAATGCCTTTTCGTAATCACGTGGCATCAGGCCCTTGTGAATACAAATGGTATTGATACCCGACTTGATGGCTTTTTCGTAGAACGGATACATCAGCTTCTCGTCATCCAGACGCCACGCGAATTTCGACGGGCCAAAGGGATCACCGATGGTGTAGGATTTCCACGAGACCGGATGCAGTTCCTCGATCGCGCGATCCACTTCATCCATCCAGTTCGGATATTTCGGCGTGATCACCGAGTGACCGAGCATACGGACGCTACCGGCCATCTTGTTGACGGAGCGGCAGGCATTCTGGATTGCGTCATTGGACAGCAGCCACCAGTTCGGATCATCGAAAGGTGCACCGGACAGCAGCGCGACCGAAGTATCCGAATCAAGGAAAATCTCCTTGAGGTAGTTATCCATCTTGTAGCGAGCAAGCGTGGTCGGAATATTGCCGATGTTCGGGTTGACCTTCGCACCCTCAGCCCACTTGGTCAGACCCAGGAGACCCTCTTCCTTGAAGTCATCGCGAATGAAGTGAGTCTGGTCATCAAAAATGAACTGGCCCTTGTACTTGGCCTTGCGGTCACCGGCAGCATCCGGATTCTTTGCTTCGGCTTCGTTAACCTCAAACATATTGCCGTAGACCTGATTCATTGCGAGGAAGGCCGTAGCCATGCCGGACGACGTTGCCAAAAACTCGCGGCGGCTGATGTTGTGACGCTTGGCTTCCTTGTCTGCCATTTCCTTGATCAGGAATTCGACTTTCTTTTGCTTCTCCGTTTGCGGGAGAGGATTGTATTCACCATTTGACACCATTTGCGTCGGGATTGGCGAACGGAACGCAGCTTCGTCGGCGGGCAGACATTCCGCAAACTCCCGCTCCGTCATCGACACACCAAATGGCCTTTGTTTATCAGTCATTTTTTGTCTCCTGAGATAGTTATTCAGGGCACCCTGAGCACCCCACTTTTTTGCGCGGCACAGCAAACACAGATCCCATGATTGAAACCAGAATCTGCATCAACCGGCCAAGGCCGTGGGGAATGGCCGGTTGCTGTTGAACCACTTGGATATGAGCAACCTACGTGCCAGCGAAGGCCTGACGTCTGTATTGGCCAAACGTCTGACATTTGACGCGATGGCAGCGTAAAGGGTGGGCGCTGCCGTGTCCGCCGCACACCTCAGTGCGAGCAGAGCGTTACACCTGTAACGTACGGACTGTGACAGGTGTTACAGAGGTGTTTCAGCGCGGTGGCTGAATGCCGTGCTGCTTCATGCGGCGATACAGTGTCATGCGGGAGATGCCAAGATTTTGCGCTGCAGCAGTCACGTTCCAGTGGCAAGACTCTAACTGCTTGAGCAACAATTGCGCGGGCTGCCCATCTCTGGACAGATCTTTGACTGGCAAATGTTCTGCCGTCTGCGCTGGCTCGGGATGCATGAGATATTCAGGCAGGTCGCCGATACTGATCCGACGATCAACGCAGACGGCGACAGCGAATTCGATCACATTGGTAAGCTCGCGCAGGTTACCGGGCCAGGGATGTGCGATCAGCACCGCCTTGGCCTCAGCATCAATGCTCAGCGAAGGCTGACCGTTTGTCGAAGACTGCAGCGAAATCGCTCGATCAATCATCCAGTCAAGATCCTCTCGCTCGCGCACGGCTGGTAGCGTGAAATGCGCCCCATTGAGGCGGTAGTAGAGATCATCGCGAAACAACCCTTCACGCACTCGCGACTCCAGACGGCAATGGGTCGCGGCAATCACGCGCACATTGATCGGCACAGGTCGAACTGCACCCACAGGTTGCACTTCCTTTTCAGAGAGCACGCGCAACAAGCGCGTCTGCATTGCCTTGGGCATGTCGCCAATCTCATCAAGGAAGAGCGTACCGCCATCGGCCTCCTGAATCAGGCCTTTCTTGCCCTTGGTGGAGGCACCGGAAAAACTACCGGGCGCATAACCAAACAGCTCGCTTTCAATGAGCGTGTCGGGAATCGCCGCGCAATTGACTGCGATGAAGGGACCGTTACGACGCTCGCTGCTCTGATGCAGCGCTTTTGCAAAATATT
This sequence comes from Pseudomonadota bacterium, assembly GCA_039806005.1. Lineage (GTDB taxonomy): Bacteria > Pseudomonadota > Gammaproteobacteria > Burkholderiales > Burkholderiaceae_D > Pernthalerella. The sequence goes on from JBDKLM010000051.1 coordinate 37,440, forward strand.
CCTTGCCGCTGCCGGTCTCGCCGGTGACCAGTATGCTGATTGGCGAGTTGACCAGACGGGCAGCACGTGCAATCTGCTTTTCAAGCAGCGGATCACCCTGGGTCAGCGCTCTGAGCTCCGGTGGAATGACCGCCGCACTGCTCTGGCCGACTACCGACTGCGGCATCCGCGGTGGCTGCATTACCGACAGAAAAACCACTTGCATAGAATCGTGAATCTTCAGCGCGCGCTGATCTGCCGGCAACACTGCGCTGTACCGGGGCAACTCGTCAACGGTGAGTTCTATGAGATCCGAGACGAGCGCGTTCATCAGACCTGCAGGGGCATTCCGGCTAAACAACAACTCCGCCGGACGGTTGTAGCCCACGACCCGGCCAGCCGCGTCAACGGCCAGCAGATATTCCGGGCTGACCTCGAGAAATTCCGGCGCGGACGACATGCGGAGTATCCACCGATTGCGATAGCTGTGAAGGAAGTACGCGTTCTCGATCTTGTGGGCATACATCTGCACCATTTGCAGCGCCAGATGCTGGCTGTCCTTGTGTTGCGGTGCCGACAGCGCAGAGATATCGAGCACTGCTTTCATATGGCCCGCTGCGTCATAGACTGGCGCAGCGGTACAGGTCAGTGGAATGTGCGTGGCATCGAAGTGATCATCCAAATGTACCGTCAGTGCCGCACCGGTACTGATGCAAGTACCGACGCCGTTGGTACCGACATGACGCTCGTTCCAGTTGGAACCGAGATACAGACCCGCCTTGCGCAGACTGGGATCAAGCTGAATGTCTCCCATGAAATCAACGGTAACACCCGTGGAATCAGTGAGCAGAATTGCGTACCCCAAACCGGCCACTTGGTGGTAGAGCGTTTGCAAACCGTGTCTGGCGATGTGAAGAAAATCTTCGAGTTGGTCCTGATGCTCACGCACTTCATAATTGGGCAGAATAATGGCTTCTTGCATCCGCGTGGGATCGAGCTTGTGATCGTGCACGCAACGCATCCAGGAATCACGAATGATTTGATCATGCTTGAGTCCTGCCTGCGATCGGGCCTCGGCCACATGCACGACAGTTTGGATATGTTTTTGTTTTTCTGCAAACAAAACGTCACCCCAGAGAGTTACCAAATCGAGCCATCAGGATGCCCGTACTGAACAACCGGGCTGGCATACCGCCAGAGCCTGTGCCGAAGCCTCGATTGGAGTCTACAGTGAATACGGCGATTAATTGCTACGCCGGAAGATAAATTTTTGGATTTCTGATGCCACAGCGGTGGAAGAATTATGAATTTAGTCAAAAATATCGTTTTCTTGTCATTCTTGTAGTTCTAAAAATAATTTGGCTAAGGTGACGCTGAATTTCAGAGTCATCCCCAAATTTTTCTTTTGCAAGGAATTGAATGCCATGTTGAAAAGAATAGCCTTTTTCTTAACAATTTGTCTGATTTCGACCTCTATCCACGCCTTCGAAGACAACGAGGCTCGGCGAGCGATATTAGATCTCAGGCAGCAAATCAAAGAGAGCGATTTAAAATTAGTATCGATCCTCAACAATTTAAACGCCAAGTTGGATGCAATTGAAAGCGAGAATAAAAAATTAAAAGCTGAAAATGAAAAAATAAGCGCAGATTTGGACCTGAGACGTCCAGCAAGAGACGACACTGAATATCAAGAGCTGCGAGATGAAATAAACTCGATCAATCGATTGCTTTTGCAAATCATGGGCAAATAACTGCTGACAGTGAGCGCTGTAGCGCATGAGGATCCCACCTTACCCGGCCCGGTAAAATACGAGTATTCGCGGGTGTAGTTCAATGGCAGAACGGCAGCTTCCCAAGCTGCATACGAGGGTTCGATTCCCTTCACCCGCTCCAACAGCAGACTCTCAGCCAACGACAACGCATGCTCTACGACCCGACTGACCATCGCATCAAAAGTTTTGTCACTCGCGCAGGCAGGCTCTCGCCTGCACAGGAACGTGCGATTCAGACGCTCGGGCCAACATTTTGTGTGCCGTATCAAAAATCGCTGCTCAATAACGAGGCGGCATTCGGACGTGCCGCACCCCTGATTCTGGAAATTGGTACCGGTATGGGCGAAACCACCGCTCACATCGCAGCGCTGATGACTGAAAAAAATTTCCTCGGCGTCGAAGTCCACACGCCGGGCGTGGGCAGCTTGCTCAAGCGTATCGGTGAACAGTCACTGAATAATCTGCGCTTGATTCAGCATGATGCTTTTGAAGTGGTGACGCATATGCTTGCAGCTGAATCACTGGCCGGTGTGCATGTGTTCTTCCCTGATCCCTGGCACAAGGCACGACATAACAAGCGCCGGCTGATTCAGTCACCGTTTGTAGCGTTGCTGGCATCGCGGATTGCGAAGGGGGGATATCTGCATTGCGCGACCGACTGGGAAGACTATGCGGAGCAAATGCTGGCGGTACTGAGTGCCGAGCCTACCTTGCAAAATACAACGGATGGCTATGCGCCCCGTCCGGATTATCGGCCTGTGACCAAGTTTGAAAACCGTGGGCTCAAGCTGGGGCACGGTGTTTGGGATTTGGTGTTTACCAAGGGATGAAGCGGTCTACTGTGATGCTTGCAAGCCCTGGGTAATTCTGGACAAAAAATTTACTCTTGAACTTGAATAATCAATTCAAGAGTTACTCTGCTCACTCACCAGCGCAATGATCTGCGCCCCATAACTCTCCAGTTTCTTTTCCCCCACACCAGAGACTTGCCTCAGGTCGTCAAGCGTCGTCGGTCCTGCGCGCGCAATTTCGCGCAGCGTGTTGTCATGAAAAATCACATAGGCAGGCAAATTGTGAGACCGTGCAGTCTCCATGCGCCACCAGCGCAGTTTTTCGAATAATTGCTGCTGCGACGCTGACAAGCCGGTTTCGGTATAGCTGCCACTGCGTGCCGGCGCGCGCTTTTGTCGCAGGGGTTTTTGATACAGGCGCATGGCGATCTGACGCTCGCCGCGAAGTACGGCGCGGGCAGCCTCGGGCAATCGCAAAGAGCCATAGTTGTCGTGATCTATCTCTACCAGTCCGAGCGCAAAGGACTGTCGCAAAATAGCCCGCCACTCAGCCTCGCTTTTGTCAGCGCCAATGCCAAATGTGGAGAGTTCATGATGACGCCATTGCCGGACTTTTTCCGAATCGCTGCCGCGCAATACTTCCAGAACATGCACCGCACCAAAACGCTGGCCAACACGGTAGATCGTGGAGAGCAGTTTTTGCGTCGCCTCAGTCGCATCAAAGGACACGGGAGGATTCAGACAGGTATCGCAGTTACCGCATGCATCCGAGGCCTGATCGAAATAGGCAAGTAGTCGAACACGGCGGCAACCCAGCGTCTCGCACAGACCCAGCATCGCATCAAGGCGCGCCGATTGCATGCGCTTGAAGCTGATATCCGCCTCGGATTCTTCAATCATGCGGCGCTGCTGCACGACATCCTGCAAACCATAGGCCATCCACGCATCAGCGGGCAAGCCGTCGCGCCCTGCCCGACCGGTCTCCTGATAATAGCCTTCGATGCTGCGCGGCAGATCAAGGTGAGCTACGAATCTGACATCCGGTTTGTCGATACCCATGCCAAACGCGATCGTAGCCACCATGATGATGCCGTCTTCACGTAAAAATCGTGACTGATGCTGGCTTCGAATGGGTGTATCCATACCGGCATGGTAGGCCAGTGCGCTGATGCCGTTTTCGCATAAAAACTCGGCAGTCTCTTCGACTTTTTTTCGGGAGAGGCAGTAGACGATACCTGCCTCACCTGCATGCTCGGTCGTGATGAAATCCAGCAGCTGTCGACGCACGTTTTCTTTTTCGACGATCTGATAGCGAATGTTGGGACGATCAAATGAAGAGATGAATTGCTGTGCCTCACCAAGCTGCAGTCGTTCGATGATTTCACTGCGGGTTTGCCCGTCAGCCGTCGCCGTCAGCGCAATGCGGGGCACGGCGGGGTAACGCTCATGCAGGACTGACAGACGAATGTATTCGGGCCGGAAATCATGGCCCCATTGCGATACGCAGTGGGCTTCATCGATGGCAAACAGGGCAATCTGTACACCGTCCAGCATCTCAAGACAGCGCTGCGTGAGCAAGCGCTCGGGCGCGATATAAAGCAGATCCAGTTCATCCTGTCGCAATGCACGCTCAACGCGCAAGGATTCATCGAAGCTCTGACTGGAATTCAGAAATGCAGCGCGAACACCGAGTTCCGCCAGCGCATCCACCTGATCCTGCATGAGCGCAATAAGTGGCGATATGACGATGCCGCAACCAGAGCGCAGCAACGAGGGAATCTGATAACAAAGCGACTTGCCGCCTCCGGTGGGCATGAGCACCAGCGCATCGCCACCGCGCGCTATGAGCTGAACTATATCGGCCTGTGATCCACGAAAGGCCGGATAACCAAACACGCTTTGCAGCAAATGCAGTGCGCGGGCCGGCAAGTCCTGTTCCGCTGCTGCGGGGTTCAATACATCCGTGGTGGGCACCTTTTATTCCGCCCAGACCAGCCAGCCGGACCACGCCGTCGACAGCACGATCAAGCCAAAGACAATCCGGTACCATGCGAAAAGGGTGAAATCATGGGTGCTGATATAGCGGAGTAGCCAGCGCACGCATAAAAAAGCCGAAGCAAAGGCCGCCAGCGCACCCAGACCAAACATGGGCAAATCGGACAATGACAGCAGAGTGCGTTCTTTGTAGAGCGAATAAATCGTCGCGCCGAACAATGTGGGAATGGCGAGGAAAAAAGAAAACTCGGTCGCTGCCTTGCGCGAGAGGCCAAACATCATGGCGCCAATGATGCTGGCTCCGGAACGACTGGTGCCAGGTATCAGCGCAACGCATTGCGCACAACCGACTTTGAAGGCATCCAGCACCGTCATATCGTCCACGGAATCGACGCGCGGTCCTTCAGACTGCATGCGATGACGACGCTCGACGATCAGAATGATGATGGCACCGACAATAAATGCCAGTGCGACTGGCACGGGCTTGAAAAGATGGGCCTTGATGATTTTGCCAAACAGAAGGCCTAGCACCACGGCGGGCAGAAAGGCGACGATGAGGTTGATGACAAAGCGGCGCGCCGCATCCTCACGATAAAAATTGCGGGCCACATGCGCGATACGCTCGCGGTATTCCCAGCAAACAGCGAGCATGGCTCCGGCTTGTATGACGATTTCAAAGACTTTGACTTTCTCGCCCGTGAAATTGAGCAGACTACCTGCGAGAATCAAATGCCCGGTTGAGGAGATGGGGAGAAATTCCGTCAGTCCTTCGACGACACCCATGATGATGATTTTTACGGCAAGCAGAATTTCCATGCAATTGGCAGGCAAGAAAGACAGAAGGTAAAACGCTGACGCAGGCCGCCGTGGTGACAGTCACTCATGACTGTCCGGCTACTGCACGTTCCTGTGATTGATGATTATTTCGCAGGCTCGAAGCTTACCACGAGGCTGTCCTTGCGAGTTGTTATGCCAGTCGGCACGAAACGCTTGCCGGCGACAACAAACGCATCGGGAGCGAAGGTATACAACACAGTCTCGCCAATTAGATCTTCAGCCAGTTGGGTACCCAGACGCGCAAGACGACTGGTGTAGCTGCCGGTAGCAGCATCGAGCTTGATATTCTCCAAACGCGGCTCCGTCAGAAGCACCGCACGTCGCGCTGGATCGATGCGCAAACCGCCCGAGATAAGCAGCTCACCTTGCCAAGGCATTTTGATCAGGGGTGGCAGCACTTGTACATCAAGAGCCATCAGCATGCGATCGACTGAGGGCTGCGTGGACAATACGGGGTTACTGAGGGTGACATCGAGCAGACCGAAATAGCGCTCCGTGTAGGGAAATTTTTGCTGGACCACTTGCTGCAGACGCGAGAGTGGAATTTCAATTTCTTGCGGAGGTAGCAGGCTGGCGCAGCCGGACAGCAAGGCCAGCACTGTCAGCGACGTCAAAATCAGCGAGCAGTGCGCCTGCCGCCAAAAACTCACACCTGCTCTAGACCGGGTGTTCGCCATGCATCACTCCCTATCCGACAGCCGTGAGCAATTCCAGCCGCCGCAAAAAATTCAAAGCCTGTTCGCGATTGTCGCCGCACATTTCTGTTGATGGCTTGAGACTGGCGCAGACTGCTGGCCGATCGGGATGCCCAAACAGCAGACAAGCGGATGACGCATCGAGCTGAACACAACGCACGCCTGCAGGCTTGCCATCGGGCATACCGGGAATGGGCGAAGAAATGGAAGGTGCAATACAACAGGCCGCGCAGCCTTCGCGACAGGCGTGGTCAAGCTTACTCATAGCGCAACGCCTGAATCGGCAACAGACGCGCCGCTTTGCGCGCCGGATAGAAACCGAAAAAAATACCAATCGCGGCTGAAAAACTCACTGCGAGCACGATGGATGTAACGGATAACTGCGTCTGCCAGCCAGCGAATTCAGCAATCAACCAGGAGCCCCCAACGCCGAGTGCGATACCGATCAGCCCACCCAACAGCGATAGCGTGACCGCCTCCACCAGAAATTGCGTGAGTATGTCGGCAGCGCGCGCACCCACGGCCATGCGCAAACCGATTTCTCGAGTGCGCTCGGTCACGGACACCAGCATGATGTTCATGATGCCGATGCCGCCCACGATTAGGGAGACCGAGGCAACCGCAGCCAGCAGCATAGACATGACTTTCGATGATTCTTCCTGTGCTGCGAGCATTTCGGTGAGATTGCGCACAGTGATGGGATCGGGCTGACCTTCGGCAGTCCGTAAGCGCTGGCGCAACAAGGCACGTACCTTGTCTTCCGTTTCGCTCATGCTTTCGCCGTCGAAGACCTTGATCTGAATCATGCCCACTTGACGCGGCTTGCCGGGCTCGGCCCCGACGATGCGATTGCGCGCGGTTGATAGCGGCACCATGATCACATCATCCTGATCATTGCCTGTCATGTTCTGACCTTTACGACCCAGCACACCAACGATCGTCACAGGCACATTCTTTATTCGTATGGTCTGATCCATGGGATCGGCATCGCCAAACAATTCGCGCGCTACTGTTTGTCCGATCAAAGCCACTTTTCCTGCACCAGACATTTCCGCAGGTTCAAACATGCGGCCGGCTTCCAGCGTCCAGTTGCGCACCGTGAAATAGTCGGGCGTGATACCAAACACCTGCGTCGCCCAATTCGCATTACCAAACACGACTTGTGCACTGCCGCGATAAGTGGGTGCAACCGCTTCGACTTCCGGTATTTCACGCGTGATCGCGGCTGCATCATCTTCGGTCAGATCCGGCGTGATACCGGTGCCGATACGTGCACCATTCGCAGTGCGCGCACCAGCGGTAATGATCATCAGATTCGAACCGAGGCTTTTGATTTGTTCCTTGATGCGCGCTTCGGCACCCGAGCCGACGGCCAGCATGGTGATCACCGCGGCCACGCCAATGATGATGCCCAGCATGGTAAGTACCGAACGCAGTAAATTGACGCGCAGGGCGTTGAGCGCAACGCGCAAGGTGGCCAGCAGATTCACGATATCACCTCGCCAGCCTTGTCGAGCTTTGCAGCCGCATTGTCGGGTGTGTGTGGCGTATCGGAGATAATCTCGCCATCGCGGAAAGTGATGATGCGTGACGCAAATGCAGCGATATCGGATTCGTGCGTCACCATCACGATGGTCATGCCAGCGGCATTGAGTTGCTGCAGCAACACCATGATTTCCAGACTGGTGCGCGAGTCGAGCGCCCCGGTAGGTTCATCGGCGAGAATCAAAGCGGGATCATTCACCAGAGCGCGGGCAATCGCCACGCGCTGCTGCTGACCGCCGGACAATTGCGAAGGATGATGATCATGGCGCGTCGCCAGTCCAACCTGCGAGAGCCTCGCCATCGCCCGCTGGCGGCGCTCGCTGGCGGGTGTGGCTGCATACAACAGCGGTAGTTGCACATTGTCGAGTGCACTGGTCCGTGGCAGCAGATTGAACTGCTGAAATACAAAACCGATACGACGATTGCGAATTGCGGCCAATGCATCGCCACTCATGTCCGAGACTTTTTCACCGGCCAGTCGGTACTCGCCGCTGGTGGGCGTATCCAGACATCCCAGCAAATTCATGAAGGTCGATTTGCCTGAGCCAGATGCACCCATGATGGCGACGAATTCGCCCTCGCCTATCGTCAGCGACACACCGCGCAGAGCCGCGACCGTCGTGGATCCCATCACATAGGATTTGCTCAGGCCGCGCGCTTCGATCAAAGGTTTCATCAGCAGTCAGAACATGCGCGGGGCGCCCGCCATCGACGAACCTTTGCGGCTCCCACCACCGCCGCCACCGCCTTCTCCCTTGATCCCCGTGACCACTTCCATGCCTTCGGCGACTCCCTCGCCGGTCACTTGCACCATCTTGCCATCGGACGCACCCGTCTTGACGGGAATGGCCTGCAACTCACCGTTTTTCAGAACATAAATCGTGGAGCTTGAGGGGTCAGGTCGTCCATTGCCACGGCCTGGCTTGTCACCATCGCCGCGCCGCGATTTGGCAGGCTTGTCGTCAGGCGACTGTGGCGGGCGAAAGCGTATCGCAGCATTCGGTACTTTCAGTACATCTTCAAACGTCTCCGTGACGATGCGCACATTGGCCGTCATGCCGGGCAGAAGCTGCAGCTCGGGATTGGGGGCTGATACTTCCACCAGATAGGTGACCACGTTCGAGACCACCTGAGCGGACTTGCGTACCTGCCGCACTGCGCCCTCAAAAGTCTTGCCGGCAAACGCATCGACCGTAAACGTCGCACGTTGCCCGATCTTGATCTTGCCGATTTCAGATTCATCAATTGCAGTGTCGACACGCATGTCGGCGAGATTTTCAGCGATGATGAACAACTCGGGGGACTGCAAACTGGCGGCGACGGTCTGCCCTTTGTCGACACTGCGTTTGATGACGATGCCAGTCACGGGCGAACGGATCGCGGTGCGCTCGAGATCAACCCTTGCCTGCGACAACACGGCCTCACGCTGCTTGACCATGGCGGCCGCATTACCTGCATTGGCACGCGCCACATCGACCTGCGCAACCGCTGATTTTTGCTGCTCTACCAAAGAATTAACTGTGGCACGTGCCTTGTCCACTTCGGCAGGGGACAGAAATTTTTTATCCAACAGCTGCTGCTTTCTATCCAGATCGCGACGAGCATCGGCCAAGGTGACCTCGACTTGCGACACCGCGGCACGCTGTGCAGCAATATTGGCTTGCTGGGTAGTGACTTGCGCACGGGCCGCGTCAAGATCGGCCTGCGCCTGCCGGACACGGTATTCGAAACTTTCGGGATCAATGCGGGCAATCAGCTGATTTTTGCTTACCTGGCTGTTGAAATCCACCAGCACTTCCTTGAGCTGACCAGATACCTGAGAGCCCACTTGCACGGACACCACCGGCACCAGTGTTCCGGTCGCCGAGACGCTGGCGATCAGCCGACCTTTTTCAAGTGTCGCAGTCCGGTACTGCGGCGTATCGGATTTTTTGATGCCAAACCAATACCAAGCCCCTGCACCGATCAGGACCACCAGCACCGTCAACCCTAGCCATCGTGCTTTCACCGAGATGTTCTCCACCGCTTTTGGGACAAAGTGGAGATTTTACTGGCAATCCTTTGCATTCACCTGAGCAGTGAATGAAGCAAATACCCGCCGTCCGGTAAAACGGACGGCGGGTGATAACGAAGGGGTAATAAAGCGTTGGGCTGAGTTTACTGACTACCCGAGGTTTCACTATCGTCGAACGGCGACTTCTTGAGGTCTTCCAATGTCACTTTTTCCGCAGGCCTCGATGGTTCCTCCTGGTTTTTCTCGGTTACCGGTTCGTCAGTCGGCAGTCCATCGTCGAACGGAGATTGGGTAGGGTCTTCCAGCTTCAATTCGTCCAAAGAGGTGGATGAATCATTCTTGACTTCCTCATTTTTAGCTTCAGCCTTCAGTGACTGAGAAGCCAATGGCAGCGTTGAATCGGTCACTTGCGCAGTCTGAGCTAGCGTCGGGACAACGGTCGTCGTGGTAACTGTTGTAGCAGAGCTCTGTAACTGCGCTACCAAAGGGGTTACATTTTTTTGATCCACCAGATCCTGTAGCTGCTTTTTCATTGCAACCAGTAACTTTCCATCGGCTGCAAGCTTTTTGGGATTGTCGGCAATATATTTATTCAAAGCTTTCAGCATGTACTCTGCGCCGTTATTTTTAAATTCTTTGAAATTTTCTCTTGTGGTGCTTATTAGATGATCTCTGAAGTATCTGGTGAAGTCTGCATCACGAATCTTTATTTTCGAATCTCGATAAAAATCATTTATCTCTTGTAATCGCTTATTTGATCTTAGCGCCTCAAGATGGCTACTGCTCTTTTCAAGTTTTTCTTTTCGCGGTGAAATCGGAGTATTAGTATCCGATTTTTCTCTCAGGTGTTCTCTGCGGCTTTTCAAAGAATCATCATCTTGTTTTAATGCCGAAGCTTTCATATGCGCTTGCAACAATGTTTTCTGATCTTTGTCCTGATTTTTTGCGCGACTCATAATGTCGAAATAAAATTGATCAGTTTGTGTGGTCAGAAAGGTATTTAAATATCCGTTTAAAATCTTGAGGTGATCTGACTCATAATTTTTATCCGTGACCAACTGTTCGCGCATGATGACCGTCAGCGCCCTGGTGGCGATATAAGCGGCGATGGCCGATTTCCTCGCGCGAAACAACAGGCCGGGGTCGACATCTCCACCTGCCTTTGCCCACTCGATGATCCGGGTATCGATTCCTTGCAAAAAATTTTGGAATTCCGGAGAAAATCCGGAACTGGATAATTTCATTTCGCTGCCAAAAAATTTTTCAACAAAATCATTGACCAGTGGCTTCATCAGTTTTACGAATAATTCATTTTTCCGCAAATCCTTGATACTTGCATCTTTGATTTCTTGAGTAAATTTCTTCGCAATTTCCTTGTACTGAGTTGCGATTGTGGCGACAAATTCTCTGACCTCTTTTGCATTCAAATGTTTGTTGATGAGAGTCTCGCTCACCAATTCGATAATATTGACTTTCAATTTTTTCCCGGGATTTGCGGGATCATCCAACTCATCGACCGTCATTCCACCCCTTAAAATCGTGTTCACTCGCCCCTCCTCGAGGGGCAATTTGTACGCTCTACTTTCCACGTACACAAGCAACTCCGCAATCTGGTCACCAGTAACACTTTGACCTTGCCGAAGGGCGTGAATCGTTGCGATAACGCGCAGTGGCAGTGAGGCTGCTTTCACTGGGCCACTAGTGATCGGCGGTTTTTTTTCTGCCGTTTGATTGACGGTTGTTTGCTTGCTCGAAGCAACTGGCGTCGCCGTGTCATTGCCCGTAGGCGTATTTGTTGTGGCCCCAGTATTGGTCGTGGTCGTCACGCCGGACGTTTCCGTTGCCAGTGGATTTGACCGGCCGGGAGAATGTGCTTCCAAACGGGGACTCGCCGGCAGCCATCCCGATGGATTCCGTGTCGTGAGTGAGCGCGAAATGCCTGCGGTGTCGATGGCGAGTCTGGTATTTGCTTGTGTCGTGGTGGTAGTGGTTGTCGTGGTCGTCGTATTTGTCGTCGTCGTAGTCGTACCAAGTGTATCGGTCGTTTTTGCCTGTCTTGTCGATCTATCCGTGAGACCGGTATTGGAGTCCTTCCCAGTTCTCTGCGTATCTTTTGGATTTTTTCTTGGACTGATGGTCATTTCGCGGCGATCAGACGCGAGACTTTTCAAGGCATTTCCAAGATTTTCCAGCGATAGTTTGGGTACCTTTTTAGTGGAATTTTTTTCTTTACTATCCGATTGCTGCTGACGAGGTGATTGCGGCACCTTGTTTTGATGTGACATCACGTCATCTTCTGAGGAGCTGTCGTCGTCGTTTTTGAAATTTCTTGCTGCCTGACTTGGTTTTGCGCCTAGAAACAATCTTCCGAAAGCACCAGAAGACTCTCCCCGGTCATCTGAGTCACTGTCGCTGGGCTCTTTGTCTTTTTTTCCCTCCTTGGACCTCATTTGCGGCGGAGTGTCGTTTTTTTCTGAATGAGCCTGACCCGTGTCCTTATCCAACTTGGCAGAAGCGCCACTTTTGTCGTTACCGACATCCCTGTTTTTATCCTCATGCTGACCCTGGCCATAATTGGGCAGGTTAGTTTGCGAATTACTTCTTGAAAGGCGATCACTCATGAAAAATTCTCCACTGATTAATTTGTAAGGGGACCGGTTTTAAGCAGGCTTGGGCCATGCGCCAAAGCAGTCATGGGGTAATGTTTGCGACCGTCATTACCGATAATTTTCTTTTTAATAATTAAAAGGCTCGCGTTTTCGTAACCCGCTCCCGCCTCCGGTTCCGACAATCACCTCATTTCTCTGTATTGGCGCAGCGTTAGAACTTGACTGAAAATTGCCTGCCACCTATATTGCTGACTCGCTAGTTAGTAATTTCCCCACTCATGCCCACCCTCGAAACAAAGACCAAACCTCGTTGGGAGCGCCGCAAGGATGCTCGCCCCCAAGAGCTGCTCGCTGCCGCGCTCGATTTATTTGTAGAACGTGGCTACGCCGCTGCTCGGCTCGACGATGTGGCGGCCCGCGCCGGCGTCTCGAAAGGGACGCTCTATCTGTATTTCGAGAACAAGGAAGAATTGTTCAAGGCTGTGGTGCGGGAGAATCTGGTGTCGGCACTTGCCGAAGCGGAAGACTATATAGAGCGGTCCACCGGGAGCAGCCGGGATCTGCTCCGCGCATTTATTCTGAACTGGTGGGACCGCGTCGGGCAGACCAAGCTTTCCGGGATTTCGAAGCTGATGATGGCAGAATCAGGAAACTTCCCAGACGTTGCGCGCTTTTATCATGAAGAAGTCATTTCTCGCTGCAACGCGCTGATTGTGGGAATTCTCCAGCGCGGCATCGCCCGCGGGGAATTCCGGGCGGTCGATACCGTCAATGCCAACCTCGTGATCGTTGCGCCTCTCGTGATGTTAATGATGTGGAAACACTCCTTCCATTCCTGCAGGCTGGAGCCGATCTCGGCCAAGGACTATCTGGACTGCTACCTTGACCTGTTGATTAATGGCCTTCAAGCCACCGCGCTTGAGACAAAGGGCGCCGAGACGCTGCACGAGCCGCCGTCGAATCATCACTGAAAACACCATGTCAAAAAAACTCGTTCGCGGGCTCGTCCTGCTTATTCTGTTGATCGTCGCGGCTGGCGTCGTCTGGAGCCTGATGCACCGTCCGGCTACCCCGACAAAACCGGCTGCGCCAGCGCAGGCGCCGGTAGCAGCGGTAGCGCCAACGCTGGAATTTCTTCCTCAGGAAGTTGTAACGGCAAACCCCGTGGAGATTCGACAAACGCTTTCATTGTCAGGATCCCTGCGTGCCGTCGACATGGCCACCGTCAAAGCCCGCGTGTCGGCCGATGTACGACAGGTGCTGGTGCGCGAAGGCGAATCCGTGCGCGCCGGGCAAATCGTGGTGGTGACCGATGGCACCGAGTATGAAGCGCGCGTCGCTCAGGCCCGCGGCAATCTGGATGCGGCGCGCGCTCAGCTCGAGATTGCAACCAAGACGCGGGATAACAATCGTGTTCTGGTGGAGAAGGGATTCATTTCGCGCAATGCATTTGACAATGCCGCGAGCCAGTACGCGGCGGCCGAGGCCAATGTGGCCGCAGCACGGGGCGCGATGAATATTGTGCAGAAATCACTGAATGACACGATCATTCGCACGCCCATTTCAGGTCTGGTCGCTGCGCGCTATGCGCAGCCGGGTGAAAAAGTCTCGCCAGACAACAAGCTGCTCGATATCGTGAATCTGCAAAAAATGGAACTCGAAGCCGCCGTGCCCACCAGCGACATTGCGCAAATCGTTATCGGACAGCCGGTCAGTCTGCATATCGAGGGCTTGCCAGAAACCTTCGAGGGCAAAGTCGTTCGGATCAATCCTTCAACGCAAACCGGCTCGCGCTCGGTGCTGGTGTATGTCCAAGTCGCTAACCCAAAAAACGTGCTGCGTGTCGGCATGTTCGCCGAGGCACAACTGGTGCTGAAAGCGAAACAGGGCGTGCTGGCATTACCGCAGAGTGCCGTACGCAAGGATAGTCAGGGGGCGTTTGTTTACACCATCGTCAATGGGCAATTGAACAAGACGGCGGTGACTGTGGGAATCGATGGCCGCAGCGGTGAAGAATATCTGACAGAAATTGTGTCAGGCCTGGATTTTGGTGCGCAGGTCGTACGCACCGACATGGGTAACCTGCAAACTGGCACGCGCGTGCGAGTAGCCGCGCCAACCACTGCTCGCTAGAGAAGACGGGAACCGGCGCCATGTGGTTTACACGTATCAGTATCGGCAATCCGGTTCTGGCCACCATGATGATGGTGGCGTTTGTCGTGCTCGGTATGTTCTCCTACCAGCGACTGCGGGTGGACCAATTCCCCGATGTGACCTTTCCTGTCGTGGTGGTACAGACGGAGTACCCAGGCGCGGCGCCGGAAACCGTCGAAACCGACATCACCCGCAAGATCGAAGAAGCCGTTAACACCATCAATGGCATCAACAGCCTGACCTCACGCTCCTACGAGGGTCAGTCGATTGTCATCATCGAGTTTGCACTCACCATCGACCCGGCTCAGGCAGCGCAGGATGTGCGCGAAAAAGTCGCGCTGATCAAAGCGATTTTCCGCAAAGAAGTGAAGGAGCCGCGCGTTACCCGCTACGACCCCGCGGACCGACCGATTTTCTCTGTGGCTGTGACCAATGAAGCGGGCAAAGGCAAGTACAGCATGCGCGAGCTGACTACCGTTGCCGACCAGCTAATCAAAAAGCGTCTGGAAAATGTGCGTGGCGTGGGTTCGGTCACGCTAGTGGGCGGCGTCAAGCGCGAGATACAGATTCAGGTCAAACCAGCGGACATGGAAGCACTGGGCATCAGCATGGATCAAGTGCTCAATGCCTTGCGCAATGAGAACCAGGAACTGCCGACTGGCAGCGTGCGCGCCACCGCCAACGAACAAGTCGTGCAGGTACAAGGCCGCATCAAACGACCGGAAGATTTCGAGCGCATCGTGGTTGCGCAGCGCGGTGGTCATTCGGTCTTGCTGGGACAAGTCGCCCGCGTGATCGACAGTCAGCAGGAACAGGAAAATCTGGCGCTCTTCAATGGCCAGCGCACGCTCGCGCTCGATATCCTCAAAGCCCAGGGTCAGAACACGATTGATGTAGCTGATGGACTGAAAAAAGTCATCACCGATCTTCAGCCCACGCTCAATGCCCTGTATCCGGGTATGAAACTCGATGTCATCAAGGATGGTTCCCGTCAGATTCGCGTCGGCGTGGACAATGTGCGTCGCACGCTGATCGAAGGCGCACTGCTGACGATATTGATTGTGTTCCTGTTCCTGAACTCATGGCGTTCGACGGTGATTACCGGTTTGACGCTGCCTGTCTCGCTGATCGGCACCTTCCTGTTCATGGACATGTTCGGCTTCACGATCAACATGATCACGTTGATGGCCTTGTCGCTGTGCGTGGGTCTGTTGATTGATGATGCGATTGTGGTTCGTGAAAATATCGTGCGTCACGCAGGCATGCGCGTCAATGGCTTGTACAAAAACCCTCGCGATGCCGCACTCGAAGGCACGGCAGAAATCGGACTGGCGGTGCTGGCGACGACTTTTTCGATTGTCGCGGTATTTCTTCCGGTGGGATTCATGGGCGGCATCATCGGTCGCTTCTTCCATCAGTTTGGCATCACGGTGGCAGCGGCGGTACTGATTTCGATGTTCGTATCGTTTACGCTCGATCCGATGCTCTCATCCATTTGGCATGATCCGGCAGTGCACGGGCAAGGCCCAAGACGCGGCTGGTATGCACACACCATTGGCCGGTTACTCGAACAATTCGATCGCTTCGTACAGTGGCTTTCGAAAATCTATCAATACACTTTGCGCTGGTCGCTGCGCCATCGCGTTGCGACACTGGTACTCGCTCTGGCTACCTTCGTCGCTGGCCTGCTGCTGCCCGCGTCGGGTCTGGTGGGTACCGAGTTCGTGCCACAGGCTGACTATTCCGAGACAGGCGTGATTTTTTATACGCCAATCGGATCTTCTCTGGAATTCACTGAAAGCAAAGCCCGACAAGTCGAGCAGGCACTGCATGCCTTGCCCGAGGTGCGGGATTTGTACACAACCATCAATACCGGTACGGCACAAGGGAAAAATTATGCGACCGTGTATGCGAGACTGGTACCACGCAGCGAAAGAAAACGCAGCACGAAACAGCTGAGTCAGCCGCTGCGAGATCAGCTTGCGCGCATTCCCGGCATTACTGTCACGCATATCGGACAGCTTGATGGCGTGGGTGGGGATAACAAGCAAATTCGTTTTTCGATTCTTGGCCCCGATCTGAAGCAGCTCGGCAAGCTCGCCGATGAAATCACCTCACGCGTACGCGCAATACCCGGCGTCGTCGATCTGGATTCCAGCCTCAAGCCCAACAAGCCCACCATTCAGGTTGAGCCCTATCGTGAAGTGGCCGCTGATCTGGGTATAGGTGTGGCACAGATAGGCAATACCTTGCGACCACTGCTGGCCGGCGATGCCGTGACAGGCTGGCGCGCGCCGAATGATGAAACCTATGATGTCACCGTGCGCCTTGCACCCTCCGACCGCAACAACATCGCTGATCTCTCGCGGCTTACTCTGGCCAGTAGTCAGATGAACGCGGATGGTTCGCCGCGCGTGGTGCCCTTGCGTCAGGTAGCCAGTATCATGCCGGCTACCGGTGCCAATCAGATCAACCGACGCGACCTGAATCGCGAAGTCGAAATTTCTGCAAACGTGCTCGGCCGCTCGGCAGGACAAGCCAATGCCGATATCAAGCGCGCACTGGAATCGATGAGCTGGCAACCCGGTTATCGCTATCAGATCGGCGGCGCGGCCAAAAACATGCAGGAGTCCTTCGGCTATGCACTGTCGGCGCTGCTGCTGGCGATCATTTTCATTTACATGATTCTCGCGTCGCAATTTGCGAGCTTCCTGCAACCGATTGCGATCATGTCGGCACTGCCGCTGACGCTCATCGGTGTGTTCCTGTCACTGATGTTGTTCCGTTCAACACTGAATTTGTTCTCCATTATTGGCTTCGTGATGCTGATGGGACTGGTCACGAAGAATGCGATTCTGCTGGTGGACTTCGCCAATCAGGCGCGCAAGGCAGGCGTGGAACGCAGCGAGGCTTTGCTTGAAGCTGCCCATGTGCGACTGCGGCCCATCTTGATGACGACCCTGGCGATGGTGTTCGGCATGGTGCCGCTGGCGCTGGGACTGGCCGAGGGCTCCGAACAGCGCGCGCCCATGGGTCAGGCCGTGATCGGGGGCATCATCACGTCCTCGATCCTGACCCTCGTGGTGGTCCCCGTGATCTACACCTGGCTGGATGATTTGGCTCAATGGGGACGCCGGCGTTTCGGCTCCCCTCAGCATGCCGAAGACGCGAGCAGCCTCCGGAAATAACGTACGCATTTGATAAAATTTAACCCTTTTTGGCTCAGGAGTTTCTCCGTATGAATCTCGAACAAGCACGACGGAATATGATTGAACAGCAGATCCGCACCTGGGATGTGCTGGACCTCGATATTCTGCAGACGCTGGTGGCAGTACGACGCGAGGCATTTGTGCCGACCGCTTATCAGGCGCTTGCCTTCGTGGACACCGAGATCCCCCTGCCGCAGGGCGAAAACATGCTCTCGCCCAAACTGGAAGCGCGCCTGCTGCAGGAAGCGGCCGTGCAAAAGCACGAGTCGGTGCTCGAAATCGGTGCTGGGTCAGGCTATATGGCTGCCCTGCTCTCGCATCATGCAAAGCAAGTGATTACGGTCGAAATCGTGCCTGAACTCAAAGCGCTCGCTGAGAAAAATCTGGCCAATTACGGTATCGGCAATGTGAGCGTCGCACTGGGCGATGGCGCACGCGGCTGGACTGGCAGCGGATCGCAGCCATTTGACGTGATCCTGCTTTCGGGATCATTGCCCATCATGCCCGACGCATTTTTGCATCAGCTGAGCATAGGCGGGCGCATTTTGGCGGTCATCGGCGAAGCACCGGTGATGTCGGCCTGCATGATGACGCGTGTGTCCGACGATGCCTGGGATACGGTCAAACTATTTGAAACCAGCATCAAAGCATTGCGCAATGCCGAGAAGCCCTCGGCATTCCGCTTCTGAGGCAGATCGCACTATGGAACACATTTCCGCTGCCGAACTCGCCGTATGGCTGGCGGACCCAACTCGCGCCCAACCCTTGTTGCTCGATGTGCGTGAGCCTTGGGAGTACGAAACCTGTCGCATTGATGGCTCTGTCCTGATGCCCATGGCCAGCGTTCCGGCGCGACAGGAGGAGCTTGACCCGGAAACACCGGTCGTCTGTATCTGCCATCATGGGGCACGCAGCATGCAGGTCGGCGCATTTCTGGAGCGCGCCGGCTTTACGAGCGTCACCAACCTGACTGGCGGTGTCCACGGCTGGGCGATGCAGGTCGATAGCAGCATGCCCACCTATTGAGGCTGAAGATTGAATACCACTGGAAAAAAAATGCGTAAAACACCGCTCGCTGTTCTCATGGCTTCAGCTCTGTTGTCGCTGGATGCGACGGCGCTTGATCTGATGGAGGCTTATCGCGATGCCCAGGCATACGATAGCCAGTTCGCCAGTGCGCGCGCCGTACGCGAGGCGACTTCGGAAAAATCCGTGCAGGGGCGCGCGAGCTTGCTGCCCGCGGCGAGCATGACCGGTTCGGTCAATAAAGTCACCGGCGAATCGACCATCAATCCCAACATTAACTACTCGGCGAATGCCTACCAGTTACAGCTGCGACAGCCCCTGTACAACCGTGCGAACAACGATCTCTACGAACAAAGCAAACTGCAAGTGGCCGTGAGTGAAGTACAGTTTGATCAGGCAAAAAGCGATCTGATGATTCGCGTGGCGCAAGCGTATTTCGATGTGCTGGCCGCACAGGACACGATTGCCTTCATTCAAGCGCAACGGGTCGCGATTGCTGAACAGCTCGCTTCCGCGAAACGCAATTTCGAAGTTGGCACGGCAACGATCACCGATACCCATGAAGCGAAGGCACGCTTTGATCTGTCGAATGCGCAGGAAATCGCAGCGATCAATGACCTTGAAGTGAAACGCAATGCCTTTGCTCAAATTACCGGCAAATTGCCTCCTGCTTTGACGGGTCTGAAAGCCGGCCTGAAGCTGAGTCCCCCTGAACCTGCAACCGCGGATCCATGGGTTCAAAGTGCCGAGTCCGGCAATTTCAATGTCGTCGCTCAGGGACTGCTGGCAGAGATAGCCAAACTCGATATCAGCCGCAACCGTGCCGGTCATCTGCCAACGGTGGATGCGGTGGCCACCTACGGCCGCAATACGAGTTTCTTCACCACTGCGATTACAACAACCCAGACCAATATCGGCGTGCAGCTGACCATCCCTCTGTTTAGTGGCTATGCCACCAGCAGCAAAATTCGCGAAGCAATTTCACTGGAAGACAAGGCGCGTGCAGACCTGGATACCGCCCGCCGCAGTGCAGCGCAAAGTACGCGTACCGCATTTTTGGGTGTGCTGAGCGGCTTGTCACAAATACGCGCGCTCGAGGCGGCCGAAGTTTCGAGCAAATCGGCACTCGACTCCAACCGTTTGGGTTACGAAGTGGGCGTGCGCATCAATATCGACGTGCTCAATGCGCAACAACAGCTGTACTCCACCCGTCGTGATCTGGCCAAAGCGCGCTATGACACGCTAATGAATGGCCTGCGGCTGAAGGCAGCGGCGGGCACTTTGAGTGAGGCCGATCTGACGCAGTTCAATGAGTTGTTCGAAGCCAGACAACCGTGAGGCCTCCGAGGTGCATCAGAGGAAGGAATCTGCAGTACTCGAAACTTGTTTATTTTGCATTTAAAGACAGTCAAAGGGCTGCTTAATTAAAAGAAAAATGTGCCAGTCCCCCACAGGGGTGACTCAGGTTTTATTGTGTCAGATGGCATTTGTTGTCCCGCAGGTAGCGGTACCCTGCACTGCCGTTCTCATCAGGTTTTGTTTTTACTCGTTGTTTATTTGTCTCTCATCTGTCCGGTGGCAGCAGGCCATACGATCAGACTCTCTTTAATGTGGCGGAACTTCATGCATAACAAGACCCTATCCAGCAGACTCATCATCCCCGGCTTGCTGCTGACGCTGCTCGCCGCTTGCGGCGACAAAAAAGAGGCGCCCAAGGCCGGGCCTGGCGGCGCACCTCCGCCCATGACGGTGTCTGTCGTCACGGTGGCACCTGAAAATATTTCCAACGTCACCGAACTGCCCGGCCGGGTGGAGGCAACGCGCACGGCCGAAGTCCGCGCCCGTGTTGGAGGGATCATCTACAAGCGCACGTTCACCGAAGGCGCCGATGTCCGCGCAGGACAAATGCTGTTTGAAATTGACCCCGCACCTTTCCAGGCCGCCTATAACAGCGCCAAGGCAACGGCAGCGCAAGCCGAGGCCGGACTGGTCCGCGCCGAAGCCAACCTCTCTCAGGCCAACACCAAGCTCAATCGCTATCGCGGTCTGGTGGACAGCAATGCGATCAGCAAACAGGAATTCGATGATTTGCAAAGCGCACAAAAACTGGCCGCTGCCGATGTCGCTGCAGCCAGCGCGGCGGTAGGCACTGCACGCGCTGCCGTTGAAACCTCACGACTCAATCTCTCGTACGCGACAGTCACCGCACCGATCTCGGGACGTATCGGCCGCGCACTCATTACCGAAGGCGCGCTGGTGACGGCAAATGATCAGAAGAGCATGGCCGTGATTCAGCAACTCGATCCGATTTATGTCACTCTCACTCAATCCAGTGTTGAAACACGTCGACTGAAAGACATCGTCAATCAGTCGGGCAAGGGCGGTGCGAAAGCAAGACTGACTCTGGTGACGGAAGACGGACGTCCCTACGATTATCCTGGTCAGCTGCTTTTCTCCGAGGCGGTAGTGGATCCAGCTTCCAGCTCCATCATCTTGCGCGCGCAATTCCCCAATCCGCAGCGCGCACTCCTGCCAGGTACCTATGTGCGCGTACGTCTGGAACAGGGGACGCGTGCCGGTGCGATTGCGGTGCCACAACAGGCTGTCATGCGTACTGCGGATGGCTCGGTCGTGATGACAGTCGATGGCAACGGTACCGTAACGCCACGCCCGGTAAAAACCGATGGCGCCTATGGCACAAAATGGATCATCAGCAGCGGCCTCAATCACGGCGACCAGGTAATCGTCGAGGGACTGCAAAAAGCGAAACCCGGCGCCACGGTCAAAACTACACCCTGGACCCCGCCTGACGCAGTCAGCAATGACAAGCCCACACCGCCGCAAAACAAATAAAGACTAAGGACGCGTCGCCATGGCAAAGTTTTTCATTGATCGTCCCGTTTTCGCGTGGGTGATTGCGCTATTCATCCTGCTGGCTGGTGTTCTTGCGATACCTAATTTGCCTATCTCGCAATACCCGCAGATTGCTCCACCCACCATCATCGTCAATGCCCTTTTCCCAGGCGGCTCGGCACAAACAGTCGATGAGAGCGTCACCAGCCTGATCGAGCAGGAGATGAATGGTGCCGAGAACATGCTCTACATTGAATCGCAGAGCCAGTCAGACGGTCAGTCGCAAGTTTCGGTGACTTTCAAGAATGGTACCAACCCGGAACTCGCTGCGGTTGATGTACAAAACCGCCTCAAGCGTATCGAAGCTCGTTTGCCTCAGGCAGTGGTCCAACAAGGCGTGACCATCACCCGGGCACGCAGCAATCTGCTGATGTTCGTGAATCTGCGCGCAACCAACGGCGACGTCTCACCCGTCGCACTGGGTGATTATCTGGCGCGTAATGTGATCAATGAAATCAAACGTATTCCCGGAGTCGGTGTGGTGCAGCTGTTCGGTACCGAGCGGGCGATGCGCGTTTGGGTTGATCCGGACAAGCTGGTCGGCTACAAGCTGACACCCTCGGATGTCGTCAGCGCCATTCGTGAACAGAATGCACAGTTTTCTGCTGGCTTGCTCGGCGATCTACCAGCGCCTAGTTCGCAACGTATTGCGACCTCCATCATCGTCAGCGGCCAATTGTCTTCACCAGAAGAATTCGGCAATGTCGTCCTGCGCGCATTGCCCAATGGCGCAACGGTACGCATACGCGACATCGGCAAGGTGGAGGTCGCCGGCCAGTCCTACGGCTTTGCCGCGCGCCTGAACGGCAAGCCGATTGCAGCGATCGGTATTCAGCTGACGCCTACAGCCAATGCGCTGCAAACAGCAGAGTTGGTCCGCGCGAAGATGAAGGAACTGAAAAAATTCTTCCCGCCAGGTGTGGAGTATGTAATTCCTTACGACACCTCGCTGTTCATCAAGATCTCGATCGAGGAAGTGATCAAGACTCTGCTTGAGGCTGTGGCACTGGTGTTCCTGGTGATGCTGCTGTTTCTGCAAAGCCTGCGCTACACGCTCATTCCCGCAATCGTGGTGCCCGTTGCATTGATGGGTACCTTTGCGATGATGTCCCTGTTTGGTTATTCGATTAACGTGCTGACCATGTTCGGCATGGTGCTCGCGATTGGTATCTTGGTAGACGATGCGATCGTAGTGGTGGAGAACGTTGAACGCATCATGTCCGAGGAAGGTTTGCCCCCACGCGAAGCCACCATCAAGGCAATGGGCCAGATCACGGGCGCGATCATTGGCATTACGGCTGTGTTGATTGCGGTGTTTGTGCCGATGGCGTTCTTTACTGGCTCCGTAGGTGCGATTTATCGGCAGTTTTCGATGTCAATGGTGTCGGCGATGGTGTTCTCGGCAATCATGGCCATTACGCTCACGCCGGCACTGTGTGCGACGATACTCAAGCCGATCGACCCCGGGCATCATGAGCGCAAGGGATTTTTCGGTTTGTTCAATCGTTTTTTCCGCCGCACGACAGAGGGGTATCAGTCCGGCGTAAAGAAAATTCTGCGCACAGCCGGTCGTTATATGGTCATCTACGGCGTGATCATCGCCTGTGTAGTGTGGATGGCATCGCGCATGCCTACCTCGTTCCTGCCAGCCGAAGATCAGGGTTATCTGCTGGCGAACGTGCAGCTGCCACCGGGCGCGAGTACCGGACGTACGCTGTCAGTGATGGAACAGGCTGAACAATATTTCATGAAAGAGCCTGGCGTCGCGGGCATCGTATCGGTCATCGGCTACAGCTTCTCGGGCAATGGTCAGAACGGTGGTTTGCTCTTCGTTCCACTCAAAGACTGGAAAGAACGCACGACACCGGAAGTCAGCTCAGCCGGGATTGCACAGAAAGCGATGTCGCTGATGGTGACGATCCGTGATGCGATTGTCTTCACCGTGAACCCGCCCGCGATTCGTGAACTCGGTAATGCCACTGGTTTTTCGCTGCGTCTTCAGGACCGGGCAGGTCTGGGTCATGATGCACTGCTGGCGGCACGCAATCAATTACTGGGGATGATGGCAGAAAGCAAAGTCATCAAGAGCGCACGTCCCGAGGGCATGGAAGATTCACCGCAGTTGCGTCTCGAAATCGATCGCGACAAAGCGAATGCGCTGGGCGTTTCGCTCAGTGATATCAATACCACGCTGGCAGCCACCTTTGGTGCCACCTATGTCAATGACTTCCCGAATCAGGGCCGTCAACAGCGCGTAATCCTGCAAGCCGATCCGAACAAGCGCCTGATGCCGGAAGATATCGACAAACTCCACGCGCGCAATGCTCAGGGATCCATGGTGCCCTTCTCGGCGTTCACGAAAAGCCGCTGGATCACTGGCCCTGTGCAGCTGGTGCGCTTCAATGGCTACCCCGCAATGAAGGTGCAAGGCGATGCTGCGCCCGGTGCGTCGTCGGGCGACGCGTTGGCCGAGGTGGAACGACTGGTATCCCAGCTGCCTGCCGGCGTAGGCTTCGAATGGGCCGGTCAGTCATTCGAAGAAAAGGCAGCGGGCTCGACTGCGACGCTGTTGTTCGCCTTGTCCTTGTTGGCCGTATTCCTGGTACTTGCCGCTCTGTATGAAAGTACTGCAATTCCGTTGGCGGTACTGCTGGTCGTGCCGCTGGGCGTGCTGGGCGCCGTTGCATTCACGATCTGGCGCGATATGCCCAACGATGTTTACTTCAAGGTCGGTCTGATTGCGATTATTGGCCTGTCGGCGAAAAACGCAATTCTGATTATTGAATTCGCCAAAGATCTTCAGGCCGACGGCATGGATCTGGTCGAAGCCACACTGACAGCCGTGAAGCTACGCTTCCGTCCTATCATCATGACTTCGCTGGCATTCATCCTCGGTGTACTGCCGCTGGTAGTTGCCTCTGGCGCTGGTTCAGCCAGCCAGCGAGCGATTGGCACCGGTGTGATGGGCGGCATGATCACTGCCACGGTACTGGCTGTGTTTTTTGTCCCGGTATTTTTTGTTGTCGTTCGCCGCATCTTCAAGGGCAATGAACGACAGCGCAAATTGTATGCAGCGCATATGCATCAGGAAGAAGAAAAATCATGACGACAAAAAAACTTTCGTTGATGCTGCTGACAGGCACAGTCATCCTGTCAGCCTGTCAAATACTGCCCGATTTCAACAAACCAGCAGCACCGATACCGGATAAATTTCCGGTGGCGGTCGAGCCAGCAGCAACACCGGTCGCCGACATCGGCTGGAGCGATTTTTTTCTCAACCCGGAGCTCAAGCAAACCATTGCAGCAGCGCTTGCCAATAACCGTGATCTGAAAACCGCGGCACTGCGTATCGAAGAAGCACGTGCGCTGTACAACATTCAACGCAGCGATCAGCAACCAACGGTGAATGGCACGGCCAGCACCTCAGGCTCTCGCCAGCTACTGGCAGGTACGATGCGTAACTCAACGTCGTATCAGGTGGGCGTTGCCATGACTGCCTTCGAGCTGGATTTTTTCGGACGCGTAAAAAATCTCTCCGAAGCCGCGTTGGCGCAATTCTTCGCGACCGAAGAGGCACAACGTGCGATGCAAGTTTCGCTGGTCGGCGAGGTCGCCAAGGCCTGGCTGGCCGAGCGCGGTCTGACAGAACAGATTGCACTGGCCGAGCGCACGCTAAAGGCACGCACCGCCTCATATGACCTGGTCAAAAAACGTTTCGATGCAGGTATTGCGAATGCGCTTGAATTGCGGCAAAGCGAAACGCTGGTGCAAACAGCACGAACCTCCGTGCTTTCGCTCAAACGCGAACATTCGTTAAGTATCAACGCACTGGCGCTGCTCGTCGGTGCCAGTACGCCACCTCCCGCCCAAAGCGCCAATCTTTCCTCGCAGCCTGTCACTGCAGATATCGGGGCCGGACTGTCATCCGAATTGCTTACGCATCGACCGGATATTCGTGGCGCAGAACAGCGACTGCGCGCAGCACAAGCAAATATCGCCGCAGCCCGCGCCGCGTTTTTCCCGCGCATCTCGCTGACAGCAGGTGCAGGTCTGGCCAGCACTGAACTGGGTAATCTTTTTCAAGGTAATTCCGGTACGTGGATTTTTTCGCCACAGCTGGTACTACCGATATTCGATGCAGGTCGCAACAAAGCCAATCTGAGTCTGGCCGAAGTACGTACCGATATCGCAATTGCCAGTTACGAAAAAACCATTCAGGTCGCTTTTCGCGAAGTCGCCGATGCTTTGTCGGCACGCGCAACGCTGGCAGATGAAATCGCAGCGCTGGAAGCTGTGCGCGCATCGCAAGCGGCACGCCTTGAACTCGCGCAGGCACGCTACAAGAATGGTATTGCGAATTATCTGGACGTACTCGATGCAGAGCGCGAGCTTTTCTCCGCCGAGCAGCAGCTGCTTCAGACCAAGCTGCTAAAAATCACTAACACGGTGGATTTATATCGCTCGTTGGGGGGTGGGTTGAATGAGGTGAGTCAGCAAGCGCAGAAGTAAGGCTTGTAATCACGCAGCTTATTAAAATCAGGATGCCGGTTTCTGCTCATTGGTCAATAAAAATATGAATGCCTCTGTATCCCGGCCTTCGCCGGAATACAGACGAAACTGCTAACGCATTACCTCGGATAACAGACGCAGCGTCTTCTCCGTAGCACCACGGTGCAATTGCGTGAATTGCGAAGCTCTCTCAGAAGTATCGTGCAGCCCGGAAGTATCCTCCAGCCACTCTGACAAATGCGCGAACAAGTCATCTGCATCATTGATGCGGACTGCCACACCAAATTCAATCGCGTCTTCAGTGATCTGTGCAAAATTGAATGTGTGTGGCCCAACGATGGCTGGCTTGCCGCAGGACAGTGCCTCCACCAGATTCTGTCCACCCAGCGGTAACAAACTGCCGCCGATGAAAGCAATATCCGAAGCGGCGTAATACGCGAACATCTCGCCCATGGAATCACCCAGCACCACGTTTACATCCGAGGGCAGATTTTCGGATTGCCATGCCGAACGGCGCATCCACCGGAATCCACGCTCGTCGATCAGATTGGCTACCTCGTCGAATCTTTGCGGATGGCGCGGAACGATCAAGACCAGAAAATGCTCCGGCAATGAGGTACTGACCATGGCATCCAGCAGCAAACGCTCCTCGCCTTCGCGCGTACTCGCACACAACAGTACCGGGCGGTTTCCCCATCGTGAACGCCAGTCGCGTCCTTGCGCGAGCCTGTCGGCCGGTGGATCAATGTCAAATTTCAGGCTACCCGTGACTGAGACCTGTTGTACACCCATGGCGCGCAGACGAGTCGCATCGGCCTCGGTCTGGGCCGCTACACGATCGAGTTTGCGTGCAGCAGCGCCGAGCAGGCCAGAGAAGCGCTGCGCTCTTCGCAGCGAGCGCTGCGAGAGTCGCGCGTTGACCAGGGTAATGGGTATCGCAGCACGCCGACAAGCGTCGATCAGACAGGGCCAGACTTCGGTTTCCATCAGCACGCCCAACTGCGGACGAAAATGCGCACAGAAACGCTGCGTCAACATCAGCGTGTCGTAAGGCAGGTAGGCTTGAAACACCCGCGATTCATCGGCGAATAATTGCTGGCCGGTCTCACGGCCGGTGGCCGTCATGTGCGTGAGCAGCACCTGATGCGAAGGATAATCGCTGAGCAGTCGCCGTATCAGTGGTTCTGCAGCACGCGTCTCCCCTACTGATACGGCATGCACCCAGATCAGTGGCGATGGAGGTACTGGTGCATACAGACTCAAACGCTCGGCAAGATGGCTGCGATAACCGGGTTCATTGCGACCACGCCACCACAAACGCAGCAGCACCAGCGGCAGAACCAGCCACCAGATCAGGGAATAGGCACGCAGCCTGATGGCGTCCATTAGCATTCAGAACGGCAGTATCGCATCTGGTCGTACCGCACGAATCGCTGCACCCAGCGATTGCTGTATGCGATGCAGTGCATCGGCATCTTCGGCTTCGAAACGCAGGACCAGCACGGGTGTGGTGTTTGACGCACGCACGAGACCAAAACCATCTGCGTATTCGACGCGCACGCCATCCAGAGTAATCACGTCGCGCGCACCGGGCCATTGAGCATCGCGCTGCAGCTGGGCCACGACGGCGTGGTTCTCGCCCTCGGGGAGCGAAATCTGAAGCTCGGGCGTCGACATTGACTGTGGCAGGGCATTGAGAATCGCGCCGGGATCGCTGACCCGACTGGCCAGTTCGAGCAAACGTGCGCCGGCGTACAAGCCATCATCAAATCCATACCAGCGGTCTTTGAAAAACAAGTGGCCGCTCATTTCACCGCCAAAGGGTGCACCGGTCTCTTTCATCTTGGCCTTGACCAGTGAATGTCCGGTCCGGCACATCAGTGGATGACCACCTGAGGCTCTGACGACTTCAGCGACATGCCGGCTGCATTTCACATCAAAGAGTATGGGGGCGCCGGGATGACGACCGAGTATTTCCTGCGCAAACAGCATCAGCTGACGATCCGGATAAATGATCTCGCCCGTCTTGGTCACGACACCCAGCCTATCGCCATCGCCATCAAATGCCAGTCCGAGTTCGGCATCGCTGTCGGCCAGTGTGCGAATCAGATCCTGCAGATTTTCGGGATGCGCGGGGTCAGGATGATGGTTAGGGAAGTTGCCATCAACCTCGCAAAACAATTCCGTCACCGTGCAACCAAGCTGGCGATACAAATCACCCGCAACGGCGCCGGCCACTCCATTACCGCAATCAATGGCGATGTGCATGGGACGCGCAAGCTTGATGTCGCTGACGATGCGCTGCAGATACGCGTCACGTATCGAATGTTGGCGATAGTTACCTCGACCGTGCGCGAGCCTGTCTTCTTGCAAACGCTGATAGAGCGCGGTGATCGTATCGCCATAAATGGCAGCGCCCGCCAGCACCATTTTGAAACCGTTGTAATCCGGCGGATTGTGACTGCCGGTGACCATGATGCCGCTGCTCGCACCCAGCGTATGCGTCGCGAAATACAGCATGGGTGTGGCGACCATGCCGATATCGATGACATCAATACCAGCTGATTGAAGACCTTCGGCCAGTGCTGCAGATAATTCAGGGCCAGACAATCGACCATCGCGACCAATCACCACAGTGTGTTCACCGCATTCGACAGCGGCAGATCCGAAGGCCTGTCCAATCTTATATGCAATGCCATTGTCCAGCGTTTTGCCCAGGACACCACGAATATCGTAGGCTTTGAAGATACCGGGATTTAATTTGACCGTACCAGTGACCATAATTGCAGAGGTTCTCGGAAAAGGTATATGAAAGAAATTTATTCGGAAACGGCCGTGGTTTCGAGGCCATCCAGACACTGTTGCAAAGCCGCTTGCCATGCAGGCAGTTCGCCAAAGCGTTGGCGGAATTTTTGTGTATCCATGACCGAGTTCGCAGGACGTCTTGCTGGCGTCGGGTATTGCGCCGTGGTGATCGGCTGCAGTGCAGGACGCTGGTGCACGGCAGGATGCGAAAAGATCGCCTGCGCGAAGCCATGCCAGCTGGTATGTCCGGTCGCGCACAGATGATAAATACCGCTCAGCTCTTCGATTTGCTCAGTCCGGGGAAAATGTCTGATGATGTTGGCAGTGGCTTCCGCGATTGTATGACTCCAGGTCGGCGCCCCGATCTGATCATCCACAATGGACAGCGAATCACGGGATTGCGCCAGCCTCAGCATCGTTAGCAAAAAATTTTTACCATGCAGACCATACACCCAACTGGTCCGCAGAATGAGGTGGGGCACACCGGTGGCGGCAATAGCGCGCTCTCCGGCGAGCTTGCTGCGACCATAGGCAGACAAGGGCGACACAGGATCATCTTCCGTCCACGCGCCCTGCTTGCCGCCGTCAAATACATAGTCGGTGGAATAGTGAATAAGCGATGCACCGATTTTTCCGGCTTCTTCGGCAAGGATGCCGGGCGCTTCGGCATTGATGCGCAATGCAAGCGATTCTTCTGATTCGGCCTGATCGACCGCAGTGTAGGCAGCCGCATTGATCACGATGGCCGGTTGCAGGGATTGCATCACCGCCCGTATCGATTCAGGACGAGACAAGTCCAGTTGCTCGCGTCCAAGCGCATGAATCTCGCCCAGACCTTGCAGATGCTGAGTCAGCGCATGACCGACCTGACCGTGACAACCCGTGACGAGTATTTTCATTCGAAGGTTTCAGCCTGAGCAAGCGGTACGGCCGATTTATCCTTGGTCGACAGCAAAGGCTCTCCCTGCAAGGGCCACGCAATGTTCAATGCAGGATCATTCCATTGCAGCGAGCGCTCGTGCTCGGGCGCATAGTAGTCTGTCGTTTTGTATAGGAATTCTGCGTACTCGCTGGTGACCAAAAAACCGTGCGCAAATCCGGGGGGAATCCACAACTGCCTGTGATTTTCAGCAGAGAGTGTCACTGCCACCGACTTTCCAAAAAAAGGCGAGCTGCGACGCAAATCAACACAGACATCAAAGACCTCGCCTGCCGTTACGCGCACCAGTTTGCCCTGAGGCTGGCGAATCTGGTAATGCAGACCACGCAAAACACCCTGCGCGGAACGGGAGTGATTGTCCTGAACAAATTGCGGCGCGACTCCGGTGAGCGTTTGAAACTGGCGCGCATTGTAGCTCTCGAAAAAAAAGCCACGCGCATCACCAAAGACCGTAGGCTCGATGATGAGCACATCGGGAATCGTGGTCGGAATAATTTTCATGCGTTTAGAAAACCCTGTCTTCCAGCAGGCGCAGCAAATACTGGCCGTAACTGTTTTTCTTCATGGGTTCGGCCAGTTTCTGGACTTGAGCGGCGTCGATATAGCCTTTGCGATAGGCGATTTCTTCGGGACAAGCGATTTTCAATCCCTGGCGTTTTTCCAGCGTGGCGATGAACTGACCCGCTTCCATGAGCGATTCATGAGTGCCGGTATCCAGCCAGGCCATACCACGACCCATGACTTCAACACTCAGCTGACTTTGTTCAAGATAAACACGATTGACATCAGTGATTTCCAGTTCGCCGCGCGCTGAGGGTTGAATGCCGGCAGCGATATCGCACACCTGTGTGTCATAAAAATACAAACCTGTGACTGCATAGTTGGACTTGGGTTTGACTGGCTTTTCTTCGATGCTGATCGCACGTCTGTGCTCGTCAAAACCCACGACGCCATAACGTTCGGGATCAAGTACATGATAGGCAAACACGGTCGCACCCTCCCGACGTGCATTGGCGGCATTGAGACGGGCGTCAAGATCATGGCCGTAATAGAGGTTATCGCCAAGAATCAGCGCAGAGGGTGCGTTACCAACAAACTCGCGACCAATGATGAAGGCTTGTGCCAGTCCATCCGGCGATGGCTGTACTGCATAGTGAACATTGATGCCCCACTGATGGCCATCGCCCAGCAATTGCTCGAAGCGCGGCGTGTCCTGCGGTGTTGAGATCAGGAGTATGTCTTGTATGCCCGCCAGCATGAGTGTGCTGAGCGGGTAGTAAATCATGGGTTTGTCATACACCGGCAACAGCTGCTTGGAGACAGCCATGGTCACCGGATAGAGCCGCGTGCCCGAACCACCGGCGAGAATGATGCCGCGTCGATTACTCATGTCGCTGCTCCGGTGCGTTGACTGTAATTGCGGTCTATCCATTGCATATAGTCTCCCGACTGTATTTGCCTGACCCAGTCCTGGTGATCAAGATACCACTGCACGGTTTTGCGCATGCCTGTCTCGAAAGTTTCTGCCGGCCGCCAGCCAAGCTCACGCTCGGCCTTGCGCGCATCGATCGCATAGCGGCGGTCATGACCGGGCCGATCGGTCACGAAGGTAATCAGTTCGCGGTAGGAGCGCTCTCGCGGTGCGAGCTCGTCCAGCAGCGCGCACAGGGTATGAACGACATCGATATTTGCTTTCTCGTTCCAGCCACCGATGTTGTAGGTTTCACCGGGCCGACCTGCCTCCAGCACACGCCGCAAGGCACTGCAGTGGTCGCCGACGTACAACCAGTCCCGAACTTGTTGGCCATCGCCATAGACGGGCAGCGGCTTGCCAGCGAGTGCATTGGCAATGATGAGGGGGATCAGCTTCTCGGGGAATTGCAGCGGTCCATAGTTGTTCGAACAATTGCCAGTGACGACCGGCAGACCGTAAGTGTGATGCCAGGCACGCACCAGATGATCCGATGCCGCCTTGGATGCCGAATAAGGACTGTTAGGTGCATAGGGGGTGGTTTCGGAAAACGGTGCATCGTCCGGACCCAAACTGCCGAAGACTTCATCGGTAGATACGTGCAAAAAACGGAATGCGGCTTTGTCAGTATCCGTCAAGCCAGCCAGGTAAGCGCGCGTTGCCTCGAGCAGACTGAAGGTGCCATCGACATTGGTGCGGATGAAATCACCGGGGCCATGAATCGAGCGATCAACATGGCTCTCGGCAGCAAAATGCACGATGGCCCGTGGCCGGTGCTGGTCAAGTAGTGAGGCTATCAGCGCACGATCGCAGATATCGCCCTGCACAAAGATATGACGAGCATCCCCTGACAGCGATGCGAAATTGGCGGGATTCCCCGCATAGGTCAGCTTGTCCAGGTTGACCACGGGCTCATCGCTGACCGACAGCCAGTCCAGCACGAAGTTGGAGCCAATGAAGCCGGCGCCGCCAGTCACCAGAATCATGAAAATGCCTCTGAAATGCGATAAAAATGCGGAACAAGATTTAAGCGGTATTTTACGCTACTCGAACTGGATTTCCCCTTAGAAGCCGATGTGGCTCGCTGGATTGGGGCTGCGTTTACAATCAAGGCGCTTTGGGTTGCAGATTGATCGAGTAAAGCTTGAGATAGCTGGTAAACAGCTTAAGACATTGGATCGTAGATAAATCACTCGCGGCCGCCTTCACCGACCCACATTGAGACGCATCCGCAGACATAACCACTGGACACTATCAATCTCATGGAAACCTTCGCCATCGGCGACCTCCAAGGCTGTGCTGCCGACCTCGAGCTGCTGCTGGAACACATAGACCAGCAGTCACCGAACGCCCGACTGATTTTTGTCGGTGATCTGGTCAATCGCGGCCCCGCGTCACTGCGAACGCTGCGCATGGTTCGCGCACTGGGCGAGCGTGCTCGCACTGTCCTTGGCAATCATGATCTGCATTTGCTGGCCATTGCCTGCGGCGCAAGGGCGCGCGGACGAATGGACACGATGCAGGAAATTCTGAATGCCCCGGATTGTGGTGAGTTGCTGACATGGCTGCGGCAACAACCACTGGCACTGCTCGAGCAAGATCATCTGATCGTGCATGCAGGCGTGCTGCCGCAATGGACAGCAGCACAGGTGATGGCGCTCTCGGACGAAGCCACCGCGCAATTGCGCGGTCCGCACTGGCAAGATTTCCTGCGCACGATGTACGGCAATACACCTTTGCGCTGGAACGATGCGCTGCAGGGAGAGGAACGCATGCGCTGCATTGTCAATGGCCTGACACGTCTGCGTTTTTGTACCGCCGATGGCGATATGGAATTCGATACCAAGGAGGGGCCAGGCAATCCACCCGTGGGCTACCTGCCCTGGTTTGATGTGCCTGCACGTAAAACATCCGATGTCACCGTCGTATTCGGCCATTGGTCAACGCTGGGGCTCATACAACGACCACGGCTGCTGGGCATTGACAGTGGCTGCGTCTGGGGCGGCAAGCTCACTGCGGTGTGTCTGAAAGATAGACGGCTAGTGCAGGTGCAGTGTCCGCAGTATCAGGATCCGGGCTGAAATCGTCAGTCGCTTTTGATGATCACAGAGGGCATTGCAGCGCGGTGGCGATCTGTTCACGCGCGACCTTCGCAATTTCTCGCCGATGCGCTCCCTGCGTTTCGATCGCAGGCAAACGAATCAGCTCGGCTCGCATGCCACGGCTTCGCATGATGATGATCACGCTTTCAAGAAAACTCATCTCGCCAACAAAATCGGCAGCGCTATGCAGCTCGCCCTGTGCATCGACATAACGTATCGCATAGGGTTGTACGGGTACCTGCGCTTCAATCGCCGCTTCAAAAAGATTGGCGTGAAAAGGCAGAACCGTGCCCTGTGATGCGGTGGTGCCCTCGGGGAAAAACGATACTCGTTCGCCAGCATGAATGCTTTGCACCAGTCCGGCATAAATACGACGCACATCACGCTGTCTGCCACGCGCAATAAAAATGGTACCGGATTTATCGCAGAGCCAGCCAATCAGTGGCCAGTCGCGGATATCGGATTTGGCGACAAAACGGCAAGGATGAATCGTGTTGATCACGAAAATATCCAGCCAGGAAATATGGTTGCAGATGATCAGCGCGGGAGAGACTGGTTGCTGCTGCAGCGAGTCATCCACCTGCAACGTGAGGCCACAGATGCGGACCAGTTGATGCGACCAGCGCTGTATGCGGCGATCGCGCCCCGATGCATCGAGCAAAGGAAACAGCAGAGCTGCCTTGCAAAGACCCACGGCCAGATGCAAAGCCAGTCTGGCCAGCGGTAATACGGGCATGCTCAGGCTGCGCGACTGAAGGCCAGACGACCCGAGACGATGGTATGACTGACCCGCCCCTGCAATTCGTAACCGATGAAGGGCGTGTGTTTGCCCTGGCTGGTGAGTGCATGTGCATTCACGGTCCAGCGCGTCTCGGGATCGAATACGCAAACATCTGCCGTGCTGCCCACCGAGAGTTTGCCGGCATCCAGACCTGCGACACGGGCAGGATCTACCGTGATTCTGGCCACAGCCGCCGTGAGCTGTTCTTTGGAGGGCAGTGTCTCCGCAGCCCATTTGAGCGACAGCGAGAGCAGCAGTTCGAGACCCGTCGCTCCGGGCGATGCTTCACCAAAGGGAAGAAGTTTTTCGTCGTCGTCGACGGGCGTGTGATCCGAGCAGATCGCATCGACCGTGCCATCCAACAGCGCCTGACGTATCGCATCACGGTCGCGCTGGCTGCGCAATGGCGGCGAGAGGCGCGCATTGGAATCAAAGAAACCGATATCGTTGTCCGTCAGATGCACATGATGTGCACCCACATCACAAGTCACAGGCAAGCCTTCCGCCTTCGCTGCGCGAACCAGCGCAATGCCGGCCGCCGACGATAGACGACACAAATGCACGCGTGTGCCGGTGCTGCGGATCAGTTCGAAGATGGTGTGCAGCGCAATCGTCTCGCTGATCACCGGCACGCCAGACAACCCCAGTCGCGAGGCCAGCGGTCCGCTGTGCGCAGTGCCGCCCTTGCCCAGATGCGGGTCTTGCGGACGCAGCCAGACCGTATAACCAAAGGTCTGCGCGTACTGCAGCGCACGCATGAGCACCGTGGTGTCGCTGATACTCTCTTCGGCTTGTGAAAAACCGACACAACCCGCTTCGGTGAGTTCGGCCATTTCGGTGAGTTCTTTGCCTTTGAGGCCCATGGTCAGCGCACCAAGGGGATAGACATGGGATTGATCCAATCCACGCGCACGATGTACCAGCATTTCGACCAATCCGGGCTCATCAAGCACTGGATCCGTATCTGGCGGACAGAGCAAACTGGTCACGCCACCCGCCAGCGCTGCCTGCAATTCGGACTCGAGGGTGGCGCGGTATTCATAACCAGGCTCACGCAAGCGTACTGACAAATCCACCAGCCCAGGTGCTACTACCAAGCCATTCGCATCAATGACCTGATCCGCTTGAAAGCCGGCTGGCGATTTACCGAGTGCTGTAATTTTTCCGTCAGCGATAAAGACATCTTGTACCGCATCGATGTGGTTTGCCGGGTCAATCACACGGCCATTTTTTATGTGAAGTCTCATGCTCATTTTTCAGGACCCCGCCAGGATGCTCATCACGGCCATGCGCACCGCGATTCCAAAAGTGACTTGGGGAAGAATCACGGCCTGCGCACCGTCAGCAACAGCGGAATCGATCTCGACACCACGATTCATGGGGCCGGGGTGCATGACAATCGCGTCGGACTTGGCCAGCGCGAGGCGCTCGGGCGTTAGACCGTAGCTCTTGAAGTATTCTTGTGCAGAGGGCAGCAGCGCGCCATTCATGCGTTCGTTTTGAAGACGCAGCATGATGATCACATCTACGCCTTTGAGACCTTCATTCATGTCGTTAAATACGCGCACGCCCATTTGTTCCAACCCGCCGGGAAGCAGAGTACGCGGGCCAATCGCGCGTACTTCAGGCACACCCAGTGTCGTCAAACCATGAATGTCGGATCGTGCAACGCGACTATGCAGAATGTCGCCCACGATAGCCACGGTGAGATTGCGAAAATCTTTTTTGTAGTGCCGGATCGTGTACATATCGAGCAGACCTTGCGTCGGATGCGCATGGCGACCATCACCGGCATTGACGACATGCACATGATCCTGACGCGTTTCGGTCAGATGACGCGCAATCAGATAGGGCGCACCTGATTGCGCATGACGCACGACGAACATGTCGGCGTGCATGGCGGCGAGGTTGTCGATGGTATCGAGCAATGACTCGCCCTTGCTGGCCGAGGAGGCAGAAATGTTCAGATTGATCACGTCGGCCGAAAGCCGTTTGGACGCGATCTCGAAGGTTGTACGCGTACGAGTGGAATTTTCGAAAAATAGATTGAACACGCTCTTGCCGCGCATGAGCGGCACTTTTTTGACTTCGCGATCACCAACGCTGACGAAGGAGGCTGCGGTGTCGAGAATGCGGGTGATCACGGCAGGTGGCAGACCTTCGAGTGTAATCAGGTGCTGCAGCTCGCCATTTTTATTGAGTTGCGGGTTATGCATGGTCTATGGTCAGTGAGAAACGGCCATCGTCGGATTTCTGCAGTACGAGTTGCTGATCGTCTGCGAGCGTAATTGTCTTTGCCACGAAGTCGGGCGCCACAGGCAGCTGGCGACCACCACGATCGACCAGGGCTGCGAGCATTACGCGTTCGGGACGACCATAGTCGAACAGCGTATTGATGGCAGCTCGCGTCGTACGACCTGTGTAGAGCACATCATCGACGAGCAGAATGGTCGCGCCCTCGACATCAAAAGGAATCTGGCTGGGTCTGACTTCGGCATGCAGGCCTCGCTCGGCATAATCATCGCGATAGAAAGACACATCTACATAACCGAGGTCTGCAATACCGAGTGAGGTCGCCAGCCGTTCAGCGATCCAGGCACCACCAGAGTAGATGCCAACGATCGCCAGGCGGGACGTACCTGCCAACCCGGCACCGACGGTTTGCTCGAGTTGGCTGTAGAGCGCTTCAGCGTCCAATTCAGTCTGATTCATGGGCATCAAAATATTGTTGAAGTATCAGCGCGGCTGCTTCGTGATCAACCGGCTGCCCACGATGCTGAGGCAGCACCGCAGAAGTGTAACGCTCATCGACCAGCACAGTCTCGATACCGAAACGGCCGTGAATCTGGTTCGCAAAACGCCGGCACCGCACGCTCATCTCATGTTCGGCGCCATCCGGATGCAAAGGCAAACCCACGATCACACGCTGCGGCTGCCACTCGGCGAGCAGCGTCGATATCGCGTCGAACTTGCCGTCATTGGTCGCAGCTTCGATAACCTGCAGCGGCTGCGCTTGCCGTATCAGGGTATTACCGACCGCAACCCCGATGCGCTTGAGGCCAAAATCGAAAGCCAGTACCGTCATCATGCGCGAGCGGCGGCGCAAACAGAATCACGGAACGGCCCGCCAAAGGCAGGAATCAAGCTGCATCGTGCAATGGGCTGGGCGAGACGCGCATCACGCATGCCCCGCTTCCCCGGTCAGTCGGTTCGGGTCGATGCCCAGCAAATTCATCGCGGCGACAAAGCGTGACTCGATCGGTGTTTCAAACATGATCGCTGGATCGGCTCGTACAGTCAGCCAGCCGTTACGCAAAATTTCTTCTTCGAGCTGCCCAGCACTCCAGCCGGCACAACCCAGCGTCACCAGCAGCTGCTGCGGCCCTTGGCCATGGGCGACCGCCTCGAGCACATCGCGCGAGGTGGTGAGTGCGATGTCGTCGGATACGGTGAGAGACGAGTTGTAGGTGGCACTGGGCGCATGCAGTACAAAGCCGCGCTCCACCTGCACCGGACCACCAAACATCACAGGGGCGCGCGGCAGCAGCGATACATGAGGACTGATTTCCAGCGAGAGATCAAGCCGCTCGAAGAGCACATCCATGGTCATGTCGGTGGGACGATTGATGATGACACCCAGCGCGCCGCCCACATGATGTTCGCAGATATAAACCACGGTGCCGCCGAACACGGGATCAAGCATGGAGGGCATGGCAATCAGAAAATGATCCGCCAGGTGCAATCGGTGCGTGTCGTTTGAGGTCGCGGAGGAGGAAAAATCGCTGTCTTCCACGTCTGGCGCGGAGGACGAAGGGGGGTGAGACTTGCCTTGCTTGGCCATAGGCAGAATTTTATCAGCTTTGAAGCCAATAGCTGGAGAAAGTCTACGCCACCAGCGCGCGCCGAGTTTACGGGGAAAGGCTACACTGCCCGCTTTCCGATCCGAGTCCGCCGCACGCTCATGAGTCACTACGATAAATCACTGGTCTGGTTCCGCCGCGACCTGCGCAATTTTGATCATGCAGCGCTGCATCAGGCGCTGCAAAGCAGTCGCATCGTGTACTGCGCTTTCATTTTTGACAAGGACATCCTCGATCCCTTGCTGGAACACAGCAAGCTGGACAGGCGTGTCGCCTTCCTGCATGCGAGTCTGATCGAGCTGGATGCCGCCTTGCGCACTCAGGGTGGCGGGCTGATCGTGCGCCATGCGCATGCAGAGACCGCGATACCTGCACTAGCGGCAGAGCTGGGCGTTGAGGCTGTTTTCATCAATCATGACTATGAGCCTGCGGCACTGACGCGCGATCAGGCAGTCGCCGCTGCGCTGAAAAAGAAGGGCTGCGCACTGCTGAGCAGCAAAGATCAAGTGATCCATGAAAAAAACGAAGTGTTATCTCAGGCAGGCAAGCCGATGTCGGTCTTCACCCCGTACAAGAATGCGTGGCTGAAAAAATTCAATTTGCCATCCGGCGGCTTCGATTTGTCTTTGCTGGATGCCTTCGATTGCACACCGAAAAAATCACAACTCGCACCACCACCTGCCGGCAGCATACCGACGCTGGCCGAGATGGGTTTCGATGTCTGCGATCTGGAAGCGCTGCATATACAACCCGGTATGCGGGGCGCCCAAGCGCTGCTGGATGATTTTCTGCCGCGCTTGCAACACTATGGCGTTGCGCGCGATTTTCCAGCGGTGAAAGGTCCGTCGTATCTCTCGGTGCATCTGCGTTTTGGTACCGTATCGATACGCTCACTGGCGCGTCATGCGATGCAGGCAATTCAAGCCGGCACCGGTGGTGATGGTGCTGCAGTGTGGCTGTCAGAACTGGTCTGGCGGGATTTTTATTTCATGATTTTGCATCACCATCCGCACGTGACTGAACGCGCTTTCAAAGCCGATTACGATCGTATCGTCTGGGAGGAAGGCAAAAAAGCTGATGCGGATTTTGCTTCCTGGTGTGAAGGTCGCACTGGTTATCCGCTGGTGGATGCGGCCATGCATCAGTTGAACCAGACCGGCTATATGCATAATCGTCTGCGCATGGTGACGGCTTGCTTCCTGATCAAGGATCTGGGTATCGACTGGCGGCGTGGCGAGGCTTACTTTGCGCGACAACTCAACGATTTCGATTTATCCGCCAATAACGGCGGCTGGCAATGGGCGGCTTCATCCGGCTGCGACGCGCAACCCTATTTCCGAATTTTTAACCCCATCACGCAATCGGAAAAATTCGACGCCGAAGGTAAATTCATCAAGCGCTATCTGCCGCAACTGGCGAAACTGGATCGCAAACAAATTCATGCGCCGTGGCTGGTACCCGAACTCTTGTTGAGCAGCGCAGGGATCACCTTGGGCAAGGATTACCCGGCACCGATCGTCGCTCATGATGAAGCACGCAAGCGAACGCTGGAACGCTATGCGGTGGTGAAAAAATAAATCGCTATTGATATTTTCCTGATTACTGCGCCATCTTGCTCACTGCGCGAGTATGTTGCTTGAGATCGTATTGGGTAATGCCCTGATTGCACTGCGGTCGGTGACCCAAGCCATTTTCAATGTTGCCTCCGATGAGGCAAACACCCCGCTGAGCTTTATGCAATCAGCAGCTTGTCTTCCGCAGCTGCCGCAGCAAGCCATTGCGACAACAAACCCAATAATTCTTCTTCAACAAAAGGCTTGCCCAGATAAGCTGTCGCACCCAGCTTCATCGCATGCTCGCGGTGCCGCTCTGCGGTACGCGAGGTGATCATGGCAACAGGAATCGCACGCCAGCGCGGCTCATCACGCAAGGCGGTCAGCAGTTCGAAACCATCCATGCGCGGCATTTCTATGTCCAGCAACACAGCGGCGGGAGTTTTCAGACGCAACTGCTCCAGAGCATCCATGCCATCTCTGGCCAGTTCGACCACGTAGCCATGGCGCTCCAGGAGGCGCTGACTGGCACGTCGCACGGTGAGTGAATCATCAACCACAAGAATTCGTGGTGCGTGATGGGCTTTTGCTGAATTCAGATCCGTACTGCCACCCTTATGCGTTGCCACGAAGTCGGGCAAGGGCAAGGGATTGATGATGAGCATAATGCTGCCATCTCCCAATACCGTAGCACCAGCGATGCCCGGCACCTTGGCTAACTGCGGTCCGAGATTTTTGACGACAACTTCGCGGTGACCCAGCACGGCATCAAGCTCGATTGCCAGATACTGATCAAGCTGCCGCAGTACTGCAACCGGCGTGCGCATCGCGCTCTGTTGTGCAGAAAGCGTGTCGCCCAGCAGAATCGTCAATTTGTGTAGTGGTATATGACGCCCCTGCCATTCCAGCTCACCGGCAGTGCGTGCCCGCGCCAGCTCGGATGATGAGAGCTGCAGCATTTGCTGCACCAGCGTTGCGGGCAATGCGAGCTCGCGTGTGCCCGCCGTCACCAGTACGACCTGCATGGTGGCCAAGGTGAGCGGCAAGCTGAAGGTGAAACTCGTACCTGCGCCTGATTCGCTGTGGACTTTCAGATGACCGCCAAGCGCGATGACCGCGGCTCTTACTGCATCCATACCTATGCCGCGTCCGGATAGCTCGGTGACTTTGCTTGCCGTTGAAAAGCCCGGTTCGAAAATCATCTCTGCCAACGCCGCCTCATCCGCTACCGCATCAAGTGACATTAATCCGGCAGCGATGGCCCGTTCGCGGATACGCGCATAATCCAGACCGCGCCCATCATCACTGATTTGCAGCTGCAAGGTATTCCCTTGCTGGGACAAATCCATTCGCACCCTTCCCGTCGCAGGCTTGCCCAGCGACAGCCGTTCGTCGGCTGTTTCAATGCCATGCGCAACAGCATTGCGAACCAGATGCTCAAGCGGCCCGGTGATGCGATCCAGCACACTGCGATCCACTTCCAGATTGCCACCATCGATATCCATGACGACATCGCACTCTTTTTCGCGAGCGGCCTGACGAAGCAAGTGCTGCAGTCGTCCGATCAAACTGGCAAAAGGCAGCGTGCGCACGCGGCGCAGATCGGATTGTAATACCCGCGCATGGCGCCCCTGCGCAGAGACCGCGAGCGCCGTACTATCGAGCTGACGCGATAGCGTGCGCTGAAGACTGCTGATGTCGGCAATACTTTCACTCATCATGCGCGTGAGCTCATGCAGTCGTGTATAGCGATCAAATTCGAGGGGATCAAATTCTGCTGCATTGCTGGATGCAAATCCGGAAGCAATGCTTGACTCCGCATTGATTTCAAGTTCTCGCAACTGTGCGCGCAAACGCGCAAGATTATCCGAAAGATCATTCACTGACTGACGTTGCAGCTGCAATTCGCCTGCCATGCGCGAACTTCCGACCAACAGCTCCGCGCCTGAGGTCGTAATGCGATCCAAAAACTCCGCACGTACCCGCAGCTGCAGCACCTGATTTGTTTTTCCCGATGCTGCCTTCGACGCAATATCCCGAATGGGATGCGCAGCATCCAACGGCTTGGCCTCGGGTCGTGAAGTGGCAATGTTGGCGCCAGGTCGGTCACCCATGGCTGATGGTGGCAACATGGTGACGGGAACGAAAGCTTGCAGCCATTGATCCAGCGTCGTCTCAAGCGCATGAAGTACGGCAGTATCCGCTGGCGATTGCCGGGAGAGCTCGGCAATGGTTTGCTCCATCTTGTGCAAGGCATCGCCCAGCCTGATTTCACCTGCCATGCGAGCACTGCCTTTGAGCGTATGCAGAATTCGCAGCATCTGTGCGGGCGCGTCGAGCTCCGAGGGATCGTTGAGCCAGATGCGCAGTTGCTGATCGAGCTGCGGCATGAGATCGGCGGCTTCTTCGATAAAAATCTCGTGCAGCTCGTCTTGCATAGGGTCATGAGCCGTACTCGCAGATGGTGTGACCGCTGGGTATTTTGACTCTACTGGTGTGTTGGTATCCGAAGGATTTTTGCCTGCATTGGAGCCTGGATGATCACCCTGCAAAGGCACTGAATGTACTGTCGGCGCCACCACTGCTACCGTCTGCGACACGGGGGATGCCGCGGGGTCGGCTTCCTGATGATACGGATGCGAAAAATCCGATGCTGTCAGCGACAAGGCCAGCAATTGTTCAAGGATCGCTGGCTGTGCCTGCGGCATGCAACCGGAGGATAAATCAGCGAGCATGTTTCCAAGAGCTGAAAGGCTATTTTGCAAAATACCTTGCGCCTCGACTTTGATTTGCCCACCGCTTGCACTCATCTCGCTCAGCACGGCTTCCATCGCCAATGCCAGTTGACGCATCTCCGACAGGCCTACCGTGGCCGAACAGCCTGCGAGGGCATGCGCGGCATGAGTGGCAGATCTCAGGTAAGCATGCTTGTCTGTCTGAGCTGCATGTAGCCAATCCCCAAGCTGCTGCAGACGCGCCTTTGCTTCATCAAGAAAAATTGCATGGAGATTATTGCGTGTATCAAAGAACGGACCCGTCACATGATTTTCACGCCCGCTTTCAGAGCCCAATACTGCGTCATCGAATGAGTCGCTGCCTTCAATAGAGTGATTGCGCGGGATGGCAGCGAGCTGTGTGGACAGGCGAATGAATTTTTTTGCAAATGTTTCGCGGCCATCGCAATTCTTATCGCTGTCTTTATCGATAAAAATCAGAGGGATTTGTTCGCGAATCTCTTGCAACGAAGTCAATAGCGTCGACTCATTTAATAAAATCATTGCAGCTCGAACTTCCACTAGCCGATGATCGATGGCAGCAAGCCCTGCTTCTTGCTCCGACACCGTTTGCGTCTCATCGATCAGCCGTTCTATTTGTCGCTCAAGGACAGCCAGACTGTCGATCAGCGCATCCGCCAGCGATGCCAGCGCCGCAGGTATTTGCAAGGCGATACCCATGGTCTGAAAGCTGTGCCAGCCGGGTATACCTTCGATGTCGCCAATGGCATCCAGCGTCATTGCAATTCGCTGCGCAATCGACTGGTTGTTTTTCAAACGGATCATCACAGCCATCAGTGCTTGCATGCTAAGCAGGCAGGTGGCGATCGCAAGCACTTGCGCGGGATGCACTTCTTCCGCAGACAGTCTTGCTTGCAAACGGTACAGGGCACTGCTCACAGCAGCGATTTCGGGAACAAGACTTGTGCACCGAATCAGTTTGTCCAGCTGCGCAGGTGTGGGCAAGGCAGTGATACCCGGTGTATCCATCAACGCAATCAGCGATTGAATTTCATCACCTACGGCGGCGATAGCAAGTGGATCGTGAATCGCCGTCTCGGCCCCCATTATTTGTATCGAAGGAAGCTGCGCATCGATATCAAAGGCTTGTACGATGCTGGCGGATTCCAGCGTGTGTGCCTTGGCAGTCGCGATAATGAACAAGGCCTCCCGCACCAGCGCTGGCGGTATAGCAGGCAATACTGTGGATCCGATATGACGGATCACGCGCCCTGTCGCTGCCAATATTTTTTTTGCCAGCGCGATGTCACTGGTCTTTTCTTCCGCAATCAATCCTGTTGCAGCATGCAACACCAGCCAGTGAACCTTCTGTGTTTCAGTTCGTGCGAGTGTGGCCAAGGCTGCGATTACCTGCGTTATACGCTGGGCTGCAAGCGAAACTTCTTCGGGCAGGTCGGAACGCAAAAAACGCAAGAGCGCACGCTCGAATTCACCGCGGGGATCTGTCAGCAAGGCTTGCTCGTCGGGTGCCGCTACCGAAGGCAGCATCCTGTGATCGACCTGCAGCGATAACATGAGGGATGGATGTGCATTACCGCTGCGATCCCAGGCAGCGAGTGCGGACCAGCAAGCCAATACATTCGTTGTCGGCACAGACGAATGCACGAGCAAATGCGCCATAGCCTCAATCAGTGTGCTGAAAGTCTGGCTCAGCGTATGGGCAAGCTCGTTCGGGAATGACGCGGGATCTTCCGACTGCTTAGTAACAAGCCGTAGTGCGAGCGAAGTAATGGCCGCAAGAGGATCAACGTGCACCATGGTGAACGCCGCCTCCACTTGCGCCAGTAGTATCTCCATTGAATCGAGTA
This sequence comes from Pseudomonadota bacterium, assembly GCA_039806005.1. Lineage (GTDB taxonomy): Bacteria > Pseudomonadota > Gammaproteobacteria > Burkholderiales > Burkholderiaceae_D > Pernthalerella. The sequence goes on from JBDKLM010000051.1 coordinate 81,603, forward strand.
CCGTTGATCGCTCGGCGTCTGTGAGGCTCGCCTGTTGCACAAGCTCTCCCAGCTGGTGCAGCACGATGGCAAGCTCATGAAAAAGAGGCGGCAGACAATCTGCTGCCGTCTGGCTCGCTGGCGCAGGGGAATTCATCCCTCAGTATCCGGAACAGGCAAGTGACTCAGGCAGCGATGCGAAAACGCGCGATTGCACGTTCAAGTTCCGATGCCAGTTCGCCGAGTTCCTGCACCGATGAAGCAGTTTGCTGGGTGCCATGGCGCGTATGCTCGGTCACGGTGAGAATGCTGTCGATATTGCGCGCCACGCCATCGGCGAGACTAGCCTGCTCCACCGCGGAGATCGAAATGCCATGAATAAGTTCTGCGAGATGATTAGAAATTCGACGTATATCTGCAAGCGCATGACCCGCAGCATCCGACAAGCGAGTCCCCTCCACCACACCTTGGGTTGATCGCTCCATTGCGGCGACAGCCTCCTGTGCGTCGGCTTGGACGGTCTTGACCAGGGTACTGATCTGGCGCACGGCATCACCGCAACGCTCGGCCAAACGCTGAACTTCCTCTGCCACTACAGCAAACCCCCGACCGGCCTCGCCTGCAGAAGCAGCCTGTATCGCAGCATTCAATGCAAGCACATGGGTCTGCTCGGTAATATCGGAAATCAAATCGGTAATGTCGCCAATTTCGAGCGAAGAATCACCCAGGCGTTTGATGCGCTTGGCGGTTTCCTGTATCTGCTCGCGCAACTGCTGCATGCCACGAATCGAATTTTGTACTGCGCTCTCTCCACGCTCGGTGGCACTCACTGAGGATTGGGCGACATCGGCTGATTCACTGGCGGCGCGAGACACCTGGTGAATTTGTGCTGTCATTTGCAGCACTGCCTCGCCAGTCTGCTGAATTTCACTGGACTGACGTGCAGCAAGCGTCAGCAATTCGTTGGATATATTTTGCGCGGTGCCGCAGGATTTTCCTACCTGCTGTGCGGTATAACTGACTCGGGCCAGCAAATTGCGCAATTCTTCGAGCGTAAAATTGACAGAATCAGCGATTGCCCCAGTAATATCTTCAGACACCGTGGTGCGAATGGCCAGATTGCCCTCGGCAACCTCCTGAAGCTCATTCATCAACCTGAGGATGGCCGCCTGATTTTGCTGATTCAGGTTGCGCGCCGCTTCTTCTTCCTGCATCGCTTGGCGACGCTGCTGCTCAGCCTGCAGGCGACGCGATTCTGCCTCGGCTGTCCGCTGACGGCTTTCATGCAATAGCAACAACCCGAGCGCTAGCGCAAACATCAAAGATGAAAGTCCAGCCGTGCCTAGCGCCCAATGGGTCCAGTTGCCTTCGGTTTCCTGCGCACGATAGGCCTGCTGCAGTTCGAGCAGATGCTCACGAAGCGATTCATTGTCAGCAAAGATCTGCCGTTCGGCCTGCTTGGCTGCAATGAAATTCTTCAGATTGCCGAGAATCCCGGCGAGTTCGCGACGATAGCTTGCAAAGGCAGTCTGGAGTTCTTGCAGACGCGCGCGCGCATCCGGATTGGCGAGTGGAGGCAGACGCAACACCGCACTGCCCTCCAGAAATCCGGTCATGATGTCCTGAAAGGTATTGGTATCTCGACCGAGTATGAAAGCCGTGTCCTGATTAATGCCTTCGGGCGTGAGAAATTCATTCGCACTCTTGCCCAGACGTTGTGTGAGCATGACGAGTTGTCCTGCTGCTGCCACCTCGCGCGCCGAGGCGCCTGACTGCGCACTGACAATCGCGATTTGTTCAGCAAGTTCAAGTAAAACTGGATTGAGTTTGTTAAGCGACTGCAGCGTAGTTCCGAAGCCCGTGAGCTCTTTTTGCAATCTCATAAGGCGTGTCGCCGACTGATCCGAGCGCTGCCAGGTATCACTGATACGGGCAAGGCGTTTGACAAAATAGGCATCGGCAACGGGTACCACATGACCCTGCCATTCACCGCCGCTGGATAACAGTTTGAGTGCGCCATTGATCGCCGTACGGCTTTGCTCGAGCTGAGCAAAAGCTTCGGGGTTACCTTGAATGGCATTCGGCGCTGCTTTACCGAGTCTCTGCGAGTGCATCACCAGATCACCGGCGATCTGGGTACGCACCGAGGCCTTGGCGGTTTCCTGGGAATTTAGCCAAGTAAAGATCACGAGTGCAATAAGCGATAGCACCAAGCCGATCTGCATGATGCGTGCTGCCGTCCTGACTGAAACGTAGGCGAGCCAGGGCTGCGCGAGGACATTGGTTTTCATGCGCATGAAAAATCTCTTCCACCCCGGACTTCTCTGGTTTTCCTCCGAAGAATCCAGCCCTGAGGGAGAAATATTGGCCACCGTACTTGCACCATGACTCGTATCAATTTCCATCCAATGCCCCACCCATGAATAAAAAATAAATCTGTCTGTCTACGCTGCAACTACGTCGAGAAATTCGGGATCGCGCATCAGAAGCGGCAAGTCCAGCAGTCGCCAAATGCGCGACTCGCGATCCAGGAAAACTGACTGCACCCAGCCAGGTTCCTCGGCAGATTTGGACTGCAGTGAAAAACCGGCGAGACTGACCAAACCGGTCACCCGCGAGACGCGCAGCGCACAGGGTGCCTCCAGCGCATCGGATAAAACCAGCAAACGGTCGGAATCTTGCAAGGGCTTCACGGGATGACCAAGAAATCCGGAGAAATCCATCACGCCGGTAATCCTGCCGCGACAGTTGATGAGCCCCAAAAACCAGGGAGCGGTATGCGGCACGCGCTTGACGCCCTCATAGGGAATGACTTCGGCGATATGCGCGATGTCGAGCAAGAGGTGCTGATCACCCGCCTGCGCGGCGAGTCGCATCTGCTCGCTGTTGTTGTCCGAGCGCGCACGCTGGGCGCGCTCGACCAGCTGCCGCTGAAATTCTCGCAAAGCCTGCCGGCGTTCTTGTCGATCGGGTGAGGCTAGAGCATCATGTTGATCGCTTGCTCGCGTGGGCGAGAATGCTTGCATCTCAGTTCACCGAGCGCGACAGCGCCGCGATTTTTTGCAGTAGCAAACGGGTATCTACCGGCTTGACAAGATAATCGCGCGCACCCTGACGCATGCCCCAGATTCGATCGGTTTCCTGATGCTTGCTGCTGCAAATGATGATAGGTACATGACAGGTGGCAGGATCACGCGCAATGGCACGCGTGGTCTGAAAACCATTTTGTCCAGGCATGACCACATCCATCAAAATCAGATGAGGCGGATGTTGTCGTATGCGCTCGATGGCGATATCACCATTTTCTGCGGTAGTAACCGAATAGCCATTCGCCGTCAGCAATTCGGACAAAAAATGACGTTCAGTTGCTGAATCATCGACAACCAGTATGTGCTTGATGGCCATATCAGAGAGAGGGTGAGAATTTGATAAGAGAAGCCGGCATGCTTATGCCGGCTCACGCTGCGGCACATGATCGCGGACAATCTTGAGCAGACTGTCCTTGGTAAATGGTTTGCTAAGGTAGGCAGTAGCACCGGCAATGGCGCCGCGAGCGCGATCGAACAACCCATCGCGAGATGAAAGCAAAACGACCGGGGTGTCGCGAAAATCTTTGCTGTATCGGATCAGACTGCAGGTCTGATAACCGTCGAGACGTGGCATCAGGATGTCGCAGAAAATCAGCGCTGGCCGACGCTCCACAATTTTTGACAAGGCCTCGAATCCGTCTTCGGCGAGCAGCACCGAATACCCGGATTGAGATAGAAAAATCTCGGCAGAACGCCGGATCGTACTGCTGTCATCAATGACCAGAATTTCTGGTCCAGCTTGCGCCTGCAAATCCACCATTGCGCCACCCGATGAATGCTTTCATGGAACCCGGCGCAAATGTAACAAAAAGAGCAATTAGTTAGTACATTGAAAAATCAAACTTGGCTCAATGTGGTGGTTTTGGCGACATATCTGCTGCATTCACCGCGCATACACATGAAGCCCCGATGCGCGGTGGCATAGCCATATTAGATGGCAACCATTTCAAAGTCTTCCTTTCGGGCACCGCACTCCGGACAGGTCCAGTTCATAGGTACCTGATCCCAGCGTGTGCCAGCGGCAATGCCCTCATCAGGCAGCCCAGCCGATTCGTCGTAGACCCATCCACAGATGAGGCACATCCAGGTCTTGTATTCCTGCTCAGTTATCTTGTTGTCGCTCACAGCACAGCCCTTCAAGTAAAATGCAAAAGCCCCCTATGTTAATCCTTTCCCTGTGCAAAACCAAACTTCTCCGCTTGTTATGACCTTCGGCATTGCCGATCCCGTGGGCGCGATTGGCATACAAGCTGATCTGGCCGCTGTTGCTGCGATGGGTTGTCACGGACTCTCGGTGATCACCGCATTGGCCGTCGGTGACACGACCGGCATCGAGGATTTGCAATTTGTCGAACCCGAGTGGATCGCCGATCAGGCACGTGTTCTGCTAGAGGATATGCCGGTGGCTGCATTCAAGGTGGGGTATCTCGGCAACATCGAAAGTGTCGCCGTCATTGCCGAGATCATGTCCGACTATCCGGAAGTACCACTCGTGCTGGATCCGTTTTCGACCGCACTGTCCGAACAAGAGATTGATGAAGAATTGCTGCTCGCAGTACGTCAGCTGCTGGTGCCACAAAGTACCCTGCTGCTGATTTCGGCTGATGAACTGTCACGCCTGGCTGAAACCTGGCGCGAGCCATCGAATGCCGAGATGCTCGAGGTCGATGCAATGCATGCGATACAACTGGGATGCGAATTCGTTTTTGTCACCGGAACACCGGGTGAGGCGGGCAAAGTCACGAACACTTTATTCGGTAGCGAAGGCATGATTCGCACCGACAGTTGGCCAAGACAGTCGGGCTCGTTTATCGGTGCAGGCAATACGCTGTCGGCGACGATTGCTGCGATGCTGGCCAATGGACTCGATGCGCCTGAGGCTGTCTTCGAATCGGAAGAATTCACCGTCGCGTCACTCGCCCATGCGCAGCGTCTGGGTATGGGTAAACTTGTACCTGATCGCTTTTTCTGGGCGCGCGAACCCGATGGTGGCGACACCTGATAAGAACGCTTAGCGCTGGCAGCACCTACTAATAAAACACCAACAAAGAGACCTTCAGGGGGAAAATCATGTCCAAGAACGAAACCCTTTTTGCACGAGCACAAAAGAGTACGCCGGGTGGTGTGAACTCGCCCGTGCGCGCTTTCCGCTCGGTCGGTGGCACACCGCGTTTCATCACGCGCGCCGACGGCCCGTATTTCTGGGATGCGGATGACAAACGTTACATCGATTACATCGGTTCCTGGGGTCCTGCGATTGTCGGACACGCGCATCCTGAGGTAATCAGCGCCGTGCAGAAAGCGGCAGCACATGGTCTCTCGTTCGGTGCGCCGACCGAAGGCGAAATTCTGATGGCTGAAATGATTTGCAAGATCGTGCCAACGATAGAACAAGTCAGGCTGGTCTCTTCCGGCACCGAAGCCGCGATGAGTGCCTTGCGTCTTGCGCGCGGTGTGACGGGTCGCGATACCGTCATCAAGTTTGAAGGCTGCTACCACGGACACGCAGATTCCATGCTGGTGAAGGCCGGCAGCGGTTTGCTCACCTTTGGCAATCCGACTTCATCCGGCGTGCCAGCTGACTTTGCCAAGCACACCATGGTGCTCGACTATAACGACAGCGCGCAACTCGAAGCAGTCTTCGCCAAAATGGGCTCAACTATAGCGGCAGTGATTGTCGAGCCAGTGGCCGGCAATATGAATCTGTTGCGCGCGACACCCGAATTTCTGCAAACCATGCGTCGACTCTGCACGCAACACGGCGCGGTACTGATGTTTGATGAAGTGATGTCCGGCTTCCGCGTTGCGCTGGGCGGTGCGCAGGCACTGTACGGTATCGAACCGGATATGACCGTGCTCGGCAAAGTCATCGGTGGCGGTTTACCTGTCGCAGCGTTTGGCGGACGCAAGGAATTCATGCAGCATCTGGCGCCATTGGGACCAGTGTATCAGGCGGGCACGCTGTCGGGCAATCCGGTGGCGGTCGCGGCAGGCATGGCGACACTGGAAATCATTCAGCGGCCAGGCTTCTATGAAAAACTCTCAGCCCAAACAGCAAAGCTGGTCGATGGCTTGACCAAAGCTGCTGCCGAGGCGGGGGTCACTTTCTGTGGAGATGCAGTGGGCGGGATGTTCGGTATTTATTTCACTGAGCATGTACCTGGCAATTATGCGGAGATGATGTCGTGTAATAAAGACCGCTTCAATCAATTCTTTCATGCGATGCTGGATGCGGGTGTGTACCTGGCACCCTCAGCCTTCGAAGCCGGCTTTGTCTCGGCGATGCACGATGATGCAGTGATTGCCGAGACCGTAAATGCGGCACGCGCTGCTTTTAAAGCGGTGCATTGACCACAGGATCCTGGCTTTCGCCGGGATTCATCAGCGCAACCAACCCCGCCGGCGGAAATACCAGAACGGCGTCACCGCACTGGCGATCATCAGCAGAATCGCAAACGGATAACCGAAACTCCAGTTCAACTCCGGCAAGATGCGGAAGTTCATCCCGTAGATGCTGGCAATCAGTGTCGGCGGCAGGAAAGCAACGGAGGCTACCGAGAAGATCTTGATAATCTTGTTCTGGTTGATGTTAATGAAACCGACCGTTGCATCCATCAGGAAGTTGATTTTATCGAACAGAAATGCAGTGTGGCCATCAAGTGACTCGATGTCACGCAGAATCTGGCGCGCATCATCAAACTGATCTGGGCTCAGCAAGCGCCCACGCATCATGAAGCTCACCGCGCGTCTTGTATCCATCATGTTGCGGCGAATGCGACCATTCAAGTCTTCCTCTCGCGCCATCGCATTGAGCGATGCTGCCGCATCCTGGTCACTAATATCTTTTTGCAGCACACTGCGACTGACTTCTTCAAGATTCTGATAAATACCCTCGAGTGCATCGGCCGAGTACTCGACATCGGTGGAATACAAGTCGAGCAGCACGTCTTTGAAATCACCAATCGAGCCTGGGCGCGAACGTGCGCGCATGCGCACCAGACGAAACACCGGCAAATCATCGTTATGCATGGAGAACAGCATGTTTCGGGCGAGAATGAAGGCAACGGTTACGACCCGCGACTCGCCCTCATCTTCTTCCAGCAGAAAATCGGAACGCAAATGCAGATCGCCATTATCGGCTTCGTAATAACGCGCAGAGGCTTCGATATCCTTGACCTCGTCTTCGTCCGGCAGCATCACACCGAAGATGCTGCTGACCCAATCGCGCTCTTCATCACTGGGATCAGTCAGGTCAACCCAGACAGGCGTGACATTGACCAGATCCGCGCGCGATTCAATGGGAATCTGGCTCAGACGACCGTTTTGCAGGACGAATACATTGATCATAAGTTCTCCCGGCCGCAGTCAATGCAGCATGCGCTACGCGGATTGCGCAACATGTAAAACATCAGGGAACGCGGCCTGAAGGCCATGCGCACCAGCTTACCCAACTCTGGCAAGCGAGGCACTGGAGAAAGAGGCGCTAGCTTGCGAAGAGCCCGTCGAACGACGGATGGGAATGTGATTTGGGACTACCCAAGGTAGGTCTCCGATTACAAAAACAGCGCAAGTGTACTGAGATCGGTCGCCTCAGGCAAGCGCTTCGGAGTCCCATGGGGCGAACTTCGCTCTCAAGGCAAGTCGGCACTGCGCATGCGCAAGAGGATCAGGCTGGACCGGCGGGCCAGATAACCGGAATCAAGATGACGCCCAAAATATCGAGGATTGGGCAGCATCACCGCCAGCCTCGCTGCCTCTTGCGGACCCAGCATAGCGGCAGGCTTGCCGAAGTAGCGCGTGGACGCCGCCTCGGCACCAAAGACACCCGTACCCCATTCGACCACATTGAGGTAAATCTCGAAGATGCGGCGCTTGTCCATCATCATTTCAAGCATGTAGGTGATGATCATCTCCTGCCCTTTGCGCAGATAGCTGCGCTGACCTGACAAAAAAAGATTTTTCGCCAGCTGCTGTGTGATGGTCGACCCACCCGATACCACCTTGCCCTTTTTGGCATTTTTTTCATAGGCTCGTTGCAGCGCATCCCAGTCGACACCCTCATGCTCGGCAAAATTGGCATCTTCCGAAGCGATGATGGCGCGCTTGAGATTATTGGAAATCCTGTCATAAGGCACCCAGCGATGCTGCAGTCGGGCGGCAGGATTTTTCTCGCGGATCTTGCTCAGCTGCTCGCGCATGAACGAGGTGGACTCGGGGTTGTGATTGACCCACCAGCAGATATGAAGGAAATACCAGACCTGCAACAACAGCACCAACAGCAAGGGGATGCCAATGATCCAGAACAGCAGGCCACGCCCTGCTCCTTGCGATGATCGCGACGCTCGAGAGCTCACAGCTGGCCTCGCAGCCACTGATACACCGGGGCTGTATCGGGCCGCACGCCGCGCCAGACGAAGAAAGATTCAGCCGCCTGCTCGATCAGCATGCCCAAACCGTCACGAACAACAGCACCTTTTCCCGAGGCGTACTGCATGAAGATCGTTGGCTGGGTGCCGTACATCATGTCGTAGGCCAGTGTCTGTGGACCAAATACGCAATCGGGCAACGGCGGCAATGCGGAATCCAGACTGGCTGAAGTAGCATTGATGATCACATCAAAACACTGATCGAGCTGATCAAAGGCTGTGGCAGACACCGGCACGCCCTTGTTGGAAAAGTGTTGTGCGAGCTCCATCGCTCTGGGCTGCGTGCGATTGGCAATCACCAGACTGGCGACATTTTCTTCGATCAGAGGCAAGACTACACCGCGGGCCGCACCACCGGCCCCGAGCAACAGCACCGAGCGGTTCCTGAGCGGGATAGCTGCATTGCGCGTGATGTCGCGCACCAGTCCTATGCCATCGGTATTGTCCCCTTTGATGCCATCGGCTGAAAAACTCAGTGTATTGACCGCACCCGCCGCCTGCGCCCGCGGCGTGAGTTCTTGCGCCAATGCGAAAGCTTCCAGTTTGAAGGGTACGGTGACATTCGCACCACGACCACCATGAGCGATGAAGTCATGGACACTGTCGGCAAAACGGTCGACAGGGGCAAGTAAACGTTCATAGCTGATCGCCTGTCCTGTCTGCTGCGCAAACCAGGCATGCACTTGCGGTGATTTGCTGTGCTCGATGGGATTGCCTATCACTGCATAACGATCAGGGACGGATTCGAGTGTCAAGGCAAAACTCCGGTCGAACGCGACTCCAGTGTCTGATCGCGAGTGAAATGAAAACGGGTGACGATTTCCCACACATGCGCGTTGCCATCCCGGCGCAAGTTGGCAGGAAATGATCCAAAGGGCGCAGCACGTCGAACGATGAGCAAGGCTGCCTGATCCAAGGCCGGATTGCCTGAACTGCGTTCGACACGCGGACCACCTTCTTTTTCGTAAATCGAACCATCCTGGAAAATCGGGATATATACGATGAGTTCGCCATACATTTTTTTGCCATCACGCTCGGGAAAATGCCGCGTGCCCGTCTGCTCAATGCGCTGTTGCAGGGCAGTGTAATACATCGCGTAATCCACTCGCCGGGTACTGGGAGTGAGCTGGGTTTTGACGGGACGCTTGTTGTAGTCGGCAATCTCACGCGCAATCTCGGCTTCGCGACGCGCAAGCAAGCGGTTGCTGGCTTCGGCCTCAGGTGCGACACCCGATTGGCTTGCCTTGCTGGGTTCGGGTTCCGGTAATGCATGCTTGGCCTTGCTGGCACTGAGTTGGGCCAGCAGATGGGCTTGTTGCCGCTCAAGGTCGGCAACGCGTTGGCGCTGCGTTTCCAGCAGCGCACCTTCACTGATGCGGCCCAAATCCGGCAAAGGCGATGTCGCCCGGCCGTGCTCGGCATTGCCGCCGCCATCCAAATTTACTTGCGCCAGCGCGTCAGCCTGCAAAGGAGTGCGCTGTTCGGCCGTGTTCATAAGAACGATCTCCAGAACACGATCGACAGGCTTGAACTGCACATCATCCGGATTGACAAAACGTATCGACAACAGCGCTGCATGAATCAGCAGTGAACTTGCGACGGCAATGAACAGCAATTGACGATCTGCCAGTACCACGCGCACTACTCCGGATCGGAAGTTGTACTGGTGTGCGGCGCTGCCGCTTCAATTGGCGCGCTTTCAGCAGATGCCTCGGTAGTTTCTGACATCATTGTCTCAACACCTGGCTCGGATTCTTCATCCATATCGTCGCTGAGGGTCTCACTAACGGCACTCACTTCCAGCACGCGCGCCTGCACCGTCAGGTCCAGTTCATCCCAGCTGATCAGTTCCAGCCTCACCTGTGTGCCGCGTGGATGCTTCACGCCCGGCATGGGGATTACCAGCGGTATCTCAACCAGCCTGAGCACTTCGTCTTTGAGAACCACGGCATCAACCTGACGCACGGCACCCTGTGCCAGCCATCTCAGACACCAATAGCGCTCCATGATGTTCTGGAAATCGGCGTACGCCCCATAGGCACTATCGAAGGCAGAGACGATCGCAAACAAATCAGCATCTCTGGGCTTGAAGGGCGCGACTAGTGGCGCGGTGACGCCATGCCTGACGCAAGCCAGTATCTGCCACTGATTGACCAGATCCGTGTAGCGTCGCAAAGGCGATGTGCTCCACGCGTACTGATCGACACCCAGACCCTGATGAGGTGCTGCATGGGTCAGCATGCGCACCTGCATGCGCGCTGCCCAGCCGTTGCCGGCACCCTGAGTGCGGTATATGCCGGGTACGCCATGCTCATGCATGAGCTTGCCCCAACTGCTATTGGCAAAAATCATCAGCTCGGCAACGATTTTGTCGAGTGGCGCGCCACGCTTTCTGCGACTGATGGTGACGATGTCATCGACTACGTAGAAATTGAAATCGACACGATTATTTTGTTCGGGACGCAGACCAAAACTCTCGCGCTTTTCCATGCGTCCACGCTCGAGTACCTGGGCCCATTGCCAGAGCAGTCCGATTTCCTCTTTGTGAGGATAATCGCCACTGCCCTCTGCCAGTGCCTGTTCACTGACATGATCATCCAACTCGTTGTGACGCAGATTGGCACGAATAGGCACGCGCTCAATGATGGTCTCCGACGAGTGTATCGACCAATCGCTCGTGTCAAGCGTTGCATACAAGGAGACTGCTGGTCGGGCATCACCCTCGGCGAGCGTGAACTGCTG
>JBDKLM010000052.1:0-2614 GCA_039806005.1 Pseudomonadota bacterium
GCAGTTGTACCAGCTGCGCGAGCAGATGCTGCACGCTCGCGATGATGCCCATCCTTTGCTGTCGCTATGTGGCCTCACACTTGAGCGCCACGCCGGCCGTCTGCTTGCGAAACACACCGAACCCCCGCCAGCGAATTTACCCTCGGAGCTCCTGGTGCACTGGCAGGGCGAGGCAGAGATCGTTGTGCCGGCATGGCAGGGGCGGTTGGTATTTGACTCTGCGCCCGGGCCAGGCTTGGACCGAGCGCAACTCTTGCAGGGGCCACTGCGGCTGCGGCCACGCGGCGGTGGAGAACGTCTCAAACTCGACCCCAAGCGGCCTTCGCGGACGCTGAAAAACCTCTTTCAAGAGTCCGATGTGCCTGCACGCGAGCGGCCATGGTTGCCATTGCTGTATCTCGGTGAAGAGCTGATATTTGCTGCGGGTCTCGGCATGGATGTGAGGGCAGGGCGGGCCAGCGAGGGCATACGCTTGCGATGGCAGCGACAAGACTGACGCAGCTCGCCGCCGCTTCAGACCGGATATTTGTCATTCCGCATTGCAACATGTAAAATCGTGGGTTTTCCCGGCTTAATTTCCCTTCTCAGAAATGGCTTTATTCGTACACAAATACGGCGGCACATCGATGGGCTCGACCGAGCGCATCAAGAATGTCGCGCGTCGCGTCGCCAAATGGCATGACGCCGGACATCAGATTGTGGTCGTTCCCTCTGCCATGTCGGGAGAGACCAACCGACTACTCGGCCTTGCAAAAGAAATTACCGGTCAACCGGATCCGCGCGAACTCGACATGCTCGCCTCCACTGGCGAGCAGGCATCGGTGGCACTGTTGGCGATTGCACTGCAATCCATCGGCAAGCAGGCTGTGTCGTACACGGGTTGGCAAGTGCCTGTCGTTACAGACAATGCCTACACCAAAGCACGTATTCAATCGATTGATGATGCACGCGTCAGAAAAGATCTCGACGCAGGTCGTATCGTCATCATCACGGGTTTTCAGGGGATCGACGGTGAGGGCAACATCACCACACTGGGTCGCGGTGGTTCAGACACCTCGGCAGTCGCAGTAGCTGCGGCAATGAAAGCGGCCGAGTGTCTGATCTATACCGATGTCGATGGTGTCTACACCACCGATCCGCGCGTTGTCTCCGAGGCGCGCCGCCTGAAGTCCGTCACCTTCGAAGAAATGCTCGAGATGGCGTCACTTGGCTCCAAGGTCCTGCAGATCCGATCAGTCGAGTTTGCGGGCAACTACCGCGTACCGACTCGGGTACTGTCCTCGCTGACCGACCCGCTGATACCGCTGGACGAAGAAGCTCGCTCCGGCACACTGATTTCGTTTGAGGAAGACACCCACATGGAACAAGCCACCATTACCGGCATAGCCTTCAATCGCGACGAAGCGAAAATTACCGTCATGGGCGTGCCCGATCGTCCTGGCATCGCGTATCAGATCCTTGGTCCGATATCGGATGCCAATATCGAAGTCGACATGATTATTCAGAATCAGTCGGTGGACGGCAAAACTGATTTCACGTTTACCGTACCACGCGGCGACTATGAAAAATCAATGAAGATCATTGATGGTGAAGTAAAGCCACATCTGGGTGCCAGCAACGTCGTTGGTGATGCAAAAGTATCCAAAGTATCGGTCGTCGGCGTTGGCATGCGCAGTCATGTGGGTATTGCCTCTCAAATGTTCCGCACCCTGTCGGAAGAGAGCATCAATATCCAGATGATTTCCACTTCCGAGATCAAGATCTCGGTGCTGATCGATGAGAAGTACATGGAGCTGGCCGTCAGAGCACTGCACAAGGCTTTCGGGCTGGAACAGGCCTGATTTGCTGAGCTTTTAGAGGTGGTAGCCCGCTTTCATTGACCAAAAGGCAGCAGAAAGCTATCATCCCCATCTTTGCCGCTGTGGGTAATCTAACCGCCGGCAAGTGGAGACCTGGCCGAGTGGTCGAAGGCACTTCCCTGCTAAGGAAGCATATGGGCTTAAACCTGTATCGAGGGTTCGAATCCCTCGGTCTCCGCCATGCAAACTTTCTTCAAAGTTTCAATTCTTCAATCCCCATCTGCAAGCTGTTGATCTGATTGGACTTTCGTCCATCAGCTCCTGACCAGCGATTGAAGAAAGTGGCCTTACGCAGGAGCACGATGCAGATTGAGACGCTGTTCTGCTCAGCAGCTCCTGACTGAGCGAGTTCGAAAAAACTCAACAATAACAACGACTTACGCCAATTTCGAAACTCGCTCGTCGCCGTACTTTGGCGAAAAAGTCAGGAGCTTTTTGCGGGTGCCCAGCATTCATGCGGGTTGGCAGCGGTGAGAATTTGAACTTATGCACTGAAAATGGCATCACGGTAAAATATTGGGCTATGTATCAACTGACCCAAACTCGCCGAATTTCATTCATCGCTCTTTTGGCGATGTTCATGGTCGTGCTTGCTCCAACGGTCAGCAAAGTCGTCGCCTTAGAGCGTGTGGAAATCAATTTAGTTGAAATTTGTTCAACACAAGGCAAGAAATGGGTTTCTATCTCGAAGCTTGATCAAAAAAGCCTAACCCCTAATGAGCAAGCGCCAAGTTCTGAGCATGCACACAACGATG
>JBDKLM010000053.1:0-16585 GCA_039806005.1 Pseudomonadota bacterium
CAACGTGTCGATCACGGTCAAGCTGATCAACCCGATTGCGATGGAAGAGGGTCTGCGCTTTGCGATTCGCGAAGGTGGCCGTACCGTCGGCGCGGGTGTCGTTGCAAAGATCATGGACTAAAAGCTGTAAGAGCCGTGCCGGCGAGAATATCGCCAGCATGGCTTTTTTATTGGATGCCAAGTTTTACCGCAGGGGCGTAGCTCAATTGGCAGAGTGACGGTCTCCAAAACCGTAGGTTGGGGGTTCGAGGCCCTCCGCCCCTGCCACCGAATCAGGTGCAAGACACCGAAAGTAAACGTAAATGTCGAATCAACCTGTGCAGACTGTGACAACCTCGGCTGACAAGGCCAAGCTGGTTCTCGCAGGCGTTGCTGTTTTAGCTGGTGTCGTCGGGTTTTACGCGCTGGCGGGGCAAGCCACGCTGATCCGCGCTGCAGCGCTCGTAGGTGGTTTGGTGCTGGCGGTCGCGTTTGCCTGGACTTCGTATCAGGGCCGTGCATTCATTGGTTTTGCCAGCGAGTCCGTGAAAGAAACGAAAAAGGTGGTCTGGCCATCCCGCAGGGAGGCGATGCAGATCACCGGTGTTGTGTTTGGCTTCGTTCTCATCATGGCGCTGTTCCTTTGGGGTACGGACAAATTGCTCGAGGTGGTCCTGTACGGACTGATCTTGGGCTGGAGATGATCATGACGGACAACACACCAGCAAGCGCAGCGTCGGTTTCCGGCGGCGGAAAAAAGCTGTGGTACGTCGTTCATGCGTACTCGGGTATGGAAAAGAGTGTGCAGCGCGCTCTTACCGAACGCATCGCTCGCGCTGGCATGGAAGACAAGTTTGGTCAGATTCTTGTGCCGACCGAGGAAGTGGTCGAAATGAAGAATGGCCAAAAATCGGTGACCGAGCGTCGTTTCTTTCCGGGCTATGTGCTCGTCGAGATGGAGATGACGGACGACACTTGGCATCTGGTCAAAAACACGAACAAGGTCACTGGTTTTATCGGTGGTAAATCCAACAAGCCCACGCCGATCCCGCCGCATGAGGTCGACAAGATCATGCATCAGATGCAGGAAGGTGTGGAGAAGCCCAGACCCAAAGTGCTTTACGAAGTGGGCGAGCTGGTGCGAATCAAGGATGGTCCGTTCACCGATTTCAATGGCAATGTTGAAGAAGTGAACTACGAAAAATCACGCGTGCGCGTATCAGTTACGATTTTTGGTCGTGCTACGCCAGTGGAACTGGAATTCGGTCAGGTTGAAAAGGCCTGACAGAGCGGCAACGACGGCCGCAGCAGTTTGGTTGTAACCCGAAGTACCCGCTTTATTGCAGTAAACCGAGGAGCCCCAGTAGCAGGCCGAAAGGCAAACGAAAAGGCGCTATCACTCATCAACAGGAGCCCTCATGGCAAAGAAAATTATTGGCTTTATCAAGCTGCAGGTGCCAGCTGGTAAAGCAAATCCGTCTCCCCCGATTGGCCCGGCACTGGGTCAGCGCGGCCTGAACATCATGGAATTCTGCAAAGCCTTCAATGCGCAAACGCAGAGCCTCGAGCCAGGTCTGCCTATTCCCGTCGTGATCACTGCGTTTGCGGACAAGTCTTTCACGTTTGTGATGAAGACGCCGCCTGCCAGCATTCTGATCAAGAAAGCCGCGGGAATTCAAAAGGGTTCGTCGAAGCCGCACACTGACAAAGTAGGCAAGATCACTCGCAAGCAGGCAGAAGAAATCGCTACCCAGAAACAGCCCGACCTCACTGCAGCCGACCTCGAAGCAGCCGTACGCACGATTGCCGGTTCCGCTCGCTCGATGGGCATCACGGTGGAGGGTCTGTAATGACTAAGCTGACTAAACGCGCCAAGTTGATCAAGGCCAAAGTTGATCGCACCAAACCCTATCCGTTCGATAACGCGATTGCGCTCGTGAAGGAACTCGCGACCGCAAAATTCAACGAATCGATCGACGTTGCTGTTCAGCTTGGCGTCGATGCGAAAAAATCCGACCAGGTGGTTCGCGGTTCCGTAGTGCTGCCCGCCGGTACCGGCAAAACGATGCGCGTGGCGGTGTTTGCCACTGGCGCTAAGGCTGATGAAGCTAAAGCAGCGGGTGCTGACATTGTTGGCATGGAAGATCTGGCGGAGTCCATCAAGGCCGGCAACATGCCTTTTGACGTGGTGATCGCTTCGCCCGACACGATGCGTATCGTGGGTACTCTGGGTCAGGTTCTCGGTCCGCGCGGCCTGATGCCGAACCCGAAAGTCGGTACCGTGACACCGGATGTCGCGACTGCCGTCAAGAATGCAAAAGCAGGTCAGGTGCAGTACCGCACCGACAAAGCTGGCATTGTCCACGCGACGATTGGCCGCAAGTCATTTGCAGATGCTGATCTCAAGAGCAATCTGCTGGCACTGCTGGATGCGCTGAACAAGGCCAAGCCTGCGTCGAGCAAGGGCGTTTACCTGCGCAAGGTATCGCTGTCGTCGACCATGGGTGCAGGCGTGCGTGTTGATCAGACCAGTTTGTCGGCCTGATTGAAGAAATAAAGTCCCCGCGTCCTGGGACGTGGGGCAGATCTTTGGGCTGGATCATGGGCAGCGATGCCGATGGTTCAGGCAATCAAAGACCGTTGGGCCCCAGGTGGCAGAAGCAGGTCACCAAAGGTTAAACGCCAAAGGAGCGATCCGTGAGGCGCCCAACGCAGATGGCGAGCCCGAACAAGTTTTGCAGTCTCTCCGCCGCACGCAAAGCACCGCGTGTACGCAAGAACTCCTGACTTCGGACGCCGTGTTCGAAACGATGTGAGGCAGGCAGTCATCCGACTGTGCAGTCGCCGATCATCACTTTTGGAGGTTGAACGTGAGTCTCAATCTAAATGACAAAAAGGCCGTTGTTGCCGAAGTCTCCGCCAAAGTTGCAACGGCGCAGACCATCGTGCTGGCCGAATATCGTGGCATTGAGGTTGGTCACCTGACGAAGTTGCGGGAAGATGCGCGTAAAAAGCATGTCTACCTGCGCGTGTTGAAAAACACGCTCGCTCGTCGCGCCGTCGAAGGCACCGCGTTTTCCGCTCTTGCTTCTGAAATGACCGGTCCGCTGATTTATGCGTTCTCGGAAGATGCCGTTGCTGCAGCTAAAGTCCTTAACGACTTTGCCAAAGGTAACGACAAGCTGGTCATCAAGGCAGGCAATTATGCGGGCAGCTCACTCGACAAAGCGGCCGTCACCGCACTGGCAAACATTCCTAGCCGTGAAGTCCTCATCTCCCAGTTGCTGGGTGTGATGCAGGCGCCGGTATCAGGCATGGCCCGTGTATTGGCAGCCGTTGCAGCGAAGAAGGAATCCGAAGCAGCCTGATTCGCCGATCTTTTGCGAAACAGGGTCGTTTCCGTCAAGTCCGATCTCAAGTATTCACTGAACAATCAGGAGTTTTAAATGGCAATTACTAAAGACGACATCCTTGAAGCCGTTGGTCAAATGTCCGTAATGGACCTCAATGACCTGGTCAAGGCATTCGAAGAGAAATTTGGTGTTTCTGCAGCAGCCATGGCCGTTGCTGGTCCTGCTGGTGGTGGTGGCGGCGGTGCTGCCGCTGCTGAAGAGCAGTCTGAATTCACCGTGGTGCTGGCTGATGTCGGTGCAAACAAGGTCGGTGTCATTAAAGCCGTCCGTGAAATCACCGGCCTGGGTCTGAAAGAAGCCAAAGACCTCGTCGATGGTGCACCGAAGCCTGTGAAGGAAGGTGTTGCCAAGGCAGACGCCGAAGCAGCAAAGAAGAAACTGGAAGAAGCAGGCGCGAAGGCCGAGCTCAAGTAATCCGGTTCGCGGTGCTTGCCGCGTACGAGTCAAGGTGCAGGGCCCAGCCATCTGGCGGGGTCCTGCTTTTGGCTCTTTTGTCGCTTAGGGAATTTAGTTGTGCGGGCCTGATTGCAGTTACTGGTTTGCACACCGGTCGTATCAACGGAAGGGCAAAGACTTGAGGATTCTCCGACGAAGACAGTGATCTTCCTCGAATCCTGAATTCTCTATCCTTCCTGTCACTCACGGAGTGTTCATGCACTACTCATTTACTGAGAAGAAGCGAATCCGCAAATCGTTTGCCAAACGCGCTAACGTTCACGATGTTCCCTACCTGCTTGCCACACAGCTCGAATCCTACACGGCTTTCTTGCAAGCAGACACTGGTCCATCGGTACGCAAGAGCGAGGGCCTGCAATCCGCATTCAACTCGATTTTCCCGATTGTGTCGCATAACGGCTTTGCTCGTCTTGAGTTTTTATCCTACGTGCTCGGCGATCCGCCGTTCGATGTCAAGGAATGTCAGCAACGTGGCCTGACTTATGCGTCTCCCTTGCGCGCCAAGGTTCGTCTGGTCATTCTCGATAAAGAATCGCCGACGAAACCAGTCGTCAAGGAAATGAAGGAGCAGGAAGTCTACATGGGCGAATTGCCTCTGATGACGGTCAACGGCTCCTTCGTCATCAATGGTACAGAGCGCGTCATTGTCTCGCAGTTGCACCGCTCGCCTGGTGTGTTCTTCGAACATGATCGTGGCAAGACACATTCGTCCGGCAAGTTGTTGTTCTCGGCTCGTATCATTCCCTACCGTGGTTCATGGCTGGATTTCGAGTTCGACCCCAAAGATATTTTGTACTTCCGTGTTGACCGTCGCCGCAAGATGCCGGTCACGATTCTGCTCAAGGCTATCGGCATGACGGCCGAGCAGATTCTGGCGAATTTCTTCGTCTTCGATAACTTCGGTTTGCGTTCCGAAGGTGCTGAGATGGAATTTGTCGCTGAACGTTTGCGCGGTGAAGTTGCACGATTCGACATCACCGACAAGTCTGGCAATGTCATCGTCAGCAAGGACAAGCGTATCAATGCCAAGCACGTCCGTGATATCGAAGCCGCTGGCATCAAGCACATCTCGGTGCCCGAAGATTATTTGTTGGGCCGTGTGCTGGCAACGAATATCGTTGACGCCGATACCGGTGAAATCATCGCAAACGCAAACGACGAATTGACCGAAGAGTTGATTGGTCACTTGCGCGATTCAAAAGTCGGCAACATTCAAACGCTCTACACCAACGACCTTGATCAGGGCGCGTACATCTCGCAAACCTTGCGTGCGGATGACACAGCAGACCAAATGTCTGCACGTATTGCGATTTATCGCATGATGCGTCCCGGCGAGCCACCGACCGAAGATTCGGTGGAGGCGCTTTTCAACGGCTTGTTCTACAGCGAAGATCGTTACGACCTTTCTGCAGTGGGTCGCATGAAGTTCAATCGCCGTGTAGGTCGCGATGAGCTGACCGGCACGATGACGCTCTCGAACGAAGATATCCTCGCCGTCATCAAGATTCTGGTCGAGCTGCGCAATGGTCGTGGCGAAGTCGATGACATCGATCACTTGGGTAATCGTCGTGTGCGTTGTGTGGGTGAACTGGCCGAGAACCAGTTCCGCGCTGGTCTTGTACGCGTCGAGCGCGCTGTCAAGGAGCGATTGGGTCAGGCCGAAGCCGATAACCTGATGCCGCATGATCTGATCAACTCCAAGCCTATCTCGGCAGCGATTCGCGAGTTCTTCGGCTCATCGCAGCTCTCGCAGTTTATGGACCAGACCAACCCGCTGTCAGAGATCACGCACAAGCGTCGTGTCTCAGCACTGGGCCCGGGCGGTCTGACGCGCGAACGCGCCGGTTTTGAGGTGCGCGACGTGCACCCAACACACTACGGACGCGTGTGCCCGATCGAAACGCCTGAAGGACCGAACATCGGTCTGATCAATTCGCTGGCGATGTATGCGCGTCTCAATGAATACGGATTCCTTGAAACGCCGTATCGCAAGGTCATCGACGGCAAAGTCACCGATCAGATTGATTACCTGTCGGCGATTGAAGAAGGGCGTTACATCATCGCTCAGGCGAACGCCACCATCGACAAGAACGGCAAGCTCTCGGATGAACTGGTTTCTGCGCGTGAAGCGGGCGAAACCATTCTGGTTTCTCCTGAGCGTGTCCAGTACATGGACGTGGCGCCCGGACAGATTGTGTCCGTCGCGGCATCGCTGATCCCCTTCCTTGAGCATGATGATGCGAACCGTGCATTGATGGGCGCGAACATGCAACGTCAGGCGGTCCCCTGCTTGCGTCCTGAAAAAGCGCTAGTGGGCACGGGCGTCGAGCGTACTGTGGCTATTGACTCAGGCACGACAGTTCAGGCATTGCGTGGCGGTATCGTTGATTACATTGATGCGGGCCGTATCGTGATTCGCGTCAACGACGATGAAGCGCAGGCTGGTGAAGTGGGTGTCGACATCTACAACCTCATCAAATACACGCGCTCCAATCAGAACACCAACATCAACCAGCGGCCCATCGTTGAGGTGGGTGATCGCGTGGCACGTGGCGACGTGATTGCCGATGGTGCGTCGACCGACCTGGGCGAACTTGCACTCGGTCAGAACATGCTGGTCGCGTTCATGCCTTGGAATGGCTACAACTTCGAGGACTCGATTCTGATTTCCGAGAAGGTGGTAGCTGACGATCGCTATACCTCGATTCACATCGAAGAACTGTCGGTCGTCGCTCGCGATACCAAGCTCGGACCTGAAGAGATTACCCGCGATATTTCAAATCTGGCTGAGAATCAGCTCGCTCGTTTGGATGAATCCGGCATCGTGTACATCGGTGCAGAAGTCGAAGCAGGCGATGTGCTGGTTGGTAAAGTCACCCCGAAAGGTGAAACCCAGCTCACGCCAGAAGAAAAACTGCTGCGTGCGATTTTTGGCGAGAAGGCTTCGGACGTCAAAGACACATCTTTGCGCGTGCCCTCGGGCATGATCGGTACGGTCATCGATGTGCAAGTCTTCACGCGTGAAGGTATTCAGCGTGACAAGCGTGCGCAACAGATTATTGACGATGAGCTCAAGCGTTATCGTCTGGACCTGAATGACCAGCTGCGTATCGTTGAAGGCGATGCCTTCCAGCGTCTGGAAAAAATGCTGATTGGTAAAGTCGCCAATGGCGGTCCGAAGAAGCTCGCCAAGGGTACGAAGATCGACAAGGCTTATCTTGACGATCTCGAGAAATATCACTGGTTTGACATCCGTCCTGCTGATGAAGATGCAGCCGGTGCACTGGAAGCGATCAAGGAATCGATCGCTGAAAAGCGTCACCAGTTTGACCTCGCCTTCGAAGAAAAGCGCAAGAAGCTGACCCAGGGTGACGAGCTGCCACCCGGTGTGCAGAAAATGGTCAAAGTCTATCTGGCCGTGAAGCGTCGTCTGCAGCCAGGTGACAAGATGGCGGGTCGTCACGGCAACAAAGGCGTGGTCTCGCGCATCGTGCCGGTTGAAGACATGCCGTACATGGCGGATGGCACGCCTGCCGATATCGTTCTCAATCCGCTGGGCGTTCCATCCCGTATGAACGTCGGTCAGGTGCTCGAAGTGCACTTGGGCTGGGCCGCAAAAGGCCTCGGTCTGCGGATCGGTGAAATGCTGGCTGCCCATGCCAAGGCCACGGAAGTGCGCGGATTCCTGAAACAGATTTACAACGAATCCGGCCGCACCGAAGATCTGGACGCATTCTCGGATGCCGACATCATCAAGCTTGCCGACAACCTGAAACACGGTGTGCCATTTGCTACCCCCGTGTTCGATGGCGCGCATGAAACCGAAATTCATCGAATGCTGGACCTCGCGTATCCGCAAGAGATTGCGAACCGTCTGGGCATGACCCCATCGAAGAATCAGGTGACGATGTATGACGGCCGCACCGGTGAAGCTTTCGAGCGTACCGTGACCGTTGGTTACATGCATGTGCTCAAACTGCACCATCTGGTCGACGACAAGATGCACGCACGTTCCACCGGACCATACTCGCTGGTGACTCAGCAGCCGCTCGGTGGCAAGGCGCAGTTCGGCGGACAGCGTTTCGGCGAGATGGAGGTCTGGGCACTCGAAGCTTATGGTGCTTCTTACGTCTTGCAGGAAATGCTGACCGTGAAGTCCGACGACGTGAATGGCCGCACCAAGGTGTACGAAAACCTGGTGAAGGGCGATCACGTAATCGACGCCGGCATGCCGGAATCCTTCAACGTGTTGGTGAAGGAAATCCGCTCGCTGGGTATCGATATCGATCTGGAACGCGACTAAGCCTCAACGTCCTCTCCCGCGGGGAGAGGACGTCGTAACGATTAATTTTTCACGCCACACTGGAGTGATACATGAAAGCACTGCTCGATCTATTCAAGCAAGTTCAGCAAAACGAACAATTCGACGCGATCAAGATTGGTCTCGCGTCACCGGAAAAAATTCGTTCCTGGTCTTATGGCGAAGTCAAAAAGCCTGAGACGATTAACTACCGTACGTTCAAGCCAGAGCGTGACGGCCTTTTTTGCGCCAAGATTTTTGGCCCGATCAAGGACTATGAGTGCTTGTGCGGCAAGTACAAGCGCCTCAAGCATCGCGGTGTAATTTGCGAGAAATGCGGCGTTGAAGTCACGCTGGCCAAAGTGCGTCGTGAACGCATGGGCCACATCGAACTGGCTTCCCCGGTTGCGCACATCTGGTTCCTCAAATCGCTGCCATCACGTCTGGGCATGGTGCTCGACATGACGCTGCGCGATATTGAACGTGTGCTGTATTTCGAAGCCTATGTTGTGACCGATCCTGGCATGACGCCGCTGAAGAAATGTCAGATCATGTCCGAGGATGATTACGCCGCCAAGTACGAAGAGTTCGGTGATGATTTCACCGCGTTCATGGGTGCGGAAGGTGTTCGCGAGCTCCTGCGCACGATCGATATCGATCGTGAAGCTGAGCAGCTGCGCACTGATTTGCGCGAATCCAAATCCGAAGCAAAAATCAAGAAATACGCGAAGCGCCTGAAAGTGCTCGAAGCTTTCCAGCGTTCGGGCATCAAGCCTGACTGGATGATCATGGAAGTGCTGCCGGTGTTGCCGCCGGAGCTGCGTCCGCTGGTACCGCTGGATGGTGGCCGTTTCGCGACCTCTGATCTGAACGATCTTTATCGTCGCGTGATTAACCGTAATAACCGTCTGAAGCGTTTGATGGAGTTGCGCGCACCTGAAATCATTACGCGTAACGAAAAGCGCATGTTGCAGGAAGCAGTTGATTCGCTGCTCGACAACGGCCGTCGCGGCAAGGCAATGACGGGTGCGAACAAGCGTCCGCTGAAGTCCCTGGCTGAAATGATCAAAGGTAAGGGCGGTCGTTTCCGTCAGAACCTGCTGGGCAAGCGTGTTGACTACTCCGGCCGTTCCGTCATCGTGGTGGGTCCTCAGCTCAAATTGCATCAGTGTGGCTTGCCCAAGCTGATGGCGCTCGAATTGTTCAAGCCCTTCATCTTCAATAAGCTTGAACTGATGGGCTTGGCGACGACGATCAAGGCTGCAAAGAAGCTGGTCGAGATGCAAGAGCCTGTGGTTTGGGACATTCTCGAAGAAGTGATTCGCGAGCACCCGGTAATGCTCAACCGTGCGCCAACTTTGCACCGTCTCGGTATTCAGGCATTCGAGCCTGTACTGATCGAAGGTAAAGCGATTCAGTTGCACCCACTGGTTTGTGCGGCGTTCAACGCTGACTTCGACGGCGACCAGATGGCGGTCCACGTGCCTCTGTCTATCGAGGCGCAGATGGAAGCGCGCACGCTGATGCTGGCATCGAACAATATTCTGTTCCCTTCAAATGGCGAGCCGTCTATCGTTCCTTCGCAGGATATCGTGCTGGGGCTGTACTACGCGACGCGTGAAAAGGTCAATGCCAAGGGCGAAGGCATGATGTTCTCGGGTGTCTCCGAAGTTATCCGTGCCTATGACAACAAGGAAGTCGAACTGACGACCCGTATCACCGTACGTATTACTGAATATCCGAAAGATGCCGCGACAGGCGAATTCGTCAAGACCATCAATCGCTATGAAACTACGGTAGGTCGCGCGATTCTGTCGGAGATTCTGCCGAAAGGCTTGCCGTTCAGCGCTATCAATCGTGCATTGAAGAAGAAAGAAATCTCCAAGCTGATCAACATCTCTTTCCGCAAGTGCGGACTGCGTGCGACTGCAGTGTTTGCCGATCAGTTGATGCAGTCGGGCTTTCGTTTGGCGACCCGTGCAGGCATCTCGATTTGCGTGGATGACATGCTGGTGCCGCCACAAAAGGCGACGCTCATCGCTGCAGCCGAACATGAAGTCAAGCAGATCGAACAGCAGTATTCCTCGGGTCTGGTAACTTCGGGCGAGCGCTACAACAAAGTGGTCGACATCTGGGGCAAGGCCGGCGATGAAGTTGGCAAGGCGATGATGGAGCAGCTGAAAGTTGAAGATGTCGTCCGTCGTGATGGCTCCAAAGGCACACAGGAATCCTTCAATGCGATCTACATGATGGCCGACTCCGGCGCACGAGGATCTGCTGCACAGATCCGTCAGCTCGCCGGCATGCGCGGCCTGATGGCCAAGCCTGATGGTTCGATCATTGAGACACCTATCACGGCGAACTTCCGTGAAGGCCTGAACGTTCTTCAGTACTTTATTTCCACGCACGGTGCTCGTAAGGGTCTGGCGGATACGGCGCTCAAGACGGCGAACTCGGGTTACCTGACCCGTCGTCTGGTGGACGTTACCCAGGATCTGGTCGTGATCGAGGACGATTGCGGTACGTCCAATGGTGCCTCGATGAAGGCGCTGGTGGAAGGCGGCGAGGTGATCGAGGCGCTGCGTGATCGCATTCTTGGTCGCGTCACCGCTATGGATGTGATCAATCCTGATACACAGGCAACTTTGTATGAAGCAGGTACCCTGCTGGATGAGGACGCAGTTGAAGAAATCGAGCGTCTGGGCATTGACGAAGTCAAGGTTCGCACTCCGCTGACCTGTGACACACGTTATGGTCTGTGCGCGATGTGCTACGGCCGTGACCTTGGTCGCGGCAGCATGGTCAACGCCGGCGAGGCGGTGGGTGTGATTGCTGCGCAGTCAATTGGTGAGCCAGGTACTCAGCTGACCATGCGTACCTTCCACATCGGTGGCGCGGCATCGCGTGCTGCGGTCGCATCTTCGGTCGAAGCCAAGTCCAATGGCACGGTACGTTTTACTGCGACCATGCGTTACGTCACGAATGGCAAGAATGACCAGATCGTGATCTCCCGTTCCGGTGAAGTCCTGATCACTGATGACCACGGCCGTGAGCGTGAGCGTCACAAAGTACCTTATGGCGCGACACTGATTGTCAAAGATGGTCAGGCGATCAAAGCCGGTACGGCATTGGCCACCTGGGATCCGCTGACACGGCCGATCATCACCGAATACGCCGGTACGGTGAAGTTCGAGAATGTCGAAGAAGGCTCAACCGTTGCCAAGCAGATCGATGAAGTCACGGGCTTGTCTACACTGGTCGTTATCGACGCCAAGCGTCGCAGTGCTGCGGGTCGCACACTGCGCCCTCAGGTCAAGCTGATGAACGAAAAAGGCGAAGAGGTCAAGATCGCCGGTACCGAGCACTCGGTGACCATTGGCTTCCAGGTCGGTGCGCTGATTACCGTGAAAGACGGTCAGCAAGTGTCTGTTGGTGAGGTGCTGGCGCGTATTCCGACCGAATCGCAGAAGACCCGTGACATTACCGGTGGTTTGCCACGCGTTGCCGAACTGTTCGAAGCACGTTCGCCGAAGGATGCCGGCATGTTGGCTGAAGTGACCGGTACCGTCGCTTTCGGTAAAGAGACTAAAGGCAAGCAACGTCTCGAAATTACCGACATGGACGGTAACAAGCACGAATTCCTCATTACGAAGGACAAGCAGGTGTTGGTGCATGATGGTCAGGTTGTCAACAAGGGCGAGATGATTGTTGATGGTCCCGCAGATCCTCAGGACATTCTGCGTCTGCTGGGTATCGAGGCGCTTGCCCGCTACATCGTTGACGAGGTTCAGGACGTCTATCGTCTGCAGGGTGTGAAGATCAACGACAAGCACATTGAAGTCATCGTGCGTCAGATGCTGCGTCGTGTGCAGGTCGTCGATGCAGGTGATACCAGCTACATCCCGGGTGAGCAGGTCGAGCGTTCGGAGCTGCTGGACGAAAATGATCGTGTGATTGCCGCCGACAAGCGTCCGGCGACGTATGACAATGTGTTGCTGGGTATCACCAAGGCCTCGTTGTCGACAGACTCCTTCATTTCTGCGGCATCGTTCCAGGAAACGACGCGTGTCCTGACCGAAGCCGCAATCATGGGCAAGAAGGATGGTCTGCGCGGCTTGAAGGAAAACGTGATTGTCGGTCGTCTGATCCCTGCTGGTACGGGCCTCGCGTTTCATCGCGCCCGCAAGGAGAAAGAGGGTTGGGAGGCGGAAGAGCGCGCAGCAATGCTGCAAGCCGAAGCTGCTCGGGCTCTGCAGGAGGCGGAGGCAACGGCATCGACTGGCGACGTCAGCGACGAAGCTTGACCGAAGTTGCCTTAATTGAAATAGCCCCGGTGCATCCGGGGCTATTTTTTTACTGCGCTGACTTGGTATTCCCGTAGTTGACGATGGTTAGCGCGGCATATATACTCGCGAGTTCTCGAATTTAAGCTCGCTCGGGCTTAAGCGCTCTTTGGTCTGTGTTTTCTCAGTCCCGATCACGCTTTTCCTTGCCTGCTTCTATTGCAAATGCGCTGCGTTGCCGGGCGGTTTGTGATGATCCCGTCCCCTTTTGGGGGTTTTGCAATACCCTAACTTTGTTGGATTTAGACCGATGCCAACCATCAATCAATTGATTCGCAAACCGCGCACATCCCTGCGTGTGAAGAGCAAATCGCCGGCGCTGCAAAACAGCCCACAAAAGCGTGGTGTTTGCACCCGCGTGTACACCACGACGCCAAAGAAGCCAAACTCCGCGCTTCGTAAGGTCGCCAAAGTTCGTCTGACCAATGGGTTCGAAGTCATTTCGTACATCGGCGGTGAGGGCCACAACTTGCAGGAACACAGCGTCGTTTTGCTTCGCGGTGGCCGTGTAAAAGACTTGCCGGGTGTGCGTTATCACATGGTGCGCGGCTCGCTCGATACGCAGGGTGTCAAAGACCGTAAGCAGGCCCGTTCGAAGTACGGTGCAAAGCGCGGTAAAGCTGCAGCAAAGTAAACAAAGTTCCCGTGGCTATGCTGCGGAATGTATTGGCCAGAGTGGTCGAGTAAGTGGGTGATTTTGATGGTCATCCGCGGCAGCAGACACCGGTCGCTGCCAACTGAAGATTGAAAGGAATAGCAATGCCACGTCGTCGTGAAGTTCCCAAACGCGAGATCCTGCCGGATCCAAAATTCGGTAATGTTGATGTCGCCAAGTTCGTGAATGTCCTGATGCTGTCCGGTAAAAAATCGGTTGCCGAAAACATCATCTACGGTGCTTTCGAACATATCCAGACCAAGAGTGGTAAAGATCCGCTGGAAGTTTTTGCAGCAGCGATCAGCAACTGCAAGCCCATGGTGGAGGTCAAATCCCGTCGTGTTGGTGGTGCGAACTACCAGGTGCCGGTCGAGGTGCGTCCGGTGCGTCGTATGGCGCTCTCCATGCGCTGGTTGCGTGAGGCCGCCAATAAGCGCAGTGAAAAATCCATGCCGCAGCGCTTGGCTGGCGAATTGCTCGAAGCCGCAGAAGGTCGCGGCGGTGCAATGAAGAAACGTGATGAAGTACACCGCATGGCAGAAGCGAACAAAGCGTTCTCGCACTTCCGCTTCTGATGGCAGGATGCAGACAGGCGTCTGCATCCGAAACTAACACCAAGCCGGGTGCTCTACATTTATCAGGGACACTCGGTTTCGTTCATTTAAAAAGCTTAGGATTTATTATGGCTCGCAAGACCCCCATCGAGCGATACCGCAACATCGGTATTTCCGCTCACATCGACGCTGGCAAGACGACCACGACCGAGCGCATTCTTTACTACACTGGTGTCAACCATAAAATCGGTGAAGTGCATGATGGTGCCGCGACCATGGACTGGATGGAGCAGGAGCAGGAGCGAGGCATCACGATTACCTCGGCCGCAACGACTTGCTTCTGGAAGGGGATGGCGAACAACTTCCCCGAGCATCACATCAATATTATTGATACCCCGGGCCACGTTGATTTCACTATTGAGGTAGAGCGTTCCATGCGTGTGCTGGATGGCGCTTGCATGGTGTATTGCGCCGTGGGTGGAGTGCAGCCTCAGTCGGAAACCGTTTGGCGTCAGGCCAACAAGTACAAAGTGCCCCGTCTGGCTTTCGTTAACAAGATGGACCGTACGGGCGCTAATTTCTTCAAGGTCTACGAGCAGATGCGCACCCGTCTGAAGGCCAACCCTATTCCTATCCAAGTGCCCATCGGCGCTGAAGATCAGTTTGAGGGTGTGGTCGATCTCGTCAAGATGAAAGCCATCATTTGGGATGAGGCATCCCAGGGCATGAAGTTCGACTATCGCGATATTCCTGCTCATCTGGTCGACATTGCAAACGAGTGGCGCGAGAAGATGGTCGAGGCGGCTGCTGAGGCCACTGAAGAGTTGATGAACAAATATCTCGAAGAGGGTGACCTCTCCGAAGCCGAAATCAAGACGGCCATTCGTCAGCGCACCATCGCGGGCGAAATCGTGCCGATGATGTGCGGCACCGCTTTCAAAAACAAGGGTGTGCAGGCGATGCTTGACGCTGTCATCGAGTATCTGCCAGCACCGACGGATATTCCGCCGGTCAACGGCATGGACGAGAACGACCAGCCTGTTACACGCAAGGCGGAAGATGGTGAAAAGTTTTCTGCGCTCGCGTTCAAGATCATGACCGACCCTTTTGTTGGTCAGCTGATTTTCTTCCGTGTGTATTCCGGTGTCGTGAATTCGGGCGATACGATTTACAACGCGATCAAGGGCAAGAAAGAGCGTATCGGTCGTATTCTCCAGATGCACGCCAACCAGCGTGAAGAAATCAAGGAAGTGCGTGCGGGCGATATCGCTGCCGCAGTGGGTCTCAAAGAGGCTACGACAGGCGACACGCTCTGCGATCCGGGCGCTGTGATTACGCTCGAGCGCATGATCTTCCCCGAGCCAGTGATCTCGCAGGCCGTTGAACCAAAAACAAAAGCTGACCAGGAAAAAATGGGTCTGGCACTCAACCGCCTTGCGCAGGAAGACCCTTCATTCCGCGTCAAGACTGATGAAGAATCGGGCCAGACTATTATCTCCGGCATGGGTGAGTTGCACCTTGAGATCATCGTCGATCGTATGCGTCGCGAATTCAGCGTTGAGGCGACTGTCGGCAAGCCGCAGGTGGCTTATCGCGAAACCATCCGCAAGGTTTGCGAAGAAATCGAAGGCAAATTCGTAAAACAATCCGGTGGTCGTGGTCAGTACGGACACGTCGTTCTGAAGCTTGAGCCGCAAGAGCCGGGTAAGGGTTTCGAATTTGTTGACGCGATCAAGGGTGGTGTCGTGCCCCGCGAATACATTCCTGCGGTCGAAAAAGGCGTGCTCGAAACCCTGCCAGCGGGTGTCCTCGCCGGATATCCCGTCGTGGATGTCAAGGTAACGCTGTTCTTTGGTTCGTATCACGATGTCGATTCGAACGAAAATGCGTTCCGCATGGCTGCATCAATGGCATTCAAGGACGGCTGCCGTAAGGCCAGCCCTGTACTGCTCGAGCCTATGATGGCAGTGGAAGTCGAGACACCTGAGGACTATGCCGGTACCGTGATGGGTGACTTGTCATCACGTCGCGGCATGGTGCAGGGTATGGATGAAATTCCGGGCGGTGGTGGCAAGATCATTCGCGCTGAAGTACCGTTGTCTGAAATGTTCGGTTACTCGACATCGCTGCGTTCGGCGACTCAAGGTCGCGCGACATACACGATGGAATTCAAGCACTACGCCGAAGCGCCTAAGAACGTGACTGACACGATCATCAGCGCTAAAGCCAAGTAACAAAACAGACGCGGCGTCCCGATCGGGATGCCGCATTGGTTCGAATCCAGTAAATCGTTCTTTTTGAAGGAAGAATAATCATGGCAAAAGGCAAGTTTGAGCGGACCAAACCGCACGTGAATGTGGGCACGATTGGTCACGTTGACCATGGCAAGACGACGCTGACGGCGGCGATTGCGACGGTGCTGTCGAAGAAATTTGGTGGTGAGGCCAAGGCCTACGACCAGATTGATGCGGCACCGGAAGAGAAGGCCCGTGGTATCACGATTAACACAGCGCACGTGGAATACGAGACGGCCAACCGTCACTATGCGCACGTGGACTGCCCCGGTCACGCTGACTACGTCAAGAACATGATTACGGGTGCAGCGCAGATGGACGGCGCGATTTTGGTGTGCTCGGCAGCTGACGGCCCGATGCCTCAGACGCGTGAACACATTCTGCTGGCTCGTCAGGTGGGTGTGCCTTACATCATCGTGTTCCTGAACAAGTGCGACATGGTTGATGACGCCGAGTTGCTTGAGCTGGTCGAGATGGAAGTGCGCGAGCTGCTCTCGAAATACGAATTTCCTGGTGACGATCTGCCGATCATCCGTGGTTCAGCCAAGCTGGCTTTGGAAGGCGACACGGGTGAACTGGGCGAAGGCGCGA
>JBDKLM010000054.1:0-10883 GCA_039806005.1 Pseudomonadota bacterium
TGAACACAGCAGCGTTTTTCGCGGTAGCAGCAATGCCCGGTGTCGCGACGTGATAATCAATACGCCATCCCACATTATTCGCCCACGCTTGCCCGCGGTTGCTCCACCAGGTGTAGGCCTCGCCCGTGGTGTCGGGGTGCAGAATTCGATACACATCGCGCCAGCCTGCTTCATCGAGCACGTTTGCCATCCACGCGCGCTCCTCAGGCAGGAAGCCGGAATTTTTTTGATTGCTCTTCCAGTTTTTCAGATCGATTTCCTTGTGCGCGATATTCCAGTCACCGCAGATCACTACTTCACGACCGGACTTTCGCAGCTTGACTAGATGCGGCATAAAGGCATCCATGAAACGGAACTTCGCTTGCTGTCGCTCATCGCTTGATGAGCCCGAGGGGCAGTAGAGTGAAATCACCGACAGCTTGCCGATATCGACTTGGGTGTATCGACCCTCGGCATCGAATTCTGCATTGCCAAAACCTGTTGTGACGGATGCTGGCTTGTGTCGTGAATAGACGCCGGTGCCCGAATAGCCTTTCTTCTCGGCGTAATGAAAGTGTCCGTGATAACCATGAGGCGAGAGGAAAGCTTCTGTCATGTCAGCTTCCTGTGCCTTGAGCTCTTGCACGCAGATGAAATCTGCCTGCTGCTTATGCATCCATTCAAAAAAATTCTTTTTGGCGGCAGAGCGTATGCCGTTGAGATTGGCCGAGATGATTTTCATGGTGTTTTTTTGGAAGAGTCTGCCGTTACGATGGCAAGCATAACCGATCAGACTGAGCATCGTCCGCGCGTTAAAATATCTAATTCGACAGTCTAATTTCAGGGTTATTGAGTGAACAACTTGCGCCAGCAATTCATCGAATTTTCCGTCAACGCCGGTGTGCTGCGCTTCGGCGAATTCACCACCAAGGCAGGCCGTCTGTCGCCTTATTTTTTCAATGCCGGGCTATTCAATGACGGCGAGCGACTGGGCAAGCTGGCGGGTTTTTATGCACAGACCTTGCTGGATTCCGGCGTGGGTTTCGACATGTTGTTCGGCCCGGCTTACAAGGGCATCACTTTGGCCTCGGCAACCGCTGTTGCGCTGGCATCCAAGGGCCGCAACGTGCCTTTTGCCTACAACCGAAAGGAAGCGAAAGACCATGGTGAAGGCGGTACGATTGTTGGCGCAAAGCTGGAAGGCCGCGTGGTGATCATTGACGATGTGATCTCGGCCGGCACCTCGGTGCGCGAGTCAGTGGAGATGATTCGTGCGCAAGGCGCCACTCCCTGCGCAGTGCTGATTGCGCTGGATAGAATGGAAAAGAGCGGTGCCGAAGGCGCGCTGTCTCAATTGTCTGCGGTGCAGGAAGTCGAGCAGAGTTTTGGCATGCCGGTATTGCCGATTGCGAACCTGAATGACTTGTTCGCCTACCTGTCGGGTCCCGGCGCGAGTGCTGATCTGGCACAGTTCAAGGGGCCGGTTGAAACGTATCGGCAGCGCTATGGAGCGACCTGAGGGGAGCCAAATCACTGGCTCTGAGTAGCCGCCCCGCCTTTGTGTTGGAAAAAAATCAGCCCAACTTCTGCTTCAATAACTCAGTGAGCTGTGCCGGATTCGCCTTGCCTTGGGTTGCTTTCATCGCCTGACCTATCAGTGCGTTGAAAGCCTTTTCTTTGCCGGCTCTGTATTCTTCAACCGACTTGGCATTTGCAGCGAGTACGTCATCGACGATCTTCTCCAGCGCGCCGGTGTCGGAGATTTGTTTCAATCCTTTGGACTCAATGATGTCATCAGCCAGCGATGCTGACGACGATTTTGCATCCCACATCGCAGCAAACACTTCCTTGGCGATCTTGTTCGAGATGGTGCCATCGGCAATGCGTTTCAACAGTAGCGATAACTGTGCTGCGCTGACCGGCGATTCGGCAATATCGATACTCTCGCGATTCAGTGTCGATGCGACATCGCCCATCATCCAGTTGGCGGCAGGTTTGGCCTGTTCTTTGCCAGCGCTAGTGACCACGGCTTCAAAATAAGCGGCCATGGCTTTTGATTGCGTGAGCACCATCGCGTCATACTCAGGCAGACCAAAATCTTTCACAAAGCGCTCGCGAATGGCGCCGGGTAGTTCGGGCAATGCAGCTTTTACGCGATCTATCCATGCTTGCGCAATCATCAGTGGTGGCAGATCGGGGTCGGGGAAATAGCGATAATCCATCGCATCTTCCTTGCTGCGCATCGAGCGAGTTTCTTTTTTGTCGGGGTCATACAGGCGCGTTTCCTGCACCACGGTGCCGCCATCCTCAATCAGTTCGATCTGGCGGCGCACTTCATAGTTGATCGCCTCTTCCAGAAATCGGAAAGAGTTCAGATTCTTGATTTCGCAGCGTGTGCCAAATTCCTTTTGCCCGACCGGACGCACAGACACGTTGGCGTCACAGCGGAATGAGCCCTCCTGCATGTTCCCGTCACAAATATCCAGCCATGTCACCAGCGAGTGCAAGGCCTTGGCATAGGCAACGGCCTCGGCAGCGCTGCGCATCTCGGGTTCGGTCACGATCTCCAGCAGAGGCGTGCCGGCGCGGTTAAGGTCGATACCGGTCATGCCGTGATAATCCTCGTGCAGCGATTTGCCAGCATCTTCTTCCAGGTGAGCACGGGTCAGATGCACGGTCTTCATTTCCGCTTTACCGTCTTTTTCAACAACAAAAGACAGACTGCCGCCTTGAACCACGGGAATTTCAAACTGACTGATCTGATAGCCCTTGGGCAGGTCAGGGTAAAAATAATTTTTGCGAGCAAACACCGAGGTCGGTGCAATCGTCGCGCCGATCGCAAGGCCGAACTGAATCGCGCGTTCCACTGCGCCGCGATTCAACACGGGCAGCACGCCGGGCAGCGCCAGATCGACTGGACACGCTTGGGTGTTGGGTGCTGCGCCAAAAGCAGTAGGCGCGCCGCTGAAAATCTTGGAGGCTGTCGTGAGCTGCGTGTGGGTTTCCAGCCCGATCACCACTTCCCATTGCATGATGTGTCCTCTTATTTCTGTGCGTTTTGTTCGGGCCGACGCAAATGCCAGTCGGTCGCTTGCTGAAACTGATGCGCAATATTCAGTAGTTTCGCTTCACCAAAATAATTGCCGATCAATTGCAGACCCACCGGGCGGTTTGCATTTTTTACGCCTTGTCCAAAGCCCACCGGAATCGACATGCCCGGCAAACCGGCAAGACTGGTGGACAAGGTATAGATGTCAGCGAGGTAGTTGGCTACAGGGTCGTTGACTTTCGATCCGAGATCCCAGGCAACGGTAGGTGCCACCGGGCCCATGATGACGTCGCATTGCTTGAACGCCTCCTGAAAATCCTGAGCGATCAGGCGACGAATTTTCTGCGCCTGCAGATAGTAGGCGTCGTAATACCCATGCGACAGCACATAGGCACCAACCAGAATTCGGCGCTTGACTTCATTGCCAAAGCCTTCGGAACGCGTCTTGCGGTACATGTCGCCAAGGTCCGTGTAGTCCTTGGCACGATGGCCATAGCGCACGCCATCGAAGCGGGATAAATTGGATGAAGCTTCGGCCGGTGCAATCACGTAATACACCGGGATAGAGAGCGATGTTTTGGGTAAAGAGATTTCGACCAGTGTCGCGCCGAGCTTTTCGTATTCTTTGAGCGCATTGCGTACCGCTTGCTCGACATCGCTGGCCAATCCTTCGCCGAAATATTCCTTTGGCACGCCAATCTTGAGGCCTTTGATGCTCTGATCCAGCGCGCGTGTGAAGTCTTCCGGCTCGCGCTCGATTGATGTTGAATCACGCGGATCAAAGCCACTCATTGCGTTGAGCAGCAAGCCGCAGTCTTCAGCCGTCCACGCCATCGGACCGCCCTGATCCAGTGAGGAGGCGAAGGCAATCATCCCGTAGCGTGACACACGGCCATAGGTCGGTTTGATACCCGTGATGCCGCAAAGTGCTGCGGGTTGTCGGATCGAGCCGCCGGTATCGGTACCGGTGGCTACTGGTGTCAGACCTCCCGCGACTGCTGCGGCCGAGCCGCCGGAGGATCCCCCAGGCACGGCAGTTTTGTCCCAGGGATTTTTGACGGCGCCAAAAAACGAGTTTTCATTCGATGAACCCATGGCGAATTCATCACAATTCAATTTTCCGAGGTTCACCATGCCTGCCGCACGGAACTGTTTCACCACGGTGGCATCAAATGGGCTGCTGTAGTGAGAAAGCATCTTTGAGCCGGCGGTCGAAGTCCAGCCTTCGGTGACGAAAATATCCTTGTGTGCAATCGGCAGCCCGGTCAGCGGTGTGGCAGTGCCGTTGGCGAGACTCGCGTCTGCCGCTTTTGCTTGTGCCAGAGTCAGCTCGGGATCGACGCTGATGAAGGCATTCAGATCGCTGGCGGCAATACGAGATAAATAATCGCTGGCGAGTTCGGTTGCCGAGATAGAGCGGCTCTTGAGCAGCGAGGACAGTACTTTAAGTGTCTGAGTAGGCATGAGGCTATGGTGCGCTGTGTTCGGAGAGGCGGCATTGAAAGGGGCGACAAGCCGTCTTATTCAATAACTTTCGGTACCAGATAAAGCCCATCCTGCGTCAGTGGAGCAGGCTTTTGGTAGGCATCACGCTGATTGCTCTCGCTGACTTCATCATCCCGAAGGCGCAGGGCAAGGTCGTTTTGCCAGGCGGCGATCGGGTGAGACAGTGGCTCGACGCCAGTGGTGTCAACGGATTTCATCTGCTCGACCAGCGCGAAAATGCTGTTCAGTTTGTCGAGCGCGTCGGCTGATTGCTGCTCGTCGAGGTCAAGCTGCGCCAGTTTGGACAGGCGCGCAATATCGGTGAGGGACAAGGACATGGAGGGGTCGCCGGGCGGCGCGTCAGGGTCAACGATTTTAAAAATGGCAAACAATGCAACGCAGGTGTTTTCGCCGAAGAAAGCGTCAGAACAGCGAATTTTTCGCGTTTCTGTCAGCCAATTCAGCAGGGATTATAAGGTAGAATGTCAGGTTAATGGCCGCTGCAGCCGGTCTTTGCGCGGCGCACAATTTCGGACCATTTCCGCAATTTTTTCGCCCGAACGTGTTCCGTTCTGGCGCTTGAGGACAAGATTTCATGTTTGCATTCCTTCGTAGTTATTTTTCGAACGACCTGGCGATTGACCTCGGTACTGCCAACACCCTGATTTATGTTCGTGGCTTGGGTATCGTGCTCGATGAGCCGTCCGTCGTTGCGATCCGCCAGCAGGGTGGACCGAATGCAAAGAAAAACATTCAGGCCGTCGGCAAGGAAGCAAAGCAGATGCTGGGCAAGGTGCCCGGCAATATCGAAGCGATTCGTCCCATGAAAGACGGCGTGATTGCCGACTTTACGGTCACCGAGCAAATGCTCAAGCAGTTCATTCGCATGGTGCATGACACCAAGCTGTTCAAGCCTTCGCCGCGCATCATCATTTGCGTTCCCTGCGGTTCTACCCAGGTTGAGCGCCGTGCGATTCGCGAATCTGCACTCGGCGCTGGTGCATCGCAGGTGTTTCTGATTGAAGAGCCCATGGCGGCAGCGATTGGGGCAGGCCTGCCGGTCTCCGAAGCGACTGGCTCGATGGTGGTTGACATCGGTGGTGGTACGACCGAGGTGGGCATCATCTCGCTGGGCGGTATGGTTTACAAAGGTTCGGTGCGCGTCGGTGGCGACAAGTTCGATGAAGCCATCGTCAACTACATTCGCCGCAACTACGGCATGCTGATTGGTGAACAGACGGCAGAGACCATCAAGAAGCAGATTGGTTCGGCCTTCCCCGGAACCGAAGTGCGCGAAATGGAAGTCAAGGGCCGCAATCTTTCCGAGGGTATCCCGCGCTCTTTCACGATCTCGAGCAATGAGGTACTCGAAGCGCTCACTGATCCGCTCAATAACATCGTCTCCGCTGTAAAAAATGCGCTGGAGCAGACACCGCCCGAACTGGGCGCCGACATCGCCGAGAAGGGCATGATGCTGACCGGCGGTGGAGCACTGTTGCGTGATCTGGATCGCCTGTTGATGGAAGAAACTGGTCTGCCCGTGCTCGTCGCCGATGATCCACTGACCTGCGTGGTGCGCGGTTCGGGTATGGCGCTGGAGCGCATGGACAAGCTGGGCTCTCTGTTCTCCTACGAATAATTCAATGTGCATGCGTGACCACTGCCCGCCAACACTCTGCGGACAGTTGTCACCGCGATGCGCGACTTTGTATTTGCCAGAGGCAGTGACTGCGCTTCACTCGCCGATTTTCCATTTCGACGGTAGTAAAGTCTCACCTTGATGGAATACAGTCCGCCGCCACTCTTCAAGCAAGGTGCTTCGGCACGCGCGAAGATGCTCTTCTTTGCATTGATTGCCGTCGCCCTCCTCATGGCGGATTCCCGGTTGCGCACACTTGGCGTGATGCGCCAGGCGATTGGTACGGCCTTGTACCCGCTGCAAGTCGTCGCCATGCTCCCTCGAGACGCATTCTTCGCTGTAACTGACTACTTTGCATCATTGACACGTTTGCAAAGCGAAAATTCGCGCATGCGCGAGCAACAGGTACTGAATTCGCAGCAGTTGCAGCAGAACGCGCAACTACTGGCAGAAAATACGCATTTGCGTCGCTTGCTCGATGCGTCCGATCGCATACAGCTTAAAACGTTGATGAGCGAAATTCTCTACGATGCTCGCGATCCGTTTTCCCGCAAAATCATTCTTGACCGCGGACAGTCGCACGGTATCCGGGCGGGTCAGCCCGTGATTGATGATCTCGGTGTGATCGGTCAGGTCACACGCGTATTTCCCTTTACCTCCGAAGTGACCCTGCTGACCGACAAAGATCACGCCATACCCGTTCAGGTATTGCGCAGCGGTGTACGCAGCGTTGCCTATGGCCGTGGTCAATCCGGCGTACTCGAATTGCGTTTCATGGCATCCAACGCCGATATTCGCAAAGGCGATGTGCTCTCAACGTCGGGTATTGATGGCGTTTATCCTTCCGGCCTTTCAGTGGCAACCGTGGTCAGTGTCGACACACAGACATCGGATGCCTTTGCGCGCATCTTGTGTCAGCCCAGCGCAGGTGTTTCTCGTCATCGACAAGTGCTGATACTGCTTGCGGAAAATAACCAGCCACCCCCGCCGGCCGCTGAAAATTCACTGCAACCCGAGCAGCGCAACAAGCGCGCGCGCAAAGATGCCACGGAGGCGCAATGATCGATCGTGACCATATTCTTCTGCCGGTCAACCCAGCATTTATTGCATTCAGCTTGCTGGCAGCGTTTTTCATGAATCTTTTCCCTTGGGGTAGTTGGGGTTGGGTGCCCGATTTCGTCGCACTCACTCTGGTGTTCTGGAGTATTTATCAGCCGCGCAAGGTAGGCATCGGTATTGCGTTCCTGATGGGTCTGGTGATGGACGTCCACAGTGCATCGCTGCTGGGCGAGAACGCACTCGCTTATACGTTGCTCTCGTATTTTGCGATCACCATTCATCGTCGTGTGCTGTGGTTCCGGCCTTCGGTACAGGCTTTGCACGTTCTGCCGCTGCTGGTGGTGATGCAGGTGGTGCAGATGCTGATTCAACTCGCCGTGACTGGCAACTTGCCTAGCTGGCTGTATTTTGCCCAAAGTATCGTGGCCACCCTGATCTGGCCGATTGTTTGCTGGTTGCTGCTGGCACCTCAGCGGCGTGCAGTCGATCGTGACGAAACGCGGCCTATCTGATGCATCACCTGTTTTTTCTGGCCGATGATGTTTTACTTCTTGAATTCAGCCACACTCCATGACTGAAATTAAAGACACGGAACGCGAGCTGCAGCTATTCAGATTGCGTCTGTCGGTGGCGGGTCTGGTGGTCTTTGTCTGCTTTGGCCTGCTGATGCTGCGCTTTTTGTGGCTGCAGGCCGTGCGTCACAGCGAATATGCAGAGCGTGCGGAGAGCAATCGTATTTCAGTGGTTCCCGCAGTGCCCAATCGCGGCCTGATTGTTGATCGTAATGGCGTTGTTCTGGCTCGTAACTACTCTGCCTACACGCTGGAAATCACACCAGCCAAAATCGATCGTAATCTCGACACTGTGATTGATGAGCTTGCACAACTGGTAGATATTCAGTCCAAGGATCGCAAGCGCTTTCGTCGCCTGATGGAAGAATCCAAGACTTTCGAGAGTCTTCCTATTCGCACCCGCCTCACCGATGAAGAAGTGGCGCGGTTTGCTGCCCAACGTTACCGTTTCCCCGGCGTTGACATTCAGGCGCGTTTGTTCCGTCAGTATCCTTTGGGTCAGACCGCGTCACACATGATTGGGTATATCGGTCGCGTCAACAAGAAAGAAGCTGAACGTCTTGAGAGCAGTGAAGACTCTGCCAACTACCGCGGCACCGAATACATTGGTAAAGAGGGTATAGAAAAAAGCTACGAGAAACATCTGCACGGCACTACCGGCTATGACGAGATCGAGGTGTCTGCTGGCGGCCGCGCAAACCGCACGCTGTCGCGCACTGCGCCCACGCCTGGCAACAACCTGATTCTGTCAGTCGATATCGAGTTGCAGAAAATTGTGGAAAAGGCCTTTGGCGATCGTCGTGGTGCGTTGGTAGCGATTGAACCCGAGAGCGGCGATATTCTCGCTTACGTATCCATGCCAACGTATGACCCCAATCTGTTCGTCGAAGGTATCGATGCGAAAAGTTGGGAAGAGCTCAACACCTCGCTCGACAAGCCCTTGCTCAATCGTGCGCTGATTGGCGGCTACCCTCCTGGGTCTACCTTCAAGCCTTACATGGCGCTGGCCTCGCTCGAATTGGGCAAGCGAACGCCCGAGTTCGCAATTTTTGATCCGGGCTACTTCATGTTTGGTAACAATCGCTTCCGCGATGACAAGGAAGGCGGGCATGGTCGCGTCGACATGTACAAGTCGATTGTTCAGTCCTGCAATACGTATTACTACGTGCTCGCCAATGATCTGGGCATCGATGCCATTCACGATTTCATGAAACCTTTCGGTTTTGGCCAGCTGACCGGCATTGATTTGGAAAACGAGCGTCGTGGCGTTTTGCCATCGCAGGAATGGAAACGTACTGCGTACAAGCGACCCGAGATGCAAAAGTGGTACGCGGGCGAAACGATTTCGGTTGGTATTGGTCAGGGCTACAACTCATTCACGCCACTGCAGCTGGCGCATGCGGTTGCCAATTTAAGCAACAACGGCGTCGTGATGAAGCCTCACCTGGTCAAAATGATCGAGAACGGCACCACAAAGTCCAGAAAACTGACGGTGCCCAAGGAAAGTTATCGTATTCCTCTCAAGCCGGAAAACATCGAGATCATCAAGCAGGCGATGATTGGCGTGACCAAAGAAGGAACATCTGCGCGTTCTTTTGCCAACGCCCCCTACAGCTCGGGCGGTAAAACGGGTACCGCACAAGCCGCAGCGATGAGCAAGAATGTGAAATACGACGCCAGCAAAATTGCCGAGAGACTGCGCGACCACTCGCTTTACATTGCATTTGCGCCCGCCGACAAGCCCAAGATTGCCTTGGCCGTCATTGTGGAAAATGCAGGCTTTGGTGCGGCCGCTGCTGCGCCGATTGCGCGCATGGCGATGGATTACTACCTGCTAGGCAAGCGACCAGATGAGCCGCCGCCCAAACCCAAAACCAAAGAGGCGACAGCGGCTGAAGTGACTCAGGCGCCCAAGCCAGCGGCCACGCAAACGCCGCCCAGTGCGCCCGCAGCCACGACCTCACCGGGGAGAGCCAATTGATCTCATTCGTGGATAACAGTCGCTTTCAGGTGCTCAATCAGGTTCGGCGTCGCTTTTTCATTTTCGATCGTTCGCTGACCATCATCCTCGGCCTCATTCTTTTCCTTGGATGTCTGGCCGTGTTTTCGGCGGGCATGGATTTCCCGGGGCGCTTCGAGGGCCACTTGCGCAACATCGCCGTGGGTATTGCCGTGATGTGGGTCGCTGCGATGATCCCGCCCCAGACCCTCATGCGGTTTGCAGTACCGATCTATCTGGTGGGCGTTGCCCTGCTGGTTGCGGTCGCGCTGTTTGGCCTGATCAAAAATGGCGCACGTCGCTGGGTCAACATCGGCGTCATCATTCAGCCCTCGGAAATCATGAAGCTGGCCTTGCCTTTGATGCTGGCCTGGTATTTTCAGAAACGCGAAGGCATGATTCGCTGGCGAGATTTTCTTTTTGCCGCCATCCTGCTCGCTGTTCCTGTCGGTTTGATTTTGCGTCAGCCCGATCTGGGTACCTCCATGCTGGTGACTTCGGCGGGATTTTTTGTCATCTTCCTCGCGGGTTTGTCCTGGCGTCTGATCATAGGTCTGATCATCTCTGGCCTTTCCAGTTTGCCGCTGGTTTGGACACTCATGCATGATTATCAGCGCAACCGAATCATGACGCTGCTGGATCCCACGTCGGATCCCTTGGGCAAAGGTTTTCACATCATTCAATCCACCATTGCGATTGGCTCAGGCGGCCTGATTGGCAAGGGATGGCTCAATGGCACACAGTCGCATCTGGAATTCATTCCTGAACGCACCACCGACTTCATTTTCGCCGTGTTCTCCGAAGAATTCGGATTGCTGGGCAATGGGGTCTTGCTGGTGCTGTATCTGCTGCTGATTGGTCGCGGACTGATCATCGCGGCAAATGCACCGACACTTTTTACACGTCTTCTGGCGGGCTCTCTGACCTTGTCAATATTTACCTATGTCTTTGTGAATATGGGGATGGTGAGCGGAATCTTGCCGGTCGTTGGTGTGCCGCTGCCCTTTGTGAGTTATGGCGGCACGGCTTTTGTCACGCTCAGTCTGGGTGTGGGTACGCTGATGAGTATTCAGCGGCATCGCAAACTGGTACAAACCTGAT
>JBDKLM010000055.1:0-13689 GCA_039806005.1 Pseudomonadota bacterium
GTGCCGAATATGTGGTGGACTTCCTGCCCAAGGTAAAAGTCGAAGCGGTCGTGAGTGAGGCAGTGGTCGATCACGCAGTCGAAGCGATCATCAAAGCCGCACGCACTGGAAAAATTGGTGACGGCAAGATTTTCGTGCGTCCAGTGGAGCAAGTCATTCGTATCCGCACGGGTGAGACTGGGGCCGAGGCAGTCTGATCACCCCTTCAGCAAGACCATCAGCGCGCCGCTGCCGCCATCTGCAGCGCGCGCCTGACAGAAAGCAATCACCTCGTTTTTCTGTACCAGCCAGTTCCTGACTTTGTTTTTCAGCACCGGTGTCTTGTTCACCGACCCCAGTCCTTTGCCGTGAATGATGCGCACGCAGCGAAAGCCGCGTCTTACTGACTCGCGCAGGAACTGTCCCACCGCTTCACGTGCATCGTCGGTACGCAAACCATGCAAATCCAGCTGGCCTTGCGTCACCCATTCGCCGCCGCGCAGCTTGCGCAGCACATCCGGGCCGATACCGCTGCGCGCATAACTGAGTGCTTCATCGGTTTCGAGCAATGTATCGATGCTGAATTCATCGGATAGCGATTCCTGCATGACGGCTTCATCGTCAGCAATGCGCTGATGCGGTATGGGTAGTGGGTCCTGTCGTGGTGGCTCCACGCGGGGTGGAGCCTTGAGTGGCTTGACCTCACCGACGGTATTGCGAAACAGATTGGCTTCGCGAGCAAGTTGCGCCTCGCGCTCGCGCTGCTCTTGTTCTGCTCGTGCTTTTGCGGCAGCCTGTTCGCTCAGTTGCTTCTGCAGCGACTTGAGTTCGTTGAAATCTTTCATAAGCACAGACCCTGTCAGGGGGATATTGCATGGAATTGCCGGCCTCGGGCCTGTGCCTTGCGTGTTTCTGCAGGCCTGTTACTCGAGACTTTCCAGATAGCGTTGCGCGTCCAGCGCAGCCATACAGCCAGTACCGGCACTGGTAATTGCCTGACGGTAGATGTGGTCTTGCACATCACCTGCGGCGAACACGCCTTCGATACTCGTCATCGTTGCCATGCCCTCAAGACCACTGCGCGTGATGATGTAACCATTGCGCATCTCGAGTTGTCCGTCAAAGATACCGGTATTCGGTTTGTGTCCGATCGCGATGAACAAGCCGTGCAGCGTCAGTGGCTTCGTGCTGCCATCGGCTGTCGATTTGATGACGATGCCTGTCACGCCGCTGTCATCGCCGGTGACTGAGTCCAGCGTATGGTTCCAGTGAATGACCACTTTGCCTTCCGCGACTTTCGCCATCAAACGATCAATCAAAATGGGTTCAGCGCGGAATTTATCGCGGCGATGAATCACGGTCACCTTGCTGGCGATGTTCGACAGATAGAGTGCTTCTTCGACTGCCGTATTGCCGCCACCCACCACAGCGACTTCCTGATTGCGGTAGAAAAAGCCATCGCAGGTGGCGCAGGCTGACACGCCTTTGCCCATGAATTTTTCTTCCGAGGGCAGGCCCAGGTATTGCGCCGAGGCGCCGGTGGCAATGATCAGCGCGTCACAGGTATAGCTACCCGAATCGCCTTCGAGTCGAATCGGTTTTTCTTTAAGGTGAGTGGTGTGGATATGGTCAAAAATGATTTCGGTGTTGAATCGTTCTGCATGCTGCAGCAAACGCTGCATCAGTTCCGGGCCCTGAACGCCCATGGGATCGCCAGGCCAGTTCTCGACATCGGTGGTGGTCATCAGCTGACCACCCTGTTCAACACCGGTGATCAGCACCGGATTCAGGTTGGCGCGGGCTGCATAGACAGCTGCGCTATAGCCGGCGGGGCCGGAGCCAATGATAAGAACACGTGCATGTTTGGTGCTGGACATAAGGATCTTCTGAAATGAACAATAATGACGGGTCAGGCGGGGGCGTCGAGCTTGAGGAGAACAGGTATCCGGGAGGGAGTATCATCCTGCACTGATTCATGCGATAGTGCCGCCGAAATAAGGCGTAAATTATAGATGAACTGACAAAGACTCACTCGCGCCGCCGAAATCCCGATCAGTCATGACCCGAACCACCACAACCTACACCCGTACACCACCGGCGCCACCGCCAGACCCTTTGCCGAACCGCCTCATTCGTCTGCTCTCGGAGGCTCGCTGGCTGGTCTTTGCCGTCATCTGTGCATATCTCACACTCGCGCTGTTTACTTACTCACCCTGTGATCCGGGTTGGTCCGTGGCGCCGGGTGATGGCAGCTGTCATCGAAGTGCGGCCAATCTGCGTCCTGACA
Organism: Pseudomonadota bacterium; assembly: GCA_039806005.1. Lineage (GTDB taxonomy): Bacteria > Pseudomonadota > Gammaproteobacteria > Burkholderiales > Burkholderiaceae_D > Pernthalerella. The sequence continues at coordinate 2,267 of JBDKLM010000055.1, forward strand.
ACTGGGGTGGCTCTGCGGGTGCGATGCTGGCTGACCTGATGCTTTTCGTTTTCGGATTTTCTGCCTGGTGGTGGAGCATCGCCTTGCTCGCTGCCGTATGGGTCAGCTATCGCCATCTGGCACAACGCTTCCTGCTGAAAAAAGAACCCGAGAAGCCACATCGTTACGAAGCCGGCATACGCAGCGCTGGTTTTGTCATGCTCTTGCTCGGCAGCTCTGCGCTGGAACATATACGGATGTATTCCTGGAAGTTCAAGCTGCCCGGCAAGCACGGAGGCGTATTGGGAGAAATCATCGGTGGCAGCGCGCAGAGCACTTTCGGTTTTGATGGTGGCACGCTGCTGTTGTTACTGATTTTCGGGCTGGGTTTCAGTCTCTGCTTTCATGTTTCCTGGATGGCTGTCGCTGAAAAGCTCGGCGGTGGCATCGAGAGTTTTGCACAATGGATTGCTGCACGCTACGCCGCTGCCGAAGATCGCAAGGCCGGTCTCGAAGCCGCCGTCAAGCGCGAGGAAATCGTGGTTCAGGAACGTGCGCGCATCGTTGAATCGCACGCGCCCATACAAATCGTGCCGCAAGTCGTCTCCGTACCCAAGTCGGAGCGCGTGGAAAAAGAAAAGCAAGTCTCCTTGTTCCTCGATCTGCCAGACACGAACCTGCCACCGCTCTCTTTACTGGACGATGCGCCTGCCGAACAGGAAACCGTATCCGTCGAGACGCTGGAATTCATCAGCCGCCTGATCGAGAAAAAACTCTCGGACTTCGGTGTTGAAGTCAAAGTGGTGGCTGCCTATCCGGGCCCGGTCGTAACCCGTTACGAGATCGAGCCTGCTACGGGCGTCAAAGGCAGTCAGATCGTCAATCTCGCCCGCGATCTCGCGCGTGCGCTGTCGCTGACCTCGATTCGCGTCGTCGAGACAATCCCGGGCAAGAACTACATGGGGCTTGAGCTGCCCAATCCCAAGCGTCAGATCGTGCGCTTGTCCGAGATCGTTGGCTCCAAGGTATACAACGACAATGCCTCCCTGCTCACGGTCGGTCTGGGTAAGGATATTGCCGGTAATCCCGTGGTGGCAGATCTGGCCAAGATGCCCCACTTGCTGGTCGCAGGTACCACCGGTTCAGGCAAGTCAGTCGGCATTAATGCCACCATTCTTTCGCTGCTCTACAAGGCGGATCCGAATCAGGTACGTTTGATCCTGATTGATCCCAAGATGCTCGAACTCTCGATCTACGAAGGCATACCGCACCTGCTCGCACCGGTCGTCACCGACATGCGGCAGGCGGGCCACGCGTTGAACTGGGCCGTGAATGAAATGGAACGTCGCTACAAGCTGATGTCCAAGCTTGGTGTGCGCAATCTGTCTACCTACAACCAGAAAATTGCAGACGCTGAAAAGAAAGAAGAAAAAATCCCCAACCCGTTCAGCCTGACACCCGATGCACCCGAGCCGCTGGAGAAGCTGCCGACCATCGTCATCGTCATTGATGAACTGGCCGATCTGATGATGGTGGTTGGCAAGAAGGTAGAAGAGCTGATTGCTCGTATCGCACAAAAAGCACGCGCTGCAGGCATACACCTGATACTCGCTACCCAGCGTCCTTCGGTCGATGTGATCACCGGTCTGATCAAGGCCAATATTCCGACGCGAATCGCCTTCCAGGTATCGAGCAAGATTGATTCGCGAACCATTCTTGATCAGATGGGTGCCGAAACCTTGCTTGGTATGGGTGACATGCTCTACCTGCCACCCGGAACCGGCTTGCCTGTGCGTGTGCATGGCGCGTTTGTATCGGATGACGAAGTGCATCGTGTCGTCAATCACCTCAAATCGCAAGGCGAACCCAACTACATCGAAGGCATACTCGACGGTGGTGTTGCCGAAGATGGTGGTGGCGATCTGGGTGGCATTGGCGGGCCAAGCGGCGAAGCCGATCCGCTTTATGATCAGGCCGTTGCAGTCGTGCTTAAAAATCGTCGCGCATCCATCTCATTGGTACAGCGTCATCTCCGTATCGGTTACAACCGTGCGGCACGTTTGCTTGAGCAAATGGAGCAAAGTGGCGTGGTCTCTACCATGCATTCCAATGGCAATCGTGACATTCTTGTTCCCAACACCAATGCGGAGTAATAGCTTGCGATCACTGATATTTCTGACAGGTGTGCTCTGCGCTCCGTGGGTGGTTCACGCTGCGGCACTGGATCAGTTCAAGGCCTTTGTTGCGGCAACCAAGAGCGCCCGTGGTGAATTCACGCAACGATTGGTGAAAGAAGAGGGCGGCAAACTCCAGACCTCCAGCGCCTCCACAGGCAGCTTCCAGTTCGCACGACCGGGCAAGTTCATCTGGGTTTATCAAAAGCCCTACGAGCAAATCCTGCAGGCAGATGGCGACAAACTCTACATCTACGACAAAGACTTGAATCAAGTCACTGTCAGAAAACTGGGTAATGCCATCGGATCGTCGCCCGCCGCCATACTCTTTGGCAGCAATGATCTTGAAAAAAATTTCAATCTTTCCGAAGGCGGTATGCGGGATGGTATCGAGTGGCTGCAAGCGGTACCGAAAACCAAAGACACCAATTTCGAAAAAATTGGTATCGGTCTCAAAGATGGCGTGCCAGTAGCAATGGAACTGCGTGACAGCTTTGGTCAGATATCGCTGCTGTCATTTACTCGCTTCGAAAAAAATCCCTCGTTCTCATCCAACCAGTTTCGTTTTGTGATGCCCAAGGGCGCCGACGTACTTCAGCAATAAGCGATGAGTGCCGTTCCACTGGCCGAGCGCCTGCGTCCAACATCAATTGACGAGGTCATAGGCCAGCAGCATTTGCTGGGCGCAGGCAAACCCTTGCGCGTGGCTTTTGAATCGGGTCAGCCGCATTCCATGATTCTCTGGGGACCGCCCGGAGTCGGCAAGACCACACTGGCCCGTTTGATGGCGCAGGGATTCCAGGCAGAATTCATGGCCTTGTCGGCGGTTTTGTCAGGTGTCAAAGACATTCGCGAAGCCGTCGAGCGCGCGCAACTCCTTCAGGCCACCTCGGCGCTCCGAACGATTTTGTTTGTCGATGAAGTTCACCGCTTCAATAAAAGCCAGCAGGATGCATTCCTGCCGCATGTGGAAAGTGGCTTGTTCACCTTCATTGGTGCCACGACCGAAAACCCCTCATTCGAAGTCAACAGCGCTTTGCTATCGCGGGCGGCGGTGTATGTGCTGCAGTCTTTGAGTCAGGATGATTTATTGCAGATGCTCATGCGCGCTCTCGCACTGCAAGAAAGTGTCGGCATCGATGAAGATGCCGCCCTCATGCTCGTCGCCAGTGCCGATGGGGACGGCCGCAAACTGCTCAACAATACCGAAATCGTTCTGCGCGCTGCGACACAAAAAAAGCAAAACCAAATCAACACGGAGTTGCTCAAGGAAAGCCTGGGCGATAGCCTTCGGCGCTTTGATAAAGGTGGTGATGCTTTTTACGATCAGATCTCGGCACTGCATAAATCCGTGCGCGGCTCCAATCCTGATGCGGCGCTGTATTGGCTTGTCCGCATGCTCGATGGTGGGGCCGATGCGCGCTATCTGTCGCGTCGTCTCATACGCATGGCCGCAGAAGACATTGGTCTGGCAGATCCGCGCGCATTGCGTCTGACGCTCGATGCTGCCGAAACCTATGAGCGCCTAGGCTCACCCGAAGGCGAACTGGCACTGGCCGAAGCCACCGTTTATCTTGCTTGTGCTGCCAAATCCAACGCGGTCTACAACGCCTACAATGCCGTCAAAGCGTTTGTCGCTAAAGACAGCTCGCGACCAGTACCTGAGCATCTGCGCAATGCTCCTACCAAACTGATGAAGCAACTCGGCTACGGCAAGCTTTACCGCTATGCCCACGATGAGCCTGATGCCTATGCGGCCGGTGAAACTTATTTGCCCGAGGGCCTGGGGGAGCCGGGCTGGTATCAGCCCACACCGCGTGGGCTGGAAGGGAAGATTGCGGAGAAGCTGGCTTATCTCAGAAGGCTGGATGCAGAAGTGAATTCAACCGAAAAGAAAAAGTAAATCCTACGGCAATTACCATCCTGCCAGATCGATATGAAGCTTGAATCCTAGCGCTTTGATTACTTTTATTACAGTTGCAAACTCTGGATTTCCTTCGGGTGACAAGGCTTTGTACAGGCTTTCTCGCGCAAGCCCCGTATCACGTGCTATTTGGCTCATCCCTCGCGCACGGGCAATGTCTCCCAATGCGGCGCGTATCAGGCTGCCATCACCTGGATCATCATCAAGGCATGCTGCAAAGTACAGGGCGATATCTCTCTCGCTATTCAGTTCGTGTACGGCATCCCACTCGGTAAATTTTTCGCTCATGTCTCGGATCTCCACGCTTCTGCAATTCGAATTGAATTTTTAATATCATTGTCTTGCGTACCTTTGCTGCCTCCAGCCAACAACAGCACCACTGAATTACCCTCGGTCGTGAAATACACCCGATAGCCCGGGCCATGGTCGACTCTCAATTCATAGATGGTTTGTCGTAAGTATTTGCAGTCGCCGAAATGTCCGTTCGATAGTCGTCTAATTCGAGTATTTATTCTCGCAACTGCGACTCGGTCCCTGAGCTTGGCTAGCCAATGACGGAAAGTTTCACTTTCGAGGACGCGGAGCATAAAGAGAGTGTAATCCATGGAATACAGCATGTAAACCATGAGTTACACTTTTGTGAATTTCTTGGTCCTTTGAGAAACGAGGCCGTAGTGGTCTGTTCTGGGCGCCAACGAAGCTTGATCCCTGCTATTGATACAATCTCACCTTTGTCCAGCAAGCCCCACATTCCCATGATCGACATCCAACTCCTCCGCAAGGACATCACCCACGTCGCCGAGCGCCTGGCGCAGCGCAAATTCAAGCTGGATGTGGCTGCTTTCAATGCCCTCGAAGCCGAACGCAAAGCCATACAGACCCGTACCGAGGAGCTGCAGTCGCAGCGCAATTCCCTGTCCAAGCAGATCGGCATCCTCAAAGGCAAAGGCGAAGACACCACTGCCGTCATGAATCAGGTGGCTGGTCTGGGCGACGAACTCAAAGCCTCGGCGGATCAGCTGGAGATTGTGCAAGCCAAACTGTCCGACTTCATGCTCGCCATCCCCAACCTGCCGCATGAGTCCGTTCCTCATGGCGACGATGAGCAAGGCAATGTTGAATTGCGCAAGGTAGGTACACCGCGCACGTTTGATTTCGACGTCAAGGATCATGTCGATGTCGGCGCGCCACTGGGGCTGGATTTCGATACCGGCGCCAAACTGTCCGGTGCCAGATTCACCGTCATGAAAAACGGCATCGCACGCATGTATCGCGCGGTCGCGCAGTTCATGCTCGATACCCACACCGCCGAGCACGGATATACCGAGTGCTACACGCCCTACATCGTCAACAGTGACACGCTGCGCGGTACTGGCCAGCTACCCAAATTTGAGGCAGATCTTTTTGCGGTCAAAAAAGGTGGCCAGGAAGGCGAGGGTGAAGCGCTCTACCTGATTCCTACCGCTGAAGTCTCATTGACGAACTTCCTGCGCGACGAGATCGTCCCTGCCGAGCAGCTACCCATGCGCATGGTTGCGCACACCCCTTGTTTTCGTTCCGAAGCCGGGAGTCATGGTCGTGACACGCGCGGTCTGATCCGGCAACACCAGTTCGATAAAGTCGAGATGGTGCAGATCGCCCATCCCGATCACTCATACGCGCAGTTGGAAGAAATGCTCTCTCATGCAGAGAACATCTTGAAGAAACTCGGCTTGCCCTACCGCGTCATTACACTGTGCACTGGCGATATGGGTTTTGGGTCAACGAAAACCTATGATCTTGAAGTCTGGCTGCCTGCACAAAACACTTATCGAGAAATCTCGTCGGTTTCCAATTGCGAAGCCTTTCAGGCCCGTCGCATGCAGGCACGTTTTCGAAACGCTCAGGGCAAGCCAGAGTTACTGCACACGCTGAATGGGTCCGGACTGGCGGTTGGCCGCACGCTGGTCGCTATTCTGGAGAATTACCAGCAAGTCGACGGCAGTGTCGCCATTCCCGAAGTGCTGTGGCCCTATATGGGCGGGGTCAAGTTGCTCAATCCCTGATGGGGTCGTCCGGCCGAGTTTCGCCGGGCAAGCGAGTTCTGATACAATCGCGGTCTTTCGGAAATACCCGTTTTCGACCCGGAGAGGTGGCAGAGTGGTCGAATGTACCTGACTCGAAATCAGGCGTAGGTGCGAGCCTACCGTGGGTTCGAATCCCACCCTCTCCGCCAATAGGTACTCCAAAGAACTCCACTAAGCTCTAATAAGCAGAATGGATTCCCTGAAAAGCCCAGTAAACGCTGGGCTTTTTGTCTTTTGATGTTCGTCAACGTTTGGTGGCATAAATAAAACGCAGGCATCCAAGATCGCGATGTACCGGGCGCTACCCGCCCCATGACTCAATTTAGATCACAGCTTCCAGCCCTTTTCTGTCGATCAGGTTCAACAGCTTGAGCGAAGGTCCGCTCGGTTTTTTCTCGCCGATTTCCCATTTGCGAACTGTCGACAGGCTGGTATTCAATACCGCTGCGAGTACTGCCTGGCTCAGCTGCAGATGTGCGCGCAAGGCGCGAATTTTTTTACTGTCATAAGAGGGGATGGGCTCAAGACACAAGAGCTCGTAATTTTTCATCTTGCGTTTATCAATGAAACCTAAACGATGCAGATTGGCAGCGGTCTCATGCACTGCTTCAAGAATTCGGCTATCCATCACGAATTGATATTGATCAAAACCAACAAAAGTTGTCATTATAGTATCTTTACATGTGCGATCTCATGGGCATGCCTTTAAAGCATTCAGGCAGAAGGACGCTCGCGGAGGGCATGCTCGCGGCTGCGTCGATAGAGCCGAATTTTTAGAGAATTTATCGGGGAGGGGAGTGAAATGCGCCAACAAAATAGCCAATCGGGGAGTGTGGCCGTCGAGTTTGCGCTGGTGCTGCCAATACTGTTGATCATCATTTTCGGGATCGTCGAATACAGCATCGCTTTGTATGACAAGACGATCATTACTAACGCGAGCCGGGAAGCGGCGCGTGCGGGCATCGTGCTGCGATCCCCGAAATTTTCGAGTGATGAGATCAAAAAGGTTGCGACTGACTATTGCGCTTCGAATCTGATTACGTTTGGTGCAGCAACTTCTCCGACTGTCGATATCACCAGTTCCGGCGGGGCAGCATTTGGCACGCCCTTAACCGTGACTGTTGCGTATGTCTATCAAGGGCTTGGCCTCGGAAGCTTGTTGAGTTCACTATCGTCACCGATCACGTTGAGCGCGACGACGACCATGAACAACGAATAGGAGCCGCAATGCATCGTCGAACCATTCATCGGGTAAGCCATCCGCGCGGTCACTCCCGAGAAAAGGGAGTCGTGGCGGTTCTCGTTGCTTTGTTGTTGCCAGTGCTGATAGGCTTCGGTGCACTTGCAGTCGATATCAGTTATCGTTTTTTAATCAAAAACGAGTTGCAGAATGCCGCCGATGCGACGGCCCTAGCAGCGGCGCCTTGCCTTTACGGTCGCACAGATTGCGCGAACATGAATGCATCGGTACCGGACTGGGGAGCGGCTGCGGGAAGGGGTATCAGCTTTGCCTCCGCCAATTCCGTGGAACAGGCACAAGTCAGTAAGGTGCACGTCGATTACGGCTACTGGGACATTGCAAAACGTCCGCCCGCGTTGCAACCCCTACCTTATACACCCGGGGTCAACGATTTACCGGCCATCCGCGTGGTAATCAATAAAAGCGCCGACGACAACGGTGGTGGCGCGACGACTTTCTTAGCCAAAATATGGGGAATCACTGCGATGCCATTATCGGCGACTGCGGTTGCAGCCGTATCCTATCCGGGAGCGGGCGGAACCGGTGCCCTGTTTCCGATTGCTGTCACGAAGTGCTTGTACGACAATTATTGGGATATGACGACGAGGCAGCCGAAGAAGGCTACTAGCAACGCACCCCTGCCGAACACGACGTGGGCGCAAACGGCAGGCCAGCCCTATTATTTTCGTATCACTTCTTCCTATCATGGGGGCCCGTGCGAATCCGGCCAATGGTCATCGTTGGATATCGACAGCAACAACGTGCCTACTATCCGTAATCTGATCGCCAACGGCAACAGCGCAGCCGTCAGTGTCGGGGGACAGGTATGGATACAGCCTGGCACAAAAACGACGTTGTACTCGGATGTCGATGCCTGCAGCGCAGCTGGCAACAAATCTTGTGAGTATGTGATGGTGCCGGTGGTTCAGGATATCAGTACCCACGCGCATAGTACCGTCATCGGATTGGCGTGTCTTCATATTCTCTCCGCAACAGGTGGATCTGGAAAATACATCGTGGTGCAGATGAGCGCGGATGCGGATAAATGCCAGGCAAAAAATTCGAGTGGTTCCGGTCCCGCTTATGGCATGTATCAGCCACCTCGCCTAGTCTACTGATCACTTCATCGAGTTTGGATGTGAGGGGTCATGGTCAATTTATAGCTTTGGAATACTAGACAAGTATTCGAATGCTTGTTGGAGGTAGTAAAGCAACCCAAAGTGCCGATATTGCTAAAGCAATTGTCTTATCCAAGACGATCGAGGAGTAAATGATGAGCAAAAAAATTCGAATAACCGATCTGCCTAATTTTGATCCTGCCGAATATTTAAAAGACGATGCAGATATTGCTGCTTATCTTTCTGTCGTTATTGAGGAAGGTGATGCAGGAGAACTTGCTCACGCACTTGGTGTGGCAGCGAGGGCCAGAGGTATGGCACAGATTGCAGAGGAAACTGGGATTGGTCGCGAGGCGCTATATAAGGCGCTCAGGGCCGATGCGCAACCGCGTTTCGACACCATTTCCCGCGTCTGTAAAGCACTGGGCGTGAAGTTGGTGGTTCAGCCTACGGGTGCATGATATAGATCCACACATTCTGCGGATATATTTGCGGATACCCGAATTCTTCAAATCAAAGAGATCATTGATTTCACCGCGTTTTAAGCAATGATCTGAATCCCACCCTCCCGCCAGTTATACGAAAGGGCTCTTCCCCATTAACGGGGGAAGGGCATTCATCAGATACGGTTGATCACACCGTCCCAACCGCAATGGGCAAGGACGCGCAATCGGTAGTTTTCAAAGTTTCTGAACCCAAACGCACGCCGCGACATCATCTCCATTTTAGTGTGGAAGCCTTCGGTGATGCCGTTCGATTTTGAGAATCGCCACATTCGAACAATCGGCTCGAGCCACGTGTGATTCGGATTTTCGATGATGCAATCATGTAGGTTTATCCGTTGACAACTCCAAATACAGTTGCAAGAACTTATCGATCAGGGCAGTGACCTTCACAGCATCTACATAAGTGAGGTATGAGCGGTATCGAGCACCGCAAAGCGCCGTTTGCTCTGAGATCTAGGATATTAAGCACGCAGACGTTTAGTGCGGTAGGTACCCCATCCACTGTTGATAACCGAGCTCAGAAACGCCCACAGCGCACTTTCCTTTGGTCTGGGATTTCCTCCCCGTGCAATTCGCTTTAACTGGCGCGTGTACCAGAGCACTTCCATGATCCCCATACGGTCGACCGCCTTTATTCCGGTGGAAATCGGTCGCACACGCTGGCTGCTCTCACGGCCATTGAGCAATGCTTTTGGAGCGTCCGGGTCAATCGCCATCAGACGTGCTATGCCAATAACGTCAAGTGCTTCGGACTGTAGAGCTTCATTCATGCCAGCTAGAGTACGAAAACCGCCAGTGACCATCAAAGGAACTTTTACAGCTGCACGCACTTTTTCTGCAAAGTCGAGGAAGTACGCTTCTCGAATGGCGGTGGATGATTTTTGGGGCTTACTGAATGCACCGCTCATGGCGGGTGCTTCATAGGTGCCCCCTGAAATTTCGATCAGGTCGATACCAGCATCAGCGAGTGCCTGTATAACTGCGATCGATTCTTCTTCTGTAAATCCACCTTTCTGGAAGTCTGCAGAATTTAACTTGATGCCGACTGGAAAATCTGGGCCAACCTGTCGGCGGATTTCGGAATACACCGCCAAAACGAACTTTCGACGCTTCTCCGGGCTTCCGCCCCATTCATCTGTGCGCTGGTTGTGGTGAGCGGATAAAAACTGACTAATCAGGTAGCCGTGCGCGCCATGAATCTGCACGCCACTAAAGCCCGCTTTTTTGACAATGGCGGCACTGCGTCCATAGCGTTGAATAATCTCCATGATCTCTGCGCTGGTAGCAGCACGTGGAGTTTCAAAGAAAGCCGCCATATCTTCACGAAATGGGATGGCCGATGGAGAGAGGTTGATAACGTTCAGCCCTTTTGGTGATTGCTTACCAGGATGGTTAAGTTGGACCCAGAGTGCTGCTCCCTGATTCGTTGCTGCTTCTGCCCACTGCTTAAGAACGGGCAAGTCGTATTCATCCTCAATCACTACGTTGCCGGGTTCTCCTAGCGCCCGTCTGTCAATCATGACATTGCCAGTAAACAGTAATCCGAGGCCTGATTGTGCCCACCGCTGGTAAAGTTTCACAAGTTCGGAGGTGGCGTGATTGTCGTACGTGCCCAGCACCTCGCTCATCGACGCCTTGGCAAGGCGATTGCGGATGACCACACCGTTCGGTAGTTGCAGCTGCTGGTTTAGAGGATTGTTTTTAGCAATAATTGGTGTGGTCATCGTAATTCCTTAATAGAGTGATCAGTTCGTACTCATAATGAATACAGTGCAAAAAGCCAAACCAGAGATAGAGGGGCATCAAGCGATCCGCAATTGCTTGCGAATTCCGGCATCCAGCGCACTGTCTGGTAAAAACGTATGCATTAATCGCAAACGAGCCGACAAGTTTTTGATCTGATTGAATTTTAGTTCATCAGCTCCTGACTAGAGATTGAAGAAAGTGGCCTTACACAGGGTCACGATGTAGATTGAGACGCTATTCTGCTCAGGACCTCCTGACTGAACGAGTTCGAAAAATTCAAAAAGAACAACAACTTACGGCGACTCCGAAACTCCTTTGTTGCCGTACTTCGCCGAAAAAGTCAGGAGCTTTTGCGGGCGCCCAGCATTCATGCGGCTTGGCAGCGGTGAGAATTTGGACTTATGCACTGAAAATGGCATCGCGGTAAAATATTGGGCTATGTATCAACTGACCCAAATTCGCCGAATTTCTTTCATCGCTCTTTTGGCGATGTTCATGGTCGTGCTTGCTCCAACGGTCAGCAAAGCCGTCGCCTTTAAGCGTGTGGACATCAATTTAGTTGAAATTTGTTCAACACAAGGCAAGAAATGGGTTTCTATCTCGAAGCTTGATCAAAAAAGCCTAACCCCTAATGAGCAAGCGCCAAGTTCTGAGCATGCACACAACGATG